>JBFJOO010000021.1:0-49524 GCA_041617635.1 Burkholderiales bacterium | reverse complement strand
GCCGGGCTCCGTCCTGGATCCCCGCTTTCGCGGGGATGACGCCGCTCTCGCGGCGTCACTTCAGCGGCCAGACGGTGGACAGATACTTCCAGTTGATGAAGTAGTAGAGCACGAAGGCGACGAGGAACACGAGTGCGAGCACGAAGGTTCCCGAGGCCGACTTGACGTGCGTCGCGCTGCCCGTGCCGGTGAGCGAGGCCGCCACCGGCGCCGCGGGAACCGCCGCCACGCCGTCCCGTGCACGCACGAACCCGAAGCCCGGCGTCTCGATCTTCTTGCCCAGGAACACCGAGTAGACGGTCACGAGGAGGAACATCGCTCCGCCGACGACCGCGAGCAGCCCGCCGATCGCGAAGAGCCCGATCATGAGCCATGCCGTGCCGGGGAACTCGAAACCGAGCGGGTTCCCGGAGAAGCTGACGTCCCAGTGGCGTCGCGGCACGCCGAGCGTTCCGGCGCCCATCATGAAGAGCACGAACACCGTCATGCCGAGCCCGAACACGTAGGGCTGCCATTTCGCCACCCCGGGAAACGCCATCTCGCGGCGGAAGAGCACCGGGATCAGGAAGTACGTGATCCCCATGAAGGCCATCGTCGTTCCGATCACGACGGTCGCGTGGAAATGGCCCGGCACGTAGAGCGTGTTGTGCATGATGATGTTCAGCTGCTCGGTGCCCAGGATCACGCCCGAGATGCCGCCGAGAAAACCGAACCCGATGATGCTGATGAAGATCGATGAGAACGCCGGGTTCCCCCAAGGTGCCTTGCGCAGCCACTCGAATAGCCCCTTGTTGAATCCCTTGGCACGCTGCGCGACCTCGATCGAGCCCGGCACGGTCAGCCCATGCACCATCGACGCGAGCACCGCGAGATAGAACGCGTAGCTGGTGTTCAGGATCTTCCACTTGGACGTGAGGCCCGGGTCCACGAGCAGGTGGTGCGCGCTCGCGATCGTGATGAACAGGATGTAGAGCAGAAACGCCGTGCGGCTCACCTTCTCGCTCATCGGCTTCGCCCCGAACAGGATGGCCGCGCCGGCGTACCAGACCGCGACTTGCGCCGACACGTTGATCTGCTGCGAGCTGTGCCCGAACGCCCACCAGATGTGGCGATACATGAGCGAGTCGATGTTGGGCACCATTCCGATCGACCACAAGAAAGTCGGGATGAGGATGATCGCGCCCGAAGCGATGGTGAAAACCGCGATGATCGCCGCCGTGACCGCGCCGAACGTGACCAGGGGCACCGATCCGTTGTACGTGCGCTCGGCCTTGCCGATGACCAGCGTGCCGAAGAAGACGAAGCAGCCGATCAGCGCCCCGACCGCGAACAGGATCAGACCGAGGTAGAAGCTCCAGTGAGCGCCCATCGGGGCGTATGAGGTGAACATCACGCTGGAATCGCCGCGGACGAACACCGAGTAGTTGTTCATGATCATGCCGACCACCATCATCCAGAAGCCCGCCCACGCCAGTCTGGGCGTGGCGAGCCGGCAGCCGAGCAGCGTCGAGCCCGCGAAATAGAGCACCGCGATCTCGAAGAAGATGATCCAGAAGACCAGCATGTTGAGACCGTGGCCGGTCAGCACCATGTAGTACAGGTCCGGCGGGAGCAGATGCACGACTTGCCAACGCGTGAGGGTCACCAGCAGCGCCAGGATCCCCCCGACGAGCAGCGCGACGACGCCGATGACGGCGTTCCAGCGTATCAGCGCCTCGGCCGGCTCGTGGAACTTCAGGCCCGTCGTCGGGCAAGTGCGGAACATACGATTGATGGCCATGGTCGCCGCTCCCCTATTGCTTCTTGGTGACGAACAGCTTGCTCACCATCGTGTGATGGTTGAGACCGCAGTACTCGTTGCAGATGATGGAGTACGTGCCGGGCTTGGTCGGCTGCACGGTCAGAACATGCTCGTAGTTGGGGTGCACCTGGATGTTGATGTTCTCCGGCTGCAGCGAGAAGCCATGCAGCCAGTCCATCGACATCAGGTGCAGCCGGTAGGTCTGCCCTTCCTCGAGCTCGAGGATCGGTTCCCACTGCCAGAGGCGCGCGATCAGGTACACGTCGCTGCCGGCGGGCGGCCTGACCACCGGAATCTTCACGTCGTTCAGGCCCGTCATCTCGCGAACCTTGTACTTGTCGATCATCTCCTGCACCTTCACCGCGTACTTCTCCGGAGTGTTCCGGTACGCCTCGTTCGCGAGGTTCTGCTTACCGAACACGTGCCAGTACGGCATCATGAAGAACAGGAACATGCACCACACGAAAGCGATCAAGACCCAGGTGATCTCCACCCGCTCGATCGGTTCCTTCCACCACAGCCGGTTGGACGGCGGCTGAATCGCGCTCATCGTTTCTTCTCCCTCATCGATGCGTCAGCTGCGGCGCGCGCTCATTGCGCGATCGGTACGCTCACGATCTCCATGATTCCCCAGATGAGGTAGAGCACCGTGGGCACGACCACGCCGAGGAACAGGAGGATCCAGGGGTTGTCGAGCAGTTGCTGCATGAACGGCGGTGGCTCGTCGTGGACTTCCTCGTACGCGGTGGGTGGGTTGTTCTCGGCCATGATCGCTCTCCTCTGCAGGACTTCAGTTGTTCGCGAATCCGAATGAATTCCCGGCGGAATCTACGCCAGCCTCCCCGGGCGAGAATTTGATTTGACTTAAGTTATCCGGAGCGCCGGCTTCCGATTTGATTCATGTCAAAATCGCGGTCACTGGACCACCCGATCATCGCAACCGACGTGTCGCAGGAATCCTCTCTCGCATTGCCGGCCGGAGCGCCGGCCACGGCATCCGTGGCTCCCGGGCGGCGGGCGGTCGCGGCGTGGCTGCTCCTCTGCTGCACGCTCGTGTTCGTGATGGTCGTCGTCGGCGGCGTGACCCGCCTCACCCGCTCGGGGCTCTCGATCGTCGAGTGGCAGCCGATCGTGGGCACGCTGCCGCCGCTCAGCGACGCTGCGTGGCAGGAGGCCTTCGACAAGTACAAGCTCACGCCCGAGTACCGTGAGGTGAACCGCGGTATGAGCCTCGCCGAGTTCAAGGGGATCTTCTGGTGGGAGTACGTCCACCGCCTGCTCGGCCGCCTGATCGGCGTCTTTTTCTTCGTGCCGCTCGTGTGGTTCTGGGTGCGGGGTCGGCTGAACCGCCCGCTGGCGTGGAAGCTTGCCGGCATCTTCGCGCTCGGGGGTCTGCAGGGCGCGATGGGTTGGTACATGGTCGCGAGCGGACTGATCGACGAGCCCCGCGTCTCCCAGTTCCGCCTCACCGCGCACCTTGCGATCGCGTTCCTGATCTTTGCCGCGATGCTATGGATCGCGATGGACCTGCTCGCGCCGCGGCCGGCAACCAAAGTTGCGCCCGCCGGCGTGCGCAGGCTGGGCTGGTGGATCACCGGGATCGTCGGCTACATGGTGGTGACGGGCGGTTTCGTCGCCGGCATCCGCGCCGGCAAGGCGTACAACACCTTCCCGCTGATGCACGGTCACGTCGTGCCGCCGGAAATCTTCATGATCGAGCCGTGGTGGCAGAATTTCTTCTACAACATGGCCACCGTGCAGTTCGATCACCGGCTCGGCGCGTGGGCGCTCGCCCTGCTCGTGCCGTGGCTGTGGCTGCGCGTGCGCAGGGCAGACGTTTCGCCGCGGACGCGACTCGCAGCGGATCTACTTCTTGCAGTGCTCGTCCTGCAGGTCGCGCTCGGCATCACCACGCTGCTCCTCGCCGTGCCGGTTGCGCTCGGCGCCGCGCACCAGGGCGGCGCGGTCGTCTTCCTCGCCGCCGCGCTCTTCACGAACCATTCGCTGCGCTAGCCGCCCAATCTGGCCGGCGTCCGGCGCCGATGGTCTCGTTCGAGGACTTTAATGTCGATGCCGGTGATGCAAGTCCGGGTAGTGCGGATGCCGGTGCACGAGCCGCCCGTGGGCGTGCTCGTGCGTGTGGGGCTCGACGCCGTCCCAGTCGGGGCCGTGCGCGTGCTGGTGATGCGCGTCATGGACGTGACGGTGCGTGTGGGTGAGCGGCTCGTGCTCGTGCAGATGGTCGTGCCGCTCCGTGAGATGGAGCCAGACGCCCGCGGCCATGAGGCAAGCGGCCGCCCAGAACGCCCAGCCCGCCGGCTCGTCGAGCAGCCAGAGCGCAAGCGCGGCGCCGAAGAACGGCGCCACCGAGAAATATGCGCCGGTGCGCGCGGTACCCAGGTGGCGCAATGCGACGACGAATAGGGTAAGGCTCACGCCGTATCCGGCAAGCCCGACCAGCCCGGCGGCGAGCGCCGTGTTCCAGCTCGGCAGCGATGCTCCGATCGCGAGCGCGAGCACGGTATTGAACGCGCCCGCGACGAGCCCCTTTAGTCCGGCGATCTGCACCGCGTCGCTCGCCGCGACCTTGCGCGTGAGGTTGTTGTCGATGCCCCAGGCCAGGCATGCACCCGCAACGAGCATCGCGCCCCACGTCGTTCTCGACACCCCGCCCTCGGGCTGCCATGAAAGCAACACGCCGCCGGCCACGATCAGCACCATCCCGAGGAATATCCGGCGGTCGAAGTTCTCCCGGAACACGAACCACGCCAGCGCCGCAGTGAACACCGCCTCGAGGTTCAGTAGTAACGACGCCGACGCGCCGCTCGTCACCCGCAGCCCGAACATCAGCAGCACCGGACCCACGATTCCTCCGCAGACGATCGCACCCGCGAGCCACGGGAGATCGGCACGCGCGAGCGGCGCCTCCTCCGTCCGCGCGACGCGGCGGCGCAGCGCCCGATAGCCGAGCAGCCCGATGCCGCTGCCGAGGTACAGCAGTCCCGCAAGCAGGACCGGCGGCAACTCGCCGACCAGCAGTTTGGCGAGCGGCGTGCTCGCGCCGAACAGCACGGCAGCGCCAATCGCCGCAAGGATTCCAGGATACATGGGGAACACGCGCTCGCGAGAGTATCTACGGATGATAGCCTCTACGGTGCAGGAAATTCCGATCAACGTGGCGATGCGCCGGCAACCGGCCACTTCTTTCAGGAGGAGGTCGCACGGTCTCCGGACGATTCAACGCCGACGCACGCAGGAAACTGGCTACACACGTATCGCGCGTATACTTCGAAAGGGCGTGGTGGTGCTCCTGGCATTCTCCGCTACGCACGCGCACGGAGAATCCATGAAGCTCCACGTCGAGAAGCAAGATGGCGGACTCAGGATCCGGATCGAGTACCTGGAGGGTCGCGAGCACGGCGCACTCGAGGCGGTGCGCGTGCTGGAAGCGATGGCCGAGTGCAGGAAGCGCAGCTCGTGGGCGTGCCCCTCCGGGGAATGCGTCAACATCGGGACGATGGACGCAAAGGCCGACGACGGCGCGGTGCTGCTCACTCTGGCACCCCGTGCGGGGGAGGAACTCTCCGAGCCGGCGATCGAGGAGTGCCTGCGCTACATGCTGGATCTGTCGATCAGGTCGTAGGCCCGGCAGCGCCGGAACCTCACGTTCTCGTCGGTCTTCATCTCGTTGAACCGACGTTCTCCGCAAGTCTCCACCACATCGCCCGGATAGAACGCTCGCGGGTCAGTGGTGATGTCCAGCGTGCGCCTCCGAAGCGCTCCCGCCGTCTGGAAAATGCCCATGCGCAGCACCGGTCGCAGCTTCCCACAACCGCTCGACGTAATGGACGTAAGGGACGTAGGCTTCTACATATTCCCGGCCGGCGCGCACGTCGTTCACGTCGAACTTCTTCCGTTCCATGGCGGCGTGGTAGTGCTCGTGCACCCCGCGCTTGATTGCTTCGGTCAGCAGCTTCACCACTGCATCCATCGAACCATCCTCGAGCGCTTGGTCCGCGGCCGGCACCGCCGGACCGAGATCGAGACCGGCTGACTTGAGCCCCGTGTACGGCGCGCCCTCGGATGCGCGATGCACGCGCACCAGCGTCTCGAAGAAGAACCGGTCGGCGAGCTCACGCGCCGTCTTGTCGAGCTTGCGCACCGACTGTGCGTGCTCGAAGGCATGCTGCACCTCGGGTTCGTCCGCGGCGGGCACCCACGGCAGGACTTGATTCACGTTCCCGGTCTCGAGCGCCTTGCGCGCAAGCTTGATCAGCGGCCCGTCGAGCGTGTCGCAATGGCCGAAGGCGAACGCCGCGAGGAGCCCAAGGCCGCCTGCTCCGCGCATCCCATCTCCGTACGCGAATAGCTGCGCGTCACCGCCGAGAATTCCACCTGCCAGGCGGTCAATGGACACCAACCCAACCAGCGTCAATAGCGCAATGAGGTTTTTCCCGCGAGATCGATGTGGCATGAGTCGCATAGATAACTCCGCGTACGATCTTGAAGAAATGCTACTTGATCCTGCGTTCCAGCCGTTGATCGGCATCAAACTTGCGGTCGTGTTCGCCGCCCCGACGATCCAATATCAGTCCTCGAGAAACTCCAGGGCAGCTACCCTTCCCCTAGTGCACCGCTGCCCAGACGGTCGCAACGAGCATCGCAATCCCGCCGACCAGTTCGGTGAACGCCTGGACGGCCCCGTTCGTTGGCTCTAACGCACCACGCCGGCGAGTTTTCCCGGCTCCGGCCGGTTCGTGAGCAGGACGCCGCCGACCACCATCGCTCCGCCGACGATCATGCTGGCGAGGATCGGCTCGCCGAGCACCAGCGCGGCGAAGACGACCCCGAACACCGGCACGAAGCTGAGGAACACTGAGGCGCGCGCCGGGCCGATCCTCAGTACCCCCTGGTAGAACCACAGGAACGCGACCACCGTCCCCAGCGCACCGAGGTAGGCGATCGCCCCCCACCCGCTCGGCGGGAGCGCGGCGAGCGCCGCCCATGGCCGTTCGAGCACAGCGCACACGACGAGCATGAGCATCCCGAGCAGCGACGCCCAGGTGGTCGCACCGAGCGGCGACATGCCCTTGAGCACCGCCCGTCCCATGAGCGTGTAGGCCACCCACCCCAGCACGCTGCCGAACAGCAGCAGCTCCCCGAGCCCGACGGCGCCGCGCGCGAGCGCGGCGAGTTCGCCGCGGGTGATGACCACGATCACCCCGGCAACTGCGAGCGCGATCCCGCACACCCGCACCCGGCTCATGCGCTCGCCGAACACGAGCCGCGCACCGAGCGCGGTCATCACGGGGTTGAGTGCCATGATGAGCGCGCCGCGCCCGGCCGGCACGCGCTCCATTCCGGCGAAGAAGCAGACGTTGAAGACGAAGACGCCGCTGAACGCGAGCGCGAGCATTGCCGCGAAGCGTCGTCCGTCCAGGCGCGGCAGCCCGCCCTCCCAGGTGTAGGCGAGCGCGACGAGGATCGCCGTTGCAACGATGAAGCGCAGCGCGGAGCTAGTGAACCAAGGCAGAGCCTCGGCGAGGACGCGCCCGGCGCTGTACTGCCCGCCCCAGATCGCGGCGACGAGCACGAGCTTGGCGTAGAGGCCGGGGGCGGCGGCAGGCGAGACGCCCTTCACGCCGCTGCGCCGGGGTGACACGAGCGCTGGAGCAGTTCGCGAAATTTCGGTCGCTTGTGCATCGACGCGCGTTCAGGCGACGTCGCGCGCGAAGGCGACGAGCGACTTCGGATCTAGCACGGTCACGCGCTCACGCTCGAGCCGCACCCAGCCGCGCGCCTCGAAGCTGCGCAGCAGGCGGCTCACGATCTCGCGCACGCTGCCGAGATCGTCGGCGAGCTCCTGGTGCGTGACGGTGATGACCGGCCCGCGGTGCACGAGCAGCTGCGCGAGCCGCGTGTCGAGCCTGCGGAACGCCACCTCCTCCACGAGCTGCATCACCTCGGCGAGCCGCGCGCCGTACATGCCGAACACATACTGGCGGAACGGTTCGTGGCGAAGCAGCAGCTCCTGGAACAGGGTGGGCGGAATGCTCAGGATCGTCGCGTCGCTCTCGGCGATGCCGGTTGCCGTGTAGTCGCTGTGTCCGAGCAGGCAGCCGCCGGACAGGATGCAGCTCTCGCCCGGTTCCACGCGATACAGCAGGATCTCGCGGCCGCTCGGCGCAAGCATGGTCACGCGGATGCTGCCCTCGAGCACGAGCGGGAAACCGGTGCAGGGCCGGTTCGCCTCGAACAGCACGCTGCCCGCAGGTGCGCGACTCAGCTCCGACTTGGCGAGCAGCTCCGCGAGACGCTCGGGCGGCAGCCCGGCGAGCATCGGAAAGCGCTCGACGAGCTGCGCGCGCAGCGGCGACTGATCGTTCATTTCGGGCATCGGAGGGCGATTGTCGGTCGGCAGGAGCCGAAGCCGCGGCGAAATCCTTGATGTGACTGAGGTTACGGACGCGCTGCCGCATTCTAGCTGCCTGGTTGCGCCCCTGCAGGCCCCTCGCGTCGATCCGGGGCCGCTCGGGGATGAAGGTCACAGAGCGGGCGGCACCGGAAGCCTAAGATGCTCCTCGAAGCTACGCGACCGGGGCAGGTCCCGGGATAGAACCGAAAGGAGAAATCGTATGACCACCGAAAGGTTAGTCCGCATCTTCGCCGGAGCAGTCGTGCTGCTGTCGCTCGCACTCGGCGCTCAGGCAAGCCCGCTCTTCGTGAGCCAGCATTTCCTGTGGCTCACCGCCTTCGTCGGCGCGAACCTCTTCCAGAGCGGCTTCACCCGCCTCTGCCCGCTGGACTCGGTCCTGCGGCGGTTGGGTGTTCGATCCGCAGGGGTCGCCCATAGCTGAGGCGGGCCGCGGGAACTGCAGTACAGTCGCTCGTGCGCTGGGTGAAGCAACCCCTCTTGAGGAGAAGGCTATGAGACGGCTCGCGGTAGTGTTGATCGCAGTTGCACTTGCCGGCTGCGGCGGGGAAAGCGAACCGAAGACGGGCCCGGCCTCCCGCGCGGCGGAGCTGCGCACCGAGGTCGTCGAACCGCGCGAGGTCGAGCTCACCTATTCGGCCGATGCGGTTGCCGAGGCGGTGCGCCAGTCCACGGTCTCCGCGCAGATCGCGGGCCGCATCGTCGAGCTCCGGTTCGACGTGGGCGACTACGTGAAGCAGGGCGAGGTCATCGCGCGCATCGACGAGCGCGCGGCAACGCAGGCGGTGGCGGCGAGCGAGGCACAGGTGCGCGAGGCGCAGGCCGCGCTGGGGAACTCCCGAGCGACCTACGAGCGTTCGAAGCAACTCCTCGCGGAGAAGTTCATCAGCCAGGCGGCACTCGACAAGGCCGAAGCCGAATACAAGGCCGCGCAGGCGCGGCTCACCGCCATGCTGGCGGGCGCCGGCCAGGTCGCCACCGAGCGCAGCTTCGCCACCATCGTCGCACCCTACAGCGGGATCGTGTCCGGGCGGCACGTGGAGCTGGGCGAGATGGCGAGCCCGGGCAAGCCGCTGATGACGGGCTTCGATCCGACCACGCTGCGGGTGGTCGCGAACGTGCCCGAGGCGCAGGTCGGCGCGATCCAGGCGATCGGGAAGGCGCGGGTGGAAGTGCCGGCGGTCGGCAAATGGCTCGAGGTGAAGCAGCTCACCGTCGTGCCCTCGGCCGATCCCCGCACCCACACCACGCGCATCCGCCTGGAGCTCGCTTCGGACGCGCGCGGCGTGTATCCCGGCGTGTATGCCCGCGCCCGCTTCGTCGTGGGCAAGGCAACCCGGTTGCTCGCGCCGCGCGAGGCGGTGATCCGCCGCGGCGAGGTCACCGGAGTCTACGTCGTCGACGAGCAGGGCGCTCCGCACCTTCGCCAGGTGCGACTCGGCGCCGCCGGCGACGAGCGGTACGTGGAAGTGCTCGCCGGCCTCAAGGCGGGCGAGCGCGTCGCGCTGGAACCGATCAAGGCAGGAATGGAGCGAACGGGGTGATGCGCGACCTCATCCAGAAGGGCGGATTTGCATGACACCAATCGTCGTTCCCGGCGCCGGAATCGGCGCAGACACGGATTGAAAGGCGGGCGCGGCAATGGGCATCTCCGGACGCATCGCGCGGTTCTTCCAGGACTCGCAGCTCACGCCGCTCATCGCGCTCGTCGCGTTCCTGCTGGGCCTCTTCGCAGTGGCGGTGACGCCGCGCGAGGAGGAGCCGCAGATCAACGTGACGATGGCGAATGTCTTCATCCCGTTCCCGGGCGCCTCGGCGCGGGACGTGGAGACGCTCGTCGCCACCCCTGCGGAGCAGGTGCTCGCGCAGATGAGCGGCGTCGAGCACGTGTACTCGGTGTCGCGCCCGGGGATGGCAGTGCTCACGGTGCAGTTCAAGGTGGGCGTGCCGCGGATCGACGCGCTGGTGCACCTCTACAACACGATCGACTCGAACCGCGACTGGGTCAGCCCGACCCTCGGCGTCGGCGACCCGATCATCAAGCCCAAGGGCATCGACGACGTTCCGGTGGTGACGCTCACGCTCTGGAGCGATGACCTGAGCCGGGGTGCCGATGACCTCGAGCGCGTCGCACACGCCCTCGAGGTTGAGATCAAGCGCGTTCCCGGCACGCGCGAGGTGCAGACGCTCGGCGGGCCCGGGCGCGCCGTGCGAGTGCTGCTCGATGCGGACCGGATGAACGCCCACGGGGTGTCGGCGCTCGACGTCCGCAACGCCCTGCAGCTCGCCAACGTGGCGGGGCCCAGCGGCAAGCTGTATCGGGACAACCGCGAGATCGTGGTCGAAACCGGGAACTACCTCGAATCCGCCGCCGACGTGCGCGCGCTCGTGGTCGGCGTGTCGGAGCGGCGGCCGGTGCTCGTGGCGGACGTCGCGCAGGTGATCGACGGGCCCGACCAGCCCGCGCGCTACGTCTGGAGCGGAACCGGCCCGGCGGCGGAGAAGAAGCGCATCCGGACGAGCGGCGAGCAGCCGGCTGTGACGGTCCAGGTGACGAAAAAGCCGGGGGAGAACGCGGTCGACGTCGCCGAGCAGGTGCTGCGGCGGGTCGCGGAGCTGCGCGGCGCGGTGATCCCGGACGACGTGCGCGTGACGGTGACGCGCGACTACGGCGCCACCGCCAACGACAAGGCGATGAAGCTTATCCAGAAGCTCCTCTTCGCGACGGCTTCGGTCGTGGTGCTCGTGTTCGTTGCGCTCGGGCGGCGCGAGTCGCTGATCGTCGGCGTCGCGGTGCTGCTCACGCTCGCAACGACGCTCTTCGCTTCCTGGGCCTGGGGCTTCACGCTCAACCGCGTGTCGCTCTTCGCGCTCATCTTCTCGATCGGCATCCTGGTCGACGACGCGATCGTCGTCGTCGAGAACATCCACCGCCGCAGGGCAATGGAGTCGGGACCGCTCAGCGGGATCATCCCCGGCGCCGTGGACGAGGTGGGCGGACCGACCATCCTCGCGACCTTCACGGTCATCGCCGCGCTCTTGCCGATGGCCTTCGTCACCGGCCTCATGGGCCCGTACATGAGCCCGATTCCCATCAACGCGAGCATGGGGATGTTGATCTCGCTCGCGATCGCGTTGACGGTCACACCGTGGCTCGCGCTGAGGTTGTTTCCGAAGCACGCCGCCCATCAGGCAACGGGCAGTGGGCTCGAGCGGCTCTTCCAGCGACTGCTTGGGCCGTTCCTCACCGCGGCACGCGCGGCGCGCAACCGGTGGTGGCTCGCCGCCGGGGTATTCGCGCTGATTCTCGGCTCGGTCTCGCTCGCGGGCGTCCAGCTGGTCGTCCTCAAGATGCTGCCCTTCGACAACAAGTCGGAGTTCCAGGTGGTGGTCGACATGCCGGCGGGAACGCCGGTGGAGATCACGGCCGCTGCGCTGCACGATATGGGCGCCTACCTCGCGACCGTTCCGGAAGTCACCGACTATCAAGCGTACGCGGGCCTCGCCTCGCCGATCAACTTCAACGGCCTGGTGCGCCAGTACTACTTGCGGAATCTCTCGGAAGCCGGCGACCTCCAGGTGAACCTCGTCGATAAAGCCGAGCGGAACCGGCAAAGTCACGAGATCGCCCAGAGCGTGCGGCCGAAGCTCGAGGAGATCGCACGCCGCTGGGGCGCCAATGTGAAAGTGGTCGAGGTGCCACCGGGGCCGCCGGTACTCTCGCCGATCGTCGCCGAGGTCTATGGTCCCGACGAGCTCGGCCGCATCCGCGTCGCCAAGAAGGTCCGCGCGGCGTTTGGCGAGACCGCGGGGCTCGTCGGCATCGACGATTCGGTCGAGGACGCCGCGCCGCGGCTGGTCCTCAAGGTCGATCAGGGCAAGGCGGCGCTCGCGGGCGTGAGCCGCCGGGACGTGGTCGAGACGATGCGCATGGGGCTAGCGGGGGTCGACGTCACGCCCCTCCACGACGGCCAGTCGAAGTACGAGGTGCCGGTGCGGGTCGCGCTGCCGCCGGAGCGCCAGGGGGAGATCGGCGACTTCCTCAAGCTCACCGTCCGCGGCCCGGCCGAGTCGCTGGTCCCGCTTTCCGAGCTCGTAAACGTCGTGCAGAACGACCGCGATCGGCCGATCTACCACAAGGATCTCCTGCCGGTGGTGTACGTGGTCGCCGACCAGGCCGGTCGGGTCGACAGCCCCCTCTACGGCATGTTCGCGGTGCGCGACAAGATCGCGGGTCAACCGCTCGAAGAGGGCGGCGTCCTCGGCGAGTATTTCATCCGGCAACCCTCGGACCCGTACCGCGAGTACGCGATCAAGTGGGACGGCGAGTGGCAGGTGACCTACGAGACCTTCCGCGACATGGGAATCGCGTACGCCGTGGGCCTCATCCTCATCTATCTCCTCGTGGTGGCGCAGTTCCGCTCCTACCTCGTGCCGCTCGTCATCATGGCGCCGATCCCGCTCACCATCATCGGCGTGATGCCCGGACACGCGCTGCTCGGGGCGAATTTCACCGCGACCTCGATGATCGGCATGATCGCGCTCGCCGGAATCATCGTGCGAAACTCGATCCTGCTCGTCGACTTCGCCAATCTGAGGCTCGAGGAGGGGGTGCCGTTCCGCGACGCGGTGATGCAGTCGGCGGCGGCGCGGGCGAAGCCGATCGCGCTCACCGGTCTCGCTGCGATGATCGGCGCGATGTTCATTCTCGACGACCCGATCTTCAACGGGCTCGCGATCTCGCTCATCTTCGGGATACTCGTTTCCACGGCGCTCACGCTCGTCGTGATCCCGGTGCTCTACTACGTCGCCTACCGCGGCCGATTCGCGCGGCTGGCACGCGATGACCGACCATCGGCAGGTGGAAACGCCGGGGCAGACGCATGAAACGGGGCGATTCCTGCTATGCAGCGTGTGCGCCGCTCGACGCCGCCAAACGGCCGTAGCGGATGACGAAGATCCCGAACGCGGCGATCCACGCCGCCGCGGAAGCCCACAAGAGCGGGAAGTAGGCGTCGGAAAGAATCGGTGCGGCGACGCGCACTGCAGCCGCCGCGGCTACGAAAAGGTAGATCGCGACGGTCCAGCGGTCCGCGGTCAAGGCCCGGCCGGAGTGTCCGAGAGTGGCACGCGTCATCACCGCCAGCGTCATCGCTCCGATCGCGCCCGCGGTCAACGCATGCATTCCGGCGGTTGACGGCAGGTCCGGTAGGAAAACGGCCGCGCCGAGCAGAAGGAGCCCGATCGGCACCCACGCGTATCCGACATGCAGGCTCCAGAGCAGTGGTTCGGTCAGCGTTTGGTGGCCCTGCCATCGCGCAAGACGGAAGAACGCGAGCACCGCAGCCAATAGAAGGCCAATCGCGCTCGCGGAAGTCTGCGGGGCCACGACCCAGCCCGCCAAAGCGGCGATCAGGACCGCAATCGACACGCTATCGAGGATGCCGTGCACGGCCGGCAACCGAGTCGCGCCATGCAGCCGTAGCCAGTTCCGCGTGAAGCTGGGAACGATCCGGCCGCCGATCAGACTGATCAGCAGGACCACCAGCGCGATCCCGAGACGCTGCCCGATGGCCCCGGTCGCCGACAGTCCGACAGCCTCCAGGTGGGTCAACAGGTTGGCCGCAAAGAGCGCTGCGAGAACGAGCGTGATGGGAAGGTTGCGCCAGTTTCGGCCAGCGACGATTTCGCGCAGCACCGTGCCGAAGAGCACGGCAAGAAAAGCGAGATCGAGGGCGGCCGCGGTGCCGGTCCCGATCAGCGCGGAAGTGCCCACCGCAGCCCGACCCGCGACCCAAAGTGCAAAGAGGGTCGCCAAAGGCAGCCCCTGGATCGGCTGCCGACCGGTCCAGTTCGGCATCGCGGTGAGCAGGAACCCGGCGATCACCGCCGGGACGAACCCGAAGATCATCTCGTGGGCGTGCCATGCGACGGCGCTGAAACCGGTTGGAACGGAGAGGCGCCCCTGGAATGCCGCCAGCCAGATTGCCACCGCGGCGAGTGCCCAGACCCCGGCCGCGGGGAAGAAGAGACGGAAGCCTTGGCGCATGATCGCCGATCCGTCGGGGGACGGGAGCGTCGGCACGATGGTTGCCTCGAATTTTTTCGTAGACCGGTTTCCGGTGATCATATTGCACTGTGCCGCTATCTGGCTGACGGGAGCGCGGATATCACACCGACGCCTCTGAAAGCGTCACAGCGCCCGATGTTCCGCAGATGCACTTGGAGCATCTCCGCCAAGTCCTTGCGCAGCGCGTTATCGGAGATCGCACTTCGGTATGTCGCCCCGATCTCAATGCGCGACGGCCTCCTGCGCGTTGCGCGAGAGCACCCCGTCGTTCAGGTAGTACACGGTGTCGAAGCCTTCGATCATGCGCCGGTCGTGAGTCACGGTAATCACCGCGGCGTTGCGCTCGCGTGCGATCTTCCTGAACAGCCCCATCACCTTGGTCCCCCGGTCGGTGTCGAGCGCTGCGGTAGGCTCGTCGGCGAGCACGAGCGGCGGCTCGTTCGCGAGCGCGCGGCCGATGGCGACGCGCTGCTGCTCGCCCCCGGAGAGATTGGCCGGCAGCGAAGTCGCGCGGTGCCCGATCTCCAGGTACTCGAGCAGCTCGCGCGCGCGGCGCGCGGCGTCGCGCCGACGCACGCCGATGAGATACATGGGCAACGCAACGTTCTCCTGTGCGGTGAGGAACGGAATCAGGTTGTGCGCCTGAAAAATGAAGCCGATGTTCTCACGGCGAAAGCGCCGCACGTCGATGCCGGTCCAGCCGTGGTTGTAGACCTCCTGCCCGTTCATCACGATGCGCCCGGCGCTCGGCTCCAGGATCAGGCTGATCGACAGGAGCAACGTGCTCTTGCCCGAGCCGCTCGGACCGAGCAGCGCCGCGAGCTCGCCAGGCTCGACGCTGAACGTAGCCGGCTTCAACGCGTGGACCGCAAGCTCCCCGCTGCCGAAGGTCTTGGACACGTCCTGGACCTCGAGCACCGCCATGGCTAGCCTCCAAGCGCGAGCTGCGGCGGCGTGCGCAGCGCGTGCCAAATCGCCAGCAGACTCGCGATTACGCCGCCCGCCAGCATCACGACAAACGTCATCGCAGTCTCCTGGGGCAGGAACACCAGCGTGCGGGGGAAGCGCGGTTCGATGAGGCCCGCCAACAAGTAGGCGAAGGCGAAACTCGCCAGCGTGAGCGCGAGCGACTGCTCCATGATCAGGCGCGCGATCACCCAGTTCGGCGCGCCGATCAGCTTGAGGGTCGCGATCGACTTGATCTTCTCGATCGTGAGCACGTACACGATGAGCGCGATGATCACGATCGACACGAGGATGAGCAGCGAGCGGAACAGTCCGAGCACGCCCGACATCCGGGCGAGTCGTCCCTCCAGCATGAGATCGCGCTCCTCGGCGGTGGTGTAGACGTTGAAGTACAGCCAGTCGCGAATGTTGCGGCGCACCTCCTCGCGATTCGCGCCCGGCTGGACGCGCGCGAGCACCGCGTTGACCGTGTCGCTCGCGCCCGCGACGAGCGGCAGGAGGCGCGCAGCTTGTTCGGGCGAGTATCCGGCACGCTCGAGCCGCTGCAGATTCGCGGCACGCGCAGCGTGCAGGGCCTGATTGTCCTGCTGGAACTGCACGTCCTGCGCGTCCGGGAGCGAGAGGTACACGAGGGGATTCCCGCCGGAGTCGACGGCGAATTGCGTGACGCCGACCACCGTGTACTCGTGCGTTCCCAGACGCACCTTCGCGCCCAGATCGAGGCCGAGCTTCCCGTCGGCGACCATCTCGTAGTGCGCTGCGCGAATCGTGCGGCCGCGCACGAGCCGCCCGGGCCCGCCCAGACCGCCGAACACGTCGTAGCCGATGATCGTGAACTGCTGGTTCGCACCGCCGATCTCGCGCTGCGCGCCGTACGCGACGAACGGGCTTGCAATCGCGACGCCCGGCGTCGCAGCCACGCTCTTGTAGGCGTCGGCGGGAATGCGCGACGACTCGTTGAACGGACCGCCCCGGCCGCGCTCCACGACCCAGAGATCGGTCGCGGTGTTCTCGATGAGCCATACGCCGTCGGCGATGTTGCCCTGGTAGATCCCGTTCATGACCAGGACGATGGACAGGAGCAGTCCCACGCCGACGATCGTCGCGGCAAATTTGCCGAGGTGCCTCCGGATATCCTTGACGGCGAGGTCCATGGATCAGCCGGGGCTCGTCCGTGCGCAATCCATCGTCGTGCCGTCGCGCACGTCAGCCGGCGGCCTGCACGCGCGTCCCGGGCTTGATGCCCTGCGGCTTGGCAATGACGAGCTCTCCCGCCGCGATGCCGCTTCTAACGACGACGCGCTGTCCGTCGCTTGCGCCGGTCTGCACGGTCTGGCTCACCGCGCGCCCGTCACGCACCACGAGGACGGTCTGCCCGCCTCTTGCGTCGAGCAGGGCGCTGACCGGCACGACGACGCCTCGTTCCTCGCCCGCCCGGATGCTGACTTGCGCTTCCTGGTCGATCGCGAAGCGCTCGAGTGGCGCGTCAAACGCAATATCCACCTCCAGCTCGCGCGTCGCCGCGTCCGATTGATGCGCGATCCGGGCGACCGTGCCCGCGACGTCCTCGCCGGTTCTCAGGCGGATCTGCGCCGGCAGCCCAGGGGCTATGCGGCCGACCACCGACTCGTCGATGCGCGCCGTCACCCAGACCGTGGCAGGGTCGACGAGCTTGAGGATCGCCGTGCCCGGTACAACCGTGGCGCCGATCTCGACCAGGCGCTGGATCACGATGCCGTCCAGGGGCGCGACGATTCGCGCGTGGGAGAGCACGGTCTCGGCGTAGCGCGCCTCCTGCTCGACGCCGCGCCCCTCGCTGCGGCGCGCGGCGAGCACCGCATCGGCATTGGCCAAGCCCGCCTCCGCGGCGCGCAGGCCCGCGACCGAGCTGTCCAGCGCCGCACGCGAGATGTATCCGACCTCGAAGAGCTCCTGGTCGCGCCGATGTTTTGCGCGGGCGAGATCGAGTTCCGCGCGAGCCTTCGCGACCGCCGCCTCGGCCGCCTCGACATTCCGCCGGACGGTTTCTTGCGATTGAGTTGCGGCGGAGCGCTTGGCGGCAAGCTCGCGGTCATCGAGCGTGGCGAGCAGCTGCCCCTTCTTCACCGCGCTGCCCTGGTCAGCGTGGAGCCCGACGACGTTGGCCGTGATTCGCGCGCTCAGTGTCACAGGGATGCGCGCCTGAACGGTTCCGGGCCCCGTCACCCGGACGGGCACGGCGGCGTCGACCGCAGCCGCAGTCTCGACGGAGAGCGGGCGAATGAGTGCCCAGTAGACCGCGATCGTGGCTAGCGCAACCAGCACGATGGCCACGATCGCAATGCGGACCGCTTTTCGCTGTATGGGCATCGTGTGCTCCGCGCGGGCTTTACACCTGCGCAGGAGGCTGACCTTCCGAAGTAGACTTCATTGAATGAACGCGAGCGACAGCCGACCTTCGCCTAATGGCTGGTCCCCTCGGACTTCGTGATCTTGTTGTGGACGTTGTACTTGCCGACCGGCCGTTTCATCGGGAGGCGCTTCACCTCCTTGAGCGTCGCAGCGTCGTAGACGACGAGCGCGCCGTCCATCTCCCACACCGAGACGAGCGCGTAGCGGCCGTCGCGCGTGAACTCGACGTGTGCGGCGGTCTTGCCCGGCTCCGGCGTGACGGATCCGGCGACTTCGAGCGTGCGCTTGTCGATGAGCTGTAGCGTGTCCTTTTTGTCCCGGCTCATCATCGCATCGACCCACGCATACGGCGTGGCTTCGTGGCTGCGCATGAAGAAACCGGGGCCGTTGGTCGAAATCTGCTTGACGAGCCTCCAGCTCTTGATGTCGATGACGCTCACCACGCCCTCGCGGAGATTCGGCGTCGCCATGACCCGCGTTCCGCCAAGCTCCCAGGTGATTCCTGAGCCGAGGTGCGGCATGCCGGGCAGCTCGAGATCGGCGATCTTGCGGCGCACGTCGAGATGCACGACCTGGCCCTTGCCGCCGCCCCGCGAGGCGCCCATGACTCGGGCGTAATCGGGCGTAAAGAAGAAGTCGTCCAGGTAGTCCTCGAGAACCGAGCGGCGCGGGTTCAGGAAACCCGGGACGAAAGCGCCCTCGCGATAGCGGAAATCGTGGATCAAGCCGATCGGGATCTCCGGCGCGTTCGGGTCGTAGCTCACCTCCCACAGCTCCGGAATGTCTTTCAGCGCCACGACGAAACTGCGCCGCGGCCCGGCGTCGTAGACCGCGGAGACGCGCGAAGTCTTCTTGCCCTCCTTGTCGGCGACCGGGATGATCTTCACCGGATGCAGGTCGGCGTCCAGGACGACCAGCGTGTGCGGGAGGTAATTGCCGACGATCACGTACTTGCCGTCGGCAGACACCGCGGCGTTGCGCGTGTTCAGACCGGCGCGGATCTCGACCAGTGTCTTCAGGTTCCACAGGTCGTACTTGGTGATCCAGCCGTCGCGCGAGGCGAAGTAGACGAAGCGTCCGTCGGGCGAGAATTTCGGTCCGCCGTGCAGCGCGTACCGGCTCGGGAAGCGCGCGAGCGGCTCGAGGCGGTCGCCGTCGAGTATCGTCACATGGTGATCCCCGGATTCCACCACGACGAAGAGGTTGAGCGAATCAGCGTCGAACGCCGGCTTCGCGGGCAAAGTACCGGCGCGGACATGCTCGACGCGTGAAGCGCGGATCGCCGCTTCACTCCAGTCGGGCTGCGTCGCCGGCTCGGCATAGACGTAGGCAACCAGCGCCTTCATCTCCGCTGCGGTCAGGCGGTCCGCGAACCCTGGCATCTGCGTCGCCGCGCGGCCGTGCGCCACGACTTCCTCGGCGGCGGGCTGGCGCAGCCGCGCGAGATTTGAGGGCAGCAGCGCCGGCCCGACGCCGCCGAAGCGGTCCGCACCATGGCACGCCGCGCAGTGCGCCCGGTAGAGGGCCTCGGCATCCGCGGCACCGGCCGCGGCCGGTGCGAAGAGGGCGAGCCCGACGACCGCCACCCGGATTGCTGCCGCGATCATCGCGCCGGCGCCTTCTGCCGGCTGTACGGGGTCACCTTCAGCCGTTCGCGCTCGCCCGCGACGCCGACCTCCTCGTCGTCGAGGTAGCAGCCGGGATCCTCTTCCCACGGGTCGCCGCTCAGGCTGCGTGCGCGGGTGCGGGTGTTGCCGCCGCAGATGTCGAAGTACGCGCACGCGCCGCAGCGCCCCTTGATGGTCCGGGGGCTCGCCTTCAGGCCGGCCATGATCGGGTCGGAGACGTCCTGCCAGATCTCGGAGAAGGGTCGTCGGCGCACGTTGCCGAGCGAGTAGTCCCACCAGTAGGTGTCCGGGTGGACGTCGCCGACGTTGTCGATGTTGGCGACGTTCACGCCCGAGCTGTTGCCGCCCCACTGCGCGAGCTTCGCGCGGACGTGCGCCGCCATGTGCGGCAGGTTCCGGCGCACCCAGAAGAGGAAGTACGCGCCGTCCGCATCGTTGTTGCCGGTCACGAACTCCTTGTGCAGGCCGCGCGACTGGTAGTCCCAGGCGGTGTCGAAGAACAGGTCCATCGCGCGCCGCGTGGTCGCCAGGTAGGCATCGTGCTTGCGGTTGATGTTGCCGCGCCCCGAGTAGTTGAGATGGGAGAGATAGAACTTGTCGATCCCTTCGGTCTCGATCATCTCCAGGAGCCACGGCAGATCGTCCCGGTTGCCTTCAGTGAGCGTGAAGCGCACGCCGATCTTGATGCCCGCGTCGCGGCACCGTCGCAGCGCGGCGACCGAAGCGTCGAACGCGCCCGCCTTCCGCCGGAATCGGTCGTGCGTCGCGCGGCGTCCGTCCAGGCTGATACCCACATAGTCGAAGCCGATTTCGCTCATGCGGGCGACATGCGCGTCGTCCATCAAGGTTCCGTTGGAGGAGAGCGCCGTGTAGAACCCCATGTCCTTCGCGCGCCGGGCGACGTCGTAGATGTCGGGCCGGATCAGGGGCTCGCCACCCGACAGGATGAGGACGGGCACGCGGAAGCGCTTGAGGTCGTCCATCACGGTAAACACTTCCGCGGTCGAGAGCTCGCCCGGGAAGTCGATGTCCGTGGAGACCGAATAGCAGTGCTGGCAGGTGAGGTTGCAGCGCCGGATGAGGTTCCAGATCACGACTGGACCCGGTGGATTTCGCCTCGGTCCGATCGGCGTCGGCGCGGCGAGCTCCTGCATGAACTGAGAGACGCGAAACATTCGTCGCTTTACTCCGCTTTCAACCTCAGGCCCGTCTTCTTCAGAATGCGCTTGCTGTAGAGCACCTCGTGCGCAAGACTGGCGTCGCCAAGCTGGGCTGCGATCTCGACTACGCGCGCCTCCACCGCCTCGCGCGTCGCGCCGTGCACCATCGCGAAGAGGTTGTAGCGCCACACCGGCAGCACGCGCGGCCGGCGGTAGCAATGGCTCACGAACGGCAGCGCGCCGACACGTTCGCCGAGCTGGTCGATGCGGTCGTCCGGTACATCCCAGACCGACATGCCGTTCGCACGGTATCCGAGCGCATAGTGGTTGGGCACCGCGGCGATGCGCCGGATCACGCCGCGGTCGCGCATGCGCTGCATCCGCGCCATGATTTCCTCGGCGGCGACGCCGAGCGCTTCCGCCACGGCGTGGTAGGGCCGCGCGACGATCGGCAACCCGCCCTGCGTCGCGAGGATGATCGCGCGATCGGTCGCGTCGAGCGGCGCGTCGGAGCGGGCGTTCATGGCTGCACCGGGAGCCTGAGATCGAGAAAGTACTCGGTCAGCTTGGGGAGATCGATGACGCGAATCCCGGTCTCGCGCTCAATCTCGCCGATGACCTCGGCGACGCCCGCAGGCCGCTCGGCGGCCACCACGAACCACATGTTGAGGGCGTGATCGCGCTCGTAGTTGTGCGCCACCTCGGGATGGGCGTTCACGAGCGCGGTGACCCGATCGAACTCGCCGGCTGGAACGCTCATGGCGGCGAGCGTGAAGGCTCCGCCCATCTCCGCGGCGTTGTACATCGGCCCGAAGCGCGACAGGGTACCGTCGGCCAGCAAACGCTCCATCCGCGCCGTAAGCTCGGTTTCCGGTATGTCGAGCGCCTGCGCGATCGGCGCGAACGGCCGCTCGCAGACGTCGATGCCGTCCTGCAACCGGTTCACGATCGCGCGGTCGACGCTATCCATGGCGGGGCGCCTCCACTGCAGCGTAGCGTGCTCCGGTCTGCTTGAACCGGCAGACGCTGAAGAGCACATCGCCCGGATAACGGCGCAGGCCGTGGCGCGCCTCGATTCCGGCCAGCGCGTCCAGCACCTCGGCGCGCTCCTGGCCGTGGAGCATGCAATACAGGTTGTAGCGCCACTGCGGTGGCACCCGCGTGCGCCGATAGCAGAGCGTCACGGCCGCCTCCGCTGCAAGCGCTTTCCCGAGCGCGCTGACCTCCGCATCCGGGACGTCCCACACGCACATCGCGTTCGCCTCGTACCCAAGCTCGTGGTGCCGGACGACGACACCGAAGCGCCGGACCAGGCCGAGTCGCTGCCAATCCGCGAGCGTCGCGAGCACTTCTCGCTCGGTGAGTCCGGCGCGATCGGCGAGCACTGCGTAGGGGCGCGCCACCAGATCGAGCCCCTCCTGAAGCGCCGCGACCAGGCGCTGCCCGGAGGGCCCCAGCGCCACGCGCGGCGGCGCGCCGCCCGACACTCGTTTCACGCCGGCGCCCCGCAGGTCAAAGCCTAGGTCGATGTGAAACTCCTCCATCAGCGGCAGCGAGATCACTGCCAGGCCGGTCGTGCACTCGATCGATTCCAGCACCTGCTTCAGGCGCCCGAGCTCGGGCGCGGCGACCACGAACCACAGGTTGAGGTGGTGCTCGCGCTCATAGTTGTGATTGACCTCCCGGAATCCCGACACGTACCGTGCAACCGTGGTCAGGCGATCGGCGGGAACGGCCATCGCGGCGAGCGTCGAGGCGCCGATCGCGTTCGGGCGAAACACCGCTCCGATGCGCCCGACCGCGCCGAGCCCGCGCAACTTTGCGAGCGCGGCGAGCACCTCGTCGCGCGACACTCCGAGCTTGCGGGCGATGACCGCGTACGGCTCGGACACCAGCGGAAAATCCCGCTGGAAGTCGTTCAAGAGCCTGAAGTCGAGCGAGTTCATCGCCTCACAGGCCGATCTTCTGCGCGCGCCATGTGAAGAAGATCCCGCTCGGCGACTTCGCCGGGAGCTCGGCGAGCCGCTGAAAGCGCTCGGTGTTGTAGACGACGACGCGGTCGTCGTCGCGCACCGAGATCCAGATCTCGTCGCCGCGCGCGGTGAACTCCATGTGCAGCACCGTCCGGCCCGGTTGGAGGGACTCCACGAGCTTCAGGGTCGGAACATCGATCACCTGCACGACGCCGTTGCGCGGGAACGCGAAATTGACCCAGACCTGGCGACCGTCGGGGCGCGCCATCACGAACACCGGCTGGCCCTGGACCGGGATCATCGCGACCTGCTGCCACGTGCGCCGGTCGATCACCAGCACTTCGTAGCGGCCGATCGCGGGCAGGAAAGCGTAGTCGCCGGCTATCGCCCAGCCGCGCAGGTGCGGCATCTTGTACACGGGCAGTTTCTCGCCGCCCCGACCGTACCCGTCGAGAATGCGCCGTACGCCGGCGTCGAGATTCTCCATGTCGAGCAGCACCAGGCCGTCTTCGCCGAACAACCCTGCGATGTAGTGCCGCCCGTCCGGGGTGATCAGCGCGTCGTAGGGCTGGCGGCCCACGTTGCGGAACTTGCGGACTTTCGGCGCGCGCGGATCGGCGACGTCAGCGATCCAGATCTCGTCAGCATCGAAGAGGCTGAAGACGAATTTTTTGTCGGGCGCGTCGGCGATGCCCACGACCTTGGAGCGCTTGCCTTCGGTGCCGTACGTCGACGGAATGTCGGAAAGGAGCTCGAGGGTGGCGGCGTCGAAGATCTTGATTCCGCCCGGCTCGTAGTTCGCGACCGCGACCAGGCGGCCGTCACCGGAAATCGCGCCGCCGATCGAGTTGCCGGCCTGCACGGTGCGGGCCACCGCCCGCCGAGCCACGACGTCGATCTTCGTCAGGCCGCCGTCGCGCCCGAACACGTACGCGTAGCGCGCATCGCGCGAGTAGACGATCGACGCGTGCGAGAGATCTCCGAGCCCCTGGATGCGTGCCAGGCTCGCGCGGTCGGTCTGGTTCACGAGCTGCACGCTGCCCGTCGCACGCTCGATCACGACGCCGAGATCGGCGGTGTCACGCGAGGTCACCGTGGCGCACGCCGCAAGCGCGAGCGCCACGAGCACGACGCCGAAACGCTCAACGGCTTGCATCGCGGAGTCCTTTCTGCAGCTGGTCCACGATCCACGTGGCTTCCGCTTCATTCACGAACTGGCGCCACGGCGGCATGGGCGTGCCCGCGCGGCCATTGAGAATCGTGAGGGTGAGGCTCTCGGCCGGCTTTTCGCGCAGTGCGTCCGGCGTGAGCGGCGGTCCGAGCCCGCCCTTGAACGTCATCCCGTGGCACGAGCCGCAGTCCTGGCGCACGAGCGTGACAAGCTCGCGCTGGCGCGCGGCGCTCGGGTCGGCGACCGCGAACGGGGACGCCACCGCAGCAAGCGCGGCGGCCAGGGCCACTGGCACACGCAAAATGCGAGTTCGCACGGTTCTCACTCCTGATCCGAGAACCATGATCCGCCGTTTGGGGGATGCGGAACTTGATGCACCTCAAACCGACTGCGGCGCCCCATCGGGGCGCCGCAGTCGGTTTTCAGCGGGAAGGAGGGTAACGGGAGGGAACCAGCCGGACCCGTCGCGCGATGAGGCGACACGCCTCAGTTCGACCGCTGCCTACTCTCACCGGGAAGGAGGGTAACGGGGGGAAACCGGGCGGTTTCCCCCTGTTCATGACCTTCCGCTTTTCACGACGTCAGTAGACGTCGTGCTGGGTGTTGTAGACGTTGAACTTGCCGGTCGGCGTGATCAGGCGCTTATCCTTGATCACCTTCTTCAGCTTGAGCGTCTTGTCGTCCACGATGACGATTGCGGACTCCTGCTCCTTGCCGTTCCAGACCGAGAACCACACCTCGTCGCCCGCCTTGTTGTACTCGGGCTGCACGACGCGCCGCGGACCGTCCTTGATACCCGACCACTCGCCGATCGGCAGCACCTGGTACGGCTTGTCGAGGTTCTTCAGGTCGTACACCGCCACGCTTTGGCTGATCTTCTCGTCCGGATTGAGCGCGGTGTCGACGTACAGGTTCTTCGATTTCGGGTGCGTCTTGATGAAGAGCGACCCGCCGCCCTGCCCCTTCAGCGTACGCACGACTTTCCACGCGTTCGCCTTGTGCTTCGCCGGGTCGGTGCCGATGAGCGCGATCGTCTCGTCGCCGAGGTGTCCGGTCGCCCAGACCGGGCCGAATTTCGGATCGACGAAGTTCGCGCCACGCCCCGGGTGCGGGATCTTGCCGACGTCGATCAGCGCCACCAGCTTGTCGGTCACCGTATCCAGCACCGCAATCTTGTTGGACTGGTTTGCCGCGACCAGGAAGTAGCGCTTGGTCGAGTCCCAGCCGCCGTCGTGCAGGAAGCGGGCCGCCTCGACTTCCGTGATCTTGATCGACTGAAGGTCAGCGTAGTTGACCATCAGGATCTTGCCCGTTTCCTTGACGTTGACTACGAAATGCGGACGCTGGTGCTCGGCAACGATCGCGGCGACGCGCGGCTCGGGGTGGTAGTCCTGAGTGTCCACGGTCATGCCGCGCGTGGAGACGATCTTCATCGGCTCGAGCGTGTCGCCCTTCATGATCACGAACTGCGGCGGCCAGTAGGCGCCGGCGATTGCCAGCTTGTCTTCATAGCCCTTGGCCTTCGAGGTATCGACCGAGCGCGCCTCGAGCCCGATCTTGACCTCCGCCACGGTGTCGGGCTTCTCCATCCAAAGGTCGATCATGTTGATCTTGGCATCGCGTCCGATCACGTAGACGTAGCGACCCGAGGCCGACAGGCGCGAGATGTGCACCGCGTAGCCGGTCTTGACGATGTTGACGATCGCCTTCGTGTCGCCATCGATCAGCGCGACCTCGCCCGAGTCGCGCAGGGTGACCGAGAAGAGGTTCTCGAGGTTGACCTTGTTCAGCTTCTTCTTCGGCCGCTTGTCGGGCGGTACGATCACCTTCCAGGTGGCCTTCATCTCGGCCATGCCGAACTCGGGCGGCACGGGGGGCGGCTGCTGCAGGAAGCGGGCCATGATGTCCACTTCCTTCTCGGAAAGCTCTCCCGAAGATCCCCAGTTCGGCATGCCCGCAGGCGAACCGTAGCTGATGAAGACCTTCAGATAGTCGGTGCCACGCTTCGTCGTGATGTCCGGCGTGAGCGCCTTGCCGGTCGCGCCCTTGCGCAGCACGCCGTGGCAGCCCGCGCAGCGCTCGAAGTAGATCTTCTTCGCGATGTCGAACTCGTCCTGCGTCAGCGCCGGCGCCCCGGGCCCGGTCACGTCCGGCGCCTCGCCCGGCTTGATCGGCACCGGCGCGCCCTTGTACATAAGCTCGGAGGGCCCGGTGCTCGGGTGCACGGGCTTCTGCTTCTGCTTCTGATCCTGCGCGTGAGCCACACCGAACGCCAGCGGCAGTGCCGCAAGGACGGCGATACAGGCGGCCCGTACGCGATGCATGTCACGCATGGTCGTACTCTCCTTAGTGGTAAATGGTTGCTAACAAGGTCTGGACCCGTAGATGATCGGAACTGTAGGCACCAGCCGCCGGACCATCTTTGACCTGCATCAAGATGCCCCTGATCGCGGCAGTGATATGG
Source organism: Burkholderiales bacterium (assembly GCA_041617635.1). Lineage (GTDB taxonomy): Bacteria > Pseudomonadota > Gammaproteobacteria > Burkholderiales > SG8-39 > JAABRB01. The sequence continues at coordinate 23,467 of JBFJOO010000021.1, read as the reverse complement.
CTCACGGCACCGGGTCGTCGCGCGAATTGCGGCTTGCTCGCGCGTTTCAATGCCCGTCGCGCGTGCCGCGGTCTTCGGCAGAATCGTCGAGCCCCATCGCCCCGGTGTGCGGCTCCATGGCCTGCACCACCTCCCGCGCACGCGAGGCCCGCTCACGGCGCTTCACCCGCTCCACGAGCGGCATGCATTTGCGCTCGTTGTAGTACGTGACCTGGCAGTCGAGGCAGTAATGGCATTCGTTGGCGTTGATCTCGCCGGTCTGGCGAATTGCGCGCACCTCGCATTCGCGCGCGCAGGTCTGGCAGGGCCGGCCACACTCCTTGCGGCGCCTGAGCCACCAGTCGAACACGCGGAAGCGCCCGGGAATCGCGAGCGCGGCGCCCAGCGGACAGAGATACTTGCAGAAGAACTTGCGGTTGAAGGCGGCGACGACCAGGAGCGCGCCCGAGTAGAGGACGAACGGCCACTCGCGCAGGAAGTGCAGCACGATGGTGGTCTTGAACGGCTCGATCTCGGCGTAGCGTGCGGCCTCGACGAGCGACTGCAGCGAGATGCCGAACAGCGTGATCAGTACCAGGTACTTCACCGCGGACAGGCGCTCGTGCACGACATCGGGGAATTCGAGCTGCTTCACGCCGAGCCGTCGCGCCAGCTGGTTGCCAAGCTCCTGAAGCGCGCCGTAGGGGCAGAGCCAGCCGCAATACACGCCCCGCCCCCACAGGAGCAGCGTTAGCGCCACGAAACCCCACAGAATGAAAATCATCGGGTCGATGAGAAAGTTTTCCCACTGGAAGTTGCGCATCGCCGCATGCAGGAACGTGAGCACGTGCATGACCGAAAGCTGGGCAAGCGCGTACCACCCGATGAAGAACAGGGTGAAAAAAAGGAACCCGCGGCGCACGTGCAAGAGCAGTTGCGGGCGGCGGGCCAACCAGTCCTGGAAGACGAGGATGAGCGAAAGCCCGGCGAGTCCGGCGAGCAGCAGGGCGATCGAGTACTTGCGATCCCGCCAGACCTCCACCCACAGCGGCTCCTCGACTGGCTCGGCGAATGGTCCGGGCGCGGAAGCGCGCGGACTCGCCGGGGCCGCCGCGATCGATCCGACGGCCCCTGAGGCGGGCTCGGCGCGCGGGGGCGCGACACCGCCGGGTCGCAGCCCGCGCGACTCGGCGACCCGGCGCGCGGATCTGGTGATCGTCGCGTTCTGCACCATCACGGTAATGGTCGCGCCGGAGATGGTGTCCACCGCCACATAGCCGGAGCGCGGCGCGCCGACGGTGATGGGCTCGAACGCGGACTTGCCGCGGTACTGGTCGGTGAAGGCATTGAGCCGCTCCTCGCTGATGCCCACCGCCAGAATGGGCTCCTCGTGATGCACGATCGCCACGCCCGTGATTCGGCCGGCGAGATTGAGCCCCACCAAGGTGTTGATGGGCAATCCGGAATACGCCGGTATCTGGACCACATCGTTCGTCAGGAAGAGATAGCCCTGCAATTGCTCGCCGCGATACACCGGCGCCGCGGGCGGCGCGCCCTCGAACGCCCCGAAACGGTCTGCGCCGGGGAAGATTGCATGGGCCTGCGGGAAGCGGCTTGCGGTGTCCGCGCCGTGCGCCGCGCCGACCGGCGCAAACGCGAGCAGCGATGCGGCTACCAGCATGGCAAGGAAGCGCGCGACAGTTTCGGGCGAGGCGACGGCCACTCAAGGCATCCGAAGACGGCAGACGCTATTGGAGTCGGCACGCCGCTGGAGGCCTTTGACCTGAATCAAACCCGTACCGAGCGCGGTACCGGACGCGCATTTGACGCGCATCAAAGCCGCCAACGGTGACCCCACATAGATTGTGGTCACCTTGCTGGCCAGCGCCGGCATGCCGGGAGACACGAATGCGCGACGCGAAAGAGGACAGAAATGCTGCATTGCCCGTGCTGGCGGGCCGCGCCGCAGACTCCGCCGCGCGCACGCCCACTCGCAAAGTGAGCGGCGCGGGGGGACGTGGCGACCGCATTGCCCCGCAGCGCGAGCAAGGGATCGTGTACCTCGTGGGTGCGGGCCCCGGCGATCCGGAGCTCCTCACGTTGAAGGCCGCGCGCCTGCTCCAGCTGGCCGACGTATGCGTGTATGACCATCTCGTGAGCAACGACGTGCTCGCGCTCGTGCGTCGCAACGCCGAGCTGATCTACGCAGGCAAGGAAAAGTCCAACCACGCTCTGCCTCAGGCGGACATCAACGCACTCATGGTGGCGCTCGCGCGCAAGGGTAAGCGCGTGCTGAGGTTGAAGGGCGGGGACCCCTTTATCTTCGGTCGCGGCGGCGAGGAAATTCAGTTTCTCGCCGCGCACGGCGTTGCCTTCGAGGTCGTGCCCGGCGTCACTTCTGCGAGCGGCGCCTCCGCCTACGGCGGCATACCGCTCACCCACCGCGACTACGCGCAGGCCTGCGTATTCGTCACGGGGCACCTCAAGAGCGGCGCCTGCGACCTCGACTGGAAGATGCTCGCGCGGCCCAACCAGACGGTGGTCGTCTACATGGGCGTGGGCCAGCTCGAGGAAATCTGCGCGCAACTCAAGGCGCACGGGCTGCCCGGCGACTGGCCCGCGGCGGCAATCGAGCGCGCCACGACGCCCAGGCAGCGCGTGGTGTCGGGCACACTCACCACGCTACCCGGCCGCGTCGCGCACGCGGCCCTCAAACCGCCGAGCCTGATCGTCGTGGGCGAGGTGGTGAAGCTGCGCGGCGAGCTCGGCTGGTTCGACACCGACGCCGAGAACCGGGTCACGCACCCCGCGCCGGCGCACGCCTAGGGAAGGTCGCCCGGGCGCTCCGCATCAAGAGACGCGCGGCCGCGAATCAGGTCGGCCGCCCGCTCCGCGATCATGATCACGGTCGCGTTGATGTTGCCGCTCACGAGGTCGGGCATCACCGAGGCGTCGACCACGCGCAGGCCCTCGACGCCGCGCACGCGGAGCTCCGGGTCGACGACCGACGCGTCGTCCGCGCCCATCCGGCACGTTCCGGCCGGATGATGCACCGTGATCATCTGCTTGCGGATGAAGGAGTCGAGCGCGTCGTCGCTCGTGACATCGGGGCCCGGCGCCGCTTCCGCGGCGCGGAAGGGGTCGAGCGGCTTCAGCTGCGTGATCTCGCGCGCGAGCTTGAAGCCCGCGCGCATCGTGCGCACGTCCTTGTCGGTCGCGAAGAAGTTGCCCTGCAGGCGGACCGGGGCGCGCGGATCGGCCGCCGTGAGCGCGACGGAGCCGCGACTCTCTGGATGCAGCAGCACCGCACGGCAGCCGAATCCGTCACGCCACGCGGGGCTGACTCCCGGGAACCACGGACGCGCGCCCATCGGCACGGCACGCGTCAGGAACTGGATGTCGGGCACCTCGAGTCCCGGATCGGTCTTGAGGAACGCGATCAGTCCGCCCGGGAAATCCGTGGCCGGCCCCGTTCCGGTGAGATACGCGCGCGGAATGTCGCGCGCCACGCGGTCGAAGCGCATGCGTGCGTGGAAGGGCCCCGGCGCGGTGCGGTGGAAATCGACGATCGCGGAGGCATGATCCTGCAGGTTCTGGCCGACCGCTTGGATGTTCACGAGCGTCTTCAGCTTGTGGGCGCGCAGCTCGCTTGCCGGGCCGACGCCGGAGAGCATGAGGAGCTGCGGCGAGTTGATGACCCCGCCCGCGAGCAGGAGCTCACGCTCTGCGCGGATGACCTGTGAGACCCCCCCGCGCGTGACCTCCACGCCGACCGCCCGGTGCCCCTCGAAGACCACGCGGGTCACGAGCATGCGCATGCGAAGCGTCAGGTTCGGCCGGTTGAGCGCGGGCCTGAGGTATGCCGCCGCGGCACTATGGCGCAGGCCGTTCTTGATGGTCTGCTGCACCCGGAAGAAGCCGAGGTTCTCCGGGCCGTTGTAGTCGACGCCGGTCGGGTACCCGGCGGCGCGCCCGGCCTCGATGTACGCCTCGATCAGCGGGTCGCCGTAGCGCGAGTCGCGCACGGAGAGCGGCCCTTCCCCGCCACGATACGGGTCGGCGCCCTTCTCCCAGCTCTCCGAGCGCTTGAAGTACGGCAACACTTTCTCGTATGACCAGTCCGCTAGCCCGGCGCGCGCCCAGCGCGCGAAATCGCCCGGATGCCCGCGCACGTAGGCCATCGCGTTGGTCGACGAACAGCCGCCGAGCACTTTCCCGCGCACGCACTCGATGCGCCGGCCGTCGACGTGCGGCTCGGGTCCGTAGGAATAGCCCCAGTCGTGGCGCCGCTCCATGAGGATCTTCACCCAGCCGAGCGGAATGTGAATCCAGGGATCGCGGTCGGGCCCGCCGGCTTCGAGAACGAGGACGCGCGTCGCGCGGTCCTCGCTAAGGCGATTCGCCAGGACGCAGCCGGCGGAGCCCGCGCCGACGATGACGTAGTCGAAGACTTCCGTGGTGCGCGCCATGCTCATCCCGGGTGATCGCCAGGGATGGGAGGGTACCCGTCCGCCGCGGTCGGGTGCAACACGCGCCGCGCGATGTGCGCCACCGCGAGGCGCCGCGGCGCTCCTGCTATATTGGCTCGTCGACTGGCGCACGAGGAGGACCGGCGACCCATGGAGATTAAGATGGTCGCGAAAACGCGGCTGGTGCGGATCGTGCGCGGCGCCGAGCGCGCGATCCGTCATCTTCTCGCGTTCATCGCGGTGGGCCTCGTGCTCCTGAACGTCGTTGGCTCCGTGGGTCGCTATACGGATCTCTACACGATCTCCTGGGCCGACGAGGTCCAGCTGTTCATGCTGATTTGGGGCGTGGCGCTCGGCGCGTTCGTCGTCAGCCTGCGGAAGGCGCACTTGACGATGGACATCTTGTTCACATCGCTACCGGTGCGGATGCAGCGCCTGCTCGAGGTGCTGATCGCGACGGTCTCGGCGCTGGTGCTGGGGTTCGTGATCGTCCAGTCGTGGCGCTTCATCGCGCTGATGGCGAGCATCGACCAGCGCAGCATGGCGGCGGCCCTGCCGATGACCATCCCGCACAGCGCGGTGCTGGTGGGCTTCGCCGCGATGATTCTCGCGCTCCTGGTGCGCGCTTACCTGGGACTGCGCGGCGTCGACGTGAATGCGGCGCTCGACGCGCGCGCCGCGCCGCAGGCGGAGAAGTAAGCGATGGCGATCGTGCTCGTCGTCCTGCCCGTGGTCCTGCTCGTCGCCGGCTTCCCGATCTTCATCGTGCTGCTGTCGGCCGGCACGGCGTTCGTCATCTTCGTCGCCAAGGTGCCGGCCACCGTGCTGCACCAGGTGTTCTACGGCGGGCTGGAAAACTATCCGCTGCTCGCTGTGCCCTTCTTCCTCTTCGCCGGCGAGATCATGTCGCAGGGGGGCATCGCGCGGCGGATCGTCGACTGGGTGCTCGCCATCGTTGGCGGCATTCGCGGCTCGCTCGCGGTGACGACAGTGGGGACCGCCGCCGTCCTCGGGTCCATGTCGGGTTCCGGCCCGGCGGACACCGCGACCGTGGGCCGCCTGCTGCTGCCCGAGCTGCATCGCGCCGGGTATGACGAGCGCTTCGCCGCCGGACTGGTCACGTCGATCGGCGCGATCGCGATCGTGATTCCGCCGTCGATCGCGATCATCATCTTCGGCGCCGCCGCCGAGCAGTCGGTGCCGCGCCTGTTCGCCGCCGGAATCGTGCCCGGGCTCCTCATCACCGCCATCGTGATCCTCTACTGCGTGTGGCATGCGCGCCGCCACGGGATCCGCGACGGTCGCGGGGTCCAGACGGTCGGCGTGCTCAAAGCGACCCTCGGAGGAATCTGGGCGCTCGGCATGCCGGTGGTCATCCTCGGCGGGATCTACACGGGGATCTTCTCGCCTACGGAATCGGCTGCCGTGGCCGTGATCTACGCGGTATTCGTCGCGCGCTACGTGTACCGTGACGTGAGCTGGCGGCAGGTCTGGGATATCGCCGCCGAGTCGATGTTCCGCACCGCGCAGATCTTCGTGATCGTCGCCGCCGCGGCCGTGTTCTCCTGGATGCTGACGATCAGCGGCGCAGGCGCCCAGGCGGCGAAGTTCGTCGCCGCCTTCGGGGCGTCGCCGTGGGCGATGCTGCTGGGCATCAACATCCTGCTGCTCGCGCTCGGCTGCGTCATCGACCCGATCTCGGCGATCCTGGTCCTCACCCCGCTCCTGATGCCGATCGTGAAGCAGGCCGGCGTCGACCCGGTGCAGTTCGGCATCATCATGACGGTGAACCTCTCGATCGGCATGTTCACCCCGCCTTTCGGGCTTAACATCTTCGTGGCACAGTCCGTCCTGGGGATCCCGCTCAAGACGGTCTACCAGGGGCTGGCGCCGTTCATCTTGCTGCAGGTCCTGGCACTTGCAATCATCACTTACGTCCCGCCGATCAGCCTGTGGGCGACGCGGTGGGTGGGGTAGCCACAACAACCAAGGCCGATAGGAGGAGACATGAAGCGCACTGCATTCGCTGGATCCCTGGTGTTCGCCGCCGCGCTGGCGGCGTCCGGAACCGCCGGTGCCCAGGCGACGATGAAGCTGGCGAGCGCCACGATCAACGACACACAGCACGCCTGGCTCAAGGCCTTCGAGGCGGAAGTCGCCCCCAAGGTCGGAAACAAGCTCAAGATCGAGATCTACCCGGCCAGTCAGCTCGGCACCATCCCGCGGATGGTCGAGGGCGTGCTGACCGGCTCGATCGAGGCGTTCGTGACGCCGACCTCGTTCCTCGTCGGCACCGACGCGCGGTTCTCGGTGTTCGACGCGGTGGGCGTGTTCCAGTCAAGCGAACACGCCGCCAGGGTGCTCGCCGACCCCGGTTTCCGCACGCGCGCGCTGGCGATCGGCGCGGCGAAAGGAATCCCCTCCATAGGGATCTTCTACAACGCCCAGCTCGACGTGCTTTCCAAGAAGCCGATCCGGACGCTCGCCGATTTCAAGGGTCAGAAGATCCGCACGTTCGCATCGCCGCTGCAGATCGAGCCGATGAAGGCCCTCGGCGCGACCGCGGTACCGTTGCCGCTGAGCGAGGTGCTGCCGGCGCTGCAGAGCGGCAACATCGACGGAATGCTGGCCGGCATCACGATCCTCACCGCGTTCAAGTACTACGACGTCGCGAAGACCGTCACCGAGACGCATCAGTCGCTTGTGATCTCCACCGTGATCGTGAACCAGCGCTGGCTGGACGCCCTGCCCGCTGACGTCCGGCAAGCGATCCTCGACGCGGGCGCGAAGGTGGATGGCGGGATGCTGCCCGTCGCCGAGGCCGTCAACGAAAGGGCGCGCAAGGGATGGGACGCGAACGGCGGCGAGCGCATCAAGCTCCCGCCGGCCGAGCAGGCGAAGATGATGGGCGAGCTCAAGGCGGTCGGCACCAAGATCCTGTCGGAAAAGCCTGAAGTGAAGGCGGAGTACGATGAGCTCCTGAAGGTAGCCGACAAGTACAAGTAACGGACGGAGCAACGCGATGGGTTCCACGCACAACGCTTCGGTAGCAGCCCCCGACCGGGCAGCGGCACTCGAGGTCCTGCACGAGGAGATCGCCCGGCGGAACATGTTCCCGTTCTGGGCCGCCAACACGGGGTCGCAGCACGACGAGGTCCGCCGCCTCATGGGCGAGTCGCATCGCGCGGCGCCGTTCCTGTGGTCGTATGCGGACGACATCGAGCCGTTGCTCGTCAAGTCGGCCAAGCTGGTCACCACGATCGAGTCGGAGCGCCGCTCGCTGATCCTGGTGAATCCGGCGCTCGCACCCCGGCGAGCGACGGTGACGACCATGTACACCGCCTACCGGCTCAACGACCCGAACGAGGTCATGCCGCCGCACCGGCATTCGCCGAGCGCGATCCGCTTCGGCCTCACCGGCAAGCAGAACTTCACCGGTGTGGAAGGCGAGGACGTCGCGTTCGGGCCGGGCGATTTGGTGCTCACGCCGCACGACACGTGGCACAACCACGGCAACGTCGGCGACGAGCCCGCGGTGAACCTGTCCGTGCTCGACCTGCCGCTCGTCGAGACCCTGAACGCGATCTACTTCGAGCACGACTACAAGGAGTCGGTCGACGGGCAGGAGGTCGCGCGAAAGCAGCAGAGCGCGCGCTTCCCGAGCGACTACTCCCAGCGCATCTACGGACAAGGCGGTTACCTGCCGCGCTTCGTGTCGCATCATCGCGGCACGGGCAAGGCCTCGCCGATGTACTGCTATCGCTGGGAGCCGCTGCGTGAGATGCTCGAGCACCACAAGTCGTGGGACGGCGATCCCTACGAGGCGTTGATGGTGGAGTACGTCGATCCGACGAACGGATCGCCGGTCTTCAAGACCATGACGTTCTTCGCGCAGATGCTGCGGCCCGGCGAGCGCACGCGGCCGCTGCAGCAGACCGCGAGCCTGCTCGTGACGCCCTTCGAAGGCGGCGGGCTCGGTCACAGCATCGTCGGCGGCAAGCGCTTCGACTGGCAGCAGTTCGACACGCTCGCGGTGCCCGGCGGCGAGTGGTGCGAGCACGTCAACGAGTCGCGGACTTCCCCGGTAGTGCTTTTCGTCGCGAGCGACGAGCCGGCGCTGCGGGCGCTCGGGCTGCACAAGAAATGGGGCCGCATGGCCAACGGCGAGATCGAACGGCTTCTCTGATCGGCTGAGCGGCACAGATGGCAAGCGCAAGCAACGCCGAGCTGGTCGGCGCCATCGACTGCGCGGGCGGGGGGCAGGTGTGGGTGGAGGGCACGACGCTCTTCGTCGGTCACATGCGCCATCCGTACGGCACTTCCATCTACGACGTGTCCGATCCGCGCCGGCCGAAGCAGCTCGCGCAGATCGAGATCCCGGCCGGCTGGCACTCGCACAAGGTGCGCGTGGCGAACGACATCATGATCGTCAACCACGAGCGCCTCGGGCAGGAGTCGCCGGAGTTCGGCGGCGGCCTCGGGATCTATGACGTGTCGAGGCCTGCGGCGCCACGCCTCATCACGAAATGGGCGACCGCCGGCAAGGGCGTGCACCGCTACTCGTTCGACGGCCGCTACGCGTACATCTCGCCGACCGCGGAAGGCTACGTCGGCAACATCGTGATGATCCTCGACCTCGCCGATCCGGCGCGGCCGACCGAGGTGGGCCGCTGGTGGATCCCCGGCCAGTGGGCGGCGGGGGGCGAAGCGTACCCGTGGCGCGACTACACCGCGCCGCGCTGCCACCACCCGCTGCGCCTCGGCGACCGGCTCTACGTGAGCTACTGGCACCACGGCATCTTCATCCTCGACATCACCGAAATGTCGAGCCCGAAGCTGGTCGCCGAGGGTGTGAAGAGCCGCGCGTTCCCGCATCCGACGCACACCTGCCTGCCGATGCCGCAGAAGATGAAGGGCCGCTCGATCATGATCGTCGCCGACGAGGACGTCGCCAAACTCCAGCCGGCGGCGCCTGCGTTCACGTGGGTGTACGACATCACCGACGAGCGCAACCCGATCCCCATCAGCACGTTCCAGGTCGACGACGCGGATCGCGACGGCTCACCAATGCCGGCGATGACCGGCTGCCACCAGCCCTCCGAGCGCTTCACGGGCACGGTGATCCCGTTCGCGTGGTTCGCGATGGGCTTGCGGTTCGTCGATTTCGCCGACCCGTTCCGGCCGCGGGAACTGGGCCACTATGTTCCCGACGTGCCCCAGGGGTTCGACCGTGTCTCGTCGAACGACGTGACGATCGACGCGCGCGGGCTCGTGTACCTGGTCGACCGGCAGCGCGGCATTTCCATCGTCCAGACCAGCGTCATGTGAGGAGCTGTGGGATGAGCGAGAAGAAGGGCGCGCGACAGGCATACGGCAAGAAGAACCCGAACCTGCCGTTTCATCCCGCAGTGCGCGCGGGGGATTTCATCTTCGTCTCGGGCCAGGTCGCGAAGGACGCGGACGGCACCATGCGCTCGGGCACGATCGAGGAGGAGACGCGCTGGACGCTGGACGCCGTGCGTCGCGTGCTGAAGGAAGCCGGCGCGGATCTCGCGGACGTCGTCAAGGCGACCGTGTTCCTCGAGGACGCGCGCGACTTCGGCCGCTACAACGGTGTCTTCAAGGAATACTTCCCCGACGGGATGCTCGCCCGCAGCACGGTCGAGGCGCGGGCCGTGATCAGCACCAAGATCGAGATCGAAGTCGTCGCCTACAAGCCGCTCTAGACAAGCAATGAACAAGTCCGTCATTCCCGCGGGCCCTGCCCCCGAATGGGTTTATCGGGGGGCGGGAATCGAGACTGACCCCGCTCAAAGGCTTACTGGATCCCCGCTTGCGCGGGGATGACGTGGTCAGAGGTTTCTATGTCGCGGACCGACCGACTGCCCGCGATCCAAAAACAGTCGCAAAGGAGAACTCATGCTGAAGGTTCTGGGACGCAAGACCTCGGGCAACGTGCAGAAGGTGCTCTTCTACCTCGAGGAGACCAGCACGCCGTACACGCGCGAGGACTACGGCCGGCAGTTCAACAACACGCAGACGCCCGAGTACCTGAGGCTGAACCCGAACGCCAAGGTGCCGACCCTCGTCGACGGCGAGCTCGTGATCTGGGAGTCGAACACGATCCTGCGCTACCTCGCGACCAAGGCGAAGAGCGCGCTCTATCCAACCGACCCTGCGGCGCGCACCCACGTCGAGCGCTGGATGGACTGGCAGCTCGGCAACCTCAACCCGTTCTACGTCGCGGTGTTCGTGGCGAGCCGTCTCGAACCGGAGAAGCGCGGTGCGGACTTCCCCGCGCAGGTCAAATCGATGGGCAACGAGCTCGCCATTCTCGACAAGCGGCTCGGCGACGTGCCGTGGCTGGCGGGCGGCGAGATGACCATCGCCGACATCTGCCTCGCGCCGCTCGTCTACCGATGCCTGCGCTTCGAGGTCGAGCGGCCGCCGCTCGAGAACCTCAGGCGCTGGGACGCGACCGTGAGCGGCCGCGAGGCGTTCAAGCGCGCCACCTCTTAGTGAGGCGGGCGGCACCGAGTCAACGAGCGAGCTTCAGGAGCTGATCCTCCCACTCGCCGCGGCTGAAGCTCATGATCCGCAGCGGATCGCCCGGTCGCCAGCTGATGTCGAAGGCCACCAGCGGCGGGGCGACGACCAGTCGATAGCGCCCCTCCCAATCGGGGTCCTTGGGAATGTCCGCCGGGAAGACGAGCTCGTCCGGTACCGCGTTCGGCAGATCCGGACCGCTGCAGCAGATCTCGAATTTCATCCCGTTCGGCGTGCGGGTCTCGAACCGCCAGACGCTGCGGTCCGGAGCTGCTTCGTCCGCGCCTTGCGTCCCCTCGCGTGCGAGGACGCGCAGTGCCGCTTCCCCCAGCGCTTTCATCTCCGGGGGCGTCCGGGTCGATCGCCCTTCGGCCTCCAGGTTGCGGTAGGAATGGGCGCTATCGCTCGCCTTTGGGGGTCTTATAGCCCTCCTCCTTCCGGACTTTCATGTACTGGCGGAACATGTCGCGCTTCGTCGCGTCGCCGTTCTCCTTGTAGATGTAGGGACAGACGTCGACGCAGATGTGGCAATAGGACTCGCGAAACCGGGAGATGGGGTAGCACTTGTCGGTATCGATCAGCCAGCGCTTGATGCCCTCGGTGAGGATGTAGTCATCCGGAACCGCGTCGCCCGGGCAGTTGTTGCGGCACAGGTTGCAGTTCATGCAGTAGTCCTGCACGCCGAACTCGCGTGGCTGATCGTAGGCAAACGGCAGATCGGTGGTCACGAACCCGGGTCGGAAATTCGAGCCGAGCTCCGGATGGATCAGGCTGCCGTGGCGGCCGAGCTCGCCGAACCCGACTTGGTAGAAGACCGGTATCGCCTGGATCTGGAACGAGCCGTTGTGATGCGCCACCGCCGGGTAGCCAAGATCCTCCCGGATCTGGCGGGCGAGTTCGGTCGCGACGTCCGCGCAGCGCGCGTAGGTGCGCATCGCCTCGAGGTCGACGGCGTCCGGGCTCTCGAGCGCCTTCCCGTAATCCTCGTAGCAGATCACCGCGATGACGTTCTTGTGCGGGAGGTCCACGCCGAGCTCGATGAACTCGGGGCGCAACGCCGTCATGCCGACGTCGGCGGCGCCCAGTTCGCGCCCGCGGCGCTTGATGTCGTCGTTCATGGCGGCCAGGTCGGTGACTTCGACCCGGTGCGGGCCGAGGGGCCCGTCGCGCAGCGGAACGAGATCGTTCCAGTGCTGCATCGCCGCGGCGCGCTCGGGAAACTTGCGCCGCCACAGCGGCACGTCGTCCAGCCCGCGGCGCCGCAAGGCGTCCACGAGGAGCGCATCCTGCATGCCCTGCTCGCGGATCCAGCTCTTGCCGATCATGGCCTGCCTCCCTCGACGACGCGCGGCGCGGTGTCACCACTATAGCCGGGGTGCGCCCGAGCGTCAGCTGCCGGGCGCGCTGGCGTGTTTCGGAACCGCATCCACGAGAACGAACGCGATCAGGCAGGTCTCCTTCCCGCGGTTCGACCAGGCGTGATTGGTGCCGCGCTGGACGAGAACGTCACCCGCCTTGAGATGCACCTCGCTCTCGTCGAGAAGCATGGTGATCTCGCCCCGGAGAACGATCGCGTAGTCTACCGAGTCGGTCCGGTGCATGAACGGGTGACGCGCGTTCTCGACGATGGCGTGCGCGGCGCCCATCTCCGCGAATGCGGCCTTGCCGTCGAGCGTCTTGAGGACTTCGGGGTCCTCGGGCTCGAATTCGACCACCCGGAACACTGCTCCGCCCTTGGGTGGATGCAGCACGAACGGGCCGGCGACCGTTTCGGTCGCGCCGTCGTACTCGGTCGGAACGCCATCGTTCTTCCAGAGATTCGTCAGCGTGACGCCGGGACGATTCGGTCGTTGCAGGATGTTGGTCGCGTAGCCGTCGGCGATGCATATCGCGCGGCCCTGTGCGTCATGACCCGTCACGACCCGGCGAATGCTGCGCGCCATCAGGGGGGCCCTAACTTCGTTTGATTGACGTGCATGGTGGGCGGCACGCGGGCTCGCGCCCGCTCAACGGTGCCACGACGTCTTTACGATTCAGGGAGTTATGAGGGAACAGCCGGGCGATCAGCGACTCAAATCGTCAGCGCCACTGTCCGCGCCATGCTCGTGCAGCCACTGATCTACGTCGGCATCCTCGTCGGGCTCGAGCCACTCGTCGAGCACGCCGTCGTCGGCTGCGTGCATCGGCCGCCTCTCCTGTCCGGCACTGTTCTCCGGGTTGCGGCGCGATGCGCCGCGTTTTGATGCGAGAAACCCGGTGGAATTGCTCTCGATCTTGTCCTCGGTTGATTTCGTACGCGATGCGTTCTCGGCGCGCGGCGTTTCCGCCCTGGCTGCACGCTTCATCTTGCCCATGCGTCCTCCCTCTCGAGCGTCGGCCCTGTTCAGGGCGCCTTGTCCTTTTCCGCGCCGCCGATGTAACGGCGTGCGACCGCTGCGCTCAACCATCTTCGTCGCCCGAGCACTTCACGCTACACGGCTCGCGCGAAGATGGTGCCGATCCTCAGCGCTCGCGTGTTCGACGACGAAGACGGAATGCTACTCTCATCTCCGGGACGAAAGGCAATCAATTTTTTATGCGGATGATAATTCTTGCCAGACAAGAAACGCGCCAATCGCGTTGGCCGACGCGCATCGCATCGATCGTTTTCTGGCGCGTGAAATCGCTGCGGATCTGCGTCGCCGTGCGGCTGGCGTTTCGGCGCGACGAAGCGCTCACTCACCGCTCTGCGCTCAACGAATCGAACGTTTATGGCACTCGCAGTCGCGCCGGCATCTATCAGCCGAATGCGATAAAGCGTCGGGCCATCACTAGATCACTGAGACGCAAACGCTTTTCGAGCCGCTAGCACGCTCGTTCCGGAACTCGCAGGTAAAATTCGGCATGCGCACAAGCGTTTCGCATCGCATCGCGGTCGCACCGATGATGGACTGGACGGACCGGCACTGCCGGTTCTTCCATCGGCTGTTGACCCGGCGGACTTGGCTCTACACGGAAATGCTCACTACCGGCGCGCTGCTGCACGGGGACGTCGCGCGGCATCTCGACTTCGATCCTTCAGAGCTGCCTGTTGCGGTGCAGCTTGGTGGCTCCGAACCCGATGAGCTTGCAGTTTGCGCCCGGCTTGCCGAAAGGTGGGGCTACGCGGAGATCAATCTCAATTGCGGCTGCCCCTCCGAGCGGGTTCAGCGTGGCGCGTTCGGGGCGTGCCTGATGGCCGAGCCGGATCTGGTCGCCGACTGCTTCCGGGCCATGCGCGATGCAGTATCGATCCCGGTCACGGTCAAGCACCGTATCGGGATTGATCGTAACGAGGACTACGGCTTCCTGCGCCGTTTTGTCGAGACGCTGGCCCGCGCCGGTTGCCGGACGTTCATCGTGCACGCCCGCAACGCCTGGCTGAAGGGCCTCTCTCCCAAGGAGAACCGCGAAGTGCCGCCGCTGCGGTACGACCTGGTCCACTGTCTGAGACGCGAGCTCCCGGGGCTCGAGATCGTGGCGAACGGCGGAATCTCGACACCGGAGGGGATCGACGCGCAGCTCGCCTGCGTGGATGGCGTCATGCTCGGCCGCGCGGCCTATCACAACCCGTGGATGCTGGCCGAGTTCGACACGCGCTACTTCGGCGCGCCTGCGATCCGACGCACTCGGCGGGACGTGGTCGAGGCGATCGTTCCCTACGCCGAGCGGCACGTGGCGGCCGGGGGCAGCCTGCGCCAGATCACCCGGCACATGCTGGGTCTCTATCACGGCCAGCCGGGGGCGCGCGCGTGGCGCCGCGCGCTGTCGGACGCCGACTGGCTCGCCGGCAACCGCCCTGAGGGTCTGATCGAGCTCGCACGGCAGACCGACGCCTGTGCGATTCCCCTCGCTGCCTGAGCGCGGCACCGTCACCGCCGAACGCCCTTGATCCGGGTCAATACGCCCCGTGCACGGCGGGCCTATGCTGATATTGGAAGTGGAATCAAGCGGAAAGGAGGTGAGCGTATGACACGGCAACTCACTCGATGGAATCCATTCCGCGAAATGGCAGGATACCGTCCATGGACCGACGCGGATGAGTTCTGGAAAGAGTTTGCTATTCGGCCGGCATGGGCCGGGCCGGAGGGCGAGCCGCAGATCAAAGTGGACGTGTCCGAGGACGACGGGGCGTACACGGTGAAAGCCGAAATCCCCGGTGTGAAGAAAGAGGACATCGACGTCTCGATCGATGGCAACACGGTCGCCATCTCGGCGGAAGTGAAGCAGGAAAAGGAAGCGAAGGAAGGCAGGCGGGTCGTTCGCAGCGAGCGGTACTATGGCAGCGTATATCGCGGCTTCACGCTCGGTCACGAGGTGAACGAGGCGAAGGCCGAAGCCACTTATGCGGACGGCGTGCTGACCCTCCGGCTTCCCAAGAAAGCCGGCACGGCCGCGAAGAAGCTTTCGGTGAGCTAAGGCTCACCAGGACGGCGCTCTAGCGCCGCCACCCCGGGGCGCAACGCCTCGGGGTCTTACTCTTCTCACAAGCCGCCGGCCGGCGCGGGCCGTGCGAGTACCACGTGAAATCGCGACGAATCGACTTGCACCAGCTCACGCAGGCCTTCGCTCACGATGACCGAGATCCGGTCGCCGTGCCGCGTCAACCTGCGGAGGAGCCGCTCGAGATGCACGCGCTCGTGCTCGCGGAACGCTTCGATCCGCAGGGTCAGTGTCGCCGAGGTGTGCCGCAGCATGCGGTCCAGCGGGCGTGCGGCGCACGCGAAGAAGCGCCGGTCCGGCCAGTCTTTGACCGCAAGGCTGAAGGACGGCAGGTGCGCCGCCGCGCGTTCCAGCGATAGCGCCACTTTCCCCTCGCGCACGTAGCGCGCCAGCGCGCGGGCGAGCGCCTTGCCAAGCCGATCCGCCCTGGCCGTGCGCCGCGCCCCGGTGTCGAAATGACGGCGCACGTAGTCGCGCATCGCGAGCGCGGCGATCCAGTCGAGAATGGCCTGCGGAACTTGCCGCGGTGCGGCGAGCGGCAGGCTGCGCAGGAAATGGAAGACGCGCCGCGGCCCGCCCGGCAGGAGGCCTCGGGCCACGAGCCGCCACAGGATGATGGCGATTTCGCGCGAGGTGTAGGTGCGGCGGTACGACGGCGGGCCCATCCATGCGAGCTTCGCGCGTACGCGCGTCGCGATGGCCCGATCGTCGAAAAGTCGTTCGTACAGCGCCCGATAGGCGCCCACCATGTCCGCGTGGCTCATGCGCTTCGGGACGAAGTTGGTGCCGAGCTTGGTGTTGTCGGAATGCGCGTCGTCGGCAACCAGGCGATTTTCCCGCTCAAGGCGCTCCCAGAGCGGCGTTTTCGGCAACGCCTTCAACAACCCCACCATCGCGGCCTGGATCCCCGAGGCCTGGATGAAGCGGTACTGGAGCTCGAAGGTTGCGAGCGTGTCGTTGTCGAACCCGACGATGAAGCCCGCCAGAACGTCGATTCCATGAGCGTACACGCGACGCACCGACGTCAGGGCGTCCTCCTGAAGATTCTGGCTCTTGCGCGTCTCCTTCAGACTGACCGGATCGGGCGATTCGATGCCGATGAACACCCACTCGAAGTTCGCCGCACGGAAGAGTTCGAGCAGCTGAGGGTCCTGCGCCAGGTTGATCGACGCCTCAGTGCCGAACGAGAAGCGCCAGTCATGCGTTCGTTGATACTCCACGAGAAAGCGCAGTAATGCCTTCGCGGCCGGCTTGTTGCCGATCAGGTTGTCGTCGACGAAGAAGACGCTGCGCACCCCGCGCCGGCGCAGCTCGTCCAGCTCGCGACCTATCTGCTCGGGCCGTTTGAAGCGCGGCCGGCGCCCGAACATGACGATGATGTCGCAGAACTCGCACCGGTAGGGGCAGCCCCGCGAGAACTGTAACGTCGCGGTGGTGTACCGATCGAGCTTGAGGAGATCGAAGCGCGGCACCGGCGAATCCTCGAGCGACACCGTCCCGGCCTCGCGGTAGAGCGCCCGGACCTCGCGCGCCTCGAAATCCCGGCAGAACTCCCGCCAGATGTATTCGGCCTCGCCAGACACCACGCTTCCGGCAAGCCCCGCGTAGGATTCGGGGCAGAGCGAGGCGTAGCTGCCGCCCGCAACCACGAAGTGGCCGCGCGCGCGATAGTAGGCGAGCAGCTCTTTCTGCCGCTCCACCTGCACCCCCATGCCGCACACGCCAACGATGTCCGCCCGCGGCGCAACCGGTACGGTCTCCACATTCTCGTCGACGACCGTCACCTCCCAGTGCGGCGGACAGAGCGCCGCGAGCGTGGCGAGACCAAGCGGAGGGTTGATGGCCCGCTTCTCCGGCAAGATGCGTTCCACCGCCCACCGGAAACTCCAGAAGCTCTCCGGTAACCTGGGATTGATAAGCAGAATTCGAACCGGGCGCGGCGCGCCCGGGTCGGTGTCGTACGCGAGCGGGATGTTCGTCGGCATTCAGCGCGTCGTTTTTCCGGCCGAACCAGGCACGGTAGCCGGCAAGCATGCGCGCCTCCGGGATGCGACACCGTGATTCAGATCACGCCGGGCGAAGCGCGCGCATCCGCGGGATAATCACGTTCATGCCCGCAACGCGTTCGCAACGGAGATCCGCATGAATGAACCCAAGCTCACGCCCGGCACGGCGTCCGAGCGCATCCGCATGCGCCTGCGCGCAGCCGGGCGGCGCTTCCACGCCAACGACAACATCGCCGAATTCATCGAGAGCGATGCCGAGCTCGCCGCGCTCGAAGGCGAGGTCACGGAACGGATGCAGGCGGTGCTCGAAGCGCTGGTGATCGACACCGAGAGCGATCACAACACGACCGGCACCGCGCGGCGCGTCGCGCGCATGTTCCTGAACGAGGTGTTCCGCGGCCGCTATCACCCGATGCCGCGCATGACCGAGTTCCCGAACGCCGAGCGGCTGAACGAGCTGATGATCGTCGGCCCGATCACGGTACGCAGCGCTTGCTCCCACCACCTGGTGCCGATACTCGGCAAGCTGTGGATCGGGCTCCTGCCTAGCAGCCACTCCAATCTCGTCGGGCTGTCCAAGTACTCGCGGCTTGCCAGCTGGGTGATGAGCCGGCCGCAGATCCAGGAGGAGGCCGTGATGCAGCTCGCCGACCTGCTAGAGGCACGCATTCAGCCCGAGGGGCTCGCGCTGGTCATCGAGGCGGACCATCTGTGCACCCAGTGGCGCGGCGTGAAGGACGAGTCGCACATGGTGAACAGCGTCATGCGGGGCGCGTTCCTGAAGAACGAAGCGTCGCGACGCGAGTTCCTGCAGCTGGTTAATCGCTAGCCGAACGAAGAACGAAGCGTCGCGACGCGAGTTCCTGCAGTTGGTGAATCGCTGAAACAGAGAACCGGCAGGTCACGCTCAGACCTGCCGCTGCAGAGCCACGCGACGCGCGCGCATGCGCTCGATGGCGCGGATGCGGACCGGACCGAAGCCGCGCACTTCATCCGGAAGGGCAGCGAGCTCGATCGCCCGCGCATGATTTTCGGGCCCAAGCGTCTCGAGCAGCTCATCCAGCGACGCCTCGTACTCCGCGCGCAGTGCCAGCGATTCCCGATGCTCCACCGCGTGCGCGAATGGATCCAGGCGACCGCCGCGCAGACCGCGTAGGCGCGTCAGCAGACCGAAGAGCGGCACGATCCACCCGCCGAAAGCGCGTTTGCGTGTCTCCCCGGTCCGCGGATCCGCGGCGCCGAGCCAGGCCGGTGCGAGATGCCAGCGAACCCGGTAGTCGCCCTCGAACGCGGCCCCGATGCGCGTGCGGAAAGCGTCGCTCGCGTAGATGCGGGCGACTTCGAATTCATCCTTGTGCGCGAGGAGGTTGTAATAGCCACGCCCGACCGCCTCGGTGAGCGTGGTGCTCCCGATCCGGTCCGCTTCGATCGAGCGCACGCGCTCGACGAGTCGCCGGTAGCGGGCCGCGTAATCCGCGTTCTGGTAAGCGACGAGCCGGCGTGCGCGATCCTCGATCAACGCATCGACGTCGACTGGCGCGGAAGGCGCGCCGAGGATTCGCGCAACCCCTTCCGGATCGCCCGCTGCGCGCCGACCCCATCGGAACGCGGCCTTGTTCTGGGCGATGGCCGTACCGTTCAACTCGATGGCGCGCAGGATCGCGCTCTCGGACACCGGCAGCAGGCCGCACTGCCACGCGTATCCCAGCAGCAGCACGTTGGTCGTGATCGAATCTCCGGCGAGCGCCACCGCTAAACGGTGGGCATCGAAGAACCGGGCCGCGTCCGGGGCGAATGCCTGCTCGACGGTCCGGCGCAATTCCTTGGCGGGGAAGTGCTCCGGCTTGCAAAGCAGGCCGCCCGTCAACGTCGGCGCGTCGTTCACCACCGCGCGCGTGGCGCCGGGGCGCACCCGGGCGCGCGTTTCGCGATCGGCGGCCGTGACGAGATCGCAACCGAGCAGCGTGTTCGCCGCGCCGAGCGGAATGCGCACTGCGTGCAGCCGCTCGGCCCGGCCGCAGATCTGCACGTGCGAGGACACCGCACCGCCCTTTTGCGAGAGTCCCGCCTGGTCGAGCACGGTCGCCGACTTGCCCTCCAGATGCGCCGCCATCGCGAGCAGCGCGCCTACGGTCACCACGCCCGTGCCGCCAACCCCGGCGATCAGGATCCCGAAGGGAGTGTCGCAGTCCGGCAGCTGCGGATCGGTGAGCGGGGGCAGGCTTTCGACGTCCACGCCGGCAGCCTGCGGCTTGCGCGGCTTGCCGCCCTCGACCGTCACGAGCGCAGGACAGAAACCCGCGAGGCACGTGTAGTCCTTGTTGCAGGCGTGCAGGTCGATCGCGCGGCGCGCGCCGAGCGGCGTCTCGACCGACACGATCGCCAGGCAGTTCGATTTCACTGCGCAGTCGCCGCAGTTCTCGCACACCTCGGGATCGATCCATACCCAGCGCGCGGGGTCCGGGTATGCGCCGCGTCGCCGGCGCCGGCGCTTCTCAGCGGCGCAGGTCTGGTCATAGATCAACGCCGAGACCCCCGGGCGCCCGATCGACCAGTCGCGGAGCTCGCGCTGAACGCGATCGAGGCTGTCGCGTGCGACGACCGGCACGCCGGCGGGCAGTCCCGAATCGCCGTGGTAGCGCTCCGGTTCCTCGGCCACGACGACGATGCGCTCGACCCCCTCGTCGGCGAGCTGGCGCGCCATCCGCGGAACCGACATGTCGCCCTCGAGCGGCTGGCCCCCGGTCATCGCCACGGCGTCGTTATAAAGGAGCTTGTAGGTGATCGGCACCTTGGCGGCCACTGCCGCGCGAATCGCGATCGAGCCGGAGTGGAAGTACGTGCCATCGCCCATGTTGGCGAACAGGTGCGGCGTGTCGCTGAAGCGCCGCGCACCGGCCCATGCCATGCCCTCGCCACCCATGTGCGAGACGGTCTGGGTGTCACGCCCCATCCACATTGCCATGAGATGACAGCCCACGCCGGCCAGCGCGATGCTGCCCTCCGGCACGCGCGTCGACGCGTTGTGCGGGCATCCCGGGCAGAACCAGGGCAAGCGCTGCAGCGGCGCCCGCGCGGCCTCGAGCGCCCGCTCCTGCTCGGCGAACAGCGCGAGCCGATTGCGTATCGTGGCGCTCGTGTGAAAGCGTGCCAGTCGTGCCGCGATTGCGCGCGCGATGATCGCGGGATTGAGATCCATGAGTGGCGGCAGCAGCCAGTCGCCGTGCGGCAGCGCCCACTCGCCCTTCTCGTCGAACTTGCCGACCACGCGCGGACGCACGTCCTCGCGCCAGTTGTAGAGCTCCTCCTTCAGCTGGTATTCGATCAGATGACGCTTCTCCTCGACGACCAGGATTTCCTCAAGCCCTTCGGCGAAGCGCCGCACGCCTTCGGCCTCGAGCGGCCAGGTCATGCTTACCTTGTAGAGGCGGATGCCGATCTCCGCGGCGAGTTGCGCGTCGATGCCGAGGTCGTCGAGCGCCTGGCGGACGTCCGCGTAACTCTTGCCTGCGGTGACGATGCCGAGTCGCGCGCGCGGGCTGTCCCAAACGACCCGGTCGAGGCGGTTCGCCCGCGCATAGGCCAGCGCGGCGTAGACCTTGAACTCGTGCATCCGGAATTCCTGCGCAGACACGGGATCCGGCCAGCGCAGATTCAGTCCGTCGGCCGGCAATTCGAAGTCGGTCGGCAGCAACGTCGCGACGCGCGCCGGATCCACGATGACCGACGCCGAACTCTCGGCCACGTCGCCGACCAGCTTCAGCGCCACCCAGCAGCCCGAATAACGCGACATCGCCCAGCCGTGCAGCCCGAGGTCGAGGATCTCCTGTACCGACGAGGGGGCCAGTACCGGCATAGCCACCGACTTGAACATGTGCTCGCTCTGGTGGGCATGCGCGGAGGACTTCGCGGCGTGGTCGTCGCCCGCGATCGCAAGCACGCCGCCGTGGCGCGCAGTGCCGGCGAAGTTGGCATGCTTGAGCACATCGCCCGAACGGTCGACGCCCGGCCCCTTGCCGTACCACATCCCGAACACGCCGTCGTAGCGCGCCCCGCCGAAGAGCTCGAGCTGCTGCGAGCCCCATACCGCGGTCGCGGCGAGATCCTCGTTTATCCCGGGCTCGAAGACGACGTGATGCGCTTCCAGGTGCTTGCGCGCTTGCCACAGCGCCTGGTCGAGACCGCCGAGCGGCGAACCGCGGTAACCCGAGATGTATCCAGCGGTGTTCAGCCCCGCTGCGAGGTCCCGCTCACGTTGCAGCATCGGCAGGCGTGCGAGCGCCTGCATGGCGCTAAGGAACACCGTCCCGCCCTCGACGGTGTACTTGTCCTCGAGAGTGACGTGCCGGAGAATTACTGGTGCGTTCATTCGAACTTAAACCTGACGGAAGGTCACGAACAGAAGGAAACCGGCTGGTTTCCTCCCGTTACCCTCCTTCCCGCTGAACTGAACACCGCGAAATCTTGTCAAGGTTGTCTCTCCTCACGCTCCGCAAGAGACGGCGCCCTCTTTCACAAGAGCGTCGATTTCGCCGTCGCGATAGCCGGCCTGGCGCAGGAGCTCGCGGGTGTGCTGGCCGTATTTCGGCGGAAAGGGCAACTCGGTGTTCTGCCCGGGCCAATCGACGGCCGCCGGTTGCATGCGCACCGTTCGGCCCGCGGGCGTGCGCGTGAGGGTGAGCTTGTCGCGCAACGCCTCGAGGGACTGCACGTCGGGGATCGTGTTGATCTGTGCGTTCGGAATGGTGGCGCGCGCGAGGTCCTCGGCAATCGTGGCGCTCGGGTGCTCCCGGGTGATCGCGGCGATTTCGCGCAAGATCGCCTTGCGCTCGCGGTGACGCCCCTCGTTTGTCGCGCGCACCGGGTTGGCGATCGGCGCGAACTTCGGCACCGCGGTGAGCCGTCGCCACTGCGCGTCGTTGCCGATAGCCATGTACACGAACCCGTCGCGCGTCGGGTACACGCTCGTGGGAATGAACTTGCGGTGCTCGTTGCCGGCGCGCGTGATCTCGTCGGGCGCGCAGTCGAAGTCGATGAGCGGCAGGGTCGTGATCAGCCAGGACGCCGCAGCCTGCAGCATCGAAACATGGATCGCGCGCCCCTGTCCCGTTTCCGCGCGCTCGGCGAGCGCGAGCATCACGCCCGCGTACACCTCGTCGCCCGCCTTCAGGTCGATGAGCGGCACCCCGGAAAGCATCGGCGGCCCGCTCGGATCGCCGGTGAGCTCCATGTAGCCCACCATCGCCTGCAGCACCGGGTCGTAGCCCGGCGTTCTGGGATACTCAGGGCCGAGCGCCGAGATCGCCGCCCAGATGATGTCGGCACGGACGCGCTTGAGCGTCTCGTAATCGATCCCGAATGCCGCATACCGATCGGGCAACGTGTTGCAGCAGAAGACATCCGCTTCGACCGCACCGATGAGCCGGTGCAGCGCTTGCTGGCCGCGCGGATCCTTGAGGTTGAGCGCAACGGCCAGCTTGCCGACATTGGGCGCGACGAAATAGCTGCGCCGGTCGTCGTCCGCGACGCGGGCGCCGATGTACCGGTTCGGATCGCCCGGCAGCCCGCCGCCGCCGACCGCCTCGATCTTGATCACCCGCCAGCCGAGCTGGGCGAAGCGCAGCGTCGCATAAGGCAGCGACAAGGCCTGCTCCATAGACACGACAGTGCGGGGTCTCATAGGTTACGAATAGGGGGAAACTGGGTTTCTTCGGGAACAAAGGCGGAAGGTTACGAACAGGAGGAAACCGGCTGGTTTCCTCGAAACCCAAAACCGGAAGGTTTCGAACAGGAGGAAACCGGCTGGTTTCCTCGAAACCCAAGACCGGAAGGTTTCGAACAGGAGGAAACCGGCTGGTTTCCTCCCGTTACCCTCCTTCCCGCTAGAACCGCAAACGGCTTTCAAGCCTTCCCTCACTCTCCACGCTTAACGCCCTTCAGGGCCCGATAAACATTTTCGGGCGTATAGGGCAACGCGAGGATACGCACGCCGGTGGCGTTGTAGAT
>JBFJOO010000020.1:0-53307 GCA_041617635.1 Burkholderiales bacterium | reverse complement strand
CTGCAGTCCAAAGGCGGGATGCACGAACAAGGGGGAGCTCCCCCTTGTATATCCCCGTAACTAACAAGGGGCAAGCCCCT
Source organism: Burkholderiales bacterium (assembly GCA_041617635.1). GTDB lineage: Bacteria > Pseudomonadota > Gammaproteobacteria > Burkholderiales > SG8-39 > JAABRB01. Next base: position 53,227 of record JBFJOO010000020.1, on the reverse strand, counting down.
TGTATATCCCCCTTTTTGCCGAGACACTTCATTCTTGGAATCGCTCCTAGACCCCGTCGCGCGGAGTCACGGCGGCCTGTGTCGCCTGCGGGCGCACGACCAGGCGGAGGTAGATCCCGAACAGGATCAGCATCACCGGCGGCACGATGACGAACACCAGCCATTCGGGAAAGACGAAGCTCTTCTGCACCATCGTCCCGGCCGCGTACGAACGCCACAGCACGCGGCAGGCGTAGAAGAAGAGGATTGCGCACACGGCTGCGCCGATCACGTTCGCCAAGCGGCGCACATGCGCGCGGGTGCGCGGCGCGAGCCGCTCGACCACCAGCTCGATTGCGATGTGCCCTTCCTCGCGCAGCACCCACGGCGCCCCGAGGAACGTGATCGCGTACAGCATGTACTCGGTCGCCTCGAGGGACCAGGGGAGCGTAAAGATCCGCGCCGATCGCGCACCCACGTCGATCACGATCAGGACGGTGAGCAGCACGATCATGAGCGCCGCGAGGACGGCAAGCCAGTCGATCAAGCGGTCGAACCAGGATCGCGGCGCGACCGGGTTCCCGGAGTCAGTCGTCATGGGCGAGACGGAAGCGCGTGCACGGCGCGCGCGTCCCCGAGTGCTTGGAGTCGGTGAAAGCACCGCGCGGCGCGCTTGCAGAGCGCGCCGCGCAGCGCCATGATCACTTGAGCAGCGGCCGGACTTTCTTGACGAACTCCGGGTTGCCCTTGGCGAGGACTTCCCAGTAAAGCTCCTCGGCCTGTTCGGCGAACGCCGGTCCGAGGTCAACTTCCTTGATTCCCGCCTTGTCCTGCACCGCGCGCTGCTTGCTGCTCTCGGCCTCGCGCCACTTCGGCCACTCGCTCTCGGCCCATTCGGCCATGCGCGTCAGGCAGGCGCGCTGATCGTCGTCGAGCGACTTCCACTTGTCGAGGTTGGCGAGGATGGCGACCGCGGCGCTAATGAAGCCCGGCCCGTAGCGGTACTTGGTGTACTTGTCCCAGCCGAAGTCGGCGATGCCCCACAGCGGCCAGCCGTAGCCGTCCACGGCGCCGCGCTCAAGCGCGGTGTGCACCTCGGGTGGCGCCATGCGCACGGGAAGCCCCCCGAGGGACTTGAAGAAAGCGTCGTAGATGGGCGTCGAGCGCAGGCGCATGCCGTCGAACTTGTTGTTGTTGGCGGGCTTGATCGTGTAGATATGGAATCGCACGCCGTTCATGAGGTGCGTCAGATACCAGGCATTCAGCTTCTGGTTGTGCACCTCGTTGATCATTGCCCAGGCGCCGTTCTTGCGCTGCTCGGCCGACTCGTTGCGCGCGACGCTGATCACGTCGCCTTCCGGCAGCGCGCCCACATAGTAGTTGGCCGGCCCATAGTGCATGTCGACCACGCCGTTTTTCAGCGCATTCCACTGCTCGAGCGACTTGATCGCTTCGGGTCCGACCACGCTGATGTTGACCTTGCCGGCGCACTGCTTGTTGACTTCGTCGGTCCAGCGCGCGAACTGCTGGACGTAGACCGACTTCACCGGCAGGAATGCGGCCGCCTTCAGCTTGACTTCCGCTGCGCCCGCGGCCGGTGCGAACGCCGCCGCGGAAATTGCCGCGGCGCAAAGGGTGCTGCGAATGGATTGATTCACGGTCTCCTCCTCTCAACCTGGGTGTCGTGCGATCCCAGTCTAGCGATTGCGGCAGATAGGGGCAAGCGCGGCTGCATGCCGTGCTTTGCGCACGGCGCGACACGCGGCCCGCCGGGGGATCAGTCCAGCGTGCGGCGATAGAAGCGCGGGCCGATCAGGATGTAGGGCACGATCTTTCCGGTCATCACTTCGATCGGCAAAGCCGGAGTCGAGAGCAGGTTCTCAAACGTCCCGCGCTCGCGCTACCCCACGACAGGGCTGCCGGTGGTGAGAAGGGCAGTGTTGGGGCTAGGCGGCCAGCGGCCAGCGCGCCGCGTCTGGCGACGGGGGAAGCTTGTGGAAGCGGCCGTCCCGCATGACGGCGAGGATGTTGTCCGGGTGCTGCAGCAGCGCGACGTCCTCGTGCGGGCGGCCGCGAACGAGCACGAGATCGGCGAGGAAGCCCTCCCGCACGAAGCCGAGGCGCTCGCCGAGGAGCATTGCCTCGGCGCCGAGCCGCGTGGCCGCGTGGAGGGCCTCGTCTGGTCGGTACCCGAGAAAGCGGACGAAGTGCTCGATGTCGCGCGCATTCGCGCCGTGCGGGCTCCACGGAAAGCCGTAGTCGCCGCCCACGAGCACGCGCAAGCCGCGCTTGCGCAGCTCGGTGAACACGCTGCACACGCTCGCGAACTCCTCGATCAGCCCGCGCGCCTTGGCGCGCTCGTAGCCGACGCCGAACTCTTCCGAGCGATGAATCGTGTCGTGCATCATCCCCAGGGCGGGCGCCAGGAAGACGCGATCCTTGGCCGCTTCGAGGAGATCGATCGTCTCGCGATCGGCGAAATCGCAGTGATAGATGATCTCGATCCCGTGCCGGAGCGCGAGCTGCACGGAAGCGGCCGAGCGGCAGTGCGCCGCGACGCGCTTGTCGAAGGAATGTGCCGCCTCGACCGCCGCCGCGACCTCGGGCTCGCTCATCAGCGTGAGATGCGCCTTGCCCGCGCTCAGAGTGTGATTGCCGGATACGTTGAGCTTGATCGTGTCCACGCCCTCGCGGCACAACGTGCGCACGGTGCGCCGCACCTCGTCAGCGCCGTCGACGATCATCGCGACCGATTCGCGGTAGAGGTGGAGCTTGCGCTCGTCGCCGAGCCCTCCGGTCGTGGTGAGCTCCGGGCTCGCGGCGAGCAGGCGCGGCCCCGGAATCCGGCCGGCGGCGATCTCGTTGCGCAGCGCGACGTCGAGGCGCGGCTTCGCGGCACCCGCCGAGAGGCAGCTCGTGAAGCCGGCCGCCAGCACGGTCCGCGCATTGTGCATGGCGAGGTAGGCGTGCTCCTCGGCAGGGATATCGCCGATGTCGGCGAAGTTCGCGAGCTCCGTGAAGGAGAGATGCGAATGGCCGTCGACGAGGCCGGGCATGAGCGTGGCGCCGGCGCACTCGACGATCGCCGCGCCATCGCGCGGCAGGCGGGCCGGCGCGCGCGCGATCGCCGCGATCCGATTGCCCTCGATCAGCACGTCGCCTGCGAACGGCGGCTCGCCGACGAGTTTCTGCATCCCGACCCAGACCAGCGCTTCGGAAAACAACGTACGGGATGGCGCGCTCATGCGTCGCTCCGAGTCCAGCCAGTCGGGAACGATGAGCGTTCATGGTAGCACGCGCAGCACGAGGGCCGCGCGGTCGAGGGCGGTCGTCGGCACGACTCAACGGCCGCAGGCGCACCCCCCGCGCCGCGCGGTCCGAGTCTCGCTCGACCGGTAATTTGTCACGGTCGCGGAGCGCTGGCGAGGCGCCGACGGGAATGTCGGAACTGGACCACACGGCCCGAGCGCGAAATAGGGTGAAAGTCTCGCCCGAGTTCCTGATGGGCCGGACCCGGGGCTCGAGCGGCTGGCACGCGTCTTGCGATTCTTTACTTGGGTTTGTGGATTGGGGGCGAGCCGGCGCAAAGCGCAGCCGGTCCAATCCCGCTCGAACCGGTCTCCACGGATGGCCTACGCAACCTGTCGACCCGTAGCAGCACCGCTCCGCCCCGACGTCGGGCGCGGGTGCCGCTGCGCGCGGCGCGAGCGCGCGTTTACCCTCATCGAGATCCTGGTCACCGTTGCCATTCTCAGCGTGCTCGCGTTCCTCGCCTTGCCTGCGTACGACGATTACCGCGAGCGGGTGCGCGTTGCACAGGCCGTCACCGACATCGGCTACCTGCAATCGCAGATCAAGGTCTTCATCGACGACAACCGGTCGCCGCCGGACGATCTCGCGCAGATTGGCCAGGGCGGCAAGCTCGACCCCTGGGGCAACCCCTATCAGTACCTCAACCTCACCACGTCGAAAGGCAAGGGCCAGGCACGCAAGAACCGCAACCTCGTGCCGATCAACTCGGATTACGACCTGTACAGCATGGGCAAGGACGGCGCGAGCGTCGGACCGCTCACCGCCAAGGCGAGCCGCGACGACATCGTGCGCGCGAACGACGGCCGGTTCATCGGGATCGCGAAAGACTACGATCCATGATGCGTTTTCCCGGGGCACTCGGTACGCGCGTCGCGCGGCGCGTGCTCGGCCTGTTCCTCGTCTGTGCGCTCCTCCCGGTCGCCCTGGTGCTCGCGCTCTCCTATGCGCAAGTGCAGCGCGCCGTCGGCGACCAGCATCTGAGTCAGCTCGCGCGCGCCGCCGACCAGTACGGCGCCAACGTGCTCGAGCGCCTGGTGCTGGCCGCCAACCTCGCGCGCGCCGCCGCGCCCGACGGCGGCAACGTCGACGTGCTGGGCCATTACTTCACGTCGGTCGTTTTCGTGGCGCGATCGGGCGAGACGACGCTGATGCACGGAACCGCTGGTCTCGTTCCACCCGCGATCGCCGCGCTCGTGCGCGATCCACCGATCGAGAAGCCCGCGCTGCGCGTCGCGCCCGAAGCAGGCGGGTCACGCGGTGTATGGCTCGTCGCCGCGCGGCGCACCGGGGATTCGGACCCCGGCGCGGTGGCGGCGCGGCTCCGGCCGGCCTACCTTTGGGGTGCGCCGGACGACCTTCCCTACCTTACGGGCGTGTGCGTGCTCGACGTGGCGCTCACGCCCCTTCACTGCTCGGAGCCGCTTGCCACGGGCGCCCTCGAAGGTTTGCGCGCGAAGATCGGCCTCGGTCCCTCAGGCCACCATGTCTGGCAGGAGCGACGCGAGGCCCATGTAGCGGGATTCCGCGAGCTCTTCCTGCCCAGCCAGTTCGATGCCGCTGCGTGGACCGTCGTGATGAACGTGCCGGAGGCGCACGCGCTCGCACCGGCGCGTGCGCTGCGCGAGCTCGTCGTGCCGGTGGGGCTTCTCGGGCTCCTGGTCGCTGCGCTCCTCAGCCTGGTTCAGGTGCGGCGCACCATGGGACCGCTCGGCGAACTGACGGCGGCGACCAAGCGGATCGCGGAGCGCGACTTCGAGTCCCGCGTGCCCGCGCTGCGCAACGACGAGTTTGGCGAGCTCGCCCGGGCGTTCAACAGCATGTCCGACCGGCTCGGCCGGCAGTTTCACGCGCTGGGGACGCTCGCCCAGATCGATGCCGAGATCCTGTCGAAGGCGGACATCGATCGCGTGCTGGCGATTCTGCCCGGCCGGATCAGGGAAGTCGCCCACGCTGATTGGCGCATGGTGCTCCTCGCCGAGACACCCGGGAGCGGAACGTTCCGGGTCCGGGTTGCCGATGCCGACGCCGTTGCGATGCATCACCAGCTCGTCACCCTGCCCGATGCCGAGAGGGCGCGCCTGAACAACTCGGCGGCGGGCATTCGGCTCGACGGCCATCCCGCAAGGTCCGTACTGGAAGAGCAACTCGCCAGGCTGAACGCGCGCACGCTGTTCGTGCTGCCTATCGTTCTCAAAGGGCGTCTTGCCGGCCTCATCGTGCTCGGATACCGAAGGAAAGCGGACACGCCCGGCGAAGACGAGGCCCGCCTGCTGCGCGATCTCAGCGATCGGGTCGCCGTCGCGCTGGCGACCGCCGAGCGGGATCACGCACTCTTCCGTCAGGCGCACTTCGACTCGCTGACCGGCCTTCCCAATCGCCCGTACTTCATGGATCTGTTCGCACGCGAGATCGCCCGGGTGGAGCGGCACGACACGTCGCTCGCCCTGCTCTTCATCGACCTGGACGGATTCTCGCAGGTGAACGACGAGCTCGGTCACTCGGCCGGCGACGAGCTGCTCATGCATGCCGCGGACCGGCTGCGCGCATGCTTGCGAAAAGTGGATACAGTGGCGAGGCTGGGCGGCGACGAATTCACCGTGCTCGTCCCCGACGTCCGGGACCCGAGCGACGCGGCCGTCGTCGCCAAGCACGTCATCGAAGTCCTCTCGCAGCCGTTCACGATCGGCGGGACGGAGACGTTCGTCGCGGCAAGCGTCGGCATTGCCATCTTCCCGACCGACGGCGCGTCGACCGACGAGATGCTGCGCAATGCCGACACCGCCATGTACCAAGCGAAGGAGCAGGGCCGCGGCACGCACGTGTTCTTCAAGGAGGAAATGACCAAGCTGGCGCGGCGGCGCGCCGAGCTCGATCGGGAGCTGCGTCACGCCCTGGACGAGAACCAGTTCGTGCTTTACTACCAGCCGCAGCTCGATATTGCCTCCGGGCGCATCACCGGCGCCGAGGCGCTCATCCGCTGGATCCATCCGACCCGCGGGCTCGTCCCGCCGGGGCATTTCATTCCGGTCGCCGAGGACACCGGGCTCATCGAGCAGATCGGTGACTGGGTCCTGCGCGACGCGTGCGCGCAGTTCGTCAGGTGGCGCGCCGCGGGGCTGCCGCTCGAGCACGTGTCGGTGAACGTCTCGCCGCGCCAGTTTCACCGTCGCGGCTTCGCCGAGGCGGTCGGGGCGATACTGCGCTCGTCGGGGATGCCGCCCGAGCGACTGCAACTCGAGATCACGGAGAGCGTGCTCGTCGACCGGACCGGAGCCGCGGACGCCACGCTCGCGCAGCTCGTGCGGCTCGGCACGCGACTCTCGCTCGACGATTTCGGCACGGGATACTCGTCGCTCGCGTATCTCCAGCACCTTCCGGTGGCGGCGATCAAGCTCGATCGCTCCTTCATCTGCGATATCGTGGAAAGCGAGGATGCACGAGCGATCGCGCGCTCGGTGCTGGCGATGGTCCAGGCGCTGCGCAAGGAAGTGGTCGCCGAAGGCGTCGAGACGCCCGAGCAACTGGCACTGCTCGCGCGCTGGGGGTGCGACGCGATACAGGGCTTCTACATCGCCCGGCCGCTCCCCGAGAAAGAATTCGAACAGCTGACGCGAGAGTGGGTCGCGCCCGAGGATATCGGCCGAACGCTCCAGCAGGTCACCCGGATCGCGGGAACCGGACGCGGCTGATCCGGAAGGCGCGCGCCGGCACGGCGCCCGAATCGTTCCCGCTATCGAGCGCGTTCCGTGCGCCGCATGAACGTCCAGTAGACGAGCGGCACCACGAACAGCGTGAGGAGCGTCGACACGGAGAGGCCCCAGACGATCGCGCCTGCGACCGGCCCCCAGAGCAGCGATTTCCCGCCGAGCCCCACGGCAAGCGAAAAAAGCCCGGCGATCGTGGTCGTCGAGGTCATCAGGATCGGGATCACCCTGCGCCGCGCAGCGTACACGGTCGCGTGCAGCACGCTCATGCCGGTGGCCAACCGACGGTTGGCCGCGTCGATCAGCACGATCGCCGAGTTCACCGCGATGCCGGTCAGCGCGATGACCCCGTACAGCGTGTAGAGGCTCAAGGGACTTCCCGACATCAGCAGGCCGAACACGACGCCGGTGAAGGCGAGCGGCACCGTAACGAGGATCATGAGCGGCTGCCCGTAGCTGCGGAACTGCGCCGCGAGAATGAGGAAGATGAGTCCGATGCCGAGCAGGAACAGGATCTTCATTGCGTCGAGGCTTTCCTGGATGTCGTCCAGCTCGCCCGAGAAGTCGAGCGACGTGGAGGGATAGCGGGCCTTGACCTTGTCCCATGCTTCCTCGATCGCGCGGTTCGCCGCCACCGTATCGGTGACCTCCTTGTCGAGATTCGCGTCCACCGCGATCGAGCGGCGCAGGTTGTAGTGCCGGATCGCGCCCTTGCCGGTGCGGGTCTCCTCGGTCACGAGCCGGCCGAGCGTCGTGGTGCCCCCGCCGGGCAGCGCCACCGGCATCTCCAGGATGGCGGCGACGTCGGCCGAAGTCTCGCGCCGGGCGCGCACCCGCACTTCGAGCTTCTCGCCCGCATCGCGCATCACCACGGCGATCTCGCCGTCGACTGCGAGCCGCACGAGTCGCGAGACCTGCGCGGCGGTCAGGCCGGCCGCGCGGATCGCCTCGCGATCCAGCGCCAGCACGAGCTGCGGCCGGCCGGGCAGATCGTCATCGGTGACGTCCTGGGTACCGCGCACCCCGGCGACGATGCGCGTCACTTCGTCGGCGGCCGCGCGCAATTCGGCATAGTCGTCGTTCCGCACGCGCACCCGGATGGCCTTGCTCGGCGGCGGCCCGCCCGACAGCACGGTGAACGTGACCTTGCCGGGTCCGGGCACCGCGAGCACGTCCTTCCTCAGCGCGTCGACGATCTCGGGCGCCTCACGCGTATCCTCGCCCCGCGGCTTCAGGGTCACGACCAGCTGGCCGTACGCGTCGCCGAACACGGGTTCCGTGTCGGTGAACTTCACACCCGCCGCCGCGGTGATGGCGCGCACGTTCGCGGGATTCAAGTGCTTCTTGACCACCGGCTCCAGGCCCTGCAGGCGCGCGAGGGTCGCTTCGATCGGCGCGCCCGCGGGCATATCGATGTTCACGTAGAAGATCCGCAACGGATCGAAGGCGAAGAACTGCACGCGTACGATCCCGGTCGCCACCGCCGTGCCCGCCGCCGCGACCGCAAGCACGCCGATTGCGGCGAAACGCAGCGGCCGCCGCATCACGTAGATCAGCGCCAGCGAGTACTTCACGCGCACGTCGTGGGTCAGGCGCGCGCGCCAGCGCTGAATCCGGTTCATGCGCGAGAAGTCTGGTCGCAGGGCTGCGACGTGCGTCGGAATCATCCAGTACGCCTCGACCAGGCTGATCGCGAGCGCAGTCGTGACGACAAAGGGGATGACGAACATGAACTTGCCCACGATCCCGGGCAGCAGCATCAGGGGCAGGAATGCCGCGAGCGTGGTCGCCACCGAGGAGGTCACCGGCGCAAACACCTCGCGCATCGCGTCGACGGCGGCCGAGACGGTTTCCTGGCCGCGCTGCAACCGGTAATAGATCGCTTCGACGACCACCACCGCGTCGTCCACCAGCATGCCGAGGGCAATCACGACGCCGAGCAGCACCGATACGTTGAGCGTGCTGCCGGTCGCGTAGAGCACTGCGAAAGTCCCGGCAAGCGAGAAAGGGATGCCGATCGCGACCAGGATCGAGATTCGCGTCCCCAGGAAAAGCCAGCAGATGGCGAGAACCAGCGCTAGACCGATCCCCGCGTTCGTCTCCATGATGCGGATCGCCGTCTGCGTCAACACCGTCTGGTCGTCCGCGAGCATCAGCGCGAGGCCCGAGGCCGCCAGGACCGGATTCTTGTCGGCGATATAGGCATTCAGCTTCTCGACGAGCTCGATGGTGTTGGTGCGGCTCTTTTTCGTCACCGAGAAGAGCACCGCGGGACGGCTGTCGTGGGTGACGAGCTGGCTCGCCTTCGCGCGCGCGCGCGCGACCGTGGCCACGGCATCGAGCGGAAACTGCTCCCGCGCGTTGCCGAGCGGGCTCACCGCCACACGGGCCAGCACCGAGGGATCGGCTTCCTGCCCGAGGACGCGCACCAGCCATTCGTCGCCCTCGGTCTTGCGACGGCCCGCGAACGTATCGCGGAATGCGCCACTCACCGCGTCCGCGACGTCGCTGCCGTTCGCGCCGCGCGCGGCGAGCGCATGCGGCGAGAACTCGACCAGCAGCTCCGGATCGTGCTTCCCGAGCGCAAAGACCCGGTCGACCCCGGCGATCCGCTCGATGTCGAGCTTGATCTGGTGCGCGATGGAGCGCAGCACCTCGTCGTCGGCGCGCCCCGTGAGGAGCACCATCGCGGTCGGAAACCCGTTGGACGTCGTGATCTCGGTGGTGCGCGGGTCCTTGGCCTCGACGGGCAGCTCGGCCTTGGCCTTGTTCTGGATCTCGCGGTTGAGGTCGTTGATGCGCTTGTCGAAGGTGCGTTCGTCGATCTCGCGGAAGCGGACCAGAATGCCCGAGATGTTCTCGCGGCTCGTGGAGAGCACGAACCGGATGTCCTGCACGTTCTTGATCGCCTCCTCGAGCGGCACGGTGACGCGCTTCTCGACGTCCTCCGCAGACGCCCCGGGCAGGATGGTCGTGATATCGACCCAGTTGAAGTTGATCTCGGGATCCTGCTCACGCGGCATGAGCGAGTACCCCGTGAGGCCGACGAGGATCACCACCGCGAACGTGATGTTCGCGAAGGGGTGATTGCGGATCAATCGCTCGTAGAAACGCATGCTAGGCACTCGTATGGCGGGGGCGCGATCTCGTTATCGGGATGCACGGGCGGCGCGGCGCGCGTCCTCGCCGTCTACTTTCCTGCGGGCGAGGCGCGGAGCGTATTGCGCCCCTGGGTGACGATCAGCGTGTCGACGGGGAACGCGACCGGGACCGGGCGTCCTTCCTGCGCTGCGGGCAGCACGACGAATTCGGGCGCACCCCCCGACATCAGGAACACGCCGAGGTCGCCATTGCGCCGTACCACATACTCGGCCGGAAGATGCGGCTGCGACTCGCGCCACACGAGCCTGCCGGAAGTGCCCGGCGCGGCCGCGCTACCCCGGAACGCGAGCCGTGCCTCGACGGTTCGCGACTCCCGGTCCACGGCGGGCGACACTCGCGTGAGCTTTACCGGGTGCTCGACGTTTGCGATGAACACAGGCTGTTCCGCATCCTTCAAGGACTGCGCGTCCTTCAGCTGCACCTGCGCCGACACCTCCGGCTGCGACCGGTCGATCAGCGTGACGAGCGCCGCGCCAGGCGAAGCGAGCTCGCCTACGCCCACATGACGCTGTTTCACGATCGCATCGAACGGCGCGCGCAGCGTTGCCTTCTCGAGCTCCCGCTCCGCGGTGGCAAGATTCGCTCGCTGCACGCCCAGCTCGGCCCGCTGTACGGCAAGCTCGGTCTCGCGCTGAATGACGGCCTCGGCCGAGATGAAGTTCTGCTTCGCGAGCGCTTTCGCGCGCTCAAGCTGCGATTCGGCCTGCGCGATGCGCGCCTCCACGGCAGCCATGCCTGCCCTGGCCTTCGCTACGGCGAGCTCGAAGTCGCGCTGGTCGAGGCGCGCGACGACGTCGCCTTTGCGCACCGTCTGCCCGACATCGTAGGGAAGCGCCAGGATGCGCGCCGACACCTCCGCCGAGAGCTTGCTCTCGTTCGCGGGCAGGCTCTGGGCGGGGGCGCTACGCTCCGGGTAGATCGCGAGCTCCCGCAGGGGCCGCGTGCCGATCGTGGTGGTCGGCGCGTCCAGGATCGGTTTCGTCGGCCCCTGCGCCTGCGCGGCGAGTGCGCACCAGGCCGCGCCGAGCAGGATGAGGTTGGGAAATCGCATGATTTGACGTCGTGGGGTGGGCGTCGCGGGGTCGGCGGCGCGGGGTTCGCGGCGCGCGCGGCGGGCGCTTGCCGGTCGCTTGCCGGCGCATTCTAACGCGCTCTCGGGACAGGATGGCGCACCGCGTCGCGGGAACATCGGCGCGCGGAAGCTGTCGACAACGATGTGCCTTGCACGCCAGACAACGCCGGCGCGTCGCGATTACACTGCCCGCAATGCTCAACACGATCCGCGATTTCTTCGAGAAGCACATCGATGCGCCCGCCGCGCAGGGCGACGACCGCCACGCGATCGAGCTCGCCACGGCAGCCCTGCTGGTCGAGGTGGTGCGACTCGGCGGCGAGATCAAGCCCGCCGAGCGCGCGGCCGTGCTACGTGCCGTGCGCGGCAAATTCGGTCTGAGCGCCGGCGAAGCCGATGCGCTGGTGCGCCTCGCCGAGGACGAGGCGCGCGAGGCGACCGACCACTACCAGTTCACGTCGCTCATCAATCGGCGTTTCTCGCAGGCCCAGAAGCAACAGGTCGTCGAGCTCATGTGGCGGATCGCCTATGCCGACGGCGAGCTTTCCGCCTATGAGCAGCATGTCATCCGGAAGATCGCGGACCTGCTCCACGTCTCGCCGCGCGCCTACATCGCCGCGAAGCTCCGCGCCCGGGACGCCGCGGCCGGAGCGTCCGGGCGGACTTGACGGCGCGCCCGCGCGGGAGTCGAATGCCGCGGCCGGCCCGGAACGAGTCCCGCGTCGCCGATTGCACGAGTCCGACACAAGTCCAGTGCACAAGAGGAGGAGCGCCATGGCGAAGATTCACAATCCGCAAGCGATTGCGGCCCCGATCGGAACCTATTCGCACGGCATCGAGGTCCCGCCGAACGCGCGCTGGCTGCACATCGCCGGTCAGGTCGCGGTGCGCAAGGACGGCACGGTGCCCGCCACGATCGAGGAGCAGACAGTCGTTGCCTGGGAGAACGTGACAGCGATACTCGCCTCGGCGGGTATGCAGGTTACCGACATCGTCAAGGTCAACCAGTACCTCACCGATCCCGCCCACTTTCCGGGCTACGCGAGCGCGCGCACGCGCTTTCTCGGGAATCACCGGCCCGCGTCCACCCTGGTGATGATCAGCGCGCTGGTGAGACCCGCGTTCCTGGTCGAAGTCGAAGCGGTGGCGGCGAAAGCGGCGCCCGAGCGCGCGCCGGCCAAGCGTGCGACAGTCAAGAAGCGCGCGAGCTTCACGAAGCCGAAGCGCGCCGCGGTGAAGCGGCGCAAGTAGGCGTCGCCGCGCCTGTTACGGCGCGCGCGGGGGACCGCTACCTCGGTTGCGATGCCGCGCCGGCGGGCTGCGCCGCCGGTTGCGCGGTCGTTCGTCCCATGTCGGCGGTCGGCGCCGGCACGGCCGGCCTCGGCGGCGCCGCGGGGGCGGGCGCCTCGGCCGGCGCCCGGATGTTCACTGCGGTCACCGCAGTGATCAGCGTGCAGTTCTCGTCCTCGGTGGAGATGATCAGCTGCCCGCGCGGGTACTTGTCGCGCAGGGCGTCCGAGATCGGTCCCGAGAGGTCGATCGGGCTCGCAAGGTCCCGATAGACGATCTGGTCGCCATCGAAGACCGTGAAGCACACAGCGCCGGCGTGCAGCGGAAGCCACCCGGCAGCGAGAATCAGCGTGGCGAGGATGCGTTTCATGGCATCTCCAGGAGGATCGAGGTTCAATGCGGGCGTCATATTGAACCCGAACCGCGGGGCGCAGACAACCCCCGGGCGCCCCGGGATGTGCACTTGTCTGCCTGCGGCCGGGAATTCGGGATGCCGTTGACCGTGCTGGTCGAGCCCTGGCGGGTGCACCCATTGGCGTGGATCCATCGCGCCGAGGCGTGGGGCATCGTTCGTGAGCTCCGCGATTCCGGCCGCGACGTGCGCGTGCACCGCTTCGCCCCGGACGCGATCGCCGGCCTCCCGCAAGGGCCGCTGCTGCTCCGCGTCTCGGACCCGGTGATGCGCGCGGCGGTGCACGCCCTGACGCTGGCCGCGATCCCCTACATCGGCCCCGGAGCGACGGCGATGGAGCAATGCTACGACAAGTACGCGGCTTGCCGCCGCGCACTCGCGCACGGCGTCGACGCTCCCGCCACCCGCCTTGCGCGAGGCCGACGCGATGCCGTATCCGTTGGTGCTGAAACCCCGCCACGGCTCCGATTCGATCGGGCTGCGGGTGCTGCGCGCGGGGCGGATTCCCGCGCGCGCGCGGACCGATCACTACATCGCCCAGGAGTTCGTGCGCGGATCGGAGCTGACGGTGGGGGTGCTGGGCGGGGAGGTCGGAGCGCCGCTCCACGTCCTGCTGCCCGAGGGCACGCCGTACCGCTTCTGGCGCAAGTACGGGCTGCCGCCGCGCCGGTCGCGGGTGCGCGACACAAGCCTCCATGCGCGAGGGCGCGCAGCGCATCGCGACGCTGCTCGGCGTCGACTGGGCCGCGCGCGTCGACTTCATCCACGAAACGAAAACCGATCGGCTGCGCTTTCTGGAATGCGACGTCGCGCCGCTCGTCGGACTCAGATCCGCGTTCGCCGCAAGCCTCGCCGCCGCCGGGATGGCACGGAGCGAACAGCTGCGCAGGCTCCTCGCCGAGGATAACTAGGGCTCAGGCCCGCTTCATGCGGGAAATGCAGCGCGCGAGCTGATCGGCCATGAGGTCTGCCGTCAAGCGAACGCGCGTCCCGTGTCCCGGCAGCAGCCACTCGAAGCGATGGTTCGCGAGGCGTTCCATCGATTCGGTCTGCCGGCGCCAGTCGTACCAGCACACGCTCCGCGAGGCGTGTACGCGGCTCCAGTCCGGATCCCACCAGACGTGATCGCCGGAGAAGAGATACTTCCCGCGGTAGAGCAGGCACACCGAGCCGCGCGTGTGCCCCGGCACCGGGATGAGCAACGCTTCGTCGTCGAGCGGCAGCGGCTCCGTACCGTCCAGCTTGATCTCGACATCGCGGGTGTCCGGCGAAACGTCGGCACGATGCAGAACACGCTCGCACCCGAAGCGCTTGCGAAACTTGCCGTGGTCCGCGACGTCGTCGCGATGCGTGAGGAACATCCAGCGCACGCCCCCGAGCGCGGCGATGCGCTCGACGAGCGGCGCGGCGTAACGGGGCGAGTCCACCAGGATGTTGCCTCGTTCGCGCACGACAAGATAGCTGCGTGCGCCGTAGCTTGCATCCGCCGCCCAGCCGCAATAATGAACGCCTTCCTCGAGCGGTTCCGGAAACGCGGCACGCGCCGCGCCGATCGCATGCTTTGCTCGCGTGCCGATCGCCGCGACGGGGCAGGCCACCAGCGCCATGCAAGCGCGGTGCGACGCGGCGTCGGTTGCCGGTTGAGCGTGAACGTATGATGCGTCCCGCCCGTCCGCGAAAGTCGCCGGCGCGACCTGGCGGCACGTCCCGCAGTCGATGCACGTCGAGTCGACGAAGAAATCGCCGGGGACGTTCTCCGCCAGACTTCTCGCCAATGCAGCCATGAGTCGATTCTAGACGCGGGCTGGGAATCGCGCGTTGTCGCAGGCGATTCGGTTCACTATACTGCGCCGGTTGTCGCCACGCAGGGAGCCGGAAAAAATGTACATGGCCATCGTCACGCGCGTGATGAACATCCTGGTACAGCCCAACTCCGAGTGGCTGATCATCAAGCAGGAGCGGACCAGCCTGCAGACCCTCTATCTGCAGTATGTCGCCATCCTGGCGGTCATCCCGGCCGTAGCGGGCTTCATCGCGAATGCCTTCGTCGGCACGCTCACGGCCGGACGCGTCAGCGTGGAAGCTGCGTTCGGGTCTGCAGTGGTGGGCTACGTGTTCAGCCTCATCATGGTGTTCGTGGTCGCGCTCATCGCCGACAGTCTCGCAGGGGCCTTCGGCGGCCGCAAGAACATCGACCGGGCGCTCAAGCTCACCGCCTATTCCATGACCCCGTCGTGGGTTGCGGGCGCGTTCGCGATCATCCCGGTGCTCGGGTGGCTGATCTCGCTCCTGGGCGGACTGTACGCGCTCTACCTCTTCTACCTCGGCGCGCCCGTCCTCATGAAGACGCCCGAGTCGAAGACCATCGGCTATACGGCGGTGACCGTCGCGATCGCGATCGTGATCGGCTTCGTGATGGGCATGATCACCGTGGCGATGTTCGGCGCGGGCGGCATGATGGGCGGCATGGGGCGACTCTGATCGCCGCCGCCGGCCTGGAACGTCAGAAGAACGCCAGGGTACGCATCTCGATGCTCTGGCGCGGAGGCGCGTCCGGCGGCGAGGTCGGATCGATGAAAGACGTGTGCGCCGTGAACCGCGCGCGGCCGTCGCGCGCCGACTCGTACACCTTGAAGACGAGCGCCTCGTCGCGCCGCATCTCCGGGAAATAGAACCAGCGGTGCGCCGGGTTGTAGCTGATCCGGTACGTCTCGCCCACGCGGTTCGGATAGCGCCGCTCCGCAGCGATGAGATCGCCGGACGCCAGGCTGCGCGCATCCGCGATCGCGAGCGGGTTGGACTGGATCGGCCGGTTGATCGCCCGCCACACCTGGATGATGGCGAAGCGGCCGGCGAGCAGGCGCTCGGCCTCGTCCGGCAGGATGTCACGCACGCGTTGCGGCCCGGACCAATCGGTGAAGTCGTTGTGCACCGAGAGCACGGGCTCGCGCACGAGCCGGGCTTCGCGCTCGTTCCCGTCGCCCGACCTGAGCGTGTGATCGAACGCGACCACGCGCGTAGCGCCCGACACGTCACGCACCAGTCGCTCGATCTCCGGGTAGTACACCCGCGCGAGCTCGTCGGCATTGAAGAAATCCTGCGTCGCCGTCCGGTGCTCCCGGAACTCGAAGCCATGCACGTCCAGGGAGAATTCGTGTGCAAGCGGGCGCCCGTTCCGGATCTCGACGGCCCGCTGCTCCTGCCGGCCGACCTCCCGCCGGTGGATATTGTTGGGTCCGAACGTCTCGTTCACCGGCTTCTCGCCGGTGTCGATCGTATAGGCGAGCTCGGCGGTCACCGACTCGCCCGGTTCGCGGTTTGCAGCGCTTTGGTCCATGGCGGAACACCTCGTGAAACGAGCTCTGGGATTCTACGCAAGGCGCGCCGCTGCGCGCCACGGCCCGTTCGTACCGGTCGCATGACCGCCCGTCCGGCGACCGTCCGCAGCGCTCCGCGCGCGCGTGACCTATTGCCTTGATTCAAGCGGGATATTGTCTAGACTCGCGGTGAGCTGAAAAGGGCACACCCGGCGAAAGGCGGGGTCGCAAAACTTCCGGTCTAAAGGACCCGTCCGCGGGTCCCAGGACAGCGGGGTTACCAGTGCAGGATACGCGCTCCCGAAAACGGAGAGCGGCATGGTCCAGCGGCCTCGCGCGCGTCCGCAATGATGCGGGCCGCGCAGGGTAGACCTCTTCGCAGCCGGTCTTGATTCATTGCAAGGAGGTTGTGGTCATGTCTCGCGTCGCACTGGCTGTCGCCCCATACCCCGGAGGCAAGGAAGCGATGTTCGCCCCCGCAGCGAATGCCGACAAAGCCGGGGAGCGCGCGAACACCATCCGCCGCCCCCTGCTGCTCGTGGTCGACGACGACGAGATCTCGCGCGCAGTCGTCGCGCAAACGCTCACGCCGGAAGGATTTCGCGTCCTCGAGGCGGACTGCGGCGAAGCCGGCCTCGCGGCCTTCACGCGCGAGCGTCCCGACATCATTCTCCTCGACCTCGACATGCCCGGCATGAGCGGCTTCGAGTGCTGCGAGCGGATCCGCCGCATGCCCGACGGCCGGCACGTGCCGATCCTCATCCTGACCAGCCACAACGACGAGGCGTCGATCACGCGGGCGTACGCGGCCGGCGCAACCGATTTCGCGTCCAAACCGATGGTCTGGACACTGATGACGCATCGGGTCCGCTATCTGCTGCGCGGCAGCGAGGCGCTCGAGAACATCGCGCGCGGCGAGGCGCGGTTCCGCAGCCTCGTCGAGCTGTCGTCCGATTGGTACTGGGAGCAGGACGAGTCGTTCCGGTTCACGTTCGTGTCGACCGACGTGCCGGCGAAATCGGGTATCGCCCTCGAGCGCATCCTGGGCAAGGCGCACTGGGAGCTCGCCGACGCGGCGCCGGTGAGCGGAACTTGGGCCGAGCATCGCGCCATCATGGAGGCCCATCGGCCGTTTCGAGACTTCGAATACGTCCGCACCGGTGACCTGGGCGAACAGCGCTACATCAGCGCGAGCGGCGAGCCCGTTTTCGACGCCGAAGGACAGTTCACGGGCTATCGCGGCATCGGGCGCAACATCGACGACCAGAAGCGCGCCGAGCAGCGGCTCGCGGCGCACGCCGAGCGCCAGGAGCGGATTTCCGCTTTCGCCCAGCGCGCGCTCAAGCCCGCCAGCATCGAAGGGCTCTTCACGCAGGCGGTTCAGGCCGCGGCAGGTCCCAACGTGGACGGCGCCGTCCTGTTCGAGCTGCAGCCGGACTCCGAGCGATTCGTGGTCCGCGCCATGCATGGCGCCGGATCAGGTATCGCGGCCGGAACGGAACTGGCGCGCTGCGACGATTGCGGCGCGATGACCGCCCTGCGCTCGGGCGTGCCGGTAGTGGCTGCCGCCGGGCGCGTGGGCGGGTGCCAGCGCAGCGGCGCTGCCTGGCCGTGCGCGAGCCGCGCGTCGGTCAGCGCTCCCATTCGCGGGGAGCACGCGGTGATCGCGATCCTCGAGGTGCTGGCGCGTCCCGGCACCGCGCTCACGGATGACGACTCGCAATACGTTCAAACGGTCGCCAACATCGTGTCCTCCGCGGTGCAGCGGCGTCAAGCCGAGGCGCGCCTCGCGCATCTGGCCCGCTACGACGGCATTACCGGGCTGCCGAATCGCAACCTGCTGCGCGACCGGCTCGACCAGGCGATCCCGCTCGCCAAGCGCGACGCACGCCAGGTGGCGGTGCTCTTTGCCGATCTCGACCGCTTCAAGATGGTGAACGACACCCTCGGCCACCAGGTGGGCGACCAGCTGCTCGCAGCGGTGGGCGGACGGATTCGCCCGCTATTGCGGGCGAGCGACACGGTGGCGCGCGTCAGTGGCGACGAGTTCGTCATCATGCTGCCCGACCTCAGCCAGGCGGATGCCGCCGCGACGGTCGCACAGAAGGTGCTAGACAGCCTCTCCGCGCCGTTCCTGATCGAAGGCCAGGAGGCGTTCGTGAGCGCGAGCATCGGCATCGCGCTGTACCCGCGCGATGGCCAGGACGCCGAGACGCTCCTCAAGGCGGCCGACGCGGCGATGTACCGTGCGAAGGACACGGGACGCGGCGCATTTCACTTCTTCACTGCGGAGCTGGAGCAGCACACCCTGGCGCGCATGCAGCTCCAAACCGATCTGCGCCACGCCATCGAACGCGAGGAATTCAGGCTCGTCTATCAGCCGAAGATCGATCTCGGTACGCAGCGCGTCTGCGGGGTGGAAGCGCTCTTGCGCTGGCAGCATCCGCAGCGCGGGCTCGTCTCGCCGGCCGACTTCATCCCGGCGCTCGAGGAAACAGGGCTGATCGTGCCGGCAGGCGAGTGGGTGATCGAGGCGGCGTGCCGGCAGATTCGTGCCTGGCGGCAGGCGGGACTCATTCCGGTTCCAGTCGCGGTGAACGTGTCGGCGCGGCAGTTCCAGATGCGCGATCTCGACCAGCGGATCATCGAGCTCGTCCGGAACCAAAGCGTCGATCCGTGGCTGCTCGAGCTCGAGATCACCGAAAGCTATCTCGTGGAAGACCCGGAGCACGCGATCGAGGTGCTCCAGCGCTTGCGGGAAGCCGGGATCCGCATCTCGATCGACGATTTCGGGACCGGCTACTCCAGCCTCTCCTACCTGACCCGGTTCCCGGTCGCCGCGCTCAAGATCGACCGCTCGTTCGTGCGCGATGCGACGACCGACGGCAACGCCGGCGCCATCGTGCGGGCGGTGATCGACATGGCTCACAACCTCGGCTTCGTGGTCATCGCCGAAGGCGTCGAGACCGCGGCGCAGGTCGCGTTCCTGCGCATGCACGGGTGCGACCTGGCGCAGGGCTTCTTCTTCAGCAAACCGGTACCCCCGGAAGCGATCGAGTCGCTACTCGGCGCACGGACCTCGCTCTCAGGAGAGCTTGCGGCGATTCCGGAGCAGCGCGCGCTCGACCTCGAGCTCTGAGGATCCCGGTCCGCCGGGATTGGCCGCGCACCGCTGCGCGTCGCTGACGCCCGACACCCCGCGCGCGTGCAATCGATCTGCGCGTGCGCTATAACGGGTGCCGTATGGCTGAATCGATCGCTGCGATCCGCAACATCCTCCAGAAAGCGTCGCCGGATCTCCTCGCGCGCGAGAACGTCATCGCGACCGGCGTCGGATACAAGGTGACCGACGGCCGGCGGACGCCGACCCCGGCGATCATCTGCTCGGTCACGCGCAAGGTGGCATCCGCTTCGCTCCCGGCCGGGGCGCTCGTGCCGCGCGCGATCGACGGCGCGGAGACCGACGTGCTTGAGACCGGGCTCATCCGGGCGCTGCAGCCGCCCACCGGGCGCTTTCGTCCCGCGTGGGGCGGCGTGAGCATCGGCCACCGCGACATCACCGCGGGCACGCTCGGATGCCTGGTCCGCAAGGACGGGGAGACGTTCATCCTGTCCAACAATCACGTGCTCGCGAACAGCAACGACGCGCAGATCGGCGACGCGATCCTGCAGCCCGGGCCGATCGACGGCGGCACGATCGCGACCGATCACATCGCGAGTCTCGCGGCGTTCGTCCCGATCAGCTATCTTGCTCCCGAGCCGCCGAGCACATGCGGCTTCGCCGGCGCGGTGATCGAGATGCTCAATGCCGGCTGCCGCCTGATCGGCAGCCGGACGCGGTACCGCACGGTCTCGATCCAGCAGACGACGAACCTGGTGGACGCGGCGATCGCGCGCCCCCTCGCCCCCGAGGACGTGAAGGACGAGATTCTCGGCATCGGCGTGATTCAGGGCACCGTGCCGGGTACTCTCGGCTTGCGAGTCAAGAAGAGCGGACGCACCACGGGGCTGACGACCGGGGAGATTCTCCAGATCGACGTCACCGTCGACGTCCAGTACGGCGCGGGGCGCCTCGCCCGGTTCACCGACCAGCTGATGGCCGGGGCAATGAGCCAGGGCGGCGACAGCGGCTCGGCCGTGGTCGACGAGCAGAATCGGCTGACCGGACTGCTCTTCGCCGGCAGCGACAACAGCACGATCATCAATCGCATCGAGCACGTTTTCGTGGCGCTCGGTGTCATCAGATGAAGCGCTCGATCGTGCTCGCGGCGGCGCTCGCCGCGAGCACCGCTTTCGGGAGAGGCGAGATGCCGGTAACGATCCAAGACGTGAAAGCACGGCACGAAACGCGCCTCATGGCGCAGCCGGGCGTGGTCGCGGTCGGCATCGGCCGCGATCCGGACGGCAACGAGGCGATCGTGGTCAGCCTGGACCGTGACCGCCCGGAAGTCCGGCAGAGCGTGCCCCAGGCGCTCGAAGGCTACCCCGTGCGTGTGCAGGTGATCGGCCCGGTGCGCGCGCGCTAGGTAGGGAGCTCTCAAGAAATCCGACTTTCCCGCGCAAGGTCGTCACCTCCGAGCGACTCTATCGGGGGCGGGAATCCAGGCCGAGGGTATTCAGAGGGTTGCTGGATCCCCGCTTGCGCGGGGATGACTTGATCAGAGCGCGCCTAAGACGCCACTCGCCGCACCCTCGGACATCCGTGAACCTCCCGTACGCCGCCGCTGTCAGATGACGGTTGCCAAACGGGCCGTGAAGCGCCCGTGGCGACGCACCCCCCCAATCCGTCGTTTCAACCCGATCCATCAAGGAGGACTCAGATGGTCCAGCTCACCGTGAACGGTCGGGCGCGCGAGGTCGACGTAGAGCCGGAGATGCCCCTGCTCTGGGTCCTGCGCGACGTGCTCGACGTCAAGGGACCGAAGTTTGGCTGCGGCATCGCACAATGCGGGGCATGCACGGTCCTGCTGGATGGGGAACCGGTGCGGTCCTGCTCGTTCCCGGTGTCCGCCGTCGCGGGCAAGCCGGTCGTGACCATCGAGGGCCTTGCCCAGGGCGGAAGGCCGCACCCCGTGCAGCAGGCCTGGATCGATCACCAGGTCCCGCAATGCGGGTATTGCCAGGGCGGCCAGATCCTCGCCGCAGTCGCGCTGCTCGGCAAGACACCCAGGCCGACCGACGCCGACGTCGATGCCGCGATGACCAACATCTGCCGGTGCGGCACCTACGCGCGCATCCGCACCGCAATCCACGCCGCCGCGCAGTCCGCGGTGAAGGCATGAGGGGCGCGCCATGACGATCGCGATCAATCCCTCCCGCCGCAAGTTCCTCAAGAGCACCGCCGCTGTGGGCGGCGGCCTCGCAGTCAGTTTCCACCTTCCCGACGTGCTCGCCCAAGGCGCGACCGCGCCGCCGGCACCCGAGATCAACGCCTGGGTGATCGTGCGCCCGGACGACACGGTGATCATCCGCTACGCCCGCTCGGAAATGGGCCAGGGCAGCCTGACCTCGGCACCCATGCTGGTGGCCGAGGAGCTCGAGGCCGACTGGCAGAAGGTGCGCATCGAATACGCCTCGCCGAACGAGCAGGTGCGGCGCAAGCGCGTCTGGGGCGACATGGCGGCGGTCGGCAGCCGCACGATCCGCAACTCGCAGGAATACCTGCGCCAGGCAGGCGCAACCGCGCGCGAAATGCTGATTGCGGCGGCCGCGCAGGGGTGGACCGTCCCGGCCGCCGAGTGCGTCGCCGCAAGCAACGTGATCACGCACACGCCGAGCGGACGCAAGACGAGCTTCGGCGCCGTGGCGACCGCCGCAGCGAAGCTCGCGCCGCCCAAAGATGTGAAGCTGAAGGATCCGAAGGACTGGAAGATCGTCGGCAAGCCCATCCCGCGGGTCGACATTCCGGACATCGTGATGGGCGGGCGGCGCTACGGCATCGATGCCCAGGTGCCCGGCATGGTGTACGCGTCGATCGCGCAATGCCCGGTCTTCGGCGGCAAGCTCAAGTCGTACGATGCGGCGAAGATCCAGGGGCGGCGCGGGATCGTCAAGGTCATGACGCTCGAGAGCGACGGCGCGGTCGCCGTCATCGCGGACAACTGGTGGCGCGCGAACGAAGCGCTGAAGGCGCTGCCGATCGAATGGGACACAAGCGGGAACGGCGCGGTGACGAGCGCAAGCATCATGGACTTCCTGCGCGCGGGATTCGCCGAGCCGCAGGTTCCGGTGGCCAAGCGCACGGGCGACGTCGACCAGGCGCTCGCCTCGGCCGCGAAGGTGCTGGAAGCCGAGTACTACACGCCCTATCTGGCGCATGCGACTCTGGAGCCGCAGGGCTGCACCGCCCTCATCAAGGACGGCAAAGTGGAGATCTGGGTGTCCACGCAGAGCGCCGAGGCTTCGCTCGCCACTGCGGCGCGCGAAGCTGGCGTACCGCTCGAGAACGTCGAGGTGCACCGGATGCAGCTCGGTGGCGGCTTCGGACGGCGCGGCGGCGCGCAGGACTTCGTGCGCCAGGCCGTGGCCATCGCGAAGACCATGGCGGGTACGCCAGTGAAGCTCCTCTGGACGCGCGAGGAGGACACGCGGCACGACTTCTACCGGCCGGCGAGCCTCATCCGTCTCAAGGCCGGGCTGGACGCGTCCGGCAGTCCGGTCGCGCTTTGGTCACGCGTGTCCGCACCGTCGATCATCGCGACGCTCCTCAAGCTGCCGCTCAAGGACGGCATCGACCCGCAGGCCACCGCGTCGCTGCGCGACCTGCCGCACAGCATCCCGAACGTGCGCGTCGAGTATGCGCAGCGCGACCCGCACGTGCCGGTGGGATTCTGGCGCACCGTCGGCCATTCCCAGAACCCGTACGTGCGCGAGTGCTTCCTCGACGAGCTCGCGCATGCGGCCAGCAAGGATCCCTACGAATATCGCCGTGCGCTCCTGGGCAGCGCGCCGCGGGATCTCGCTATTCTCGACGCGGTCGCGAAAGCGGCCGGCTGGGGGCGGCAGCTGCCGGCGGGCGTGCATCGCGGCATCGCCGAGACGGAAGGCTATGGCAGCTACACCGCGTCGGTGGTCGAAGCGTCGGTCAGCGCGCAAGGGGCGCTCACCATCCACCGCATCGTCGTCGGGCTCGATTGCGGGTACGTGGTGAACCCGGACAATGTCGTGGCGCAGGTCCAGGGCAGCGTGGTCTTCGGACTGACCGCGGCGCTCTGGGGCGACATCACGATCAAGGACGGGCGCGTCGAGCAGTCGAACTTCCACGATTACCGGATGCTCAAGGCGGCCGAGATGCCCAAGGTCGAGGTCGTGCTCGCGCCGACCGGCGGCTTCTGGGGCGGGGTCGGCGAGCCGGCCAACGCACCGGTGATCCCGGCGCTCTGCAACGCGATCTTCGCCGCGTCCGGAAAGCGGATCCGCTCGCTGCCGCTCGACAAGCAGGGGATCTCGCTGGCGACGTGACGGCGCGCACGGCACTCGTCGCGGCATCGTTCGCGACGGCCTGCTCGGCCGCGTTTGCACTGCCCGCGGCCGGGCAGGGACTCGTCGCATTCGGGATCGAAGGCGACCGGATCCCGGCACCGCTCGTCGACACGCCGGGCGACCCGGCCCGTGGGCGCGCGATCGCGCTCGACCGCGGCGCGGGTGCGTGTATCCTTTGCCATGTGGTTCCCGATTCAGGGGAGCGCTTCATGGGTGACATCGCGCCGCCGCTCGCAGGCGTGGGCGAGCGCTTGACGCCGGCGCAGCTGCGATTGCGCGTGGTGGATTCGAGCCGCGTCAACCCTGCCACGCCGATGCCCGCCTATTACCGTACGCAGGGCCTCGCGCAGGTCGCGCGCGCGTACCGCGACAAGCCCATCCTCTCCGCGCAACAGGTCGAGGACGTGGTGGCCTGGCTCGCGACGCTGAAGGCGAGCGGCCGGTGAGACGTCGCAGCTTTCTTGTCGGCGTCAGCGTCGCGGCACTCGCGCCGGGCGTGGCGCGCGCGCAGGCATCCGAGCTGCGCAAGCTCGACGAGTTACTGCATTCCGTGGCACGGGGCGCGCCAGTCCGCAAGGGGCGCGTGCAGCTCGACCTGCCCCTGCTCGCCGACAACGGCTACTCGGTCACGCTGAAAGTGCGCGTCGACAGTCCGATGAGCGCCGCCGATCATGTTGCGCGCATTCATCTCCTCTCGCAGCGCAATCCGGTGCGCGACATGGCGACTTACCACCTCGGGCCGCGCGCCGGGCGCGCCGAGATCGAGACGCGCGTGCGGCTCGCCGGCAGCCAGCAGATCGTGGCCGTGGCGGCGCTGTCCGACGGGTCTTACTGGTACGACGTGGCGGACGTGGTCGTCACCCTCTCCGCCTGCCTGGACGAGAGCTGAATCATGGCTTCCAGGATCCGCGTTCCCGAGTCAGCCCGGCGTGGCGAGATCGTCGAGATCCGCGTGCTGATCCAGCACGCCATGGAGACGGGCTACCGGGTCGATGCGACGGGCAGGAAGATCCCGCGCAACACCATCCGCGAGCTCACCTGCGCCTACGACGGAGCGGAGATCTTGCGCGCCGAGCTCTCGTCGGGCATCGCCGCGAATCCGTACCTGCGCTTCACCACCGTCGCGCAAGCGACCGGAACGCTCGAGTTCACGTGGATCGACGACGCCGGCGTGCGGGAGACCGCGCGCCACCCGATCCGCGTCCAGGAATGATCGTTCGCGACGCGGTGCTCCGCGGCATGGCCGTTCTGCTCGCCGCAGCCGGAACGCTCGCGTCCGCGCAGGAACGCCCGATTCCCGCCGAGGCGCTCCGCTCCGGCAGCGATTTTCACGGCCCGGACCTGCGCGCACAGCAGGCGGACGACTTCGCGAATCCGGGCATGCTGTGGATCGAGCGCGGCGCGCGGCTCTGGGCCGCGCCGGCCGGCACGGAGGGTAAGGCGTGCGCCGACTGCCACGGCAATGCGCGCGCATCGATGCCAGGCGTCGCGACCCGCTATCCGGCCGTCGACGCCGCGTCGGGCCGGCTCTTCAACATCGCCGATCGGATCGTCGCGTGCCGCGTCGATCACCAGCGCGCGCCCCGGCCGGAGGGGGAATCGGAGGAGCTCCTGGCGCTCGGTGCGTTCGTCGCGCACCAGTCGCGCGGCATGCCGCTTGCGGTGCGCACTGACGGCCCCGCGCATGCGCACTTTGTTGCCGGTCGCGACCTCTACCAGCGTCGCCTCGGTCAGCTCAATCTCTCCTGCGCGCATTGCCATGATGCCAACTGGGGTCGCATGCTCGCCGCCGAGCGCCTGAGTCAGGGGCACCCCAACGCCCATCCGGTGTACCGGCTGGAATGGCAGTCGCTCGGATCGATCGAGCGGCGCTTTCGCGCGTGCCTCTCCGGCGTGCGCGCCGAAATGCTGCCCTACGGCGCAGCCGAATACCGCGACCTCGAGCTCTACCTCGCCTGGCGCGCGGCCGGCCTGCCGATCGAGACCCCCGGCGTGCGCCGCTAGCGCTGCCCACAGTGCGCACGTTGAGGGCTGTAGAATCCGCGTCATGAGCGCGACGCGCATGCCGGTCGTTTTCTTCGGGCACGGCAGCCCGATGAACGTGGTCGACGACAATCGCTACACGCAGGCATGGCGGGAGATCGCGCGGTCGATGCCGAGGCCGAAGGCGATACTTTGCGTATCGGCGCACTGGTTCACCGAGGGCGTGGGCGCGACGGCGATGGAGCGGCCGAAGACGATCCACGATTTCTACGGATTTCCCAAGCCGCTCTACGAGATGCGGTATCCGGCGGCGGGCGATCCGTCGCTCGCCCGCCAGGTGCGCGAGCTGCTGGCGCCCGTGGACGTCGCCCTCGACCAGGAGTGGGGCCTCGATCACGGCACGTGGTCGGTGCTCCATCACGCGTACCCGGACGCGGACGTGCCGGTCGTGCAGCTGAGCATCGACAGCACGCGGGCGGGAGCGTTTCACTACGACGTCGGCAGGCGCCTCGCGCCGTTGCGCGATCAGGGCGTGCTGATTGCGGGGAGCGGCAACGTGATCCACAACCTCGGATTGCGGAACCGGGCCGAGAACGCGCCGGCCTATGGCTGGGCGGAACGCTTCGACGGCCGCGTGCGCGAGCTGATCGAGCGCCGCGAGCACGCGCCGCTCGTGGCGTGGGAAAGCATGGGCGACGACGCCCACCTTGCGATTCCGACCGCCGAGCATTACTTCCCGCTCCTCTACTGCCTCGGTCTGCAACGCGACGACGAGCCGGCCCGCTTTGCGGTGGACGGCATCGAGCAAGGGTCGCTCGGCATGCTGACGGTGGTCATCGGCGGGTAGCCGGTGGCCGCAGTCTTCGATCCACCGATTGTTTCCCACGAGGTCGACATGAAAGCCGTTGGACTCCTGCGCTACCTTCCCATCGACGATCCGGAATCGCTGCTCGACGTGGAGCTGCCCAAGCCGTCACCCGACAGGCGCGACCTGCTGGTCGAGGTCAGGGCGATCTCCGTCAATCCGGTCGACACGAAGCAGCGCGCGCCGAAAGATCAGATCGAGTCGGCGCCGAAGGTGCTCGGCTGGGACGTGGCGGGTGTGGTGACGGGCACCGGCAAGGACGTCACCCTCTTCAAGCCCGGCGACGCGGTCTACTACGCCGGCAGCATCGTGCGACCAGGCGGCAACAGCGAGTTCCATCTCGTCGACGAGCGCATCGTCGGGAGGAAGCCGAAGAACCTGAGCTTCGCCGAGGCGGCTGCGCTGCCCCTCACGACGATCACCGCCTGGGAGGCGATGTTCGACCGGATGGGCATCTCGAAGACCGGCCGCAACGCGGGCCGGTCGCTGCTCGTGATCGGCGGCGCGGGCGGCGTTGGCTCGATTGCGATCCAGCTTGCGAAGAAGCTCGCGCGCTTGCAGGTCATCGCCACCGCGTCACGTGTCCAGTCGGTGAAATGGCTGACCGAGCTCGGCGTGGACGCGTACATCGACCACTCGCAGGAGCTCGCGCCGCAGCTCAAGTCAGCGGGCTCGCCGGAGGTCGACTACATCCTGTGCTGCAACAGCACCGACGCGCATTTCCCCCAGTTCGCGTCGATCATCGCGCCGCAGGGCAAGATCTGCACGATCGTGCGCACCATGAAGCCGGTGGACCTCGCCCCGCTCATGACGAAGAGCGCCACGTTCGCGTGGGAGCTGATGTTCACGCGATCGACGTATCAGACTCCGGACATGATCGGCCAGCACGAGCTTCTGAGCGAGGCGGCCGCGCTCGTCGAGGCGGGCGCCATCCGCACCACGCTCGCCACCAACCTCGGCAAGATCAACGCCGCGAACCTGCGACGCGCCCACAAGCTGCTCGAGGAGGGGCACACGGTCGGCAAGATCGTGCTCGAGGGATTCTGAGACAAGGGCTTCCCCGCCTCCCCGGAAAGGGGATGATGCCTGCGATCGATTACCGGTCGACCGTGCCCATCATCATCTCGCCGTAGCGCTCGCCCTTCACCACCCCGATCTTGGCGATCTCCTCCAGGCTCTTGAGATCGGCGGCGCTCAGCTTAATGTCGGCGGCCGCGAGGTTCTCGACCAGGCGCGCTTCGCGGCGGGTGCCCGGGATCGGCACCACGTCCGGCCCCTTGGCGAGCACCCACGCGAGCGCGAGCTGCGCCGGCGTCGCGCCCTTCGCCCGGGCCAGTTCGCCGAGCTGCCAGACAAGATGCAAGTTGTGGTCGAGGTTCGCGGCGCTGAATCGGGGCATCGTGCGCCGTACGTCCTTCTCCTCGAACCGCTCGGAGGACTCGACCGCGCCCGTCAGGAACCCCCGCCCGAGCGGACTGTAAGCCACGTATCCCACGCCGAGCTCGCGGCACGCCGGCAGGATGTCCGCTTCGTCCTGGCGGCTCCAGAGCGAGAGCTCCGACTGCACCGCGGTGATCGGATGCACCTTGTGGGCGCGCTTCAGGTTGGCGGCCGAAACCTCCGAGAGACCGAGGTAGCGCACCTTGCCCGCCTTCACGAGCTCCGCCATCGCGCCGACCGTCTCCTCGATCGCCACGCTCTTGTCGACGCGGTGCTGATAATAGAGATCGATGCGGTCGACCTTGAGCCGCTTGAGGGAGCCCTCGCAGGCCGAATGGACGTATTCCGGCGTGCCGCACATCGAGCGCGTGCCATCCGGATTGAAGCGCTGGCCGAACTTGGTCGCGAGGATCACCTTGTCCCGGATGCCGGACAGGGCCTTGCTGAGCAGCTCCTCATTGTGGAAGGGTCCGTAGGAGTCCGACGTGTCGATCATCGTGACGCCCAGCTCGACCGCCTTGCGTACGAGCGCGATCGATTCCGCATCGTTGGCGGCGCCGTACACGCCGCTCAACCCGAAGCAGCCATAACCGATCTCCGACACCGCGAGCTTGCCGCCCAGTGTTCGATTCTTCATACGCGTCTCCTCTGATGTCCGACTTTGGTGGCCCATTTTCGCGCAATTCGCGGATCGACGCCCCGCCCTTGCGCGGAATGCCGGCGGCCGCGTACGCGTGTACGATTCCGCTCGCGCCCGGGATCGACCCGGCGATCGAATCGACCGGAGCGGCAGCATGGCGTGGCAGGGAGAGCTCGTCGCAGTGCACATCGCGGCCGGCGCGTCGGCGCCGATGCAGGCGTTGCGCGAAGCGCACCTCGTGCCGGGCGTCGGCATCGCGGGCGATCGCTATGCCACGCGATCGGGCACCTACTCGAAGAATCACCACATCGATCGCCAGGCGACGCTGATCGAGGCCGAGACTCTCGACGCGCTGGCGCGCGATCACCGCGTCGCAGTCGCGCCCCACGAGCACCGCCGCAACCTGACGACGCGCGGCGTGCCGCTCAATCATCTGGTCGGGCGGTACTTCCGGGTGGGCGAGTGCGTGCTGTACGGCGGCAGGTTGAACGTGCCGTGCCGCTATCTCGAGGATCTGCTCGGCAAGAAGGTGTTCAAGCCGCTGCTCAATCGCTCGGGGCTCAACTGCCGGGTCATCGTCGGCGGCACGATCCGCCCCGGCGACCGCGTCGCACCCTGCGACGCGTCGGCGCTCGATGCCGCGGTGCGAGCCGCGAACGAGGCCGTGCCGCTGGAGCGGCCGCCGGAAGCCTGGTGAACGGTGCGCCGATATAATTCCCCGGCATGTGCGGCAGATATGTGCACCCGGACGACGCGGCGATGGAGCGCGAGTGGCACGTCGGGCGTGACAACAGCAATCCCTTCGCGCGCCAGTTCAACGTGCTGCCGACGTCGATCGTACCGTTGCTGCGCCGCAAGCGCGATTCGGGCGATCTTGCGCTCACCGGAGCGCGCTGGGGCCTGATCCCCCACTGGTGGAAGGACGCGAAGTCACCGAAGTTCACGATCAACGCTCGCACCGAGGAGGCGGCCGCGAAGCCCATGTGGCGGCACGCCTGGCGCCATGCGCGCTGCCTGATTCCGGCCGAGGGGTGGTACGAATGGCGCGAGCGGGAGCGCGTGAATCGCGAGACGGGCGAAGTGACTTCCTACAAGCAGCCGTTCTACATCCACCGCGCCGACGCGACGCCGTTCTGCTTCGCCGGGCTGATGGCGTTCTGGCACGCGCCCAATTCGGACGACACCACCTTGAGCTGTGCGATTCTCACCCAGGCCGCGGCCGGCCCCGCGACCGAAGTCCACGACCGCATGCCCGTCGTGCTGCCAGCCCGGGCGTTCGGCGAGTGGCTCGACCCCGGGCTGACCGATGGAGCGCGCGTGCGCTCGATCATCGACGCGTGCGCGCAGACCGACTTCACGTTTCACACGGTGAGCACCAAGGTGAACAACTCGCGCAACACCGGGCCCGAGCTCGTCGCGCCCGTCGCGATTTGATCTGCGACAGCAACGGAACGTCAGATCGAGTCATCCCCGCGCAAGCGGGTATCCAGCGTGGCTTCGGCCTTGAGCATCCTCAGCCTGGATTCCCGCTTGCGCGGGAATGACGATCCTTCGTAGTCGTTCGCTATCCGGCCAGATTCTTCTTCAGGAATGCGACGGTTCGCGACCAGGCGAGCTCGGCCGCCGCCTTGTTGTAGCGCGCACCCGCGGTGTCGTTGTGGAAGGCATGCTCCACGTTGTCGTACATGTGGAGCTCGTAGGGCACGCCCGCCGCCTTCAGAGCGGCCTCGTAGCTCGGCACCCCGTCGTTGATGCGCTTGTCGTTGCCCGCATAGTGCAGCATCAGCGGAGCCTTGATCTTCGCCGCATCGTCGGCCAAGGCCACCGAGCCGTAGAAGGGCACGGCGGCGGCGAGGTCCGGCGCGTTCACCGCGAGCTGGTTGGTCATCGATCCGCCCCAGCAGAAGCCCACGGCGCCGACTTTGCCATTCGAGTCCGGCCGTCCCTTAAGGTAGGGTATCGCGGCGACGAGATCGCGCACCGCTACCACGCGGTCTACCTTTGCGATGAGCGAGCGCGCCGTGTCCTCGTCCGCCGGCGTGCCGCCGAGCGGTGAGAGGAGGTCCGGCGCGAGCGCAGTGAATCCGTCGACGGCCAACCGGCGCGCGACATCCTCGATGTGCGCGTTGAGACCGCGGTTCTCGTGGATCACGATCACGCCGGCACGCTTTGCGGGTCCCGATGTCGGTGTCGCGAGGTACGCACGCAGGCCGCCCGAGGCGCCCGGGTAGTTGATCATTCCCGCCGTCACGCGCGCATCGCCCGGCTCGACGATCGCCGCCTGCGCGTAGTTGTTCTCCAGCGCGGGCAGGACCGCGAATGCCGCGGCCGTGCTGCCGGTCAGCGCGGCGAGCCGCCGCAAGAACACGCGCCGTTCGAGCGGCTTGTGGGTGTATTCGTCGTAGAGCGCGATGATGCGACGATCCATGGAGTTCTCCTGTCCGTAGGGGTGCGAGAGGATACAACGGCGTGCCGGCGGCGCGCCATGACGCGCGCGATCAGGCTACTGCTTCGGCGCGCCGCGCACGAGCTTGCTGCGCAGATCGCGAAGCTTCGCCTTGAGGCGAGCTGCGTTGTCGAGTCCCATGCGGATCAGGATCTTCTGCCCTGCCGAGCGCGCCTCGAGCTCCGGATCCTCGAACTCGTAGAGGACCCAGGGTCGATCGAGCTTGATCGACCCCACCATCTTGGGCAGGGTGACGCGCAACGGGCCCGCGAGATTCGGCGTCGCAAGCAGATGATCGATCACCTCGATCAGGCGGTCGTTGAAATACTTGTCCGGGTAACCGAGCTCCCGGTACGCCTCCTGGATCAAGGGATAGAAGCGCACGTAGAGCGCGACTGCCTTGGCGGAATCCACCGACTCGACCAGCCGCACGAAAGGCGCGTAGCGCCGGAAGTTCTCCGCGCTGAGCGTGGCGGCATCGCCCGCGCCCGCGGCGAGGAATCGGCCGGGCGTGGGATTGACGGGCCAGAGCCTGACCGGCGCGCGCTTGCGCGGCAGGTTGTCCACGGTCACCACGAATCGCTGGATGTACCCGCTGACGTTCAGAAAGCTGAGCACGGCGTCGCGGCCGACCAAGCCGAGCAGCGTCTCCTGAACGAGCTTGTCGCTCTCGCCGAGCGGCGGCAGGGGTGCCGGCTCCGCGGCGGGCGCCGGCGCCGGCTTCTCGGGCTGCGCCTGCTCGATCGGATGGCGCACCGGCGGCGGCTCGGGCGGCGCCGCCGGCGGCGGCGCCTCCACACGCGGCGCCTCGATGGGCGGCGGCTTCGGCGGCTGCTCTCCCGCCCGCAACCAGAAATACAGGGCCGCTGCCACCACGGCCAGCACGATCAGCGGAATCAGCCACCGCAGGGTCTTGTTCATCGGGCGCAAGCATACCTCGTGCGCGGTGGCGGCAACACCGCCCGCGCGCGCGGCGCGCGGTTATCCGAGAAAGTGCAGGGTCGCGGGTACCTGGCGCCGCAAGAGGGCGTTGCGCGCGTTCCACTCCGCGTCCGGCGCGAGCGGCTCGAGGAAGCGCACCTCGCCGGCAGTCAGCAGGGCGACCGGGACGCCGTCGCGGTAGAGCACGCGGTTGCCGGTGAGCGCGGGCAACCGCCCTCCGGGGGTGAGAATTCCGACGAGATTGAGCGGATCGGCGCCGCTCAAGGACACGAGCGCGCCCGAGTGTTCCGCCCGTCGCACTTCTCGCAGCATTCCCACCGCTTCGGGAAGCGCGAACTGCTCGCCCGTAACGCCCGCCACGAAACGCCCGCCGCGAATCTCGCCACGCGCCTCGAGCCGCCGATAGACGCGCAGCAGCTCCCGCCAGGTGGGCAGCCATTCCGCCTCGCGTGCGAGCAACCGCCAGAACACCACGCCATAGCGTTTCAACAGCGTGCGCGCGATGTGCTCGGTGGTTTGCGCTTCCGTCTGCCCCTCGCGCGGCGCACGCCTGCGCACCAGCGCCCAGCGGCCCGCATCCTCGATGCCGAAGAGCGCCGTGCGCCGGCGCCGCTTGTGCCCACTGAGCGGCCGGCGGCGGTCGCTGGGCACGAGCAATGCCCGCAGCCCACCGAAGCTGTCGCAATTCACCACGCCGAGGGCGACCAGCTCGCCGAGTGCCTCCTCCACCTCGGTGCGCAACAGCCCGGTGCCGTCGACGATGTCGCTGAAGAACGATGCGCCGTCCGCGGCGATCGCATCCGCGACCCGCGCGGCGCGCGCCGACGGCGGAGGGGCGTCGGTCGGCGCCGCGAGCTCGGCCCACACCGCCAGGTTGCGCCGGCCGAGGAGCGCGATGGGCGTCGTACGCACCGGGCTGGGGCGACGATCGCCGGTCGGACGCGGCGCCGCAAGGCGTGTCCACACGACGCGCCCCGCGAGCGAGAGTTCATCGAGCCATGCCGGGTCGTACTCGTTCACGCGCGCCGGCAGGATCTCGGTTTCCCAGGCAGCCGCGGGCGCCTCGAAGCCCTCGAGCTGCGACACGATGCTCGCCAGCGCGTCGGCCCCTTCGACCCGCGCGTCCGCTGCCACGCGCTGCCAGCGAAAGAGGTAGCGCATGAAGTCGCGCGCGTCGACCGGCTCGATCTCGGCGCGCAGACGGTTCACGGTGTAGCGATGGATGCGCGCCAGCAGCCGCCGCTCGCACCACTCGATCTCCGCCGCATCGGGCGAGAAGCGGCCGCGCATCACGGATCCCTCGGTTTCCAGCCGAGCAAGCGCCGTCTCGATCTCGGCCAGCGCGATTCCGAGCGGTGCGGCGAGCGCGGGCACCGCAACCGGGCCGAGCGCCTGCATCCGGTCCCGCACGATCTCCACGAGCGCGTCCTCGCGCGCCCAGGATCGACGGTAGTCGGCCGGCACTTCGATCGCGGGCGCCTGCTGCGCATCGGGCATCAGCGCTGCGTATTCCGGGAGGCGTTCCGCGGCGACGTGGATCGCGCCGGTGCCGCAGGCGAGGCGGGTGGCCCGTCCCGCCCGCGCCAGCTCGTCGGCCAGCGCGCGCCATTCCGGTCGGGCGCCCACCTCCGCATCGCTCAGGAACCCGAGGGTGGCGAGCGCGTCGGCCAGCTCGTCGGCGTTGCGCGCGTCCGGCCACACCTCCTCGCGCACCTTGCGCACGGCCTCCGCGTCGAGCTTGCCGAGATCCGCGGCGGTCTCGGTGTCGAGCCAGCGGCGTCCCATGACGGCCTGCGTGCGACGTTCTTCGAGCGGTGCATCGTCCAGAAAGGCGTAGGGTCGCGCGGAGAGGATCTCGAGCGCGAGCGGCGAAGGCTCGGTGAGATCGCACGCGAGCACGCGGATCTCGCCGCGCTCGATCCGGGCGAGCACGCGCTCGATGCCGTCGACGTCCATTGCGTCGTGCAGGCAATCTTCGATCGTCTGACCGACGAGCGGGTGATCGGGGATCTCGCGATCGCCGACGATGTTCTCCCCGCACGCGACCTGGTCGGGGAACACCGTCGCGAGCAGGTCCTCGGCCTCCATGCGCTGCAGCTGCGGCGCGAGCTTGCGCCCGCCGCGGAAGCGCGGCAGCGCGAGCGCGACGCTCGCGTTCCAGCGCCAGCGCGTCGCGAACATCGGCGCATCGAGGAGCGCCTGGACGAGGAGCGGGCGCACCGTCTGCACGGCAAGGTAGCGGGCGACCTCCGCGAGCGGGAAGCTGTGGCTCGTCGAGAGCGAGAGCACGATCGCATCCTCGGTCGCCGCCGCCTGCAGCTCGAAGTTGAACTTGCGGCAGAACCGCTTGCGCAGCGCCAATCCCCACGCGCGGTTCACCCGGCTGCCGAAGGGGGCGTGGATCACGAGCTGCATGCCGCCCGATTCGTCGAAGAAGCGCTCGAAGGCCACGGTGTCGAGCGTCGGCAACGCGCCAAGCGCGGCGCGCGCGGCGGCATAGTAGTCCGCGATTTGCTCGGCGGCCGACGGGCCGAGCCCCACTTCGCGAGCGAGCCAATCGATCGCCGCGGCGCGGCCGTCATGCTCCAGCCTGGACTCGATCGTCGCGCGCAGCCGTGACAGCGAAAAGGACAGCTCCGCGCTGCGCGCCGGCGCCTCACCCAGCCAGAAAGGAATCCCGGGCGGCATGCCTTTCGCATCCTCGACGCGCACCGTGCCACGCTCGACCCGCAGGATGCGGTAGGAGGCGTTGCCGAGCTGAAACACGTCTCCGGCCAGGCTCTCGATCGCGAAGTCCTCGTTGACCGAACCGATCACCTGCGCTTGCGGCTCAAGCACCACGCTGTAGTCGGCGGTGTCGGGGATCGTGCCGCCCGACGTGACCGCGGTGAGGGCGGCGCCACGCCGCCCGCGCAGCACGCCGTTGACCGCGTCGCGATAAAGATGCGCGGCGCGTCGGCCGCGGCGCGTGTGAAAGCCTTCGCCCAGCATCCGCGCGACTTCGGTGAACGCGTCGCGCGTGAGCTCGCGGAACGGCCAGGCGCGCCGGAACCGCTCGAAAAGATCGTCTTCGCGCCATTCCTGGAGCGCAACCTCCGCCACGATCTGCTGCGCAAGCACGTCGCGGGGTTGCGCGGCCACCGCGATCCGGTCGAGCTCCCCCCGCCGCGCGGCGTCGAGGAGCGCGGCCGCATCGCAGAGATCGTCCCGCGAGAGCGGAAAGAGACGCCCCTTCGGCAATCCGCCGACGGCATGGCCCGAGCGTCCCACGCGCTGCAGGAACGCCGCGATCGTGCGCGTCGACCCGATCTGGCAGGCGAGATCGACGTCGCCGATATCGATGCCCAGTTCGAGCGAGGCCGTCGCAACGAGCACCTTCAGGTCGCCGCGCTTCAGGCGCTGTTCCGCGTCGAGCCGGATCTCGCGGGCGAGGCTGCCGTGATGCGCCGCGACCCGGTGTTGTCCGAGCCGCTCGGAGAGATGGCGCGCCGCGCGCTCGGCGAGCCGGCGCGTATTCACGAAGACGAGCGTCGTGCGATGCTCGTTCGCGAGCGCGGCGAGCCGGTCGTAGACCTGCTGCCAGACGTCGCCCGACATCACCGCCTCGAGCGGCGCATCCGGCAGCTCGATCGCGAGATCGCGCTCGCGCACGTGTCCGGTGTCGACGACCGCGCAACCGGCCGCATTCCGGGTGCCGATCAGGAATCGGGTGATCTCCTCGATCGGCTTCACCGTCGCCGAAAGCCCCACTCGCGCCAGGCCCGGTCCGGCAAGCGCCTCGAGCCGCTCGAGCGACAGCGCGAGATGCGCGCCGCGCTTGCTGGCCGCGAGGGCGTGGATCTCGTCGACGATGACGGTGCGCGTCGTCGCGAGCATCTTGCGGCCGGACTCGCTCGTCAGCAGGATATACAGCGACTCCGGGGTCGTGACGACGATGTGCGGCGGGCGGCGGCGCATGGCAGCGCGCTCGGCCTGGGGCGTATCGCCGGTGCGCACGAGCGTGCGGATCTCGACGTCCGGCAGATCGAGCGCCTCCAACGCCGCGCGTATGCCTGTGAGCGGCGCCTCGAGATTCTTCTGGATGTCGTTCGAGAGCGCCTTGAGCGGCGAGACGTACACGACGTGCGTTTCGTCGGCAAGCCCGCGCGCGACGCCCTCGCGCACGAGACCGTCGACCGCGGCGAGAAAGGCGGCGAGCGTCTTGCCCGAGCCGGTCGGCGCCGCCACCAGCGCATGGCGTCCCGACTTGATCGCGGGCCAGGCCGCGATCTGCGGCGCGGTCGGCCCGGCGAACGCCGAGCGGAACCATGCAGTGACGGCAGGGTGAAAGAGATCCAAGACGTCGTCGTTCATGCGCAATGACTCGTGCTCGAGGCATCTCCGGAAGCGGAAACGCGTCGCGGTCGGCGGCCGGGCAGACGGCAACTTTACCACCGCGGCAGATCCGCCCACCGCCCGTGTCGTCGCCGCACGACGGATACAAATTGTTGCAACTGATACGGGTTGAGGGTGGTTTGCGAAGACTGTCCGCGCGTTAATGGGCCAGGAGGTACCTCATGTACACACTGACAACAAAGTTTCACAAGCGCGCGCAGGTCTGGCTGGTAGCGTTGCTGACAATTGCTTCGCTCGCCGTCGCGCACGGCAGCGCGCTGGCGCAGTCGCGGCCGGCGTACACGCAACCCGAGCTCGACCGGATGCTCGCGCCGATCGCGCTTTATCCCGACCCGCTGCTGTCGCAGATTTTCATGGCCTCCACCTATCCGATCGAGGTGGTCGAGGCCGCGCGGTGGACGCGCGCGAATCCCGGATTGCAGGGCGACGCGGCGGTGCGAGCGGTCGAGAACCAGGACTGGGATCCGAGCGTGAAGTCGCTCGTCGCGTTTCCGGACGTGCTCGTGCGAATGGACGAGAACCTCGAATGGACGCGCGAGCTCGGCGACGCCTTCCTCGTCCAGGAACCCCAGGTGATGGAGACGGTCCAGCGGCTGCGGCAGCAAGCGCGCATGGCGGGCACGCTTGCGTCCGACGCGCGGATTCGCGTCGTGGACGACGGCCCCACGATCGTCGTCCAACCCGTCGATCCGCGCGTCATCTACGTGCCCTACTACGATCCGCGCGTCGCGTACGGAACCTGGTGGTGGCCGGCATACCCACCGGTGGTGTGGGCCCCGTGGCCAGGCTATGCGGTGCGCCACCCGCATCCGCGGCCCGAGGTTGCGGTCGGATTCATCTGGGGACCCGCGGTCCGCGTCTCGGTCGGGTTCTTCTTCGGGGCGATCGACTGGCCACGCCGGGAGGTGCGGGTCGTGACCGTCAACAACTACTACTACCGCCCGGTGATCGTGCGGCGGGATGTACACGTCCACAGGCATGTCACGCACGTCAACGTTGCGCCCGGCCCGTGGCGCCACGACCCGTGGCATCGCCGCGGCGTGAGCTATCGGGATCCCGACGTGCAGCAGCGCTACGCACCCGCGGCGGCGCCACGCGACGCGCGCCGCACGGACGAGCGTCGGCGCAACGCCGCGCCGGCGCCGCCGGAATCGCGCGCCGCGATGGTGCGCCCCGATCAGGGCGCGCAGACCGACCGCAGCTCACCACGTTCGAATGAGCGCGCAGGGGCTCGCCCCGACGACGCGCGTCAGGATCGGCGCACCGAGCGGCGGCAGCCGGAGAACGCCACGTCGCGCACGACGATACCGGAGGCCGGCACGCGCGCGGGAACGGGCGCTGCGCCGATCGCGCGCGACGCGCCAGGTCGTGCATCCCAGAGGGAGCAGCGCCGCCCAGAAGCCGGTTCACCGCGCCCCGTCGCCCCCTCCCCGGCCGTTAACTTCCCGGCAGCCCCCGGCCGGGCTGTCAACGCGCCGTCGGTCGACCGCGACGCGCGCCGTGGCGACGCGCGTGAGACCACAACTCGGCAGGAGCGCCGCACCGCCGTCCGCGCGCCCACGGTCCCGGAGCAATCCCAGCGCGGCGATGCACGTGAGAACAACGCTCGGCAGGAGCGCCGCACCGCCGTCCGCGCGCCCGCGGTCCCGGAGCAATCCCAGCGCGGCGATGCACGTGAGAACAACGCTCGGCAGGAGCGCCGCACCGCCGTCCGCGCGTCCACGGTCCCGGAGCAATCCCAGCGCGGCGATGCACGTGAGAACAACGCGCGGCAGGATCGGCGCGCCGTTGCCCGCGTGCCCGAAGTGCGCGACCAGCCTCAGCGCGACACGCGCGCCCGGCCCGAACCGCGCCAGGCGCCGGAAGCTCAGGTCGAGCAGCCCCGCCAGCCGCGCCAGTCGCGCCAGTCGCGCCAGTCGCGCAAGGACGAAGCCAGCTAGCGGAGTTGGCCGCTGCCCTTTGCGCTCCGCCTCACTCGTAGGCGCGGAATCGAACGGTCGGATCGCGCTTGATCTGCTCGACGAGCCCGACCTCCCAGGAAAGGTACGCGCGCGCGTGCTGCTCGTAGCCCTGCGCATGGTCGTAGGGCTTGTACCAGACGTCGTCGATCGAGGTGGTCGCGCGCTCGATGCCGGTTTCGGTCGGCGCCCCCGCGGCGAACCACGCGGCGTTTCCCCCATCCAGAACGCGGATGCCTGCATCGGGCCAGAGGCGCGCCGCCTCGGGCGCCGCGAGGTGCGCGAGTGCGCCATCTTCCGAGGTGAGCACGACCAGGCGGGCGTCGGCCAACCGCGCGTGCGCCGATTCGAGCCGTGCCCGCACGACCCACCAAGCGCCCGGAACGTGACGTGCGCGGAACTTGAGGCTCGTCGCGAGATCGAGCACCGTGACGTCGCCGCGCGCCAGACCCAGGGTAAGCTCCTGCACGGCGATGGTCGCCGCCCGGATGAGCCCGGGAATCTCGCGCGGTCGCGCGCCGCTCTCGAGCGGCCAGCCCGCGAGACCGTCCACTCCCTCGGGTTCGAGCACGTGCACGTCGTCCCAGCCCATCTGGTTGAGCCAGGACGCCGTCATCACCGAACGGACGCGCGCGGGGTCGACGAGCACGACGCGCGCATTGCGCACCGCCACGAACTCGTCCGTGGCCTGGACGAGCTGACCGCCGGGCGCGTGGCGCGCCCCCGCAATGTGCCGCGCCTCGTACTCCTCGCGCGAACGCACGTCGAGCAGATAGAGCGTGCGGTGGGCGTCACGTTGCCATCTCTGCACCGTTTCGCGCGCCGCAACTTTCACTTCGAAGCGCTTCGCGACCCGCTCGGCTGCTGCACGCGCGCTGGCGAGACCTTCTCTTGAAGGCGGCGGCGCAACGCTCGTGGCGCCGCGCTCGCACGCAAATCCCGCGAGCTCCCAGCCCATGGTGCCGTCCTTCAGCGCGACGACGTGATTCGGGATGCCGGCGTTGCGCAGCGACTGGCAACCGATGATGCTGCGCGTGCGCCCGGCGCAGTTCACGACCACGAGGGTGTCCGGATCGGGCGCGAGATCGTGGACGCGATAGGCGAGCTCGGCTCCCGGCACGTCGACGCCGCCGGGGATGCTCATGCGGTGATACTCGTCGTAGGGACGCGAGTCGAGAACGACGAGCGGCGTGCCGGCGTCTTTCAGGCGCTTGAGCTCCTGCGGTGGAATGCGCGGCGTCGCAAAGCGATGCTCGATGAATTCGCCGAACGCCTTCGAGGGCACGTTGACGCCGCTGAAGAGCTCGCCGCCCGTCGCCCGCCAGCCCGCGCAGCCGCCCGCCAGGATCGCGACCTCGGTGTAGCCGGCCGCGCGGAGCTTCGCGGCTGCGCGCTCGGCGAGCGCTGCGCCGCCGTCGTCGCCATCGTCGTCGAGCAGCACGATCGGTGCCGCGCGCCGCGGCACCAGGTCGGCCACCATCAGCTCGAGCCGTGAGAGCGGGAGCGAGCAGGCGAAGAAGGGATGGCCCTGGTAGTGCACGCCCTGCTCGCGCACATCGAGCAGCGCGAGCTCGCTGCCATCGACCAGGCGCTCGCGCAGCGCCGCGGCCGACACGCGCTTGGTCACGCGCGTCCGGGGCGCGCTTCGCGAATGTCCGAGTGCGCCGGGTAGACCGCCCAGGAGTGCGATGCGGGCTTGTAGTACTCGCGCCGCGCGAGCTGCTCGAGCGCGAGGCCGTACATGTGAAAGTTAAGCACCGCGCCATCGATGTGGATCGAGTGGAAATCGTCCGGCATGAACGCGACGCCGGTGCCCTGCCGCACGACGTACTGGCCTTTCTCGTGCACGCCGCCCTCGGGCGTGCGGTCGTAGAAGCGGTTCAGCTCCTCGCCGCTCACCCCGACGATCACCGCCCAGGTCGTGTGATTGTGCGCGGGGGAAGCGTACTTGCCGTTGCCGGTATTCGCATAGAGCGCGAAGCGGTGGTCGTCGTCCTCGGCGAGCCGGTAGAGGCACGAGCTGCGCGGATCGCCGGGTTTCGGCGGCGGGAAATCGTCGAGCGTGAAGAGGTCGGTGCGCGCCGCGAGCTTTGTGAGGCGTTCCCGAACGTGCTCGAGGCTGTCGCGCGTCACGCCTTCGCGCGCCTCGATGGCGCGGACGTCGGCGACGGCGGAGGCGATCAAAGCGTTGCGTTCCTCGCTGCGATTCATGGCGTTCCTACTTTCATGCCTGTGCTCAAATGCTGAAACGATCGAGAACGTGTCCCGGCCCGGCTGCGAGCGGTGCGTAGTGCGCGCCGTCGAACACTCGGGTGCCGTTCACCCACACCCCGTGCACGCCGCGCGGCCGGCGGATCATCCGCGTTCCGCCGCCGGGAAGGTCGCGGATGCGCTCGAGCTTCGAGATGCCGACGGTGGCGGGATCGAAAAGCAGGAGATCGGCCCACGCACCGGGCGCGATGCGACCCCGCTCGGGAATGCGATACTTGCGCGCGGGATCGCTCGTCAGGCGTCGGACACCCTCCTCGAGCGTGAACGCGCCGCGGTCGCGCACCCAGTGGCCCAGTAGATGCAGCCCGAAGCCCGCGTCGCACAGGAACTTGAGATGCGCACCGGCGTCCGAAAGCGCCACGACGCCTGCCGGGTGCTGCAGCAGCGGCTGCACGCCGTCGTCGTCGCTGTTGAAGAACTTGCCGACGAACACCGTATCGAGTCCGTCGGCGAGCGCCGTGTCGAAGAGCACGTCCACCGGGTCACGGCTCGAGGCGCGCGCGACCTCGGCGATGGTGCGGCCCTCGAGCGCTTGCACTGCCCCGGTGGCGGCCTCGCCGATCTCGATCTTGCCCCAGTCGCCGGCGAAGATGATCCCGGCCTTCGGCCGCGTGAGATCGGCGCGGAAGGCCGATCGGAATGCGCGATCCTCGTACACCGCCGGCAGATCCGCCTTGTCCGCCTGCTTCACGCGCGCGAAAGAGTCGTGGCTGTAGAGCACGTAGGGATCGCGCAGCGTGAAATCGAACGACAGCGGCTGGCAGCTCGCGTGGATGTAGACCTCGCGGCCCCGCTCGTTGGCCGCGCGGCACCGCTCGTAGTAGTCGAGCGCCTGGCCGGGGTGGGCGTCGTTGTACATCGTGAGCACCGTAACGATGAACGCCGGCCTTCCGGTCGTCGCGGCGATGTGCTCCATGTACTCCGGCGTCGCGCGCGGCCCGGTTGCGGAGACGAACATGCCGCGCTGTTCCTCGCCGAGCACGCCGACCAGCGCCGCGAGCTCCTCGTCCGGGGCGATCGTCGAGGGCATCGGGCGCGACCCCCAGCCGCTGTGATTGGGCGAGAACGACGAGGCGAACCCGATCGCGCCCGCGCGGATCGCGTCGCGCACGATGCCGCGCATCCGGCCGAGCTCGTCCGGCGTCGGTTGCGCCCGCTCGCACGCCGCCTCGCCCATGACGGCGGTGCGGATCGTCGAGTGCTGGGCGAGCACCGCGACGTTCGCGAACAGCCGGCGGCGGCGCAGCGCCGCCAGATACTCCGCGAACGACTCGAAATCCCAGCGCGTGCCGGTGAGCAGCGCGTCGAGATCCATCCCCTCGACGACCGAGAGATTCTTCAGCAGCAGCTCGCGATGCGCGGGAGGGCACGGCGCGATCCCGAAGCCGCAGTTGCCGATCACCGCCGTTGTTACCCCGAGCGACGGCGACGGCGAGAGGGTGGCATCCCACGTGGCCTGCGCGTCGTAGTGAGTGTGCACGTCGATCAGCCCGGGCGCGAGCGCGAGGCCCCCGGCGTCCACCGTGTCGCGCGCCGG
Source organism: Burkholderiales bacterium (assembly GCA_041617635.1). Classification (GTDB taxonomy): domain Bacteria; phylum Pseudomonadota; class Gammaproteobacteria; order Burkholderiales; family SG8-39; genus JAABRB01. The sequence continues at coordinate 11,020 of JBFJOO010000020.1, read as the reverse complement.
TTCGTCGAGTGCGCCGACCACGGTCACGCGTCCCTCCCGCACACCGACGTCGACACGCCGCGGCGGCTCGCCAGAGCCGTCGTAGACTGCGGCGCCGCGAATCGCCAGGTCAAGCATGGCGCAGGCCCGCTCCTTGATCGCGACGCATCTATCCCGCGATCTGCTTCTTCAGGAACGCGAGCGTGCGCTCCCAGGCCAGCTTGGCCGCCGCAGGATCGTGGTTGGCGATCGTCTCGTTGCCGAACGCGTGATTCGCATCGTAGCGATGGAACTCGTGGGACACCTTGCCTGCATTCAGCTTGCCCTCGAGCACGTCGACCGAGGCGGGCGTGAAGTACTCGTCCTTCAGCGCGAAGTGCCCCTGCACTGGGATGCGGATCTTGCTCGGGTCGCCCGCCTCCGGCGGCGGCACGCCGTACCAGCTCGATGCGGCGTCGGTCTCCGGCACGTACATCGCCGCCAGGATCGTGAGGGCTCCGCCCATGCAGAAGCCCATCGTCGCGACCTTCGCGCTCCCCCGCTTGAGGTACTGCGCTGCGCCGCGCACGTCCTGGGTCGCGGCATCCTTGAAGTCGAGGCCGGTCATCATGTGCGACGCCTCGGCGGCGTCGAGCGTCACCTTGCCGCGATAGAGATCGGGCACCAGCGCGCGATAGCCGGCCGCGGCGAGGCGATCCGCGACGCCCTTGATCTGGTCGTTGAGGCCCCACCATTCCTGGATGACGACGACGCCCGGTGCCTTGTCTCCGGCCGCCGGTCTTGCGTAGTAGCCGACGCAATCCTTGCCGTCGGGCCGCTTGAACGTGATCTTCTCGCCCATGTTCGATCCTCCATCGGGATTGCCGCAGCGCAATGCGCGCGATTCATGCGGCGACGGCTTTAGGTTATACGATTCGCCTTTGTTCTGGGAAACCGGCGCCGGCGGGAACACGCGCCCGGCACGAAGGAGGCAGCCCGTGAGCAGCGTGATGCACCCGGTCGCGATCGATCCGCGGGTGATCGACCGCATGCAAGGCATCAGCACCGCGACGCTCACCATGGTGCTGCTGAAGCGAGGCATTCGACGTTCCTGGATGCGCGGTCCGATCCCGGTCTTTCCCGACGGTTCGCGGGTGGCCGGCCCCGCATTCACCGTGCGCTTCGTTCCGGCGCGCGAGGATCTCGCCACGCCCGAGAGCTATGCGAAGACCGGCTCGTTCCGCGACGCGATCGAGGCCTGTCCGGCGGGCAGCGTGATGGTGATCGACGGCTGCGGCGCGCAGGAGGCGGCGACGCTCGGCGACATCCTGATCGCGCGGCTGAAGGTCAAGGGCGTGCGCGCCGCGGTGACGGACGCGCCGGTGCGCGACATCGCCGAGATCCGCAAGGTGGGCCTGCCGGTGTTCTCGGCCGGTGCCGCGGCGCCGCCCAGCATCACCGGCCTCGTCTACGCCGGGTACGGCGAGCTCGTCGGCTGCGGCGGCGTGGCGGTCGCGCCGGGCGATGCGGTGGTGGGCGATGCGGACGGCGTCGTCGTAGTGCCGAGCGCGCTCGCCGCCGAAGTCGCGGAAGCCGGCGCCGAACAGGAGCGCTTCGAGCGGTTCGTGCAGCTGCGCGTCTTGCAGGGCCAACCGGTCGTCGGTCTCTATCCCCCGAACGCCGACACGCTCGCCGCGTACCAGCGGTGGCTCGCGGCGGGCGAGCCCGCGAACTGGGCGGGTTGAACAAGTCATGCCCGCGCAGGCGGGAATCCTGTAAGCACGTGATTGGGCTCAGTCCGGATTCCCGCGTACGGGGGAATGACGAGCTTCTACAGCCCATCCCCTAGCGCCTGCGTCCGTCCCAGGCGGCCCGCACGAGCTCGCGCAGTCCCGCTTCCTCCGGCAGGCGCGGATTCCAGCCCGGCCGGGCGAGCGTCGCTCTGACGGCGGCTTCGATGCCTTCCTCGGGCATGCCGATCTCCCGCAGGCTGGTCGGCGCGCCGATGCGTCGCGCGAAAACGTCGACTGCCCGTGCGGGATCGGGATCGCCGAACACTTCCGAGATCACGCGGGCGGCGTCGGGCGCCGCGGACGCGTTGTAGGCGACGACGTGCGCAAGCACCACGCTGTTGGTCTCGCCGTGCGGAAGATCGAAGAGCCCCCCGAGCACGTGACACAGCCGGTGATGTAGCGCGATCCCCGTCATGCCGATCAACAAGCCGCCGAGAAATCCCGCGTAGAGCGCCCGCGAGCGGGCTTCGATGTCGTTCGGTTTCTGGGCCGCATCCGGCAGGCCGTCGCGGTGCGCGCAGAGCGCCTCGCGTGCGAGCGCGAACGCCACCGGGTTGGGCGTCTGCGGATAGAGCGCCTCGACCGCGTGGGCGAGACTGTTCATGCCCGTGGTCACCGTCGCGTGGCGCGGCAGGCCGAGCGTCAGCTCCGGATCGTAGATCACCGTGTGCGCACGGCACTTGACGCTGCGCGCCGTCCGCTTCTCGCTTCCGATCTTGCGTCCGTAGATGTCCGTCATCTCCGATCCGGAGTACGTGGTCGGGATGCAGAGGAATTTCGCGCCCTCTTCCACGGCGAGATTCTTGCCGAGCGCGATCGTGGACCCTCCGCCGACGGTGACCACGCCGTCGGCGCCAGCGTCGCGCCAGAGCGCCCGGCAGCGCTCGACCACCGGTTCGGGACAATGCGGCTCGGCTTCGGCAAACATCGCGGCGAGTCGCGATCCGAGTGCTTCGGCGACCGTCCGGTAGCGCGCCGCCCCGGAAGGGGTGCAAACCAGCACGACCCGCTTGGCGCCCAGGCGGTCGCATTCTTCCGCCAACGTGCTACGGGCACCGACCCCGAAACGGACATGCGCGGGTTGGAGGTCGACGACAAAGTTCATGAGGTTCTGGGGTCGAAGCCGGGGCCGGCAAGTTTACCGCCCCGCGGGCGTTGTTCCGGTCGTCACACCGATCTGCCAAGGTATGATGATTGGATGAAGCAGCCAGCAGCAGGCGGGACGGCCCTTGACCCGATGCACGTCGAGTTCCTCGCGCTCGGCGTCGTGGTCACCGTCGCGTCGCGCGACGCGCGCAACGTGCCGACGATCGCGCACGGGATCGGCAGGCGTGTCGCTCCGGACGGGCGGCAGGTGACCGTGTTCCTCGCCGCGTCGCGCAGCCAGGCGCTGCTCGACGCAGTCCGTGAGACAGGTGCCATCGCCGCCTCCTTCTGCGAGGCGACCACGCATCGCGCGCTGCAGCTGAAGGGCACCGACGCAGCGGTCGTCCCAGTGGAGCCGGATGACCACGAATGCCTGGCCGCCTACCTGCGGCTGCTCGACGTGGAATTCCAGCGGGTGAAGGATCCCGAAGGCCTCGCCAAGGCGCTGGTCGACCATGCGCCGGCGGATCTGGCGGCGGTGCGCTTCACGCCGACCGCCGCTTTTGTCCAGACCCCGGGCGCGGGCGCGGGCGCACCCATCAAGCTCTAGACAGGTTCGGGACCGTGTCCATCACGCTCGACGCGATCCGCGATTCGCTGGACGGCGTCATCCCTTCGGTGATCGCCACCTGCGCGCCGGACGGCACGCCGAACGTCACCTACATCTCGCACGTCGACTACGTCGACCCGCGGCACGTGGCGCTGTCGTTCCAGTTCTTCAACAAGACACGTGCGAACGTGCTCGAGAATCCCCGCGCGGCGGTGATCGTCGTCGACCCGGTCACGCTCGCCCTGTACCGGCTCGCGCTCGAGTACTTGCGCACGGAGACCTCCGGGCCGCTGTTCGAGCGCATGAAGGCGCGGCTCGCGAGCATCGCCGCGCACAGTGGGATGAGCGACGTGTTCCGGCTGCTCGGGTCGGATGTCTACCGCGTGCTCGCGATCGAGCGCGTGCCGGGCGCCGTCGCGCCGGCACCGGCGCCGCGCCGCAGCCTGCTCGCGGCCCTGCGCTCGGCCGCACAGCGCCTCGCCGCGTGCTCCGACCTCGCCGCGCTGCTCGACGAAACGCTGACGTGCCTGGAGACGCTCTTCGACATCCCGCACGCCGTGGTGTTGCTCCACGACGCCGGGACCGGGCGATTGTTCACGGTCGCGAGCCGCGGCTACCGCGAGTCCGGCGTCGGCTCCGAGATCGCGCTCGGCGACGGCGTGATCGGTGTGGCCGCACGCGAGCGAACCCCGATCCGCCTGAACTACGAGACGAACGACGTAGTGTACAGCCACGCCGTCAGGGCCTCGGAGACCGAGATCGCGCTGCCGGCACTCGAAGCGCCGCGCAGCCGGCTCGCCGTGCCGATCCTGGTGGGCACCACCCTGCTCGGCGTGCTGTACGTCGAGAGCCCGCAGGACGTGCGCTTCACCTACGACGACGAGGACGCGCTGCTCGTGCTGGCCGAGCAGCTCGGGCGCACCATGTTCGCCGTGCAGCAGTCCGTCGAGCAACAGGGCGAGCCGCTCGCCGGTGAAACCCGCAAGAGCCCCGCGCGCGGCGCTCCGGCTGTGATCCGCTACTACGCGGTGAACGGCAGCATCTTCGTCGACGACGACTACCTGATCAAGGGCGTCGCCGGGGCGATTTTCTGGCGGCTGGTGCGCGACTACGTGCACGCCCAGCGCACCGAGTTCACCAACCGCGAGCTGCGCCTCGACGCTTCGCTCCGTCTGCCGGAGCTCGGCGACAACCTCGAGGCGCGGCTGATCCTCCTCGAGCGCCGGCTCGCGGAGCGCTGCCCGTTCGTGCGCATCGAGAAGATCGGCCGCGGGCGTTTTCGCCTCGCGGTCGAGCGACCGCTTTCCCTGGTCGAGACGCCGGCCGGCGCAGCGGCTTGACCGGTTCCCGGTGCCGTTCGATCGTTAGTTTTTAGCGGCGAGCGGCGCGGCAGGCGGCAACGGCTCGGGAACCTTGTTCTTCACGGCGGGAATGGTCTTGAGATAGCTGAAGATCGCCTCGAGGTCCGCGTCCGTGAAGTGCTTGTACATCTGGATCGGCATCGGCGGCAGGATCTCGCGGCCCCGGCCCATGTGCCGGCCGGTGCGGATCGTGTCGGTGAACGTGCGCTGGTTCCATTTGCCGAGGCCGGTCTCGCGATCGGGCGTCAGGTTCGCGGTGAAGCTGACGCCCCAGGGCCCGGACCACGCCGTGTTGGTGGCGCCGACGGTGACCAACCACGGGCCCTCGGGCAGCTGCGGGGCCGGCGGCATGGCCAGCTCCTCGGGGTGACCCGACAGCATCCGGCTCATGTCCGGCTCGGGACCGTTCGGCCCCAGCTTCCACGGCGTGTGGCAGTCGTTGCATCCGGCAACGGTGACGAGGTACTTGCCGCGCGCGAGTTTCTCCGCGGCTGGGTTGGCACCGGGTTTGGCGCCGTCCTTCTCCGCAAGGGCCGGGTGCCATGCGGCCAGGGCGAACAACGAAACGACGAGCGGCGCGGCGGCGCGCGCGGTCTCGACAAGCAGCGATCGGTTCATTGGGCGAGCTCCTTCTGAGGTTGCAGGTCATTGCGGATCCAGCGTTCGACGAGGGCGATGCCCGCGGCGTCGGCGATTCGGGAACCGAGCGGCGGCATCTGGACGAGCGGATCGCGGGTTCGCATCCGCATCGCGAGCACGCTGTCGTCTTGCCGGCCGGGAACGATGCGCTGCACGCCCGCGTCCGCGCCCCGCGGGCGATAGCCGCTCGCCTGGCCGATGATGGTGCGCAGGGCCTTGGCCGAGCCGGCCGGGCCCGCGGCGGCTTCCTGGGCCAACGCCAGCTCGAGCGGCGCCAATGGTCCGGCGTCGTTATGGCAGTGGCCGCAGTTCGCGTGCAGATACCCCAGCGCCGCGCGGCCCGTCGGGGTCGCTGCGCCGATGCGCGGCGCGCGCTCGAGGAGCGCCGGCGGCAGATTGCGCAGCAGACCGCGCGCGACGAGCCCGGGCAGATCGACGTGCTCGCCGCGAGCGGGCTCGGCATGCGGTGCGAGCGGGTCGCGATCCGGCGAGAGCTGCAGCGCGCTCGCGCCGAGCACGGGCACCGCGGCGCCCTCGTGGCACGCGCGGCAGTCGGCCTGCGAAGGGATCGCGTAGCGACCGTCGGGCGCGTCGCGCACGGGCGCGGCAGCGACGCCGTCGGCCGGCGCGAGCACGGCATCGGTGCCGTCGGCGTTCCAGACGTAGGTCGCGTACCGCCATGAGCCGTCGGCAAGGCGCTCGATGAACCGTGTCTCGACCGGGCGCGTGTAGCCGAACTCCTTCCACAGCCGCGTGCCCGGCGGGAATTCCCAGGCGTCGGGGTGCGATGCGTCGATGGTGGCTCCGGGCGACAGATGCAGCCACCGACGCTTGGTCGCGCCGTCGGACCACAGCGGATACTGAGGCGAGAAGGCGAGATTCTGCGGATTCACCGCGGTCGTCGAGCCCGTCACGAAAAGGCCGGTCTCGCTTAGGCGCTGCGGCAAGGGCGCACCAGGCTCGACGCCGGCGCGCGTTTCGTCCGCGCGCCCGGCGGCGAGCCCGGCGGTCGCGGCGAGGCACGTCCACGCTGCCGCAAGCAGCATGGCGACGACCACCGCCTGACTTCCTTTCCCTGACATGCGCTCCCCGGATCGTTGCGGAACCGGGAGCGAGATTACGGGCGCGCGGCGCGGATCATTCCTAAATGTTGATTAACGGAATCTTAAGATTTTCTTATTCCGTGCACGGCCGCACCGCGGGGCGGTTCGCGCATGCACGCTTGACCGCAGAGAAATGCGCTGCGCATGATCGGCCGAACGCAAATGGAGAAAGGAGTCACTTGATGACGTCGGAAGTAAAATCCCACGCCCCGCTGCTCGCGAGCCGCGCGCTTGGCGCGGTGATCATGCTGAAGGTGTCGCTACCGCTGCTCGTGTTGCTGGTTCTGGTCTTCGGGGTGTGGCAGATCGTCTCGGGCGTGAACGAGGCGATCGACCGGGGCCGGGCAGTTATCGAGCCACGCATCGAGGATGCACGCCAGCAGATCGATGCGGTCCGCGCCGAGGGTGACCGACTCCTCGCCGAGGTGAAGAAGATCGAGAACACCACTACGCAAGTGGCCGGTGCGATCAAGGAGTCGGTGGAGCCGATCCGCAAGTCGCTGCTGGGGCTGTCGGGTGCCTTGCGCGCGCTGTCCGGCACGATCGAGTCGATCCTCAACGCGATCATCAAGGTGGTGCGCAAGGTGCCGTTCGTGCCGAAGATCGGGTGGGTCAACCTGCCGGACTTCAACATTCCGGGACTCAAGCTGCCGAACATCGACCTCGACATCGACCTCAAGCCTGACCTCTCGGCGGTGCAGATGCTCAACGCGCACGCGCAGGCGATCGCGGCCCAGGCGGAGCGCAGCCTCGACGAGATCACCGAGACCGTGCTCCTGTGGTGGTGGACGGCCAAGGCGGTGGGCGCCATGGTTCTGCTGTGGATCGCCCTCAGCCTGGTCGGGCTTGCCGCGCGCGCCGCGCAGCGTTTCGCGACCGGCTGGCAGATGGTGCGCGGACGCCCGGTGGACGGCGCGCTCGGGTTGCTCTGATTGCGCGCGCGCCGCTGCGCGGCGCTTTACATGCGAAGCAGATCGGGAGTGATCTCCGCGACCGAGCGGGCACCGGAGAGCCGCATCGACCGCTCGAACTCCCCGGTGAGGATCTCCAGCGCGTGCATTGCGCCAGGCTCGCCCGCCGCCATGACGCCGAAGAGCGGCGCCCGTCCGGCAAGCACCGCGTGCGCCCCGAGCGCCCGCGCCTTCAGGATATCGACGCCGCGGCGCACGCCGCCGTCGAGCAGCACCGTGAGCTTGGCGCCGACGGCGCGGGCGATGGCCGGCAGCGCATCCAGCGTCGCCGCCGCACCGTCGAGCTGCCGGCCACCGTGATTGGACACCACCAGTCCGTCGCCACCGATCGTGATCAAACGCTCCGCGTCGTCCGCGCGCGCGATGCCCTTCACGAGGAGCTTGCGCGGCCAAAGGTCCCGCACCCGCTTCAATCCCTCCCAGTCGAATGCGGCATCCTGCGAGCGGCCGACCGAGGCCGCGCCCACCCCGGTGAGACGCGTGGACCACTGCACGAACCCCTCGAGGTTCTCCATGCGCGGAACCCCATGGCGCAACATGTCGACGACCCAAGCGGGTTTCCGCCACATGTCGCGCGCGTTTCGCCAGGTCGGCCTGAAGGGCGCGATGAAATCGTTGCGCGCGTCGCGCTCGCGCTTGCCGCCGACCGGAACGTCGACGGTCACCAGCAGCGCTTCGTAGCCGGCCGCATGCGCGCGCTCGATCAGCTTCCTGCGAAAATCGGCATCGCGCAGCACGTAGAGCTGGAACCAGAGGCGCCCGCCCACTTCGTTCGCGACGCGCTCGATCGACGTCGTGGCCGGCGTCGCGAGCGTGTAGGGAATGCCGAAGGCCTTCGCTGCGCGCGCCAACGACAGGTCCGCGCCCGGGCGACCCGCGCCGATCGCGCCCATCGGCGCGACGGCGAGCGGAAACCGCGCGGCCACCCCAAAGAGCGCGGTGCTGGTGTCGACCTCGGCGACGTTGACCAGCACCCGGGGCAGCAGTTCGACGCGTTCGAATGCCGCACGGTTGGCGCGTAGCGTGACCTCGTCCTCGGCGCCGCCGTCGTAGAAATCGAAGATTGCGCGCGGGACCCGCGCGCGCGCCATGCGGCGCAGGTCCTCGATGTTGAAGGCGCGGGACAGGTCGGCCATGACGAGCGAAAGCCCGCAGTGTACCTGCGCCGAGCTCAGAGATCGCGAGATTTCCGGAACGCTACGGTCAAGTCATCTCCGCGCAAGCGGGGATCCAGGAGGTCCTGATATGCGCTGGAACTGGATTCCCGCTTGCGCGGGAATGACGCCCAGTTCTCAGCGCATCCCTAACGCCGGTCGAACGCCAGCCGCCCCGGTCCGTGCGCGGCCAGGAGCAGCAGGCCGCCGATGAGGCCGAGGTTCTTCAGGAAATGATTGAGCTGGTTCACGTACTGGGATGAGTCCACCGCCCAGAACGGGTGTCCGAGATACGTCGCGACGACCACGAACGCAGCCAGCCCCGATGCCGCGAGCCGCGTCTGCCAGCCGAAGATCAGCAGGAGCGCGCCCGCGATCTCGACGACGATCACGACCCAAGCCATCACCTCGGGCACCGGCATGCCGAGCCGGGCGAAATAGCCCGCCGTTCCGGCGACGGCGCCGAGCGAGCGAATCGCCGAGACGAGAAACAGCATCGCCAGCAGCATGCGCGCAACCAGCGGGATCAGCATCGGCGAGCGTGCGGTGGCAAGCAACGCGTTCATGAGGCCTCCAATATCGACCGCAGGGCGGCCGCGGACGCAAAGACAACCAGCGGCGGCAAGTGTACGCTTTCGAGATTCGAGGAGGCGAACCCATGAGCGGCAATCTGCTGGCGGGAGACGCTGCGCTGGTCACCGGCGCGGCATCGGGAATCGGGCGCGGCATCGCGCAGGCCCTTGCACACGAAGGCGCGCGCGTGGTGCTTGCGGATATCGATGCCGAACGCGGCGAGCCGATCGCTGCCGCGTTGCGCAAGGAAGGTCACGACGCGCGGTTCGTCGCGGCGGATCTCTCGACCGCGGACGGGGCGGCCGCACTCCTGAAGCGCACGCTCGACGCGCTCGGCTCGATTTCGATCCTCGTCCACAGCGCGAGTCCCCGCCGCCTCGAGGCGGACAACATCTTTGCGGTCGACGATACGACGTGGCATGGCATGCTCGCGGTGAACCTGCACGCCGGCTTCGCGCTCGCGCGCGATGCGGCGCGCGAGATGATTGCGCGCAAGACGAAGGGCCGCATGCTGTTTCTCACGTCCCTGCACGCGGAGTCGCCGCGCAACCTGCCGCACTACAGCGCGTCCAAGGCGGGCCAGACGATGCTGATGAAGGAGCTCGCGCGCGCGCTCGGCCCGCACGGCATTCGCGTGAACGCCATCGCGCCCGGCGCGATTCCCGGCGGCGGATTCGACGCCAAGGCCACGGGCGTCGAGCGCCTCACCCGCTGCACCAGCCTCGGGCGCCTCGGCACGCCCGAGGACGTCGCCGGCATGGCCGTGGCGCTGCTGGCGGATCGCTTCTCGGCGTACGTCACCGGCACGACCGTGGTGGTCGACGGCGGCATAGCGTTGCACAACTGGATCGAGCCCCCTACACTCTAGCGCCCCCGCCGCGGGGAATAACGACGATCGCCGCGTTGTTTTATCAATCGGGGCCTATCGTTCCCAAACAGAACCCAAAGGAGACACGCAACATGTCAAGGATGATGCGCGAGCTTGTGGTGGCTGGAGTCGCGTTCTTCGGTCTGATTTCCCTCGCCCTCGCCGGGGAGGAAGTCACGTACTCCGCCAACGGCACCACCCTCAAGGGCTACATCGCCCACCCGGCTGCGGGCGGCGGCAAGCGGCCCGGCGTGCTGGTCGTGCACGAGTGGTGGGGCAACAACGACTACACGCGCAAGCGTGCGGACATGCTCGCCCAACTGGGCTACGTCGCGCTCGCGCTCGACATGTACGGCGACGGCAAGATCGCGACTCATCCGAAGGATGCGGGCGCATTCTCCGGCGCGGTGCGCAAAGACATGGAGACCGCCGAGAAACGCTTTCGGGCCGCGATGTCCCTGCTCAAGAGCCAGTCCGACGTCGACGGCAGCCGCATTGCCGCGATCGGCTACTGCTTCGGCGGCGGCATCGTGCTGGAAATGGCGCGCCGCGGCGTCGACCTCGACGGCGTGGTGAGCTTCCACGGCAGCCTGCCGACGCAGACGCCGGCCAAGGCCGGCGGCGTGAAGGCGAAAGTGCTCGTCCTCAACGGGGAGGCCGATACCTTCATCAAGCCGGAGCACATCGACGCGTTCAAGAAGGAGATGGCGGCCGCAAGCGTCGATTATCGGTTCATCAACTACCCGGGCGCCGTGCACGCATTCACGAACCCCGACGCGACCGAGAACGGCAAGAAGTTCAACATCCCGCTCGCCTACGACGCTAACGCCGACAAGCAGTCGTGGGACGAGATGCAGCGCTTCCTCGCCGCGGTCCTGAAGTAATCGTGGCGGGGGGGGGGGGG
>JBFJOO010000019.1:0-54449 GCA_041617635.1 Burkholderiales bacterium | reverse complement strand
GTCCACCGCAGGCCCGCTCACCCCCGCGTCGACGCCGTGCCGGGCGTGACTCGAAATAACCTCCCGCTTGTTTTGGCCTTCGCGTCGCGCGGACGTCGATCGGGCCAGCGGCCGATGCCTGGCCGGCGCCTTTGGCCGCGCCCGCCGTCACGGGTGGTTTGTTGCGCCCTGTCGTGTGTTGACTGGGCGCAGCAAACCGGGTCCCCGCCCCGAGGACGCGATTTGCGGCACCATGAGGCCGCCGCAGGCCCGCTCGCCCCGCGAGAGAGGACCTCGCTCTCGCCAGCACCGTGATGCCGAACCGGGCCGATTCACCTCGCGTTACCCACCGCAACCGGAGCTTCCAGTCGAAACAAAAAAAGGCCGGCGCGGATTGCTCCGCCCGGCCCCGTTAGCTTGCGCCGTAGTGTGTGCGTCAGTGCGTGACAACCCCGGTCGTGGGTTTCTTTTCCTCTCCACCCGGTGATGCAGCGACGGCCGCGCCCGCTTCACCATCCTTCGCGACGTTCGGCACGTGCGTGAGGGCGACTTCGAGCACCTTGTCGATCCACTTGACCGGCACGATCTCGAGGCGATTTTTGATGTTCTCCGGGATCTCGGCTAGATCCTTCACGTTCTCTTCCGGGATCAGCACGGTCTTGATCTCGCCGCGATGCGCCGCGAGCAGCTTCTCCTTGAGTCCGCCGATCGCAAGCACTTCGCCGCGCAACGTGATCTCGCCCGTCATTGCCACGTCTGCGCGCACCGGTATGCCGGTCAGCGCCGACACCATCGACGTGCAGATGCCGATTCCGGCGCTCGGCCCGTCCTTGGGCGTGGCGCCCTCGGGAAGGTGGATGTGCAGATCCTTCTCCTGGAAGACCTTGGCGTCGATGCCCAGGCGCTCGGCACGGCTGCGCACGACCGAGAGCGCGGCCTGGATCGACTCCTGCATCACTTCGCCGAGCTTGCCCGTCGTGATGGTCTTGGCCTTGCCGGGCATCACCGCGACCTCGATGGTGAGCAGTTCGCCGCCGACTTCCGTCCACGCGAGACCGGTGACCTGGCCGACCTGATTCTCCTTCTCGGCGGTGCCGAACGAATAGCGACGCACGCCCAGGAACTTGTCGAGGTTGCGCGGCGTGACCGAGACGCGCTTCTGCCCGCCCTTCGTCATCAGGCTCTTGATGACCTTGCGGCAGATCTTCGAGATCTCGCGCTCCAGGCTCCGCACGCCGGCCTCGCGGCTGTAGTAGCGGATGATGTCGCGCACCGCCGCTTCCGACATCGCGAGCTCTTCCTTCTTCACGCCGTTGTTCTTCATCTGCTTGGGCAGCAGATAGCGCACCGCGATGTTGACCTTCTCGTCCTCGGTGTAGCCGGACAGGCGGATGACTTCCATCCGGTCGAGCAGCGCGGGCGGGATGTTGAGCGTGTTCGCGGTGGCGACGAACATCACCTCCGAGAGGTCGTACTCCACCTCGACGTAGTGGTCGACGAACGTGTGGTTCTGCTCCGGATCAAGGACTTCGAGCAGTGCCGAGGACGGATCGCCGCGGAAGTCCATGCCGAGCTTGTCCACCTCGTCGAGCAGGAACAGCGGGTTTCGCACTCCGACCTTGACCATGTTCTGCAGGATTTTCCCGGGCATCGATCCGATGTAAGTGCGCCGGTGGCCGCGAATCTCGGCCTCGTCGCGCACGCCGCCGAGCGACATGCGGACGAACTTGCGATTCGTCGAGCGCGCGATCGATTGCCCGAGCGAGGTCTTCCCGACTCCGGGCGGACCGACCAGGCACAGGATCGGGCCTTTCATCTGCTGCACGCGGTTCTGGACGGCGAGGTATTCGACGATGCGCTCCTTCACCTTCTCCAGCCCGTAGTGGTCCTGGTCGAGCACTTTTTCGGCCGCCGTGATGTCCTTGGAGATCTTGCTCCGCTTCTTCCACGGCAGCGCGACGAGCGTGTCGAGATAGTTGCGGACCACGGTGGCCTCGGCCGACATCGGTGACATCAGCCGCAGCTTTTTCAGCTCCGCCTCCGCCTTGTGGCGTGCGTCCTTGGGCATCCGCGCGCGCTTGATGCGCTTCTCCATCTCCTCGAGGTCGGCGCCCTCTTCGCCCTCGCCGAGCTCCTTCTGTATCGCCTTCACCTGCTCGTTGAGGTAGTACTCGCGCTGACTCTTCTCCATCTGCCGCTTCACGCGGCCGCGGATGCGCTTCTCGACCTGCAGGATGTCGATCTCCGCCTCGAGCTGCGAGAGCAGGCTCTCGAGCCGCTCGCGCGGCGTGAACATCTCGAGCACCTTCTGCTTCTGCTCGAGCTTCAGCGGCAAGTGGGCCGCGACGGTATCGGCCAAGCGGCCGGCTTCCTCGATTCCCGCAAGCGAGGTGAGGATTTCGGGCGGGATCTTCTTGTTCAGCTTGACGTACTGATCGAACTGGCTGACCAGCGCGCGCCGCATCGCCTCGAGCTCGGCGCTGTCGGGCGGGCCCTGCGGGACCGGAACGGCCGTCGCGATGTAATGGGTGCGCTGATCGACCACGTCCTCGATGGTTGCGCGCTGGCTGCCCTCGACGAGCACCTTCACGGTGCCGTCCGGCAGCTTGAGCATCTGCAAGATGTTGGAAACGCACCCGATCTTGTACAGATCGTCGGCGCCGGGATCGTCCTTGGCCGCCGATTTCTGGGCGACCAGGAGGATGCTCTTGCCCGCCTCCATCGCCACTTCCATCGCCTTGATGGACTTGGGGCGCCCCACAAAGAGCGGGATCACCATGTGCGGGAAGACCACCACGTCCCGCAGCGGCAGGAGCGGATACTGGCTGGGAACTGCTGTGACTTCGTTCTCGCTAGACATGGCGGCACCAATCCAAAAGAAAACAACCTAACATATCCGGGCGATCGCGCCGAAAACAAGGTCGCACAGCACGAATTGCATCGAAGCTGGCAGATCCGCTTCCCCGCGGGGGCGCAGGGGGCATGCGCATTGCGGCGCGTCAGGCCCCGCCGGCAACCTTGGGTTGATCCGAGTAGATGAGCAGCGGCTTGCCGTCGCCGGAGATCGTCGGCTCGTCGACGACGACCTTGCTGACGTTCTCGAGCGTCGGCAGCTCGAACATGATGTCCAGCAGAACCTGTTCCAGGATCGACCGCAGGCCGCGCGCGCCGGTCTTGCGCGCGAGCGCCCGCTCGGCGATCGCGTGCAGCGCCTGCAGCCGCACCTCGAGATCGACGCCCTCCATCGAGAAGAGCTTCTGGTACTGCTTGAGCAGCGCGTTCTTGGGCTCGGTCAGGATCAGGATCAGCGCCTGCTCGTCGAGCTCTTCGAGCGTCGCGATCACCGGCAGGCGCCCGACGAACTCCGGGATCAGGCCGTATTTGATCAGGTCCTCGGGCTCGACCGAGCGCAACACCTCGCCGACGTCCTTCCCGCTCGAGAGGCTGCGCACCTCCGCGCCGAAGCCGATGCCGGTCTTGTCGGTGCGATTGCGGATGATCTTCTCGAGCCCGTCGAAGGCCCCGCCGCAGATGAAGAGAATGTTGGTCGTGTCGACCTGGACGAAGTCCTGGTTGGGATGCTTGCGTCCGCCCTGCGGCGGCACCGAGGCGATCGTGCCCTCGACCAGCTTCAAGAGCGCCTGCTGCACGCCCTCGCCCGAGACGTCCCGCGTGATCGAGGGGTTGTCGGACTTGCGCGAGATCTTGTCGATCTCGTCGATGTAGACGATGCCGCGCTTCGCCTTGTCGACGTCGTAGTCGCAGTTCTGCAGCAGCTTCTGGATGATGTTCTCGACGTCCTCGCCGACGTAGCCCGCCTCGGTGAGCGTGGTGGCATCCGCGATCACGAAGGGCACGTTGAGCAGTCGCGCCAGGGTCTGCGCGAGCAGCGTCTTGCCCGACCCGGTGGGCCCCACCAGCAGGATGTTCGCCTTCGCGAGCTCGACCTCGTCGCTCTTGGAAAGATGCTTGAGCCGCTTGTAGTGGTTGTAGACCGCGACCGAGAGGATCCGCTTGGCCGGGTCCTGTCCGATGACATACTCGTCCAGGATCGTGCAGATTTCACGCGGCGTCGGGAGGTCGGACTTGACCGTCTTGCCGGACTTGTCGCCGGCGCTTTCCTCGCGAATGATGTCGTTGCAAAGCTCGATGCACTCGTCGCAGATGAACACCGACGGGCCCGCGATGAGCTTCCGCACCTCGTGCTGGCTCTTGCCGCAAAAGGAGCAGTAGAGAAGCTTCTCGCCGCTTTTGTCCGACATGCGATGTCTCCCGTCAGGCCGCCACGGCCTCGGTGCGCGAGCTCAGGATCTTGTCGATCAGACCATACCCGCGGGCCTCTTCGGCCGATAGGAAATTGTCCCGGTCGGTGTCCTTGGCAATCCGCTCGATCGGCTGCCCCGTGTGCTTCGCCATGATCTGGTTCAGCTTCTCGCGCAGGAACAGGATCTCCCTGGCATGGATCTCGATGTCGGAAGCCTGGCCCTGGAACCCGCCCATGGGCTGGTGAATCATGATCCGGGAGTTGGGCAGGCAGAAGCGCTTGCCCTTGGCGCCGGTGCACAGCAGGAGCGAACCCATGCTCGCCGCCTGCCCGATACAGAGCGTCGAGACGTCGGGCTTGATGAACTGCATCGTGTCGTACACCGCAAGCCCCGCCGAGACGAGCCCGCCCGGGGAGTTCACGTAGAAGAAGATGTCCTTGTCGGGATTCTCGGATTCGAGGAAGAGGAGCTGCGCGACGATGAGATTCGCGGTGACCTCGGTCACCGGCCCCACCAGGAAAACCACGCGCTCCTTGAGCAGCCGCGAGTAGATGTCGTACGCGCGCTCGCCCCGGCCGCTCTGCTCGATCACCATCGGGATCAGGCCGAGTCCCTGTGGGTCCTGCCACCCGGAGTTCGTCATCGAGGTGACTCCGGTCATCGCCATCTGCGCCGCGCGCGGATCCCACACATTCATGATTTGCCACCCATCAGCTCGTCGAACGCCACGGTCGTGTCCTCGACCTTCGCCTGCGCCAGCACCCAGTTAAGCACGTTCTGCTCGACGGCAAGCCCCTCAAACTCGGCAAGCCGCTCCGGCTGAGAGTAGAACCATTTTACCACCTCGCCCGGCTGCTCATAGCTCTCCGCCTGCTCTTCCACGAGGGCGCGCACCTGCTGCGGCTTTGCGCCGAGATCGTTCTTCTTGATGCACTCGCCCATGATAAGCCCCAGCGCGACCCTGCGCCGCGCCTGCTCCTCGAATACCTGCGGGCCGATCGGAATGTCCTCGATCTTGAGCCCGCGTGCCTTCAGATCCTCGGCGGCGGCGCCGACCAGGCGTTGCGCCTCCATGTCGACGAGGCTTTTCGGCAGATCGACCTTGGTCGCATCGAGCAGCGCTTGCATGACGTGGTTCTTCAACTGGGCGCCGAGCCGCTGCTTGACCTCGCGCTCGACGTTCGCCCTGATCTCGGCGCGCATCTTCGCGATGTCGCCGTCCGCCACGCCGAGGGCTTTCGCGAATTCCGCGTCCACCGCGGGAAGATTGCCCTGCTCCACCTTCTTCACCGTGATCGCGAAAGCGGCCGTCTTGCCGGCGACCTCCTTGCCCTGGTAGTCGGCCGGGAAGTTCACGGTGATCGTCTTCGATTCGCCCGCCTTCAGGCCGGTCACGCCCGAGTCGAAGTCGGCCAGCATGCGTCCCTCGCCCAGAACGAACGCGACGTCCTCGCCCTTGCCGCCGTCGAAAGGCTGGCCATCGATCGTGCCCTCGAAATCGATCGTCACGCGATCGCCGGGCGCGCTCGCCTCCTCGACCGGTGCGTAGCGCTTGCGCTGCTTGCGGAGGGCCTCGATGGTCTTGTCCACCTCGGGATCGCCCACCGTCAGGACCGGCCGCTCGATGCGCATCGCGCTCAAGCTGCCGAGCGCGACCTCCGGATAGACCTCGAACGTCGCGCTGAACTCCAGATTGCCCTCTTGCGGGTCGTCCTTGTGTTCGATGCGTGGATAGCCCGCGACGCGCAAGTTCTGCCCCTGCACGGCACTGGTGAACGCCTTGTCGATCGCATCTCCGACCACCTCCGAGCGCACCTGCGGCCCGTACTGCTTCGCGACGACCTTCAGCGGCACCTTGCCCGGCCGGAACCCGGCCATGCGCACGGTGCGGGCGATCTTCTTCAGACGCTCGTCGACCTGCTTGTCGATCTCCGCGACCGGCACTGCAACGGTGAGCCTGCGCTCGAGCCCGCTCAGGTTTTCAATCGTGTTTTGCATCGGTGTTTCCTGATTCCTGGCTCATTCCGCGTTCATCTTCGCGCGTACCTCGTTCGTGTGCGAAGGAAGGGACTCGAACCCCCATGCCTTGCGGCGCTAGGACCTAAACCTAGTGCGTCTACCAATTCCGCCACCTTCGCCCCGCCACCCCGCGCGCGCCAGGCTCGGATTGTATCTCACCGGCTGCTAGACTGTCAGCCGTAAACCCACTGATTCTCCGAGGTATTTCGATTTTCATGGCGGTCGGGCACTACGAGAATTTTCCGGTGGCGTCGGTGCTCCTGCCGGCGCGGCTGCGCCCGCCCGTCAAGGTGATCTACGCGTTTGCCCGCAGCGCGGACGACTTCGCGGACGAGGGCGACGCGCCGCCCGCGGAGCGGCTTGCCGCCCTGGAGCGCTACCGGGCCGAGCTGCGGCAGATCCAGAAGGGTCAGCGACCCGCGACGCCGCTTTTCGAGCGCGTCGCCGCGACGGTCGCCGAGTTCAGCCTGCCGCTTGATCCCTTCTTCGCGCTCCTCGACGCCTTTTCCCAGGACGTGGTGAAAAGCCGCTACGCGAGCTTCGCGGAAGTGCTGCATTACTGCGAACGCTCGGCGAACCCGGTGGGCGCGCTGCTGCTCCATCTCTTCGAGGCCGCCACGCCGGAGAATCTGCGTCACTCGGACGCGATCTGCACCGGATTGCAGCTCGTGAACTTCTGGCAGGACGTGGAGATCGACTACCGCAAGGACCGCATCTACTTGCCGGAGGACGAGATGATGCGCTTCGGCGTGGACATCGGCGACATCGCCGCGCGCCAGGCGGGGCCAGCCTGGCAGAACCTGCTCGCCTATCAGATCGACCGGGCGCGCGCGATGCTAGAATCCGGCGCGCCCCTCGCAAGAGCGCTGCCCGGTCGGATCGGGCTCGAACTGCGGATGATCGTCCAGGGCGGATTGCGCATCCTCGAGAAGCTTGACGCAGCGCGCGGCGACATGTTCCGCCACCGGCCGGAGCTCCGTGCCACTGATTGGCCGCTGATGTTCTGGCGCGCGGTAAGGACGTAGCAGTGCAATGAGAATGCACGCTAAGGCAGCTTCGATCAAGGTAACGAGCGTGCCGGAGAAAAGCTCTGTGGACGAACAAGGGAGAAGGCCCCCTTGTATATCCCCGATCGGAGCGCCGCGGATCACCGCTCGACAGCCCGCTCGCTCATGACGCCCGACGAATACTGCCAGCAGCAGGCCGCGCAGAGCGGATCGAGCTTCTACTACTCGTTCCTTTTCCTGCCTCCCGACCGCCGGCGCGCGATCACGGCGCTGTATGCCTATTGCCGCGAAGTGGACGACGTCGTCGACGAATGCTCCGATCCGGCGCTCGCGCACACCAAGCTCGCGTGGTGGCGCTCCGAGGTCGGCAGCCTGTACGAGGGCCGCCCGCAGCACCCGGTTACCCAGGCGCTCGCGCCGCACGTCGAGCCGTTCGGCATCCGCCAGGAACTGTTGACCGACATCCTGGACGGCATGGAGATGGACCTGTCTGAGAACCGCTATCCGGACTTCGCGGCGCTCCGTCAGTACATCCATCGCGTCGCCGGCGTGGTCGGCCTGCTCGCCGCGGGCATCTTCGGCTACCGCAATCCGCGCACGCTCGAGTACGCGGAGCGCCTCGGCACCGCCTTCCAGCTCACGAACATCGTGCGCGACGTGGGGGAGGACGCGCGCAAGGGCCGCATC
The DNA here is from genome assembly GCA_041617635.1 of Burkholderiales bacterium. Taxonomy (GTDB): domain Bacteria; phylum Pseudomonadota; class Gammaproteobacteria; order Burkholderiales; family SG8-39; genus JAABRB01. Next base: position 46,492 of record JBFJOO010000019.1, on the reverse strand, counting down.
TACATTCCGGCCGACGAGCTGGCGCGATTCGGCGTGCCCGCGGCCGATATCCTGGCGCTGCGCGAGACCGACGCGTTCGCCGAGCTCATGCGGTTTCAGATCCACCGCGCGCGGCAGTCCTACGACGAGGCGATCGGCATGCTCCCGGCCGAAGACCGCCGCGCGCAGCGCCCGGGGCTGATGATGGCCGCCATCTATCGCGCGCTGCTGGAAGAGATCCGGCGCGATGGCTGCCGCGTGCTCTCGCAGCGCACGACCCTGACGCCCATCCGAAAGCTCTGGATCGCCTGGCGCACCTGGATCGCCGCGTGACCGGACCTGCGCGCCGGGTCGCGGTCATCGGCGGCGGTTGGGCCGGAATGGCCGCGGCCGTGACGCTCGCGCAACGCGGCGCCGCGTCCACGGTCTTCGAAGCGGGGCAGATACTGGGTGGCCGGGCGCGGCGCACCGTGCTCGACGGGATCGCGCTCGACAATGGTCAGCACATCCTGATCGGCGCCTACCGCGAGACCCTGCGCCTCATGCGCGAAGTCGGCCTCGCGCCCGATGCCGCATTGCTGCGTATGCCGCTCGCGCTCGAGATCGCGGGCCGCTTTCGCCTGCGCACCTGGCGACTTCCGGCGCCGCTGCACGTCGCAGCGGGGCTGCTCTTCGCCGAGGGTCTCGCGCTCGCGGACCGGCTGAACGTCGCGCGATTCATGCGCGCGATGCGTGCACGCGGGTACCGGCTGGCAGCGGATATGCCCATGCCCGAGCTGCTTGCCGACCAACGGCAACTCGGCGCGCCGACCGATCTTCTATGGGAGCCGCTGTGCGTGGCGGCGCTCAACACCCCGCTCGCCGCTGCATCGGCGCAGGTGTTTCTCAACGTTCTGCGCGACAGTCTCGGTGCGGACCGTGAAGCGAGCGATCTTCTCTTGCCGCGGGCCGATCTGTCGGCGCTCTTCCCCGAGCCGGCCGCGCACTACGTGGAGGCCCGTGGCGGACGCGTGCTGCGCGGGCAGCGCGTCGCCGTAATCTCCGCGGGCGCCCATGGCATGGAGGTCGGCGGGGAGATGTATGCGGCGGCGATCGTGGCGTGCGCTCCCCAGCACGCCGCGCAGCTCCTCGAAGCGAGCCGACTGCTTCCGGAAACGCGCGCGATCCTCGCTGGACTGACGTTCGAGCCGATCTACACCTGTTATCTCCAGTACGCGGCAGACGTGACGCTCCCGGGCCCGATGCTCGGACTGAAAGGGGGTCTTCTGCAGTGGGCTTTCGATCGCGGCGCGCTCGGCGGCCCGCGGGGACTCATCGCCGCGGTCGTCAGCGCGCGCGGCGAGCACGAGGAGCTGCTGCACGGCGCGTTCGCGCAAACCGCGCACCGCGAGCTCGCGCGCGTGGTGCCAAATCTGCCTCCGCCCGTCTGGTCACGCGTGATCGCGGAGCGGCGCGCGACGTTCAGCTGTGTGCCGCGCCTCGCGCGCCCCGATCACGCCACCGCAGTGCGCGGCCTCTTCCTGGCCGGCGATTACACCGCGAGCGACTATCCCGCCACGCTCGAGGGGGCCGTGCGCAGCGGCGTCGCGGCCGCGCGACTCGCCCTCGCGTGACCCCGTCACGCTCCCGTGTGCCGCAACGCGTCGGCGAGCCGATCGACGGCGAGGATCTCCAGCCCGGCGATCGCCTGGCGCGGGGCGTTTGCGCGCGGAATCAGGGCGCGGGTGAAGCCGAGCTTGGCCGCTTCGCGCAAACGTTCCTGTCCGCGTGGCGCGGGCCGCACTTCGCCTGCCAGGCCGAGCTCGCCGAACACCACCAGCTTGCCGGGTAGCGCCCGGTTCGTGAGTGACGACACGATCGCGAGCGCGATGGCGAGGTCGGCGGCCGGCTCGACGATGCGCACGCCGCCGACGGCGTTGACGAACACGTCCTGGTCGTGACAGGCGACGCCGGCATGCCGGTGCAGCACGGCGAGCAGCATCGCCAGCCGGCTCGCGTCGAGCCCCTGCGCGAGACGTTTCGGCATCATGCCGTGCGCGCCGTCCACCAGCGCCTGCAGCTCGACGAGCAGCGGCCGCGTTCCTTCGCTCGTGACCAGGATGCATGATCCCGCGACGTCCTCGTGATGCTCGGAGAGAAAGAGCGCCGAGGGGTTCGAGACGCCGCGCAGGCCCCGCTCGGTCATCGCGAATACTCCGAGCTCGTTCACCGGCCCGAACCGGTTCTTGAACGCCCGCACGAGCCGGAAGCTCGACTGGGTGTCGCCCTCGAAATAGAGCACGGTGTCGACGATGTGCTCCAGCACGCGCGGTCCGGCGAGCGCGCCTTCCTTGGTCACGTGGCCCACGAAGATGATCGCGATCGACTGTGCCTTCGCCAGCCGCGTGAGCTGCGCCGCGCACTCGCGCACCTGGGCCACCGAACCCGGTGCCGACTGCAGCGCGTCAGAGTAGAGCGTCTGGATGGAGTCGATCACCGCGACTTCGGGGCGTGCCTCGGAGAGCGTCGCCGAGATGCGCTCGAGGTTCGTCTCGGTGAGCAGGCGCACCCCGTCCGATTCGAGCTGGAGCCGCGTCGCCCGCAGCGCCACCTGCTCGGCGGATTCCTCGCCGCTCACGTACACGACGTTGCGCGTCCCGCCCATGGCGGCGAGCGCTTGCAGGAGCAGCGTGGATTTGCCGATGCCTGGATCGCCGCCGATCAACACCACTTGCCCGCGCACCAGTCCGCCGCCGAGCGCGCGGTCGAGCTCGCCCACCCCCGACGCCATGCGCGGCGCTTCGCGAGCCCGGATCTCCGCGAGCGGCGTCAAGGCATCCGGCTTCGACGCGCCGCTCGCCCGGTGCCGAGACACCGGCTCGGCGATGCCTTCGACGAGCGTGTTCCAGGCCTCGCAGTGCAGGCACTGGCCCTGCCACTTGGTGGACTGTCCGCCGCATTCGGTGCAGACGTAGATCGAGCGGGCCTTTGCCACGCGCTACTCCCGGTCGACCTGGGGGACACGGGCGGCGAGACGACACAGGAGCTCGTAGCTGATCGTGCCCGCCGCCGCCGCGACCTCATCCGCCGATAGCCCCTCGCCCCACAGCGTCACGGGCGATCCGACCGCGGCCTCGGGAATTCCGGTGAGATCCACGGTGAGCATATCCATCGAGACCCGACCCGCAATGCGCGCGCGCCGGCCGGCCACCAGCACCGGCGCCCCGTCAGGCGCGTGCCGCGGATAGCCGTCCGCATACCCGCACGCCACCACGCCAATGCGCATGCGTTTGGGCGCGACGAACGCCCCGCCGTAGCCGACTCGGTCACCCGCACCGAGCTCGCGCACCACCAGCAGCTCGCTCGCGAGCGTCATCACCGGCACGAGGCCAAGGCTTTCCGCCGACTCGTCCGCGAAGGGCGAGCAACCGTAGAGCATGATCCCCGGACGCACCCAGCCGGCACGGGTCTCCGCAAAGCGCAGCAACGCCGCGGAGTTTGCGAGGCTTTGCGGCAGCGCAAGGCCATGCGCGGCCTTCGCAAAACGCTCCAGCTGCTCGCGGACTCCGCGCGCTCCGTCCGCGTCGGCAAAGTGCGTCATCAATGTGATCTCGCCGGCCATCCGGCAACCCTGCAGCCGCTCCAGGGCGATGCGGAACGCATCCGGCGCGAAACCGAGCCGGTTCATGCCCGAGTTGAGCTTCAGATATATCGGAATGCGGGCCGGAAATCCCGCGGACACGAGCATGTCCACCTGCTCGTCGCAGTGGATCACCACCGACAGGCCGTGCTCGACCACGATCGCCAGATCGTCGAGCGAGAAGAATCCTTCCAGCAGCAGGATCGGTTTTCTCACCCCGGCATCGCGCAGCCGCACGGCCTCGTCCAAGTCGAGCAGCGCAAAGCCGTCCGCCGAGGTCAGGGCATCGACCGCGCGCAGCAGCCCATGTCCGTACGCGTTCGCTTTCACGACCGCCCAGACGCGCGCATCGGGCGCGTGCGCGCGTGCGACCGCGAGATTGTTGCGCAGGGCAGCAGCGTCGAATGTAGCGCGGATCGGCCGAGGCATCAGGAGAGCATCCGTTGATGCCGGGGATTCTAAGCGCGCCCGACGCGATCGGCATGCGCCCGTGCGTAGAGCGCCTCGAGCTCCCTAATCACCTCCGCCGTGGCGCGCCCGTCGATCATGTGCTGCGACAGGAGCTCGCCGACCGGCCCCATGAGTGCGCCCCTGCGCAATTCCGGATAGGTGCGATTGAGCCGCCTCACCGCCTGCAGCACGGTCTCCCCGGCCGGCCGCGCCGCCGGGCTCGGCGTCGTCGCGGAAGTCGTCCCGCGCTCGGCCAACCGCTCGGCAAGCTCGAGCAGCTCGCGTCGCCCGTCTTCATCGAGCCGCTCGAACAAGGCGACCAATCGAGCCGCGTCGACAGTCATCGCGTTCCGTTTCTGCTTCGACCGAAGCCTACGGTGTTCAGTTTAGCGGGAAGGAGGGTAACGGGAGGGAACCAGCCGGTTCCCTCCTGTTCGTGACCTACCGCTCTTGCTTTCCGAGGGAACCAGCCGGTTCCCTCCTGTTCGTGACCTACCGCTCTTGCTTTCCGAGGAAACCAGCCGGTTTCCTCCTGTTCGTGACCTACCGCTTTTTTGCTTTCCGAGAGAACCAGCCGGTTCCCTCCTGTTCTAGTCGTCTCCGGTGACAGTCTTGAGCATGAACACCGGCATTTTCTTGCGCTCCTGCATCAGGTCGAGCGCCTGCACGAGGGCGACCATGACGAGATCGACCGTCTTCTGGGTCTCGTCCCATTGCGCGCGCGCGGACTCGAGCAGCTCGCCGATATCGTCGGGGACCGGGCGATCCTCCTCCATCACCATGTCCTCGATCATTCCGGGCTTGAGCTCCGGGCGAATCAGCAATCCGTAGGTAAGCTCATCAGGGCGCACCACGATCCAACGTCCCGCGTCGTCCACCGCCACCGGGGCGACGTGGTCCGGCAGATCGACGCGGCCGTTTGCCATCACCAGCACCTTGCGACCGTCGATGGCCTGGGCGACGGGATCGGTGCGGCCGGATGCGGTGGCATGTGCGGTCGTCCAGTAGGCGTCGTGCACGGGCTCGGCGTGTGCCGTGCCGCCCGCCGACAGCGCGACGAGATGCGCGCCAAAGCCGATTCCGACCACCGGCCGGCGCGCCTTGCGGAAAACGCCGATCAGGCGCAGCTCGTCATCCACCCACGGGCAGTGCTCGCGGTCCGTGGCCGGATAGGCGCCGCCCAGCAGCCAGAGCGCATCGTGCTGCAATGCGCTCCCGATCACGTCCTGGCCGGTGACGACCCGCAGGTACGTGAACCCGATGCCGCGCGACTCGAGCTGCGGCTCGAGCGCCCCGAAGAACTCCGAGAAAGTGTGCTGGACGGCGACAAAGCGAATCATTTTGCGCGCCGCCCCCGGCGTTCATTCGGTCATTGCTTGCGCAGCTTCGAGAGCCAGTGCTCCATCTGCTTGCCGGCCGCCTCGCGACCGCCGAGCCCGAACGAGAGCGCCACCGCGATCGCGATCGCGCCGAACGTCAGCAGGAACGCGAGGTTCACGATGTCGTCGGCGATCCCCATCGCCCGCAGGCCCATCGCGATCACCAGCCCGAGTATCGCGAGCCGGGCCACTTGTGCAAGCCCCACGGTGCGCTCGCCCGATGCTCGCGAGATGGCGAGGTAGGCCACGTTGGCGAGCCAGAAGCCCACCACCAGGATCACGCCGCCGAGCAAGACGTTGCCGCCGAACTCGATGAAGGTCGTGACGACGTCGCGTACCTGGGTGAATTCGAGCCGGTTCGCGGCTTCCACCGTCGCGAACAGCATCGCGAAGAACAGCAGCAGCCAGCCCACAAGATTGGACGGCTTCATGCCGCCCTGGAACATCGCTTCCATCCCGAGCTTCTTGGGCAGCGCGTCGGCACCGAGGCTCGCGAGCAGCCGTGCCAGGAGCTGCGCAGCGAACCGCGCGACGTAGTAGGTGACCACCAGGATCAGCGCGGCGGCGACGAGATTCGGCACCGCGGCGAGGAACCGGGCGAGCATGTCGGTCGCGGGCCTGGAGATCGCCTCGATCTTGAGGGCGTCCAGCGCTGCGATCAGCGTTGGAATGAAGACCACGATGAAAACGATCGTTCCCGCAAGGCGCGATATCCGCACCGAGTCGTGCAGCCCCGCGGCGTTTGCGGCCTTGTCTGCACCGGTGGCGACGAGCAGGTTGGTCACCAGGCCACGCAGCACCTTGGCCACCAGCCACCCGACGAACCCGATGACCGCCGCCGCGAAGATGTTCGGCAGCAGGTCGAGGATCTTGTTCAGCATCGACTGCACCGGCTCGAGCAGGCCGCGCAGCTCGAACGCCGCGAGGATCGCCGGCAGGAAGAGCAGGATCACGAGCCAGAAGAGCACGTCCCCCGCGTTCTTGCTCATCGGCTCCATCCCGGCTTGCGCCGCGAGCTTCTCGTCAAGGGAGGTTGCGCCCAGAATCCGCGTGGCGATGGCGCGCAGCAAGGTGGCGATCACCCAGACGATGAGCACGAGCAACGTGCCTGCCACGAGCCGCGGCAAGTAGCCGAGGATCTGCGAGATCATGTCCGCAAACGGGTTGGAGGCCGTGGAGAGATCGAGCGCGTTGAACACTCCGACAAGCGTGATTAGCATGACCAGCCAGAAGACGCCGATCGCGATACCCGACTCGACCTGCATGCGCTGCTGGGTGCTCTCCTCGATGCGCTGATTGACTTTCAGCATGCCGAGCAGGCGGCGCGTTCCCGCGCGCGCGACCACGGCGATGATCCAGCCGAGAACGAGGATGCCCAGCGCACCGAGAATTCCCGGAAGGTGCGCTCCGAGCGTGGTCTGCAACGAGCTTGCGAGTGCCGAGAGATCCATGGCGTCGCTCCTTTATATAGTGTGGATATGGGACGCGGCGTGAGGAAGGCCGACTGTCCCCGCAGCCGGCCTCGCGATGGGCGGCGTCGCTCTCCGCGGACGCGCACATCGTTAACTGATAATTATACCACGCTGTAAGTCGCCGGCTAGCGCGCGAGCTGCACCGTCATGCCTGCGTGTCCTTCAGCTTCGACTTGGCGAAATCGACGAACTTGTTGACGAGCTTCGAGCGAAACTTCTCCTTCGGATACACCAGCGAGAGCGTGCGGATCAGCTTTGGCTGCAGCGGTATCGCCACCAGCTCGCCCAGCTTGCGCTCGCGCTCCACGGTCACGCGGGACATGATCGCGAATCCCAGTCCCGTGCCGACCACGCCCTTCAGCGCCTCGGGGCTGCCCAGCTCCATCACCACGTTGAGCTCGCTCGGCTGGATGCCCGCCTTGCGCAGGTAGAGATCGGTGAACTCGCGCGTTCCCGAGCCCTGCTCGCGGGTGACGTACGGGTGCGCGACCGCCTGCTTGGGCGTGACGGACTTGAGCTTCGCGAGCGGATGCGAGGGGGTGACGATCACCTGCAACTCGTCCTCGCAGCAAACCTCGGTGAGGAGTGACGGGACGTGCGAGGGCGCTTCGATGAGGCCGAGATCGAGCGTGTGCTCGGCCACCCGATTCTCGATCGCTTCCGAGTTTGCCACCGCAAGCTTCGCGTGCACCTCGGGATGCCGGCTCTTGAACTCGCCCAGCACCGGCGGCAGCAGGAATTCCGCGATCGTCGTGCTCGCCCCGATCAGGAGCGGCCCAGAGAGCCCGCCGGTCATCTCGCGCACGCGCGTCTCGAGTTCTTGCGACATGCCGAGGATCCTCTCGGCATACTTGAGCACCACCTCGCCGGCGGGGGTGAGTGAAATCCGGCCGTGGCCTCGCTCGAAAAGCCGGGTGTTGAAGTGCTCCTCGAGCTGCTTGATCTGAAACGTGACGGCCGGCTGCGTCATGTAGAGGACCTCGGCGGCCTTGGTGAAGCTCATCTGTTTTGCCACCGCGTGGAACACCTGCAACCGTCGGTCCGCCATCGAAGCGCCTTTACCATGTGTTATGCTGCGCCCCGCTATTGAACCATAAACCCGGGCATGAAAATCACTTATGAGGGTGCCCGGTGAGCGAGGCTTGGCGAGGTCTGGACCTCGGAGGAGGCGGCCTCCAGGCGGCAAATATTCGCCTGGCTCAGGCACTTAAACGCAGGTCGCGCGCATACGCCCGGCTTGCCGCGTTTCCCCTGGGGCTGCACCGCGCCTACCTTGACGATCCGCCCGGCGCCTGGGCGTACCGGGGTGCCAGCGTCATCGCCGTCGCGGCGATCGCGTTCGACTGGCGGCTCGCCGTGCCCATCGCCGGTCTTGCTGCGGCGGCACTCGTGCACGATTACTTCTGGATCGAGCGGCGGATCGTGGCGCTCAACAAAGCCATCCGCGTCAAGATCTATCTTTCCCAATCCCCAGGTGCCCCGCCCGGATTCGCGGGGCAATACACGGACGACGCCGCGCCCCCGCGCACGCCCCGAACGCCCTCGTTTGCCGAGCAGGAACAGCTGCTCCGCGAGCTCGCCAAGCGGCGGCGGGCCGACCCTCCCTCCGGACCGGAGGGGAAACCCTGATAAGCGTGCGCGTGCCCCTTCGCGGTCCCGCGCAGACGCGCTCGTTCGAGGCATCCAGTTGATGCGCCCGGCAGCCTGGACATTCCGTTCTCACGCGTTCCCCGCGCGCACCGGGAGGCCTTGATTCATGGCCATGAAGCGCGGGTTCGGCACCATCATGGCGGCGCAGTTCTTCAGCTCGCTCGCCGACAATGCCCTGCTGATCGCCGCGATTGCGCTCCTGATGCAGCTCGAGGGCCCGGCATGGATGGTGCCCCTCCTCAAGTTCTTCTTCACGATCTCGTACGTCTTCCTCGCCGCGTTCGTCGGCGCGTTCGCCGATTCCATGCCCAAGGGCCGGGTGATGTTCATCACCAACACGGTGAAGGTGGCCGGCTGCGCGATGATGTTCTTCTGGGAGCAGCTCACCGCTTCGGGCAGCTCACCGTACCTCACCGTGCTCATCGCATACTCGGTCGTGGGATTGGGCGCGGCGGCGTACTCACCCGCCAAGTACGGCATCCTCACCGAGCTCCTCCCGCCGCAACAGCTGGTCGCGGCCAACGGCTGGATCGAGGGGCTGACGGTCGGCTCGATCGTGCTCGGCACGGTGCTCGGCGGAATACTCATCAGCAGCGGGGTCTCCGGGGCGCTGCTCCAGTTCGATTTCCCGCTCATCGACACGCCCGTCGACACGCCATCGGAGGCGGCCATCGCCATCGTGGCGGGGATCTACGTGCTTGCCGCGATCTTCAATCTCTACATTCCCGATACGGGCGTCGACCACCACGTCCTCAAGCGCAATCCGCTCTACCTGCTGCACGACTTTCATCACTGCTTCAAGCTGCTGTGGCGCGACAAGCTCGGCCAGATCACGCTCGCGACGACCACGCTGTTCTGGGGCGCCGGCGCCACGCTCCAGTTCATCGTTCTCAAGTGGGCCGAGGTCGCCCTGGGCATGGCGCTCTCGAAGGCGAGCATCCTGCAGGGCGTCGTCGCGATCGGCATCGCAGGGGGCGCGATCATCGCCGCGCGCCGGGTCTCCCTGACGAATTCGGTGACCGTTCTGCCGGTGGGGATCGCGATGGGCATTGTGGTCATGGGAATGATCTTCGTATCGTCCGTTGCGTTTGCGATCCCGCTGCTCATCGTGATCGGCGCCTGCGGCGGATTCTTCGTCGTGCCCATGAACGCCCTGCTCCAGCATCGGGGCCACATCCTCATGGGCGCCGGGCACTCGATCGCGGTGCAGAACTTCAACGAGAACGTGTCGATCCTCGTCATGCTCGCGCTCTACGCGCTGATGCTGAGGCTCGATCTCTCCATCTACGTCGTCATCGTGTTCTTCGGGCTCTTCATCAGCCTGTCCATGGTGCTGGTGCGCAGACGCCACCAGACGAACCAGGCGCAGGGCGATGCGCTGCATATGATCGGCATGGACAAGCCCGCCGGAACCGGCGGCGCGGCGCGCGAGCGCTGAACCCCGCCCTAGGCCGGCTCGTAGAGTTTCAGGTACTCGGCGCGCGCCAGCGGCGCACGGCGCGCCACGGCGAGGAGATCGTCCAGATGCGCCGGATCGCTGATCCCGACGAGGCTTGTGCCGATCCCGGGCGTGGACCGGTTGAACTGCAGCGCGCGCTGCGCATGATTCGCCAGGTCACCGAGCGCCGCGGCAACGCCATCGGCGCACTGCCTCGCGAGCAGCCCCTTGCCCAGCGTGTGGCTGGCCATCGCGTAGACGCGCAGCTGATGCGCCGCCTGGATGCTCGATGCGACGTTGCCCCGGCCGGTCGCCTGCGAGAAGCGCGTGAAGGCCTCGGTCATGGGTTGGTTGAATGGAAACTGCACCACGCGGAAACCGTGGGCGCCTTGTGCGCTTCCGGTGGCCGCGCCGGCTGCCTTCTCGGCCAAAGCCAGCAACGACGTGATGGACTGGAAGAGCGGCGCGTCGGTCTCGACCCGCAGCCCCTCGAATGTGGAGATCCCGTAGCTGCGCAGCTTGCCCGCCGCCAGAGCGCGCTCGAGCGCCTCGAACACCGCCAGAATCTTCCGGTTGGCCGCCTCCTTCCCGACCACCGGAATGTGGACTTCGGGCTGGTCGAGCAGAAACGCATCGATCGTCTCGAGGACCAGTGCCGCGCGCAGTGCATCGAGCTGCGCCACGACGTGCTGGGGCGTGACGAGGTGGTTCCCGGCGAGATCCGCACGCGTGCCCAGTCCGCGCGCGGCAATATTGGCGTCGAACCACGCCTGCGCGTCGTCCGGCGTGCCGGCCGGAAACGCGAGGAATCCGCCCTTTGCCACGACGAACACCTGCTCGCGTGCGACGCCGTCGGCGAATGCGCGGCGCAGCCCCTCGCCGAGCGCGGTCGCGGACCGCCCGTAGCGATAGTGCGCGGCGGTGTCGAACACGTTGATTCCCGCCAATGCCGCAGCGTGCACGATGCGTGCGTAGCGGTCATCGACTTCATCGGTCGCGGCGCCCGGAAAGGTGCCGAGGCCGAGCGAGGATAGCTTCAGGTGCAGATTGAGGAAATCGCTGAAATGACCCGCTCCACATAGCGCGCCGAAGGTCCGCGCGTAGGCTTCGGTGGCGGCACGCGTCGCGTAACCCGGAATCGGTTCTGTCATGAGTGCATGGTTACTGCGGTCAGCCCAAGAAGGGGTGGTGGAGCAGCTGCGCCGCGATCTCGCGGACTTCGCGGCGGATCGATTCTTCCAAGGTGCCATCGAGGCGCGAACCGAGCAGCGACTCGGTGAACGTCGCCTCCTCGTCCTGATCCCAGCCGACCCGTCGGAGCACTTCTGCGCCCGCATCGGGAATCGCGGCGGGCAGCGTGCGACCCGACAGGATCGCCCAGAGCCCCGCCCATGCGCGCGCCACCAGCAGCGGATGATAGCCACCGCCGCCGGTGGCCATGAGCCGCGGCGTGCCGTCCGCATGACGGGGCGCGCTGGCCACGATCTGCTCGGCGACGGCCAGAAACGTCTGCGTCGAGCAGCGCCACTGGCCGAGCGGGTCGCCCGCCAGCATGTCGGTGCCCGCCTGCAGCACGATCGCGTCGGGCTGGAATCGCTCGACCACGCGCGGCCAGATGCAATCGAAGACGACGCGGTATTCCCCGTCGGTCAGCGCGCGTGGCAGGGGCACGTTGACAGTCGTGTATCCCGCGGCCGGCGTGCCGCAATCCGTGAGCCGGCCGCCGTGGTTCGGATAGGCGTAGTCGGTATCCATGTGCAGCGACAGCGTGAGGGTATCGGCGTCGTCGCGGAACGCTGCCTCTACGCCGTCGCAGTGATGCGCGTCGATGTCCACGTAGAGGACGCGCCAGCCCGCGCGCCGCAGGCGCATCACGCCGAGCACCGGATCGTTGAAGTAGCAGAAGCCCTGCGCGCTTCCCGGACGCGCATGGTGCATCCCGCCGGCCGGATTGAACGCAACGCGGCCCGCGATCACCTGCTCGGCGGCCTGGATGCTCGCGCCCGTGGCGGTGGCCGGGGTGGTGAAGAAGTGGTCGAAGTAGGGATTCTCGAGGGTGCCGAGCCGATAGCGATCGCGATAGGACTGCTTCACGCGGCCAAGCACCTCCGCCCGCCTGATCGCCGCGACGTAGTCGCGGTCGTGAAACCACTCGAGCTCGGAATCGGTTGCCTGGCGCGCGGTGAGCGTCTCGGCGGCGGTGATCGCGGCGTATGCCTCGATCAGGTCGCGCGTCAGCGCGACCCGCGGAATGGCCAGCGGGTGGTTGACCCCGTAGGCCCGGCGCCGGTAGCGAGGCGAGCCCACGAAGCACGCCTTGCGGCCCGCCGGGATGGGCGTTGCGGCGGTGACCGCGCTCACCCCGTGATCCGTCCTTCGCGCGCGCAACGCACGCGAACGTAGAGATACACGTGCCGCACGAGCCGCACCGCCATGCGTGCCGGCGCCGTCGGCAGCGCGTCCGCACGCCCGCTCGCGATGCAGTTGCGGTAGTAGACGAGCTCCCGGCAGTTGTCGCGGATTGCATTCCAGGTCGGGTCACCTTTCACCAGCCGCTGCCATGCCTCCAGAATGTCTGCGTCCGGCGCCGGCGTGGGCTTCTCGCCGGCCGCCGCGATGTACGCGCGCATCGTGTCGCTCGCCACGCGTATCGCGGGCTCGAGCACCACGGCGAGCGGCGTGTCCTCGGCCGCCGCGACGCGCGCTTCGAGCGATTCGATACGTCCTTCGATTTCTCCCAGACTCTCGCCGAGGTCCATGCGTAGCCGTTTACGGTGGGCGGGCACGTTGCCCTGTGTATTAGACTTTGCTAATGTAGCGCCATTCTAGTCAACTGCGCAGTCGCCGTGAACAAGCTCGTCAAGCTGGTCAAGCTCAACAACCTCCAGTTCAATGCGAACCGCGACCCGCAAGCCTATCGGCGCCTGCCGGGCGAAGCGTTTCGCATCCAGGCGTTTCTCGCCGGCACCGGTGACGCGCAATGCACGCTGCGCGACGCCGCGGGCGCGACGATCGCCGCGCATGAGGTCACGCCGCCCGGGCCGTTCAATGTGGAAGTAGCCTACGACGCGCCGGGACCACGCCTCGTGACGCTCGAGGTGGCGCGCGGCGCGGAGCGCTTCACGCAGGATCTGCGGCTCGACGTGCTCCCGCACGCCTGGATCGGCTGACTCACACCCCTCGCTCAGAGTATTACGGGGCGATTCGACAGCTCGTCGGGATTCACGCCGCGCGGCGGAAAATGGGTCGCGAGGAGGTCGCTGACGGCACGCACTCCGACAATCGCTCCCTCCTCGAATCGCTGCTCGGCAAACGCGCGCTGCATCACGCCGCAGATCGCCTCCCACGCCGTTGCGCCGACCCGTGCGTGGATGCCCCGGTCGGCCACGATCTCCACTTGCCGGTCGGCAAGGAGCACGTAGATCAGCACCCCCGTGTTCTGCTCGGTGTCCCACACGCGCAACGCGCTGAAGAGCTCGATCGCCCGATCGCGCGGCGACGCTCCCGCGAAAAGCGCGCCGAAAGGCAGTGCCGCCTCGACGGCGAAGCGAATCTCCCCGTCATGGCGCGACTCCTGGCGCTCGATGCTCGCCTCGATGGCCGCCATCGCGCGGGGTGGAAACGCGGCACGCGCGACCCAGCGATCCATGACGAGATGACGCAGGAAGCGCTTGATCTGCATGCGGTGTCACCAGCGCCCGGACGCGCCGCCACCGCCGAAGCCGCCGCCGCCTCCGGACCAGCCGCCGCCGGACATGCCCCCGCCGCCCCACCCGCCTCCCCATCCGCCGCCGCGATGCGAACGCGTGGAGCCGAGACCCGTGGCGCCGCGCCCCAGCGTGAAGACGAACACGATCAGGCCGGCGACGATCGCGCCGAGCAGCGTGCCCACGAGCAGCCAGGCGACCAGTCCTGCCGCGCCGCCGGTTAGCGCGGACCCGGCAAATCGCCCCACGATGCGCGTGAGGATGGCCCCCACGATGGTGGCGCCGATCAGCAGGATCACGAACAGCGAATCGCCACCGCCGAAGAGACCGCCGCGCGGCTTCGACTGCGCTTTGGGCGGCGGCAGATCCTCGCCCTCCACCAAGCCCATGAGCGCCAGCGTCCCGGCGGCGATTCCGCCGTAGAAATCGTTCTCCCGGAAACGTGGCGTGATGATCTCGCGGATGATGCGCGACGCCTTCAGGTCCGGCACCGCGCCCTCGAGGCCGTAGCCAACCTCGATGCGCAGCGCGCGATCGTTCTTGGCGACGAGCAGGATCAGGCCGTCATCCGCTTTCGTGCGCCCGATCTTCCACTGCTCCGCGACGCGGATACCGAATTGCTCGATCGTCTCGGGCCGGGTCGTCGGGACGAGCAGCACGGCGATCTGCGCGCCCTTGCGCGCTTCGAACTCCGCCAGGCGCTTGTCGAGCGTGGCGATCTGCCCCTCGGCTAGCGTGCCGGTGAGATCGGTCACCCGCCCGGCGAGCGGCGGCACCGGAACGAGATCCTGCGCCGGCGCGAGCGTCGGAAGCGCGAGCCCGGCGAAGACGATCGCAGCGATGAGCCGGCGTGCGCGCATGGGCGCCCGCATCCTGAGGCGCCCCGACTTACTTCTGCGCCGCCGCCGGCGCCTTGTTGAAGTCGACGGTGGGCGCGCGCTGAATGGCCTGCTCGTTCTCGACGGTGAAGTTCGGCTTGGTCGGGTAGCCGAAGACCATCGCGGTCAGGTTCACCGGGAATTGCCGCACCAGGACGTTATAGTCGTTGACGGTCTTGATGTAGCGGGTGCGCGCCACCGCGATCCGGTTCTCGGTCCCTTCGAGCTGCGCTTGCAGCTCGAGGAAGTTCTTGTCCGACTTGAGCTCGGGATAGCGCTCTACCACCACGAGCAGGCGCGCAAGCGCGCTGGACAGCTCGCCCTGCGCGGCCTGGAACTTCTGCAGCGCGGCGGGATCGTTGAGGGTTTCGGGAGTGACCTGGACGCCCGTCGCGCGGGCGCGCGCCTCGGTCACTTTGGTCAGCACCTCCTGCTCCTGCTGGGCGAATCCCTTCACCGTGTTGACGAGGTTCGGAATCAGGTCCGCACGCCGCTGATACTGGTTGACGACCTCGGACCAGCCGGCCTTGGTCCCCTCGTCGGCGCGCTGGATGTCGTTGTATCCGCAGCCCGACAGCGTGAGCGCCGCGATGACGAGGATGAGCGAAGCCAGTTTGCGCATGAGAGTGCTCCCGATTCAATGACCTTGGAGCGTCAAGATTGGGGCGCCGCGCCGGAAATCAAGCTCTGCATCGCGTGGCGCGCATAGACGAGGTCTTCCCAGGCTTTCGACTTGTCCGGCATGTTGCGCAGCAGGTAGGCCGGGTGGTAGGTCACGATCAGCGGGACGCCCTGGTACTCGAACATCCGGCCGCGCATCGATGCGATGCTCGCGTCGCTGTTGAGCAGCGTCTGGGCCGCGAAACGGCCCATCGCGACGATGAGCTTCGGTCGGACGAGCTCGATCTGGCGGACGAGATGCGGGCTGCACTGCGCTACCTCGCCCGGCTCGGGATTGCGATTGCCCGGCGGGCGGCACTTCAGAACATTCGCGATATAGACGCCGGCGCCGCGCGCGAGCCCGATCGCGGCGAGCATGTTGTCGAGGAGCCGACCCGCCTGACCGACGAACGGCTCGCCGCGCGCGTCCTCCTCGGCGCCCGGCGCCTCGCCGATGAGCATCCAGTCGGCGCGCTCGTCGCCCACTCCGAAAACGGTGTTCTTGCGGGTCTTGCAAAGCGCGCATGCTGTGCATGCTGCGACAGCCTGCTGCAGATCCGGCCATTGCATGCGCGCGATGCGTGCGGCGCGATCCCCGCTCTCCGCAGCCCTGTCGGTATCAGCGGAAGGCTCGTGCACCACTACGGGATCTTCGGCCACCGATTCCGCTTCCGGACCGCTTCCCCTCCGCCGCAAGCGCCACACGGGACCCAACCCCATCTCCTCGAGAATCAGATCGCGTCGGGACATCGCACGCTATCTCGAAAACGGCGCCTGTGCCGCTGCGATCCAAGGGAAAAGGCAGATCGAACGAACAAGGGGCGAACCCCTTGTATATCCCAAACCGAACCGACGCATCGCATCATCGACTCGGCTTCTAGATGGTAAGGCTGAGTATGATCGCGTCCTCGCGATGGGCGCGTCCCGGATAGTAGCCACGCCGTGTGCCGACCTCCGTGAAGCCGTTGCGCGCGTAGAGCGCGCGCCCGGGAAGATTGGAGGGCCGCACTTCCAGAAACAGGCGCGTCGCGCCATAGCGCCGCGTCAAGCCCACCAGGTGGTGCAGCAGGCGCGTTCCGTGGCGCTGCCGCTGCGCGTGGCGCGCAATGGAGAGATTGAGCAGGTGCGCTTCGCCCGCGCCCAGCATGAGCACCGCGTATCCGATCAGCTCATGCGGGCCGAGCATGGCCCAGCAGCTGTAACCCGCGTTGAGGGAGTCGCGGAAATTGCCCGGCGTCCAGGGATGCTCGTACAGATCGCGCTCGAGCACCATGACGGTCTCGAGATCGCTCTCGACGAGCGGTCGGAACCATGCTTCCGGCTTGAGAACAGCACTCATCGCTCGTGGGTCTTCAACGCAACCTTGTCGCGCACGTAGAGCGGCACGGCTTCCGCGGGGTCCTTGCCCCCGCCCGCGACGAGTCGCGGTATTGCGAGGCGAAGCATAGCAGACGCGCGCGGCAGGGCGTCCGGTACGACGCGCGCGAGGCGCTGACCGCAGCGCTGCGCCAGCGCGGCGCTGTGCGCCCGAAAACCGCTTCCGCATCCGACCCATCCGCCGTCGTCCGGCACCGGCATGTCCTCCGGCAGAACGAGCTCGGGCGCGTTCAGCGCTTCCCACCCCCGCGCGGTGCGCCGGTAGGCGGCGTGATAGATCTCGCCCATGCGCGCATCGATGCATGCGATCACGCGATCGGCGCCCGAGTCCTCGGCGAGCGCCTCGAGCGTCCCGACACCGAGCACGGGCAGGCTGCGCGGCAGCGCGAGTCCCTGGGCCACCCCGCACGCGATGCGCAGCCCCGTGAAGGCACCGGGACCGGCGCCGAACACGATCGCATCAAGCGCAGCGACGTTGCCCCCCGCCGCCTCGAGGAGCCGCTCGATTTCCGGCAAGACGAGCTCCGCGTGACGCTGTCCGACGATCCGGTCGAAGGTGCGCATCGATCCGGCGTACGCGAGGGCCAGCGAAAGCTGCTCGGACGAGGTCTCGATGGCAAGGACGTTCAAGTTCCGCAGGCGCTGCAGTAGGCCGTCAAGCCGACGGCCGATCGCGAATTCTACGCGACCGCACCGTGCAGCGAGAGACCGCCGCCCCGCGCCCGGGAAACCCCTTCCGCGAAGACGCGTTAGTATTTTGGCCAGACCGGGCCACCGGCGTTGCAGAGTGTTGCAAAAGGGGGAGGAAATCTCGTGAGCCCAGTCGGCGGGCGCTTCGGCAGCGGCAAGGACGTGCTCCGCACCGAGGACATTCCTCTGCTCACCGGTCGCGGACGCTTCACCGACGATCTCGCGGTGCTCGGTGAAGCGCACGCCGCGTTCGTGCGGGCCTCGCAGGCGCACGCGAGCATCCGGGGCATAGACGTCGCCGCGGCGCAAGGCATGGCCGGCGTGCTCGCCGTGATCACCGGCCGCGATCTCGCCGCGGAGGGGATCGGCGCCATTCCGCCGCTCGTGCTGCTGCCGGGTCGCGGTGGCAAGCCGATGTTCGGGCCGGCGATGCCGGTGCTCGCCGCGGACCGCGTCCGCTACGTGGGCGAGCCGGTCGCGATCATCGTTGCCGAGACCGCGGCGCAGGCGCAGGATGCCGCCGATGCGGTGGAAGTCGACCTCGCCGGTCTACCCGCTGCATCCGAGGTGGCGCACGCGCTCGCGCCCGGCGCGCCGGTCATCTGGCCCGAAGCGCCGGACAACATCTCGCTCGAATGGGAAGACGGCGATGCGGCCGCCGTGGACGCGGCGTTCCGATCGGCCGCCCACGTCGCGCGCGTGCGCCTCCGCGACACGCGCGTCGCACCGACGGCGCTCGAGCCGCGCGCGGCCATCGGCCAGTGGGACGAGACGACTGGGCGCTACACGCTCATCGCCTGCACGCAAGGCGTGGCGGTCGTCCGCAAGCTCCTCGCCGAGAGCGTGTTCAAGATTCCGCTCGAGCAGCTGCGCGTGCTCACGTACGACGTGGGTGGCGGCTTCGGCATGAAAGTTCAAGCCTACTCCGAGCACGCGGCGCTCCTCGTCGCGGCACGCCGCGTCGAACGCCCGGTGCGCTGGCGGGCCTCCCGCCTGGACAGCTTTCTCGGCGATACCCATGGCCGGGACGGCGCGCTCGAGGGCGAGCTCGCGCTCGACGAGGACGGCACCTTTCTCGCGCTGCGCGTCCGGACCGCGGTGGGGATCGGCGCCTATGCGACGACCTACGCCGCGGTGGTCGCGACCAACAACACCAAGAACTGTCTGTCGAGCGTCTACCGCATTCCGGCCATCCACATCGGGGCGAAGATGGTCCTGACCAATGCGGCACCGCTCGGCCCGTACCGCGGCGCCGGCCGGCCGGAGGCCATCTACCTGATCGAGCGCCTGATCGACACCGCGGCGCGCGCGATGCAGATCGACCGCGTGGCGCTGCGCCGGCGCAACATGATTCCGCCTGCTGCGCTCCCCTATCACACGCCGAACGGCCCGGTGTACGACAGCGGTGAGTTCGAGCGCGTGATGGACAAGGCGCTTGCGCTCGCCGACTGGAGGGGATTCAGCGCCCGCCAGGCGGCCTCGGAAAAGGCGGGACGCCTGCGGGGCGTCGGCATGTGCTGCTTTCTCGAGGTGGCGGGCGGCAGCCCGCTCCAGGAGATCGCCGATCTGCGGTTCGAGGCCGACGGCAAGGTCGCGCTGCGCACCGGCGCGCAGGCCATGGGCCAGGGCCAGATGACGGTGATGCCGCGCATCGTCGCGCAGCGGCTGGGCATTGCGCCCGAGGATGTGCGCGTGATACAGGGCGACAGCGACCAGGTGCCCGCAGGCCTTCCGACCGTGGCCTCCCGCTCGACGATGATGGCGGGCGGCGCCATCGTCCTCGTGTGCGACCAGGCGATCGACAAAGGTAAACGACTTGCGAGCCACTTCCTCGAAGCGGCGGCCGCGGATCTAGAATACGCGGACGGCAAGTACCGCGTCACGGGCACCGACCGGGAGATACCGCTACTGGAGCTGGCGCGGCGCGCGCGCGCGACCAAGGATCTCCCCGCCGATCTCGCCGGCGGGCTCGACGCCCTCGCGACGTTCACGACGCAGCACATGAGCTTTCCGAACGGGTGCCACATCTGCGAAGTCGAGATCGATCCCGACACCGGGTCGGTGCAGGTCGTCGGCTATGCGGCGGTGGACGACGTCGGCAACATTCTTCACGAGACCATCGTCGAGGGCCAGATCCACGGCGGCGTCGCCCAGGGGCTCGGGCAGGTGCTCGGCGAGCAGGTCGTCTACGCGGAGGACGGGCAACTCCTCACGGCCTCGTTCATGGATTACATGCTGCCCCGCGCTGATGAGCTTCCGCCGCTCAAGCTCGGGCATCACAGCACGCCCTGCACGACCAATCCGCTCGGCGTGAAGGGCGCGGGGGAATCCGGCGTGGCCGGGTCGCTACCCGCCGCGGTGAATGCGGTGCTCGATGCCCTGGCGAGCCGCGATGTCGCGCATCTCGATCTGCCGATGACGCCGCAGCGGGTCTGGGCGGCGCTGCACAAGAAGGCTCCCGCATGAACCTGTCCGCGAACGATCTCCGGGTCCTCATCACGGCGGGCGCGGCCGGAATCGGGCGCGCGATGGCGGGCCTGTTTCTCGAGCACGGCGCGCGCGTGCACATCTGCGACATCGACGAAGGAGCGCTGGCAGATTGCGCCCGCGCCCTGCCCGCTGTCACGCAGACGATTGCGGATGTCTCGCGGCCCGCCGATGTCGAGCGGCTGTTCGCGGATGTGCAGGCCACGCTCGGCGGCCTCGACGTGCTCGTCAACAACGCCGGCATCGCGGGTCCCACCGCGAAGGTGGAGGACATCGAACCCGAGGACTGGGATCGCACTATCGCGGTCGATCTCAACGGCATGTTCTATTGCACCCGCCTCGCCATGCCGATGATCAAGGCCGTGGGCGGCGGCAGCATCATCAACCTGTCTTCCGCGGCCGGCCGGTTCGGATTTCCGCTGCGCGCCCCATACGCGGCCGCGAAATGGGGCGTGGTCGGGTTCACCAAGAGCCTCTCGGCCGAAGCCGGTCGCGACGGCGTGCGCGTGAACTGCATCCAGCCGGGCCTGGTCGCGGGCGACCGCATCGAGCGCGTGATCGCCGCGAAGGCGAAGGCGCGCGGCGTCTCGTTCGATGCGCAGCGCGACGAGCTCCTGAACACCGTGGCGATGCGCTCCTTCGTCACGCCCGAGGAGATCGCGAGCGTCGCGCTGTTTCTCGCCACGGACGCCGGCAAGCACATCTCCGGGCAGGCAATTCCGGTGTGCGGCGACGTCCAGTACCTACCCTGAGAGGCGCCCTTGGACCGAATCGGCATCGTCGGTGCGGGACTCATCGGCCGCGCATGGGCGATGGTGTTCGCGCGCGCCGGCCACCCGGTCGCCCTGCATGACAGCGATGCGCGGGCGCTCGGCGCGAGCCTCGAGTTCATCCGTGAAAGCCTTGCCGCGCAGCGTGCGCACGGGCTCATCGACGTGGCCCCCGAGGCCGTGCTCGAGCGCATCGCACCAGCCACCACGATCGCCGCCGCATTGGAGGGCGCGACGTACGTCCAGGAAAGCGTGCGCGAGACCCTGGAGGCCAAGCAGGCCATTTATGCTGAGATGGATGCGCTCGCCGCGCCGGACTGCATACTGGCGAGCTCGACCTCGTTCATTCCCGCGTCCGCATTCAGCGCCGGGCTAGCGGGGCGCGCCCGCTGCCTGGTCGCTCATCCGGTCAACCCGCCGCACGTCGTCCCGGTCGTCGAGCTTTGCCCCGCGCCGTGGACCGCGGCCGAAACAGTCGAACGCGCACGGGCCCTGCATGCGTCGGTCGGCCAAGTGCCGGTCCTGGTGCGCAAGGAGCTTCCCGGCTTCATCCTCAACCGGCTGCAGGCGGCGCTCGTGTGCGAGGCGATCCGGCTCTACGAAGACGGCTATGCCTCGGCCGAGGACATCGACAAGACCATTCGCGACGGCCTCGGGCTCCGCTGGTCGTTCATGGGTCCGATGGAGACCATCGATCTCAATGCGCCCGGGGGAGTGGTAGATTACGCCCAGCGCTACGCAAAGACGCTGGTCGAGATGAACCGCGCCCAGGCGCCGCGCGAGTGGGATCCCGGAGCGCTGCGCCGACTAGAGTCGGAGCGACGCACCCTGGTTCCGGCCGCAGGGCTCGAAGCGCGCGCAGTTTGGCGCGACCGCAGGCTGATGGCGCTCGTGGCTCACAAGCGCAGCATGGTCGACGACAACTGATCAGCATACTTTTCAGGAAGGGCATGCCATGGCAGCACCGCAGAAGAAAGTCATCATCACCTGCGCCGTGACCGGAGCGATACACACCCCGAGCATGTCGCCGCACCTCCCCATCACGCCGGAGGAGATCGCCGAGGGCGCGCTCGGTGCCGCGAAAGCGGGCGCCGCCATCGTGCACCTGCACGCACGGATGCCCGAGGACGGTCGACCGACGCAGGATCCCGCTGTGTTCAAGAAGTTCCTGCCGAAGATCAAGGCCGGAGCGGACGTCGTCGTGAACCTCACGACGGGCGGCGCGCCGACGATGAGCATCGAGGAGCGCCTGCAACCCGCATTGCAGCTCAAGCCGGAGGTCGCCTCGCTCAACATGGGCTCGATGAACTTCGGCCTCTACGAGATGATGGCGCGGACCAAGGAGTGGAAGCACGACTGGGAGAAGCCCTACCTCGCGGGGAGCGACGAGCGGATCTTCAAGAACACGTTCCGCGATATCGCCCACATCCTCGAATCGTGCAGTGGCAACGACACGCGCTTCGAGATCGAGTGTTACGACATCGGGCACCTCTACACCGCGGCGCACTTCCTCGATCGCGGCCTCGTGAAGCCCCCGCTCCTCATCCAGTCCGTCTTCGGCATTCGCGGCGGAATCGGACCACACCCGGAAGACGTGCTCCACATGAAGCGCACCGCGGACCGCCTGTTCGGCGAGGCCTACTACTGGTCGGTGCTCGGCGCCGGGCGCAACCAGATGTACGTGGCGACCATGTCCGCCGTCATGGGCGGCAACGTCCGGGTCGGCCTGGAAGACAGCCTCTGGCTCGGCAAGGGCCAGCTCGCGAAGTCGAACGCCGAGCAGGTGGCCAAGGTCCGCCGCATCCTCGAGGAGCTCGGCCTCGAGGTCGCCACGCCCGATGAAGCCCGCGCCATGCTGAAACTGAAAGGCGGCAAGAACGTCGCATTCTGAGCGTGGCAGCCTTGCGAGTGTTTCAGTTCAGCGGGAAGGAGGGTAACGGGAGGAAACCAGCCGGTTTCCTCCTGTTTGTGACCTTCCCATAGTGAGTACAAAGACATGACAGCAAAAAACTACCGCGTTGCGGTTATCCCGGGCGACGGTATAGGCAAAGAGGTCGTGCCCGAGGGCATCCGCGTGCTGGAGGCCGTGGGGCGCATGCATGGCATCGGATTCACCTGGGACGAGTACCCGTGGAGTTGCGAGTACCGCACCAAGCACGGGCACATGATGCCGCCGGATGCGCTCCAGACGATACGGCACCACGATGCGATCTTCTTCGGAGCGTGCGGCTTCCCCGGTGTGCCCGATCACGTGTCGCTGTGGGAGATGCTGATCCCCATGCGGCGCGAATTCGACCTCTATGTCAACTTGCGGCCGGTGCGGCTGATGCCCGGCATCCGTCCGCCGCTCGCCGGCCGTAAGGTCGGCGACATCGACTTCTACGTCGTGCGCGAGAACACCGAGGGCGAGTACTCGTCGATCGGCGGGCGCATCTTCAGCGGCACCGAGCGCGAGATGGCCACGCAGCAGGCCACCTTCACGCGCTTCGGCACCGACCGGATCATGCACTTCGCGTTCGAGCTCGCCACGAGCCGGCCGAAGAAGCACCTGACCTCGGCAACCAAATCGAACGGCATCATGATCACGATGCCGTACTGGGACGAGCGCTTCGCGGAGATGGCGCGCCAGTATCCCGACGTGCGCACCGACCAGTACCATATCGACATTCTGTCGGCGCACTTCGTGCAGCACCCCGACTGGTTCGACGTGGTCGTCGCCTCGAACCTGTTCGGCGACATCCTGTCCGACCTCGGTCCGGCGTGCACGGGCACCATCGGTATCGCGCCTTCCGGAAACATCAACCCGGAGCGCAACTTCCCGTCGCTCTTCGAGCCGGTGCA
Source organism: Burkholderiales bacterium (assembly GCA_041617635.1). Taxonomy (GTDB): domain Bacteria; phylum Pseudomonadota; class Gammaproteobacteria; order Burkholderiales; family SG8-39; genus JAABRB01. The sequence goes on along the minus strand of JBFJOO010000019.1, from coordinate 23,095 downwards.
CGGATCGGCGCCGGACATCTACGGCAAGAAGATCGCCAATCCGGTCGGCCAGATCTGGTCGGGCGCGATGATGCTCGAGCATCTCGGGCATCGGGACGCGGCCGACGCGATCGTGCGCGCGATCGAGGTCGTGCTGACCGAAGGCCCGCGCACACCCGATATCGGCGGCTCCGCCACCACCGAGGACATGGGCAAGGCGATCGCGACGGCGCTCTCCGCGTAGGCGCATCGGGCAAGGGAGAAAAGATGAACATCGCCGAACACGTCCAACGCGCGGCACGGCGCGCCCCCGATCACGCGGCCATCGTATTCGAGGGCAAGGCCCTCACCTATGGCGTGCTCGACTCCTGCGCCTCCGCGCTGGCCGACTCGCTGATCAAGCATGGCGTTCACGTCGGCGATCGCGTCGCTCTCTATCTGCCGAACATTCCCGCGTTCGCGCTCGCGTACCTCGCGATTCAGAAGGTGGGCGCGATCGCGGTGTCGATCAACTCGATCTTCAAACAGGAGGAAGTTCGCTACATCGTCAACGACTCGCGGCCGAAGGTGCTCTTCACGACGGCCGAGCTGCTGCCCAACGTGCCGCGGCCGCACTGCCCGTCCATCGAGCACACCGTGCTTTGCGAGGGCACCGAGCCGGACGAAATCGCGCTGGAGCGCTGGCTCGAGAAGGGCTCCGCGTCCTTCCGGGCCAACAACATGCAGCCGGATGACCCGGCCGCCCTCCTCTACTCCTCCGGAACCACGGGCTTTCCGAAGGGCGTCACGCTCACGCACAACAATATCGTCACCAACATCCGCACCGCCGCGAAGTATTCGGGCTACCGACCGGAAGACCGGCTGGCGTGCTTCCTCCCGCTCTTCCACGTGTTCGGCCAGAACTACATCATGAACGGGTGCTTCGAGGCGGGCGCCACGATGGTGCTCTTCCGGCGGTTCGTCCCGGACGACGTGCTCGCCTCCATCTACCGGCAGAAGATCACGCTGTTCTTCGCCGTCCCGACGATCTACATCGCGCTGCTCAACCTCGAGCTCGCCAAATACGACCTCACGTCGATCCGCTACGAGTTCTCGGCGGCCGCGACCATGCCGCAGGAAGTTTCGCGGCGCTGGACCGAGCGCTTCGGCCGGCCGATCTACGAGGGCTACGGTCTCACCGAATGCTCGCCCTTCGCCGCGTACAACCACCTCACCAGCCATCGTTTCGGCTCGGTGGGCACCGCGGTCGAGAACTTCGAGATCCGCATCCTCGACGAGAACGACCAGGAAGTTCCGCTTGGCGAATGGGGCGAGATCGTGATCCGCGGCCCCGGTGTCATGCTGGGTTACTGGGGCAAGCCCGAGGATACCGACCGCGCGCTGCGCGGCGGTTGGCTGCACTCCGGCGACATCGGCCGGATGGACGAGGACGGCTACGTCTTCATCGTCGACCGGGTGAAGGACATGATCAACGTTTCCGGTTTCAAGGTCTGGCCCGCCGAGGTCGAGCACGTGCTCTACCAGCACCCGGCGGTGAAGGAGATCGCCGTGTACGGCGCGCCGGACGCGGAAAAGGGCGAGCAGGTTCGCGCGGCGATCGTTCTCAAGGAAGGCCAGCACGCGACCGGCGAGACAATCGTACAGTACTGCCGCGACAACCTGGCGGTGTACAAGGCGCCGGCCAAAGTGGAGTTCGTCAAGGAGCTGCCGAAGAGCGCCACCGGCAAGATCCTGAAGCGCGTGCTGCGCGATCAGGCCGCCGGCGGGGGCACCACCGGCTGATGACGGGCATTCCGGGCGCGCGCGCTTGTTCGCGGCGCTGATCGACAATCCGTGGTTCTACGCGGCCGCCATCCCGGCGATCGTCCTCACTGGCGTCGCCAAGGGCGGATTCGGCGGCGGCATCGGAAGCCTCGCCGTGCCGCTGATCGCCCTCATCATCTCCCCCGCCCGGGCGGCGGCCATCATGCTGCCGATCCTCATGCTCATGGACGCGGTCGGTCTCTATGCCTACCGCGGTCAGTGGGACCGGCGGATCATGCGCATCATCCTGCCGGCCGGGCTCGTCGGGATCGTGATCGGCTGGCTGACGTTCCGCCTCCTCGCCGATCACTGGATCAGGATCCTGCTCGGGGTGATCTCGCTCGCCTTCGTGCTCGATAGCCTAAGGTCGAGCGCACCGCTAGTCGCCCGCGCGAGCGACGCGAGCGGGCGCATCTGGGCCACGGTCTCGGGCTTCACGAGCTTCATCACCCACGCCGGCGGCCCGCCGCTCAATTTCTACCTGCTGCGCCAGCACCTCGACAAGGCGCTCTTCGCGGGCACGACGATCGTGTTCTTTGCCGTGATCAACGCGGCGAAGGTGTTTCCTTATTTGGCGCTCGGCCTATTCGACGCCACCAACCTCGCAACCTCGGCGGTGCTGGCGCCCGCCGCCGCGGCCGGTATCGTGCTCGGAATCCTGCTGCGCAAGCACATCAGCCGGACGGTCTTCTTCCGTATCGTCTACGGCTTAGTGTTCGTCACCGGGTGCAAGCTGCTCTACGACGGCGTCCGCACCCTGCTCGCCTGATACCCTTTCCCGGCGGGTCTACGCGAGCTCGTCGTGCGCCCGGCGGCGTCGCAAGTACCATTGCGCACCGAGCACTGCGCAGGGAACCGGAATCAGAAATCCGAGGACCTGCGACCACACCGGGTACGGCGACGGGAATGCGCTGAAGTAGAGCAGCGCCGCCGCCGCGATCATGATCAACCCGGCGGCGACAGCATGGTCGATGCGCAGCGATCCGGACAGCTGCGTGGCCACAACCCCTCCGATCGCGCTACCGATTGCGCCGAGGACCAGCGCGAGCACGTTGAAGCCCGTCGATTGCGTAAGTGCCCGCGCGAGCGAATCGAGCGTTTGCCCCTGCGTCATCAGCCACTGCTGGATCGGCGGACTGACCACGCTGCCGATCAAGTATGGCACCCCGACCCCGGCCGCCGCGCCGATCGTCGCGGCCCACCACGAAACACCGGGCGAGGTGCGCTCCGCGATGCGCGCGGTGGGCACGCCGTACGGGTTGTGCGCCATCGATCAGCTCGCCGCAACCCAGCCGCCGTCCACGAACAGCGTCTGGCCGGTGACGAAATCGGATGCCGGGCTCGCGAGATAGACGGCGGCGCCGGTGAGATCCTCGGGCGTGGCGAGCCGGCCGAGCGGAATGCGCGTGAGGATCCGCTCGAGAACTTCGCCCTGCAGGAGACCCGCCCGGCTCGGCGTGAGCACAGCGGTCGGCGCGAGCGCGTTCACCCGGATCCCGTCGGCGGCCCACTCCATGGCGAGCGCCTCGGTGAGATGCGTCACGCCAGCCTTGATGCCGCCATACACCGAGCGTCCGGGGATGATGCTGCGACTGAACGTCGAGCTCAGGTTGACGATCTTTCCGTAGCCGTTCGCCCGCATCGCGGCGCCGATGATCTGGCAGCAGAAGAAAAGCCCCTTGAACCCGGTGTCGACCATCCGGTCCCACTCGTCCTCGGCCATGTCCCACGCGGGCTTCGTCACGGTGAATCCCGCCGCGTTGACCAGGATGTCCACCTTGCCGAACTGCTTCAACGTAAAGTCCCGCGCGCGTTCGATGTCGGCCGTCTTGCAGACGTCGAGCGCACACGTCGCGCCGCGCCGTCCGGTCTGCGCGATCTCGGCCTGCACCTCGCGCAGCACGTCCGCGCGCCGGCCGCAGACCACGACGTCCGCGCCCGCCTCGGCGAGCCCGACCGCCAATCCCCTGCCGATGCCCTCGGTGGCGCCGGTGACGATCGCCACCCGGTTTGCGAGGCTGAACTGCGCAAGTGGATCTGCCATGCGTGCGTGCTCCTTTCCCGGTGCTTCAGTGGCGTCGTCGCGCAGCGCCGGTATCTCGCGCGCATATTCCGACCCGATTCGGCACATCGGGAATATACGGCATCGCGCAAATGTATAGCATGAAGCGCCCTAGTTCGAATGCGGCAAGAGCCGGGCGGTCGACCACAAATGGAGGATCGGAATGAGGAAATCGGTTTTCACCCTGGCAACATCGATCGCGATGATCACTCTCGGCCTGACCGGCGGCGCGCAAGCGCAGCAATCGGCCATGACCTTCTTCGTCACCAGCGTCGGCTCCGGCAAGGGAGCGGATTTCGGTGGACTGGCAGGTGCGGACAAGCATTGCCAGACGCTGGCGGCGGCGGCCGGAGCGGGCGGAAAGACCTGGCGTGCCTATCTAAGCACGCAGGCACCCAAGTTGAACGATCCGAACTTCGTCAATGCGCGCGACCGTATCGGCACCGGCCCCTGGCAAAACGCCAAGGGCGTCGTGATCGCCAAGAACAGCGACGAGCTGCACTCGGCCTCCAACAACCTGACAAAAGAGACGGCACTGGACGAGAAGGGCCAATCGGTGAACGGCCGCACGGAGAAGCCCAACAAGCACGACATCCTGACCGGCTCGCGAATCGATGGCACGGCTTTTCCAGGCGCCCCCTTTCCGGACATGACCTGCAGCAACTGGACCAACGGCGGGAACGACGGCTCGGCGATGACCGGCCACCACGATCGCGTCGGCCCGACCGCGGCCAATTGGGCGACCTCCTGGAACTCGGCTCACCCGACGCTAGGCTGCAGCCAAGAGAAAGTGCGCCCCACGGGCGGCGACGGGCTGATCTACTGCTTCGCGGAGAAGTGAATATTCCGGGCGCGCCCGCGCCCGGCGTTGATCAGCGGCCCGGCAGGCTCAACTTCCCGGGCCGCGCTGATGCAGGGTTTCCCTGGACGCCTGCCCGAGCGCGTCCAGGACCCACGGCAACGCCGAACGGCACCAGACTTGCGCCTTCGGCGGCAACTCCGCCCGCTGGCGGATGGAACCCACGCGCAGATTGAACATCGCCGGATCGCTTGCGGCGGACGCGTAGATCGCCGTCCCGCACTCGGGACAGAACGCCTGCGCGCGCTTGGACCCGCTCTCGGCCGTCTTCACATAGATCTTCGGCTGCCCGCCCAGCATCCGGAAGTGCTCCTTGCTGACCGGCAGCACCGTGCGAAACGCCGTGCCCGACAGCGTCTGGCAATCCGTACAGTGACAGATCATGCTCTTCGCGGGATCGACCTCCGCTTCGTACTTGATGTGGCCGCAGTGGCAGCCGCCGTCGACTTTCATGATGCGTTCCCCGAAAACGTCATGCGTTCGCTCGGTCCGGATCAGCGGGCCGACGGGCGCTTGACCGGCTTGCGCACGCGCGACTTGCCAGGCGCCTTCGGCCGGCCGGCCGGTCCGGTGCCCTTCACTCGCGCCGCCAGGATTTCCTTCAAGGCATACGCGTTGTTGAATCGCGGCTCCATGGATCCGAAGAGCAGCGTGACCTTGCGCCGTCTGGCCCGCGCCGCGAGCGCGATCAATGCGTCGGCGTTCGCGGCGAGCTCCGCACGGTAGCGGCGCTTGAACTCGGGCCACTTCGGCGCTTCGTGCCCGTACCACTTGCGCAGCGCATGCGACGGCGACAGCTCCTTCGCCCACAGATCGATCTGCGCGGCGGATTTCGACAGTCCGCGCGGCCACAGGCGATCGATGAGCACCCGCAGCCCGTCGGTGGCCGAAGGCGGCTCGTACACCCGCTTGACCGAGACGGTCACGTCACGCGCCCTTCGTGCAGAGCATGGCGACGTGACCGCGCGACGTCGGATCGTCCACCTCCGCGATCAGCACGTCGAAACCACATGCTTCCAGCAGCCGCCGGCTTTCGGACGGGGGGAAACCGCTGTACGGAAAATCCACCTCGAACATGGGCGCCGTGAACTCGCCGCCGCTCCCCCCCACGGATAGCAGCAAGGGTGCGCGCGGCTTCAACAACCGGGCCATCTCGGCGAAGAGCGGCGCATGGCGCGCGCGTGGAATGTGAAACACCGAGTCCCAAGCGACGATGCCGTCGAAGCGCCCGTCGATCGCGACCTCCGTCATATCCCCCGCAATGAGCTCGGCCTCGGGGCAATGGTTCCTGGCATGCGCAAGCATGCCGGGGGCGTTGTCGACGCCCGTGAGCCGGAATCCCCGGTCGATGAGATAGCGCATGATCGGCATGCCCGTGCCGCAGCCCAGATCGAGGATGCGGCCGCCCGGCGTCGCAAGGTCGATGAGCCGGTCGACGTAGCCCCGCTCGCGAAATGCGGAACGCGCTTTCGCGAACTGATCGGCGACCCGATCGTACGGATTGGCGGATGACATCCCGTCCGTCACGGGCGTTGCCGTCAGCCGTCCTTGAACTTGATCGACCAGTGCGTGCCGTCGCAGAACGGCTTGTTCTTCGACGCACCGCAGCGGCAGAGCGTGTAGCGCTCGGTCGAGGCGCCTTCGCCCCACTTCTGGCCGGTGAGCGCCACGCTCCCCGTGACTTCGTAGGGACCGTCCTTGGAGACGATGATCGCGGGCGGTTGCTGCGCGTCGCGGTGTTCCGTGCCCCCGAGGGAATAGCTCAGCGCGCCGGACGGGCACTTCCGGATGGTGTCGATGATCGCCGCGACGTCGGCGCCGTCCGGATCGATCCAGGGCTCGCTCCGGAGCTTGAAGACCGCTGCCAGCCCGTCCGTGCAGCGTCCCGCATGCGCGCAGATCGCGCGATTGTCGTGGATGGTGATTTTCTGCCCCGCGTAGTCCTCGCGCCGGTCGGCCTTGCCGTCGGTCAGTTTCGCGTCGGAGAAACCGTTCTTCCGGTGAGTGCCGTCGCAGAACGGCTTGTTCGCGGATCCACCGCATCGGCACAGGGTGATGACGGGCTTCGTGGCGACGGCGCTCCCGTCCGCGCGGCGGAGATCTTCCAGATTCTGGACGAGGTACGGGCCGTTGGGCTTGCATTCGATGCTGGGTGATTGGCTCATCTGTTTCCTCTCGGTAGCGATCAAGCGGCCTTGCAACCCTGCGCTTTCACCACTCGCTCCCGGGAGGCGGGGTGCTTCTGCAGCTTCGCAGCGGGTCGAATCGGTCGGCGCACCAGCTCACCGCCGCAGTTGGGACAGATTCCCTTGAGGATAGTCTCGGCACAGGTCGCGCAGAACGTGCACTCGAACGAGCACATGCGTGCCTCCGGGGATTCCGGCGGCAGGTCGACGTTGCAGCACTCGCAGTTCGGACGCAGCTGCAGCATGGGATGCCCCCGATCAAAGCCCTATCGTAGCGCATCGGGCCGCAGGATTCCCCGCGCGCGAAAAGCACGCGCGGGATCGCCGGCCGCGCGCATGTCGGCCTCGGCGCAACTCAGGCGGGTCTTCGGAAAACGTCTAAACCCTGAACGTCTTGCCGTTCACGACGAGATCGCCCGCCGCGTCGAGTTTCCAGCCGCGCTCCTCCGCCTTGCGGAACAGCTCCGGCGACCACTTCACGCGTCCCGGGTCCGTGCCGCCGAGGATCGTGAAGAGGTACGCCTCCTCCTTTCCGACGTTGCGGAAGCACCGCATGATCCCGGGCGGGACCGAGATGAGGTCGAACTGCTCGAGCAAGAGGTGGTTCTCGCCCGCGTCGCCCCAGCGAATCTCCCAGGTGCCGTTGAACGGCATGAACGTCTCGACCGTCGTGTGCGAATGCAGCGCGTTGCCCTTGCCCGGCTTGCAGCGCGACATCTGGACGTTGAACCCGTCGACGTCGGTGATCTCGGCCTCGGCGTCCTTTTCCTCGGAGACGCCGCGTCCGATGATATTGAACACGTCGCGCTCGTTCTCCGGAAACGCCTGATCGAGAAACGTCGTCGGATGGGGCTTCAGCTTCTTGAAGCGGGCAACCCGTTTCTCCATCTCCTCGACGGACCACTTCTGGCTCATGCGAATCTCCCTACTTTCTTGCGATCAAGGACAACCCGACTGTCGCGGGAGTGAAAGTGTATCCGGATTGGCGGCCACCGGAGCAAGGGGGTTACCGCGAAGTGAGCGGCACGAGTGGGACGAAGTCGTACTCCCCGATGCCCTGCAATACCAGGAACGTGGCCGACGTATCACCGCCGTTCACGACCAGGTGCGGCCGACGCGGCCCGACCGAGTACGTCTCGCCCGGGCTCAGCCGGACCTCCTCTTTCGGTTCGCGCAGAAGCAACCGCACCTGTCCGCTGAGGACGTAGAAGGTGTCCTGGACTTTGGAGTGATAGTGCCACGGCACTTTCTGCGTGGGCGAGATCTGCAGTTCGGTGATGCGGAAGCCGGGCCGTGCCGCGTGCTCGTCTCGGCGCTCGACCTCGTAGAGCGGGCTGGCATCGTTGACCGATTCCATTGCGTCCTCCGACATGATCGGGCCGCTCAGCCAAGCTCCTGCGACCAGGACGCCTGGGCGGGGCGGCAATAGTCCCCGGATGGGATTTCTGTTCTACCTGCGACCGCTCCCCGGTAGACGTAGACCCAGGCAAGATCGCTCGCTCCGGCCTCGAGGATGACTTCTTGGCGCACCCGCTCGTAGTCATGTGGCCGCGGGTCGTTGCGACCGCACCCTTCATAGTCGTCCAGGCGCGCCAGCACGCCGGGCGAGTCCTCGAGAACATACACTTCGCCGTGGACCCACGCCTGGGGATCGCCCGCAGGGACGAGCCCTGGATACCCGTCGAGAAGATAGAGACGACCGCGCGTGCGCGCATACCCTGCAAAGGTCGCCTCGTTCGCGAGCATGTGGTGCCTGCCGTTCCGGCAGTCCTTCCGGAGCGTCCCGTAAACGAAAAGCCGTGGCGCCCGCTCAGGAGAGGAAGACAAGCAGTAGCCCCATCGGGTCGAGGACCATGTTGGCGATGGCAGACACGGCGCTCTCCCCGCGGTCAGACTCTCAACCGACTCGCTACCGGACAGCGCGACTACGCAAGCCGCAGCTGCGCCAGGGAGGCGCGCGCACTCCCGCCGCTCGTGTCCGGAGTGATGCTGAGCTCGAGCACGGTCACCGCCGGAAGCTCGACGTGGTGGTCTTCGGTCTCGCTAGTCGCGCCCTGGGGACTGAAGTTCCACTGCTGCCGCACGATCTCCCGGAACGACTTCCCGCCGTCCGGCGACCAGCGCAGCACGTACTCTTGCGTACGCTCGGCGTCGGTTTCCTCGAAGTCCAGCCGGATCCGCCGGAGCCGTTGCGGAGCGGCGAAGAGCAGCCGGATCGTCTGCTTGCCGGGCCCCGCCGCGCGCCACCCCGAAGCTCCGCCCGGCAGCAACGCGGATTCGATCGGGTGCGCGGCGTCCTCCGAAGTGATTTCCACCTCCGCGAGCCCGTCCACGTCCAACCAGTCCTGATCAGGAGACGGCGCTTTTTGCTGAACTGGGGCAAGGATTCGCTTTCGCATCGATGTGCCTCCTGACGGGAAACTCGAGCAATCCCCAGCCGCCCGACACCTGGATCTAGGGTCGATCGCGCCTGGCAGGAGAGTTCCCCGATCGAATTATCTGCCGCCTGCCCGAATCGCGCTACGCGCGGGCGCGAACACGGATCCGAAGGAAACCGGTCACCGCCGCGGCGAGAAGAAAGACCAGCGAGAAGGCAAGCAGGTACGCGACGCCCAGGAGGAGGAGCGGGCCAACGGGCAGGAAGATCGCCGCGTACGCCAACTGACCGACGAACGCCCCGAGATAGTGGGCCCAGAGCGGCCGCGGGGCGAGCGCTCCCGCTAGGGCACCGGCAATTGCGAGGGAGACAACATAGAAGAACCCCTCCGCGTCCCAGGGTTCCTGATGACCCGCGAGCCACGGCGACAGCGCCCACACCAATGCGCCGAGTGCCGCAGACACGGCGAGCGTCAACCAGGATCGGGGGTCGCGTGACACGTCACGCGGTACTGCGGCCACGATACAGGAACGCGGCGATTGTCCCGAGCGCGAGCAAGAGGACGCCATCGAACACGATCTGCTTGACGACGAGGTCGCCCGCCATGGGCTGCACCACGTAGTAGATCGTGTAAGTGGGCACGACTGTCAGGAGCGCGATGACCAGCCAGGCGATGACGAAGCCTTTGTTCATTCCGATTTCCCTCTTCATACGCGTTTCGCCAGCAGAGCCTCCCGACGCGCCAGGCTCTCTGCGGGCCAGTATTGACGGCGATCATAGTACTTGGGCACTGCCGGCGTGCCCGGCGACAGGATCACCCAGGGCTGCTTGGACTCGGTGAAGATGTGTATGTCGGGTGGCACATGGTCCGGCTCATCCAGCGTGCCGACCCGCACGAACCGGATGGCCGACCCCATCCCGGCGTAATTGCTCCAGACCGCGATCCGGCATCGCGGGCACCGGGCGATTCGCTGGCCTTTGCCACTCGCGGAAGGTGTGTCCACGATCTCCGGCTCGGCGCCGAGCAGCGTCACCCGGTCGGCCTCGATGAGCGCGTTCAGGGCGAAGGACGCGCCGGTCTCGCGCTGACACCAGCGACAATGGCAGCAGTGAACGAAGAGCGGGCGGCATTCCAGGCGGTACCGTACGTGCCGGCAGTCGCAGCCACCGTCAAGTGGATAGCTGTCGGAGTGTGTCATGAACGGAGTATGCCAACGCGTCACCGGTGAGTCGTGCGGGATTCTCGCGGCAGCTTTCCAATCTGCTCCAGCACCTGGAGGAGCGTATCGCCGTAGCGAGGCGGCGCCTCCGTCTCGAGACGCCAGGCGCGGTCTCGATGCACGGCGACGGCTTGTATGACCACGCGGTCGCTCACCGGGGATTCCCTGAAGCAGATCAGCGCGTAAACCACTTCCCCCAGCACACCCGATCGTCGGCTCGTCAGCAGCACATGCTCGGGAAACAGGTGCGGCAGCGACGCGATGGCCTGGTCATGGAAAGCGTGCGGAAGGATTCGGCTGAACGCGGTATCGCTGACGATGAGCGTCCCACCACCGTCCAGCTCGATCTCGCCTGCGCTGCACGCGAGCGCTCCCAGAAGCAGCGACACCCCCATGACCAGCGACTGCGAGCCGCGCACCCCGCGTACCAATTGACTGTGTCGTCCTTGCTCTTGCGCTGCTATCGTCCCTGGGTACCCCGGATCGCTCAACGACTGACGTTCGCGTCCGCGGTAGCCAGCTCCAGTCTCATGTACTGCACGCCCGGCAAGGGATTGGGATAGTACGCGTCCGTGGTCGCGAACCCGAGCGATGCGTAGAGCGTGCGCGCTTCTGCCATCGTCTCCAGCGTGTCCAGAACGATTGCCGCGTATCCAAGCTCGCGGGCCCGGGCCACGGCGGCCTCCGCGAGCGACCTTCCGGCGCCAAGGCCCCGGTACTGCCCTCGGATGTAGAGCCGCTTGAGCTCGCAGGTCGCATTCGTCCGGGCGCGCAGGGCCACCACGCCCACGATCGCGTCGCCGTCGCGCGCGAGCAGCAGGCAACCGCCCGGTGGCGCGTAGACGGTGTGCAAGCTCGCGAGCTCCTCGTTGAGGCCCTGGAAGCACAAGTCGACCGAAAGCGCGCGCGCGTACTCCTCGATCAACGCCTTCCCGGCCACGTAATCGCCATTCGTCCTTGCCTCGACGATCTCGACCACCGTGCAGACCCCTCATACCCTCGCGCCGCGCCACGATCGCGGCCTCGCAGGTTGCCCATTATCCACCGTCCACGCTCGACGCCTCCAGCGGCATGATTATCGGAGTGGTCGTGCGCGGATCGCTAGGGCTAGTTACGAGATGCGTCTTCGCGATCGAGCGCACGCGTGCTACGCAGAACCAGCTTGACGATCAGGAGAACCATCCCTACACCGAGCAAGGCGGCGAGATCGAGCCAGAAGGGACTTTGCGGCATCACGAACCGCCAGATCAAGAGCCCGATCAGCAGGCAGAAGGTCAAGACGAGCCCGAGACGACTCGGTCGGCGCGGCCGCGAACCGAGCGGCGGGCTAGACGCCATCCTTGGCGAGGCGGTCACGAGCGCTCCATGACGGACTCCGACTAGCCCTTCCTGCCGCCAAAGGCCAGGAGCAGACCGCCGACCACGATCGCTCCGACGCTCGCCCAGACCGGGATGTTGACGGTCTCTTTCTCCTTGACGGATAGCTCTATCGGCCCGAACTTGGCCTCGTGGGTTTCCTTGGTGAAGCTGAAGCTGCTGAACACGACGCCCAGGACTCCCGCGACGATCAGCAGAATGCCGACAATCTTGACCAGGTTCATTTGTTCTCCTCGTTTCCCTGCTTCGACGCCGACCGTTCGGCGAGACTCTTTCTGCAACCGTTGCGCGGACTGCCACGCTCAACCTGAAAACGATTCCCGCACTGCTGGGCTCATGATCCGGTCACTCCGCCCGCGCGCTGACCGCAAGGACATGCGCTTTCGTGGCCGCGACGAGCTGCCCGGGAGTGAGGGAAACGACGGCATGTGGCGTGCCCGCAGCCGCCCAGATGATCTCATACGCGAGGAGGTCTTGATCGACAAGCGCGTCTCGAGCGGGGAATCGTGGCCGAGCGGTGCGGCGGTCGGCTTTAGCGTAGGGACAGGCGTCATGTCCTGAGCGTGACTTGTGGCGCTAACGAGCACGACATACAGAGGCGATCAGTACGTCAACGCGGCGGCGCTGCACGCCGCTGACGCCAGCGATGCTGCGGTGCGCACGTGGTTCCACCTGGACCACTCGGCGACGTACACCGGCCAATAGGCTGAGCCTTCGGACGTTTCATCGCCGAGGCGCGCGAGCCGTTCGTTCCGTGGCACGTTGAACACGATGGTGACCAAGAACGAGCCCACAAGGTAGAGAAGGCCTGCAGCGAGCAATAACGGTGAACGCAGGGGTGTCCACGGGAAGAACGCCACGATCACGCACCCCGCGGCCAGCACGGCTGTGCCCATGAACACGCCCAAGAATAGCGGATTGAGCACGACAACGTTGATGCGTCGCATGGCCGCGAGGCCTTGGCTCGCAGGCAGCTGCGCGAGCGCCTTCATCACGAATGCGGAAAAGGCGAAGAACACGCCGCCGACCGTTCCGGCGCCAACACAAACGAGAATCGCTAGGGTTGCCAGCATGAGCAATATGCGCGGGATGTCTGCCAGGTTCTATGGCGCACAACGCTGCGGTTCAGGGCGCCGAGGTGCGCAGTAGGGTTAGGCCGCATTCTCAGCGAAGCGATGGGGATCCATCGAACTGCGAACCAGGTTCCTTTCCATGAATGAGGCCCGTATTGGCCAGACCGTAAACCAGCGGCTCGCTTGCAGAGCGTCCGCTTGAGCGAGTGGTTAGGCGCCGCAGCGATGCGGCTCATTACGGTAGCGGCATGCTATGCCACCAAATCTTGCAGGTGTGACACGTACCAGCCTCGAACTCGGCCTTCAATACGCCGTCGAGAACCATTCGAGGCAGAGGATCCCCCGGCTTTCGTGCGATGAGGTTTGTCCCGGTGGACTTGGCCCAAATTTGGAAGAGCTCTTCTGACGCCACCTGGTACATGACGTGCCAGTGGGAAATGCCGCTGGTGGGCATAGACGCCAACACTTCATAGGTGACGCGCACATCTTCCTGGAGCTTCACGCGGCGCCAGTATTCGGCGAGCTGCAAATGGCCGCGCTGAACGGCAAACGGCGTGTTGTGGTATTCGCCATCCGCAGCGAAGAGGGCGACGAACAGGGACTCGTCTCGCTGCTCCCAGGCGCGCTTGTAGCCTTGCATGAACTTCTCAATGTCCACAGTGTTCCTCTCGTGTCGGTCGGCACCTAACGACTAAGCACAGCTGCGCACGACGGGATGCTCCCCACGAAGTCAGTAAAGATCCGCCAGCAGCCGGTCCAGCGCTGCCCGCCGTTCCGGCGGCGTGGGCGCGATCACGCCCTGCTCCTGCAATATCGCTAGCAGCTTGCGCGGAGCGACACCCTTGTAGCCGACGATCTCGACGTGGCCCGCATCGACCTGGACATTGGTCAGTTGCGGGTAGGCATCGATGACTGGGTTGTATTGCTCGGGCAGGCTGAAAATGAAGTCGCTTTCGAGGCAGGATCCGGTCGCGCTCCTGCGGCGGCAGGTATCACGCTCGTCCGTGACGACCTTCAGGTAGCGTCGCACCGACGGCAGCAGCGGGCCTGGTCGCCGGATGAATTCGGACGCCGCGGTGATCTCGTACCAGTTGTCGCCAGTGACCGCCCAGCATATTGCGGGAACGCCGCCGAGGCTGAGCCAGTGCAGCGCTTGATTCCCGCAGGGGTCGGCGACCGCGATGCCCGCCAGGGGCGCCGAGACCGTGACGAGATTCACGGCCACGTCGTCGCGTCGCGACTCGCTAGTGCGCGAGCGCTCCATCGCCTTGCGCGCGACGAGCCCTCCCATGCTGTGGCCGATCACCGTCACGTTGCGATGACGCAGGTGGCCGGCCAGTGCATCGAGCGCAGTGATGAGCTGGTCGGAGCTGCGCACGAGGCTGTCGCGATCGTCGTAGCTGAAACACAGTGTCTGCTGGCCATGGAATGCCTGAAGCTGGGCCAGCGAGCGAAATCGTCCCGCGGACCCGTTGCAGCCATGCACAAGGATGGTAGTCGGGTAGTGCGAGTTGAAACGCAGCGTGCGATCGGCTGCATCAGTGCACGGCCCCATCTGGGGTATCTGCACCGCTACATCCGGAATCGGCAGCGTTCCGGCCTCTAGCGGCTGGGGATCGACCACATAGGCCGGAGAAACGCTGCATCCGGCCAACGACGCACACAGCAGGAGATACAGACCTGCACCCAGAACTCGAAGTCGACTGGGTGCCATGTCAACCCTCAGTCGAGCCGAGGTCCCCGTAAGGCCCGGCGACAACAACTACATACCCATCAAGATCCCGAAGCCAGACCTCGCGGTGATTCGCATTGGGATTGGTATTGGGTCCTTCGATAATTTGGGCCCGGTGTGCCCGAATTCGCCGGAGGGCTTCCGCGAAGTCGTCGGTCTGAAACCAAAGCACCACGCCATTGCCGTAAGGTTGGGATTCAGGGTCCCCCAGATGTGGATGCTGATGGCTATCCCAGTGATGTAGTTGCATCACCATTCTCCCGTCTGCGACAAGTTGCTCGTACGCGGAGCCCCCGTGCCCGCTCGTGAACCCCAGCACGCCTTGATACCAAAGACTGCTCGCTTCGACATCGCGGACTGCGATGAGCGGCTGTGGACTCACTGGACACTCCGCAGTTGGCAGTGATGCATCAATTGTGGGCGCTAATCCGACTCTGGAAAAGGCAGGTACCCGGCTCGAGCAAGGTGCCAAAGGGCGCCTCCATAGGCGGTGCCGACGGCCCAGTAGGCAAGTGTAGCGACCAGCGCCGAACCGCTGGAAAAGAGAAGGCCGGCCGCTGCGCCGCCGAGCAGGCCGAAGATTGAGCCGACGGGTAGGAAGGACCACGCACCTGGCGGAATCACGTGTCCTCGTGGGGCAGGCGGTGGCGAGCTCCCGGCGAGGCGCCTGATCAGGTGTGGCGCGAGAAGCAGGAGGGCGAATCCGAGCCAGGTGTGAAAGCCCACGACAAGGACCGCCGGAAGGAAGAGGAAGCTTGAGATCAAGGCGAGGTGGGAGCCGGGTGCAAGCCAGGCGGCGAGCAGGAGCCCGATGCCCGCGCCCCCAAAGAGCGCCACGGCGAGCGCCACAATCCTGAGAGCGAGGGGCCGTTGTGGGACCGTGCGCAGGTTGGGTTGCATCGCGTCGCACCAGAACAAACCCCGCCGAGGCGGGGTTTGTGGAAGTGCGCATACGGGCTAAGCGGCTTTCTGTTGCCCGTAGCGCACGGGAATGTTCTTGAGTCGCTCGCTAGAGAAAGACCGTGCGATCTGCGCTTGCACACATCTCGGCTTGGATCTTCGGACTGATATATTTTCCGCCCAAGGCTTTGCTGTGTTCTTCCCCGACCCCACGGGCCGAGCAGCAGAGCCCTCAGCCATAGACCGGTATGCCGTTTTCCTTCGCGTAACTGATCAGTTCGGTCAGCGGCGGCAATCCGACGCCTTGAATGTTCTTGGCAATCGTCGGATTTAGCATCACAACCGAATCTCCCAACAGCGAGATCGAAACATCATGGCCCGCCTCTTTTGCGCCCTTTGCGTGCAAGAACACAAGCGTGGCCTTTGTCGGATCCTCCGAACCACTGGTCCCCGTAACATGAAATTTCATCGTCTCCTCCTTTAGAGCACGAGTCGCGCAGGTGGCAACGATCGCCTGGCAGGCTCGCTCCGAGCAGCGTATTCCAACCACGAGAGCGCCGCAAGTACGCCGTACGTATTGATCCGAGCCATGCTGGGAGCGCTGTGCCGCTAACGGGCCGTGGTCTGACGCTCGTAGTCAACGGCGTCGTACCAACCCCGCGATGCAACAACCTTCAGGTCAGAATCGAGATCCCATTCTTGCCACCCGGCAACTCGGAGTGGTTTCTTCGTGGCAGCGTGTGTCCCAGTGAAGGTCCAGAAGTACGCGACATGATTGCCAGCGCAACGCACCTCGTCGCATACCAGCTTGAGATCCAGAACGTCGGCAAAAAAGCCGCCGGCCATTTCAGCGATGCCTTTGCGACCAATCCATGGCTCACCGCGATTGATGACGATATGCCCATCTGGGCATACAAGGATGCAACGGCTTCCGGTGAGCCAGAGGCAGCGCGCTGGCCGTGGTTGTCTTGAGCGCGATGTTAGCCGAATGCCACAAGAGGCGAATCGCCGTTTTCGCAGACGGAACCGTTTTATTGGAATGCTCCTGTGCATCCTGAGCCGCGCAAGAAATAGCGCGGCGGTGCCTGCCTGCACCGCCGCGCCCCCTGCGTCATCGCGCGTCGCAAGCCCCGCTATTGGCTCTTCTGGTCGTCGGCCGGATTCAGGTAGGTGATCGACCAGGGACCCACACCGTGCACCTGGATAATCTAAGCCGGCCGCTAGAAGCTCAGGCTGGCCGCGCCCGCCTTCAGCCGCTCGTGCATCGCGCTGGCGCCCTGAATGGTCACGCCGGAGATCAGGTCCTCCTGCGTGTAGCTGCGCGCCTTCACGCAGGGCGGGCAGGCCCAGATCGTGCCGCCCCGGGCCAGGAAATCTTCGATCAGCGATTTCAATGGATCGAGCGGCGGAACGTGCGTGAGGTCGACCGCCTTGCGCCGCACCAGGTCCACGGCGGAACTGACGAGGAACGCGTAGACCTTCATGCCGGCGGTGATGCCGCCGCAGGCAATCGTGAAGGCGACCGAAGACAGTTCGTGGTCCGTGCCACGCGTGACGAGAACAACAAGCTCCTTGCTGGCATTCATCGTTATTTCCTTCTTAGAAGTACTGGCAGTGATCGGCCTTTACGGCCTTCTCGTTCAGGAACCACGTCGCCTTGACGATGCCTTCGGCTTCTGGAATCAGGTTCGTCTCGTCGACCCCGAAGGTACAGGCCGCAAGATTGCAGGCATAGAAACTGACCTTGCCGGTCTTCTTGAGCATTCTCAGGAAGTCGTAGATATCGGTCGGGTCGCCCTCCTCGATCATGCGTTCGCGCAGCGCCGTTTCATCGGCGGCGTGATTCGCATCGATCCGAAGCGAACGCGCACCCTGCTCGGTCAGCGCACGTACCGCCCACAGCACGAACAGCATGTCCACGTTGACGCCTTCGGCAGCCTGGACCTGGGCAAAGGTAAGCGGAGTAAGAATCTTGTCGTAGGCGTCCTCGCGGACGATGATGGCCATGTTGTTCATTCAGCGTCTCCGGTTGGTTGCTCAGTTGAGTTCGCTGCCGGGCGGGATACAGTGGCATCGGCAGCGTGGCGCATACGCTAGGCCGAAGCGCCGGCCGCGGCTTCGCCTGACCGGGCCATCGGTGCATCGGAGACAGGCATGGTCCGATCGGACCATGCGGGCGGCCTGGCTTAGGCCAGACCTTGGCGTGCGGCGTAGGCCGCCGCGGCGGCGCGCGTCGGCAGGTTCAGCTTGGTCAGAATGTTGGCGACGTGCCGCTTGATCGTGAACTCGCTGACCCTCAGCTCCTTGGCGATCTTCGGGTTGCTCAGGCCCTGCGCGAGAAAGTGCAGGACCTCGCGCTCGCGACTGGTCAGTCCGGATTGCCGCGGCGGCGAATGCTTCTCCTGCAGCAAGTCCTCGGCCCGGCGCCGTTCACGTTCGGCGCCGAGCCGCACGAATGCATCGAGCGCCGCCTCGACTTCGGCGCGGGCCTCGAGGTCGCGTCCGAGCACAAACTGCGAACGCGCAAGCTCCAGGCGCGCGCGCGCCTTCTCGAATTCAGCGCCGCTGCGCTTGTAAAGATCGATCGCGTCTTCGAGCGCGTGGCAGGCGCGCTCATGATCGGCCGCATGCGCCGCGACCAGCCCCTCGGCCATCCGCGCGGCCCCTCGCAGCGCCTGGGTCGTGACCTGGGCGGCAGCCGCCTGGATGTCGGCCAACACGCGCTCGGCGGCGTTGCCGTTGCCGCGCGCGAGCTCTGCGCGCAGCAGGAGCTCCAGCGCGGGCAGCCGGTCGACGTTGTTGTCGACCACGACCTTACGTAAAAACCGCTGCACGAGCTGCACGGCCGCTTCGCCATCGCCGCTGTCGAGCGCGAGCCCCGCGCGCTCCAGCAGCGATCGCGGGTGGTCGGCCGCCTGCTTGAGCAAGGCGACGGCCTCCTTGCCGCGCCCCTGCCGGCGCCGTAACTCAGCCAGCCGCACGACGGCCTCGAGCCCGTGCCCCCGATGCGTCGGTGTCAGGTTGCGCAACGCGGACTGAAGCTCGGTTTCGGCCTCGTGCCATTCGCCGCGCCACAGCAGAATCGAGGCGTACTGGATCCGGCAGATCGAGAACAGCGTGCCGAACTGCGTTCGTTTGCAGAAAGTATCGACTCGCTTGCACCACTGTTCAGCACGATCGAAGTCGCGTGCCCGCTCACAGGCGGTAATCAGGTAGCAGCAGGCAAAGCCGATCGCCAGCAGATCGGTCATCTCACCCGACATCGCCGCCACGGCCACCTCGTCCAGCCGCGGCATGCCTTCGGCGACCTTGCCGGAGCTGACCAGCGCCAGGCCCTGCAGCGCCATGGCCAGCATCTCGAGGTCGACCAGTCCGAGACGGCGCCCGATGTCGTGCGCCAGCGTCGCGTGCTGCAATCCCAGCGCGGGATCGTTGTCCAGGAAAATCGCAAAGTCGGCCTCGAACACCTCGAGCCAGCCGTGCTCGGCGACAAGCGGCAGGCCCTCGAGCAGACGGCGAGCGCGCTTGAGCCAGCCGCGCGCCACCGCCGGCTCGCTGCGGAAATACACGTGGTCCTCCGCGAGCTCTGCAGCGACCCGCGCAGCGGCCGCATGCTCGGCGCGTCGACGGTACAACTGGAAGGCGCGTTCGCGCGCCTGCAGCGTCGTGTCCCCGTCGTCGAGCCACCAGGCCGCGGTACCCAGTCCTTCGAGCGCTTCGGCCGATTCGGCGCTGGCGAGCGCGGCCTCGAAGGCACGGCGCGCCTCCTGCCACGCGCCCGAGCGCAGCGCGACGAGGCCCTGTCTCAGATGCCGTTCGGCAGCGAGAGGTGCGCGTGGCGGCATGATGGCGTCAGTTCGTGAATTGCGTAGAACGCGTTTCTGATCACGTTGAGTACTTCATGGGGTGGAACGCAACGACTCGGTTCAGCGGCCCGCGCGAAGCGGCGAAGCCCGCTCGCACGGGTCCGCTGCGACTGGCGGCTGGGC
Organism: Burkholderiales bacterium; assembly: GCA_041617635.1. Classification (GTDB taxonomy): domain Bacteria; phylum Pseudomonadota; class Gammaproteobacteria; order Burkholderiales; family SG8-39; genus JAABRB01. The sequence goes on along the minus strand of JBFJOO010000019.1, from coordinate 3,538 downwards.
TCACTCCTGCTTGTCTTCGGCGCGGTCGCGACGTGGCAGAGAATCGCGGAAAACGTCAAACGTCTTCCACGCCGGAACGGGTGGCGTGTACTCGGGCCGCGGCGCATATGTCGAGTGTTCGATTAGTTGCATCTTGTGTATGTAGCGAGGGCAATTCGGAAAGATTCTCGTTGCCGTGACGCGAACAACAAAAACAGACCCGGGGTACTCGGTGCGCAGCGGATCATCTTCCACGACCCGAGCAGTGCCGTTGACGCGGAGCCGCTTTGGTTGCTCGAAATCCAGGAACAGTAGCCCGACATGCGGGTTGAGGAGCACGTTTCCCCAGGTTCGGTACATGCCATTCCCATCGTAGTCGGGAATAGCAAGGGTGCGATCGTCCAGGACGCGCACGAACCCGGGCAGCCCACCCTTGTAGGAACAGTCAGGGTGACCACGGGTATCGGCTGTTGCTATGAAGAACATCGGGCATCTCTGAATGAACGCGCGGTCCTCGTCGGTAAACGCCGCGCGAACTGTTACCTGCTCCAGGCGGTCAGCTAGGCGCCGCGTTTCACGGATGTCCTGAAGTTGCCGCATCCCATCGTGATACATCGGATCGTCAGGCATCAGTCCTCCCGGTGGATCAGCGTGGGCGAAGCCTCACGATCGCGATCAGCGGCCGCGAAAAGAAGGCCCGCTGTAAAACGGGCCGCTGCATCGCGTTGTTGGGCGTCGATCGTCACGGTCGGACGCTCCTGGGTCGACTGTGCTCTAACGTGCCCGCCGGCATGCTGGACGCTCGCTGCAGCGCTTGAGCCAATCGGCCACGCGCGGATGGCTGTCGAGCTTGATGCCGAACATGGTGCCCAGCTGCAGCCAGCTCGCGGCCGCGATATCGACGAGCGAGAAGGCGCCCAGGAGGCACTCGCGATCCTGGAGTCGGGTCTGCAGCGAATCGAGCCCGCGGACAAGTTGCGAGCGGTTGTACTCTGCGCAGGCTTTGCTGCGGTCCTCGGGCTTGTAGGAGACGGGCGAGTCGAGCCCATGGTACGCGTATTGCATCAGGTAGTTGCCAAAGTCGGCCACCGCCCACACCGTCCAGCAAGTCGCATCGGCGCGGGCCTGGCCAACGGCGGCCGGCCATAGTTTTCTCTCGACGCCGTACTTGTCGCCGAGGTGGAGCAGTATCGCGCCGGATTCAAAGAACGTCTGCTCGCCGTCCACCAGCCCCGGCACCTTCCCGACCGGGTTGATGGCGAGATACTGCGGCGTGCGGTGTTCGTTCTTCTTTCCGTCCAGCTGGATGTACTCGTAGGGAACGCCGAGCTCCTCGAGTGCCCATGAGACACGCGTCCCAGAGCTTTGCGGCCAAGCATAGAGACTGATTGCCATCTGTGCCTCCGTATGCCGGATGACCCGGCGTTCATGATTCTGCGCTTTTTTGAATCAAACCGCCTTCGATCGAGCGCGACGCGAGGCCGGCGAGTCCAGAGACACCGGCAACTCCTCCATGGTTCGGAGCAGCCACTTGTGTGCGCTGATCATGGCACCTAACGTTCGCAGTCATCGGCGCGCGCCGCTTTTGCGCGAGTCCGGTGCACTGCGCTGTTAGGCCACGTGGTCATGGGAGCTTGTAGTCCTGCCCAAATTCTTTCGTCTGGAAGAGGCGGAAGACCACCTTCTCAATGTCGAGCACCGGATAAATCTTTTTCAGTGAAACAAGATATCCGTTGAACCCCTCGCGACCCTCGGGATAGTAGCGCCATAGTATGGGTTGTTGGTGGCAGTCGAGATAGAAGTGCCCTAGGTAAACTGCCTCGCCAGCACTGACAGTAAAAGTGCCTCCAAGAGATTTCCCGTCACTGAGAAACTTGCTTCGAGGCACCCTAAAGAACCCAACATCCGAGCGCGACTTCGCAACCTTTATTTCGAGGCGGCTCAGTCCATAGTCACCCGGATCGACCTGAAACGCATAGCTTTCAAAGACCGGTTTGGTCATGAGAAGCGGCGCATCATCGAGCAGGATGTCCGGGGCCGCATCGTGGGCCTTCGTAGTAGGCAGCCTATCGAACGCAATGACACGGAGCTGCGCATTCTCGAAGCCAGCGCAATTCCATCTGCGGTCCCACCGCACTGCCAACAAGATGAGCCCTTTCGACTGGTTGGTGGTGTTCACCGCATCACCCGTTACGCGCTCGGCGACTGTCCCTTGCGACTGCGCGCTCGCGCCGTGCCCAAGAGCTATGAGCAGCGCTGCGAAGGTGACAACTCTCAGCTGCATGCCGACTTCCCTTTCCTTGCGGCCTAACGCTCACGTTGAGCGGTCGCCGAGCCGCGAAGCGGTGTGGGTACCCGCCAGCCCCGCGGGCGGGCGGTCCGCTCGAACGTGTGGTTGGGCGTCCGGCACGTCCATCCGTCGACCGCTGAAGTCACAAGCGCTTCGTTCCAAGAGCAACAAGCGCGCGGAACACCAAATGAAACCCATCGGGCTGGCGAAATGCTTGGAGCTCCCTTCGAAAATCAGCCCTTAACTGCTCGAGTGCGAGTGGCGTAAGCCTTTCGAGTTGTCCGCGCACTCCTTGAGCCCACAGTGAAGCCCACCATTCTTCCTCGTCGACATAGGTGAACTCGGCGTCTTCGACCGAAACCTCGACGTCGTTGAAGCCAGCTTCGCATAGCGCTCCCTGCAACTGGGTGGGCGTATCAAATTGTGGTGTCCCTTGCTTGAGGTGTCCCGTAGTACCCGCCGGTAGGTGCGGACGCAATACTTGACGCGCAAAGCAAAGGGCCGGGCAGTCTTGCGCCCATGTAGTTAGGCAGACGCGGCCCCCCGGCGTAAGGACGCGCAGAAACTCGCAAAGAGCTTCGTCCGGGTGAGGGAAGAACCACAGCGAAAACCCACAAAGAACTCGATCGAACGTGCCGTCCGGGAACCGCAAATGCTCGGCATCCATAAGATGCATTTCAACATTTTCCCATCCAGCGTCATGAACCTCCTTGGTAGTCTCGCCCACCATGTCGTCAGAGAGATCGATGCCAACAGCCCGTCCGGTCGAGCCAACCCGACTAGCTGCAGGGAACAGAACTGCGCCGCGTCCAGCCGCTATATCAAGCACACGCAATCCGGGAGTGAGCTGGGCGACCCCTACAAGGTGTTCGCCGAAATGCGAGAAGAACCGAGGGCCTGTCCGGTCATAGGTGGCCGCCGCCCGATTGAAAACGCCGATGACGCGCTGGCGCTCGGTCTTTGCTTCGTCGGTCATCCGCATCTCCTTTCGAGCGGTCCGATACTCCCAGCGGACGCCCAACGACCACGATGACCGCCCGTTTGCCAGCGGCAACGCCGCTGGCAAACGGTCCGCGCCGATCGTGCGGTTGGAGCGCTCATACGCCAAACACAAAGGCCACCACGATGATGAGCGCAAGAATGAAGAGCCACGGAAAACTCTTCTTCAGCAGACTCTGCTCGGGTTGCTGCTGCTCGCGTCGCTTGACGGTAACGCGATCATTCACAACACCGTCGCGCAGTTCAATCAAGCGCTCAAGAAGAGTGCTC
>JBFJOO010000018.1:0-62001 GCA_041617635.1 Burkholderiales bacterium | reverse complement strand
GGTGGCGGTAGCGCCAGCGGTGTCGCGCACCTGATAAGTGAAGACGTCGAACACGGTCTGGCCGGCGGCCAGCGCCTGGACGATCGGCGCGGCGTTGTTGAGTGTGTAGGTGAAGGCGCCGTTGGCGTCGACCTGTACGCTGCCGTAGGTGCCGGCGACGGCGGCGCCGACGTTGCCCGCGGCGCCGTTGACCTGGCTCACGGTTTTCGTGTCGCCGGCGTCCACGTCGGTGTCGTTCGCGAGCACATCGCCCACTGCCACGAGGGTGACATCCTCCTGCACGGCGGCGGCGTCATCGTTTGCCACGGGCGCATCGTTGGTGCCGGTGATGGTGACGGTGAGCGAGGCCGTCGAGACGGCGCCGGCGGTGTCGCGCATCTGGTAGGTGAAGACATCGGTCACGGTCTGGCCGGCGGCGAGTGCCTGGACGATGGGCGCGGCGTTGTTGAGCGTGTAGGTGTAGGCGCCGTTGGCGTCGATCTGCACGCTGCCGTAGGTCCCTAGGACGGCCGCGCCGACGTTGAGCGCCGAGCCGTTGACCTGGCTGACGGTTTTCGTGTCGCCAGCGTCCACATCGGTGTCGTTCGCGAGCACGTCGCCCGCGGCCACGAGTGTCACATCCTCCTGCACGGCGGCGGCATCGTTCACCGCAACAGGCGCATCGTTGGCGCCCTGGATGGTGATGGTGAGCTCGGCGAGGTCGGTGGCGCCGGCAGTGTCGCGCATCGTGTAGGTGAAGGTCTCGCTCAGGGTGTCGGTTGCGAGGCGCAGCGCCTGCACCGCGGCGTTGGCGTCATCGACGACGTAGGTGTAGGCGCCCGTGGCGTCGAGCGTGAGCGTGCCGTAGGTGCCGACCAGCGCCACGCCCACGGTACCGGCGGTGCCCGCGCCGGCCTCGGGACCGGTGCGGATCGCGGTCACGGTCTTGGTGTCGCCGGTGTCGACGTCGGTGTCGTTGGTGAGCACGTTGCCAGTGGCGTTGGTGCCGGGGGCGGTGCCCGCTTCGACCGCCGTGCCGGTGTCGTTCACCGCCACGGGGGCGTCGTTCACCGGGGTGACGGTGATAGCGATCGTGTCCTCGTCGAACAGGCCGCCGCTGTCGGTGGACCGGACCGTGAGAGTGTCGGGGCCGTTGTAATTCAGATTGCCCTGGTAGGTCAGGCTCGCGACCGATGCGTTGATCTCGGCCTGCGTGCCGGAGATCGTCAGGTCGGCCGAGTTGTTCGCCCCCGCGCTGATGCTCGCCGTGCCGGACAGCGTAACGTTCAACACGCCGTTCGCGACGGTCAGCCGCATGGTCGTCACGTTGTTCTGGCCGTCGGCCACCGAGATCGTGTTGCCCCCCGTGAAGGTGAGTAGCGTGTCCTCGGCGACTGAACGCGGACCCGGGGCGGTGTTGACCGGGGCGGTGTTCACCGGATCGACGACGCGTGCCGCGGAAAACTCAGAGCTGTGGGTGTAGCTGGTGCCCGCGGCGCCCGCACCCGGTGCGACCATGCGAGTGGCGGTCGCGGTGACGTACTCACCGATGTTGACGAGACCCGCGAAGCTGTCGGTGCGCGAGGCGATGTTGCCGCTCGCGTCGGTCGCGACCTGGACGGCACCGAGGAAGCGCTCGGCCTGCGCGTAGCCGCTCGCATCCAGCGCGGCGTTGGCAAAGAACTCGATCCGGTAGGTGGTGCTGGCGTTGCTGTTGAGCGACCAGGTGATGTTGACCTGGGCAAGATCGGTGGTCGCGGCGCTGAGCACCGGGTAGTTCTGCAGCAGGTTCGGACCGGGGTCGCCGTCGCCGACATCGTTCGCGGTGACGTTGTAGACATCCTGCGCTCCGCCTTCGAGATCGATGCCGATCCCGTCGGTGTTGACCCCGTCGTCGAAGGGGCCGCCCACGACTTCGTTGCCGAAGATGCGGTTGCCGAGGAACGCGTTGGAATGGCTGTTCGCGCCGCCGTCGTAGGAGTAGATCCCGTCGTCCTCCGCGTAGGCGATCACGTTGCCCTCGCCGGCGTTCACGCCGCCGATCAGGTTGAAGCGCGCGCCGTTGTCGAGCTCGACGTTGCCGAAGCCCTGGCCGAGCACGGCGCCGCCGCTGTTGGTGCCGAACCAGTTGCCCTGCACGCGGTTCTGGTCGGTGCCAAGCCCGGTGAGCCGGATGCCGCCCCAGCCATTACCGGCAATGGTGTTGCCCGCGCCGACGCCGCCGACCACGTTCGAGGCCGACCCATTCTGCAGGTGCAGGCCTTCCTGGGCGTTGCCGATCACGGCATTGCCCGCGGCGTTGGTGCCGATGAAGTTGCCCTGGATCGTGCTCGTGTCGCCGTTGTCGAGGAAGATGCCGTGCCCGAGGTTTCCGGAGATCACGTTCGCCATTCCGGCTCCGATGCCGCCGATCGTCGTTCCGGTCGCGCCGAGCACTGCGATGCCATGCTGAGCGTTTGCTTCGCCCGCACCGGCGTCGGCGCCGCCCGTCGTGAGCCGGCCGATGTAGTTGCCCACGATGACGTTGCTGTTCGAACCGGCCTGGATCTCGATCCCGTCGCCATTGAAGTCGCGGATCACGAAGCCGCGGACGAGCGACGCATCCGCATTCGCGCCGAGTTGCAGCCCGTCTCCAGCGAGGTCGTTGCCGTCGAGGATGACGAGCGGCGGCCCGGTGTAGCCTGGCGCGCCCTGCGTCCATGCATCGAGATTCACTGTGTTCTCGAGGCGTGGCAGCGCTGCGCCGCTCACCAGGATCGTCTGCGTCGACCCCACGGCGCCGATCTGGAACTCGCTGGTTTGCGTGCCCGCGATGGCATTGGAGTTCAGGATGAACTGGCGCAGCGTGCCCTGCTGGATCCGGTCGGCGGCCGCGTCGTCGTCGGTCGCGTCGCCGCGGTCGTTGACGATCGCGACGAACGAGAATCCGGAGTCGATGTTCGCCGTGCTCGCGCCCGCGACGACCGCTCGGGTGATGTGTTCGGCACTGGTGAGGCCTGCCGCCGCGTTGTCAGACACCAGGACGTTTCGCCCGCCGTACAGCGCCCCGCTCGCGCCCAGGAAGCCCGCGCCCTGCGCCGCGCCGGCGATGCCGTAAGTCTGCTCCGCCCAGACGTCATCGGCCGCGGCGGCGCCGATGAAGCCCGAGCCGTGGTATGCGGCGGCGCCGAGCGTGCGCGAGTCGACCGTGACCCAGTAGGTCGCGTTGCCGAGGAACGAAAACGTGTAGGCGCCGCCCCCGTCGGTGACCGTCGTCGCGACCAAGAGATCTTCGCTGTCGATGACGCCGTCGCCGTCATCGACGTAGAGGCGCACTGTGGCGCCGGTGAACGTGCCTTCACCGCCGGACACGGTCGCGTCTGCATTCACGTCGTGGTAGACGACCCCGGAGACCGACAGGCTCTGCGCAATGACCGCATTGGAGAATTCCGACGTCTCGAAGAACGAGGAGAAGCCACCGTTCGCGCGCGTTGCGGTCGCGGTGATCATCTCGCCGCCGAGGAGCGCAGGACCGGAAACGACGCGCGTGACGTTGATGACCGCAGTGCCGAATGCATCGGTGGTCACGTCGGCGAACCCGAGGTAGCGTGCGCCCTCGCCATAGCCGCTCGGGTCAGCCGTCGGCGACGCAAACAGCTCGACGCGATAGGCGGTGTTCGCCGCGGCGTTCATCCGCCCGTAGAAGGTGACGTTCGTGCCGTTGATGCCTGCCGCGTACATGGTTGGCGCGTTTTGCAGGGCGTTCGGGCCGGCGTCGGCGTCGAGCGCATCGTTAGCGGTCACCCCCCCAGTGCTCTCGGTGCCGCCCACGAGATCGATGCCGAGTCCTGGAACGCCGCCGGCACCGTCCGGGTCGATATTGCCGTCGATCGAGTTCTGCGAGATCCGCGCATAGCCGCCCGCAATCGCGGGGCCGCCAACGCCCTCGCGCACCATGATGCCGGGCCCGGTGTTGCCGGTGATGATGTTGCGCTCGACGAGGTTCGCGGCGCCCGGGTTGTCGAAGCCGACGCCGAAGATGTCGATCGCGTTGCCCCAGGCGTTCCCCGTGATGGTGTTGTCGCGCACCGCGTTGGACGACGCGTTCTGCCAGAAATGGATGCCCGGCGAGCGGTTGTCGGTGATCAGGTTGCGCTGGATGGTGGTGCTCGAGACGTTCTGGTCGAGGTCGATGCCGTCCTGTCCGGAGTTGAGCAGGCCGTTCCGCCGGATCTCGTTGCGCTCGATCATCCAGCCCGTGACCGCGTCGGCTCCGCCACCGAGGCGAATGCCGCCAAAGCCGCTGAAGCCGATCAGGTTGTTGCGAATGGTGCCGCCGTCGCCGCCCTCGACGTTGATGCCCTGCCGCTCGGTGCGCGTCCCCGCGCCGTAGAGCGCGTCGGGGTCGGCGAAGGTGTGCGCCGGCGCCCCGATGATGTTGTTCTCGATCCAGACGTTGTCGGCGGCGTCGCTCGCGAGATAGATGTTGTCCTGGAAACCCCAGATCGCAAGGTCGCGGATCGTGACGTTGGCCGCGTCGACCCGGATGCCGTACTGGGTGCCGCCGCCGTCCTGGATCTCGAGCTCGGGTCGCGCGGTCTGGCCGAGACCCAGTGCGGACGTGCCGACGGTCCCGCCTGCGCCGAGGTTTCCGGCGTTGGTGTCGAGCGTGATGAGGTAATCGCGAGTGTCGAAGGCGGTGCCGTCAATAGTGGTGCTAGCGCCGGTGATCGTCGGCAGCTGGGTGGTCACGACGAGCTGCCACCAGTTGCCGCCGCCGCCGGCGTCGTTGGTGGCGACGGCCGGGGCGAAGTGCATTGCGTTTGAGCCGCTCACCGCGTTGGCGTTCTGGATGAACTGCCTGAGCGAGCCCTGCACGGTGCGGTTCGCGCCGGCGTCGTGGTCGGTCGCGTCGCCGCCAAGCAAGTTGGTGACGGCGTTGAAGCTGAACCCGAAGTCGACGTGGGTCATCGGGGTGCCACTACCATTGATCGTGACGCGGGCCATGTGCTCGGAGGTCGTGAGCGAGGCCGCCGCGTCACTGCTGTCGTCGGAGGCGTTCGCCTGCTTGCCGCCGTAGAACCAGCCGAACGTGGTCGTATAGCTGTGCGTCGCGCCGTCGAAGCTCACCGCGCCAGTCGGCGCGTAGGTTTGCTCGGCCCAGATGTCGCCTTGAGTGAATCCGCCGCTGATGCCGGCGTTGGGTGCGACGGTCTTCGAGTCGACGACGACCCAGTAGGTCGCGCCGCTGACAAGCCCGGAGAAGGTGTAGCCGCCCGACGCGTTGGTGAGCGTCGATGCGATGAAGGTGTCGGTGGCGCCGGGAGTGCCGTCCCCGGTGTCGCGGAAGAGGCGCACTCGCACGTTGGCGAGGCGCGGGTCGCCGACCAGACTGCCGTCGCCCGCGATGTCCTCGTAGATCGTCCCGGAAATGGTGTTGTTGGCCGGATTGGCGACCGCGGCGATGGCGAGCGAGAACTCCGACGTGTCGCCCGTCGTGTTGTTCGTCGCCGTCATCGTGATGTACTCGCCCGCAGCGACGGCGGCGGCGAAGCTGAAGTTGGTGAACGACGCGAACCCGGATGCGTTGGAAATGATGTTGGTCGAGCCCAGGTAGGTCTGGCCCTCGCCGTAGCCGCTCGGGCTGCCTTGGACGGTGCTCTTGTAGAAATGAATCGTGAAGGTCGTGGAAGGCGTGCTGTTCAACTCTCCCGAGACGATCAGGTTCCCGCCGCTGATGCGCGGGCCGGCGGTGAAGCCGGGGAAGTTCTGCAGACCGTTCGGGCCGCTGTCCAGATCACGGTTCGTTGCGCTCCACGTCGCTGGATCGTCGTTCAGCGTCTGGCCGTCGAAGTTCTCCGTCCCGCCGACCAGATCGATTCCGAGTCCATTATTCGAATAGAGCGCGTTGGCGATGATCGACACGCCGGACGCCGCGCCCGAGATCTGGATTCCGTCTCCCGAGTTGTTGGCGATCGTGTTTGCCTGGTTCGCGCCGGTCCCGCCGATCGTGACTCCCGTCGGACTGCTGCCAGCACCACCGCCGCCCTGAATCTCGATCCCGTGACCGCTGTTGCCGAGCGCCCCCGCGCCGGACGCATTCGTGCCGATCCGGTTGTTGTAGATCGTGATGTTGTCCGCGTTGCCGCCGAGGTAGATGCCGCCGAAGTTGTTGGCCGAGATCACGTTCCCGCCGCCCGCCACCACGGCTCCGATGGTGACGTTTGATGCGCCGTTGATCTCGATGCCGTAGTCGCCGTTGGCGCGTGCCGTGGTGCCATCCGGCAGGGTGCCGATGTAGTTACCCAGAATCTGGTTGCCCGTCGCCGCAGCGCCGCTGATGAAGATCCCGCTGTCGTTGTTGCCGGCGATCACGTTGCGCTCGTTCACCGCCGTTCCGCCGATGATGTTGTTGGCGCCGCGGATGTCGATGCCGTCGTCGCCGTTCGCGAGGCTGCTCGCCGCCGACGTGCCGGCCGGGGTGATGCGGCCGATCCAGTTGCCGACGATGGTGTTGCCGTCCGAGCCGCTTTGGATGAGGATCCCGGCGTAGGTGAAGTTCTGGATGATCAGGCCGCGAATCGTGCTGCCATCGGCGGTGCTCGAGAGCGTCAGGCCGTTGCCGAGCGCGTCGTTGCCGTCGATGACGATGAGCGGAGTGCCCGAGAATCCGGGCTCGGTCCAGCCATCGATCAGCACCCGGTCGGTAATGGTGGGCAGCGGCGCATCGGCGATCGTATCGAGATCGGGTCCGTCGTACAGCGTGATTGTGTGTGGCGCTGCGCCGGGAATATTGAAGGCGATCGTGTCGTAGACACCCACCGACGCATTCGACTGGTTGATCGCCCAGCGCAGCGTGCCTGCCGAGCCGTCATCCGCGGTGCTCGTGACCGTGTAGGTGGCAAGCGTTCCTGCCCACGCGGCCTGCTCCTCGGCGCTGACTGCCACCGCGGCCTCGATGGCGCCGTGGTGATACTCCAAAATCCAGTTTGCGCCCTGCGCGGCAGCGCCGGTCTTGTCGGTCGAGGCGGCCACGTCGGTTCGGGTCAGCTCCGCAATCCGGTCCATGAGCGCACGGCCGGTCGCGCTCGACGCGAGGTCACAGCCGTAGAAGAGCAGGTCCCCGTTTTCCTTCAGCGCGTTGCCCCAGGCAGCCACGGCATCGGCATTGGCCGCGAGGCTGTTGGCGTTCAGCCACGATCCCCCGAGCTGCACCGCACCGTCGGTGCCGTGGCTGATGAAGTGAACGGCGTCTACCTGCATGCGTCCGGCGAGCGCCGCGGTGATCTGCTCGATGCCGTCGCGATCGGCATCGAGCGTGATGATGTCGAAGCGGCGCGACCGGTCGGCGTTCTGGGCGGCGAAGTCGGCGATGAGGCGCGCCGCATCGGGCACGCTCGGGTCGACGAAGACGAGCTCGTAGGAGCTCGCGATCAGCGCGGCGGGGTCGACCGAGGCGGCGCTCGAGAACGTGGCGACGACCGCCTCGTGCACGGCGGACTTGGGCAGGGGCGCCGGCTCGGTCGGCAGCGGGACGACGTCGGCCGAGAGGAGCTGGCGGGATTCCAGTTCCTCCAGAAAAAGACGCCGCGTCCTGTGCATTCGCCGAGCCATCCAAGCTCTCCAAGCCCCTCGGGTAGGCTTGCCCGCGGTACCGGTTCCTGGTCGTGCAAGGGGCGGGCCCACCATCCGTCCGCGGCTAGCCTCCGGGTGGTCAGGCGACCGGCGGTCGGATGCGGGGTATCGGCGGCGGGAGACGCCTGCCGGCAGCTAGCGGCCGGGGTGCGCTGACGCTTCGCGGCGTCATCGACCTTCGGCCGGTACCTATCGGTTTTGCAAAGGAAAACTAACTTTAGACGCTGCCCTCGCCAAGCGTGCCCGGGTGCCGCTGAGGGCCTACTTCTCTCGGCCGCCGATGAAGTTGCGGGCGGTGTGAATTACTGCCGGGGACGCGCGCCCATCACGGGACAGGTGCCGCGGAGCAGGAAAAAGCGACGCCCTGTCGGGAGGCCGACGAGGGGGTCAGCCGATGGGCGCAGTCGGACGGCGACCGATCGTCACCTGGATCGCCGCCACGACAGCGAGCAAGCCGAAGCCGACGATGTCGGTCATGAGGCCTGGCTTGATGAGGCAGAGCGCCGCGCCGACGAGGAAGACACGTTGCCAGCGCGTCGCGTGGCCAAGCAGCCAGCCGTGCAGGCCGGAAGCGAGCGAGACCACACCGATGATCGAGGTGCCGACGGCAAGCATGATCGTCTGCCAATCGCCGATCAGGAGCAACGCCGGCTCGTAGATGAACATGAACGGCACGATGTACGCCGGCGCGCCGGCGCGCATCGCCTCCCACCCTGAGGTCCAGATGTTCGCTTTTGCGAGGCCGGCCGCGGCAAACACCGCCAGCGCGACAGGCGGCGTGATCGCCGAGAGGATCGCGAAGTAGAACGCGAACATGTGCGCGGCGGGAATGGCCGCCCCGAGCTTGACGAGCGCGGGCACGAGCAGCGCCACCATCACGATATAGGCGGGCGTCGTCGGCATGCCCATGCCCAGGATGATTCCCGCCAACGCGGTCAGCACGAGCGCGAGGATGAGCGAGTTCTGCGCGAGGGCCAGGACGAGTTGGGTGAACGTGATGCCGAGCCCGGTGATCGTCACGGAGCCGATCACGATTCCCGCGCACGCGCAGGCCATCGCCACCGGCAGCGCGTGCCGTGCGCCTTCCTCGAGCGCCTGGAACACCGTGCGCCACGTGATGCCTGCGCGCGTCGTCTTGCGCAGCAGCGCGAGCGGCAGGCACGAGAGCGCGCCCCACAGCGCGCAGAGCGGCGCGGAATAACCCAGCGTCAGTCCGACGAGCACGATGAGGATCGGGATGAACATGTGGCCACGATCGAGCATGACCCGACCGAGGCGCGGCAGCTGCGCGCGCGGCACCCCGGCGAGACCGTGGCGCTTCGCTTCGAAGTGGACCGCAAAAAAGACGGCGATGTAGTAGAGCAGCGCGGGAATCACGGCCCAGAGCGTCACCTCGAAGTAGCTCACCGCGAGAAACTCGGCCATCACGAACGCGGCCGCGCCCATGATCGGCGGCATGATCTGGCCGCCCGTCGAAGCGACCGCTTCCACCGCGGCTGCGAATGGCGGGCGGAAGCCCGTGCGCTTCATGAGCGGAATCGTGATCGGCCCGTCGACCATGACGTTCGCCACGGCGCTGCCCGACACAGTGCCGAAGAGGCTCGAGCTCACTACGGCGACCTTGCCCGGTCCGCCCGCCGTGTGCCCGGTGAGCGAGAGCGCGAAATCCATGAAAAGCTGGCCGGTGCCGCTCTTCTCCATGAAAGCCCCGAAGAGCACGAAGAGGATCACGTAAGAGGCCGACACGCCCAGCGTCGACCCGAAGATGCCCTCAGTCGACAAGTAGAGCTGCTCGAGCAGGACCGGGAACTCGACATTGGTGAAGCCCGCCGCGTAGACCATGAACGCGATTGCCGTGAGGGGCAATGCCCACCCGATCACGCGGCGTGTCGCTTCCAACACGATCAGCACCGCGATCACCGCGTTCACCTTGTCCGAGGTGGTGAGCGCATCGATGTAGATGATGCGATCCAGAAAGTACTGGTAGTTGAGAAAGATATGCAGGATGAAGGCGAACGAGCCGACCAGCAGCACGCCGTCGAGCGCGCGCCATCCCCAGTTGCGCCCGCCTTGGAGCGGACACAGGAGCAGCACGAGGACGAGCGCGAAGAGGAGGTGCGTGCCGCGGAAGATCAGCGCCTCCGGCGGCGCGAAGGCGGTGGTGTAGATGTGGTAGAGGGACATCGCGACCGCCACGGTCGCGGCGATCCACTTGATCGTCCTCGAGCCCGGTGGGGTCGCGGCGCGTTCGGTCACCCAGTGCTCCTCGCGGCGGCGGGCGTTGCGAGATGGTGCGGCGAAAAATGACCGACGGGACGGCCGATGCCGCCCCGTCGGCTACTCGCGGCGCCGGGCGGGCCGGCGCCCGGGCGTTACATCGCGCCCACTTCCTTGTAGTACTTCGCCGCGCCCTTGTGGAACGGGACGCCGATGTCGAGCGCCATGTCCTTCGGCGTGACGCCCTGGATCGCCTTGACGACTGCGGCGAGATCGTCGATGTGCGCGGCCATCGACTTGGTCATCTGGTAGACGGTCTCCTCGGGCAGATCGCAGGCCACGATGACGTGCGTCGAATAGCCGATGACCTCGACGTCCTTGTCCTGCTTCGGATAGGTGCCGGCCTTGATCGCGATCTTGTTGTAGCCCGGGTTGATCTTCTTCATGTCCGCGACGATCTTGTCGTCGACCCCGAGCAGCTTGATGTCGCGTGCGCTGGCGAGGTTCATGACCGCCGAGGCCGGTGCGGTCGTGCCGAGCGTGAATCCGACTGCGTGGCCGTCCTTGATCATCGACACGGCGTCGTTGTACGAGGTGACGAAGTTCGCCTTGCCGAGCGCCTTGTAATCCATGCCGTGCACCTCCAGCATGTGGCGCGTCACCAGCTCGGCCGTGTTGCCCTTGGGCTGGATGGCGAGCGACTTGCCCTTGAGGTCGTTAAAGCTGTTGACGCCCGCGTCGGCCTGGACGACCACCTGGAAGTACTGCGGGTAGAGATTCGCCAACTGGCAGACCTTCGTCATCTTGCTCGGGTACGGATCCCGGCCGTGGATGCCGTCCACGGTCGTGATGGAGTTGGCGAGCCCGATCTGGGCCTTGCCCGCATCCACGCCCCGCACGTTGCTGATGCCGGCGCCTGGAGTCTGCTGGATCGTCAGACCCTTGACCTCCTTCTCCCACAGGCCTTTCAGCGCGCCGCCGAGCGGGATCCACGATCCGCCCTGCGGGCCGGTCATGAAGGTGGCCTGCTGGGCCGCTGCCGGAGCGGCGAGCGCGCCTGCGACGGCGATTGCCGCGATGGTTTGAATGATGTGGCGGGACTTGACCATGGGACTCCTCCTGGGGTGATCCATGCTTTATGGGTCGGGCCGGCGATCATACCGCCGGCCGATGGTCTTTGCCACGGCGCGTGCGCCGCCGCCCTTATCCGACCGGGGTCAGCACCGGCTTGCCCGCAAAGTGCGCGAGCAGGTTGTCGACGGTGAGCCGGCCCATCGCGTTCCGCGTCTCGTGCGTCGCGCTGCCGACGTGCGGCGCCAGCACCACCTGCTCCATCGCGAGCAGCGCCTCGGGGACCCGCGGCTCGTCCTCGAAGACGTCCAACCCGGCGCTGCCGAGCGAGCCGTCCTGCAGGCACTTCACGAGCGCCGACTCGTCCACGACCGAGCCGCGCGCCACGTTGACCAGCACCCCCTGCGGGCCGAGTGCCCGCATCACTTTCTCGTTGACGATGTGCCGCGTCGCCGCGCCGCCCGGGCAGATCACGACCAGGAAGTCGCTTTCCTTCGCGAGCTCGGCGAGATCTCCGTAATAGCGGTACTGCACGCCGTCGACCCGCTTGCGGTTGTGGTACGCGATCGGCATGTCGAACGCCTCGGCCCGCTTGGCGATCGCCTGGCCGATGCGTCCGAGACCGAGGATGCCGAGCCGCTTCCCGCTCACCTTGCTCGCCAGCGGCTGCGCGCCCTTGAGCCACTTCCCGTCCCGCACGAACCGGTCGCCCACGCCCAGCCGGCGCGAGGCCATGAGCATCAGCGCGAGCGCGAGGTCGGCGACGTCGTCGTTCAGGACTTCCGGGGTGTTGGTGACGATGATCTTCCGCGCGGCCGCGGCCTTGAGGTCGATCGCGTCCACGCCGACGCCGAAGCAGGAGATGATCTCGGTCTTCGGCAACGCGTCCATGATCTCCGCGGTCGCGCCGTGGAATCCGGTGGTCGCGATGCCGCGGACCTTGCCGGCGCATTCCTTGAGGAACGCGGCGCGATCCGCGGCTTGCCACAGCTTGTGGGTGCTGAATTCGCGGTCGAGGCGCTCGAGCTGAGCTTGATAGAAAGGGCCGGCGACGAGAATGTCTGTTTTCATGGGGTGGGTCATTGCTTGAATTTGGCGGCGAGCGCGTCGGCGCCCCGCGCGAGCAGGCCGACGTCCGCGCCGACCGCCACGAACAGCGCGCCGAGCTCGAGATACCGGCGCGCGAGCTTCTCGTCCGGTGTGAGGATGCCCGCCGCTTTGCGGCCCTTGCGGATGCGCGCAATCGCATCCTCGATTTTCGGGAGCACGGCCGCGTTCGAAGTCTCACCGAGAAATCCGAGCGATGCATGCAGGTCGGCCGGCCCGATGAACACGCCGTCGACGCCGTCCACGGCACAGATCGCCTCGATCTGATCGAGCGCAGCCTGAGTCTCGACCTGCACCAGCACGCAGACCTCCTCGTTCGCCCGCTGCGGGTAGCCCTTGACGCGGCCGAAGCGCGTCGCGCGCGTCGTGCCCGCGACGCCGCGCACCCCCGCCGGTGGGTAGCGGGTGGCGGCGACCGCCGCGCGCGCCTCCCCGGCGTTCTGGACGAACGGCACGAGCAGTGTCTGGGTCCCGATGTCCAGGTAGCGCTTGATCGTCACCATGTCGTTCCACGGCACGCGCACGATGGGATGCGTCGGATACGGCGCGGCGGCCTGGAGCTGCGCGAGCACCGACTCGAGGTCGTTCGGCGAGTGCTCGGTGTCGAGCAGGAGCCAGTCGAATCCGGCGCCGGCGATCACCTCGACCGAATAGTTCGAGGAGAGGCTCGACCACAGCCCGATCTGGGGCTTGCCGGTCGTGATGGCGCGCTTGAAGGGATTGGTCGGGAAGTCCAATTTCGTGCTCCAGGTTGGGGGATTCGCAGCGCGTCGCGCGCGTCGCGGTGGGGCCAAGTTTAGCCGACTGCCTCGCAGCGGGGGCGATGCGTTCGCGCTTGCTCCTCGCCTTGCCCGCCACTAAGCTGCCCGCCGGGGGAGGTTCGCGGATGTCCGGCACTGTCACCATCCCGGTGTGGTTAGCGATACTGGTCGGGCTTGCCGCTGCCTGGGCGGTATACGACCGCATCATGGCGCCGAGCGTCCGCTGGGTGCTGCGCAGCCGCGCGAACCGAGTGCTCGACGAGGTCGGAAGCCGGCTGCAGCTCGAGATCCGCCCGTTCCAGCGCACGCGGCGCCAGGCGCTGATCGACGTCCTGGTCTACGACGACGGCGTCCAGGAAACCGCGGCGGCCTATGCGCGCGAGCACGACATGCCCCGCGATCTCGTGACCGAAAGAATTCGCGGCTACGCGCGCGAGATCGTCCCCGCTTTCAACGCCTACTTCTACTTTCGCATCGGCTACCGGATCGGTCGCTGGGTCACGCGCTCGCTCTATCGCGTCCGCGTGGGCCGCAGCGACGCGGGCGCGCTCGCTCGCGTCTCCGGCGATGCCACCGTGGTGTTCGTGATGAACCACCGCAGCAACATGGACTACATCCTCGCCGCCTTCCTGGTCGCCGACCAGGCAGCGCTCTCGTACGCCGTTGGCGAATGGGCGCGCATCTGGCCGCTCCAGCAACTGATCCGCTCGATGGGCGCGTACTTCGTGCGGCGGAACTCGCAGGACCCCCTCTACCGGCGGGTGCTGGAGCGCTACATCGTGAAGGCGACGGAGGCGGGCGTGGCGCAGGCGATCTACCCGGAGGGTGGGCTCTCGCGCGACGGCCGGATGCGGGAGCCCAAGCTCGGCGCGCTCGACTACATGGTGCGCGGATTCCATCCGGAAGGGGACCGCGACCTGGTGTTCGTCCCGCTCGGCATCAACTACGACCGCGTGCTCGAGGACCGCACGCTGCTCGCGGCACTCGACCCGGATGCGCGCAAGCCCGGCGCGTTGCGCGCCGCGGCGACGACGCTCGGTTTCGCCTGGCGGCAGGCAATGCTCATGATTCGGAGCCAGTGGCAGAGCTTCGGCTACGCCTGCGTGAATTTCGGCGCGCCGATATCGATGCGCGAATATGCCGCAGGCCGCGACATCGATTTCCGCAAGCTCGGCAAGGAAGAGCGCTTCGCGCGCGTCGGCGAGTTCGCCGGCCATCTGATGGGCGCGGTCGCAAAATTGATCCCCGTGCTTCCGGTGCCGCTCGTCGCGACGGTGTTCGTGCAGAATCCCGATGAGGCGCTCTCGGGCATCGAGATCAAGTCACGGGTGGAAACGCTGGCCGAGCGCCTCGAGGCCGCCGGCGCGCACGTCTACGTCCCCCAGCGCGATCGGGACTTCGCGGTAACCGCGGGCCTCGAGATGCTGACACTCCGCCGGCTGCTCGACGAATCTGACGGGCTCTATTCCGCAAAGCCGTCCGAGCTGCACGTGCTGCGTTACTACGCAAACTCGATCGCGCATCTGCTCGATCATTAGTCATTCGACGGAGCGAGCCGGCCCGGTCGACTCTTATGGTGGTAGGGCAGCGGCCATGCCCGTCCGGCGCCTACGGCCGCAGACGCCCTCCTGCGGGTAACCCGGTTTGCGGCGGGCAGTCAACACACGACTACCCGCGCACAAACCACCCGCGACGGAGGGCGCGGCCAAAAGGCGCCGGCCAGGCATCGGCCGCTGCCCCGCGTACATAGTCCGTGACAAGCCAGTCAGACCGGGATGGGCATGGCCGCTGCCATGCTTCAGATCGAGATGCGCTTAGTCCTTCTTCACGATCTCGATCTTCGCGATCCGCGCGAGCTCGCGATGGATGCGCGCGACGCGCTCGACCTCGCCCTTGGCGGGGAAGCGCTCGTAGAAGCCATCGGCGCGGAACTGGCGCGCCTGCTCGGCCCACGGCGCGAGGCGCTCTTCCCAGCGGCTCACGCGTCCGTCCTCGGGCTCGCCATCCTCGCGCGCGAGATCGGCGCAGACGCGGATCAGCGCCTTGATGGTCACCGGCTTCGTGACCATGTAGTTGTCCTTGCCCCAGCTCGAGTCGGTGAATACGCTGCGCGCCGCCTTCAGGAAGTCGCGCACAGTGGAGTAATAGCGGTCCGCGTTGCGCGCGCTTCCACCGGAGACTTGAATTTTTCTCCAGTTCACCCGCACCCAGCGGTGGATCTCGTTGAAGAGCTCCGCCTGGAGGATCCATTTATCGCGCTGGCTACGCCCTCCGAGGCGGTTGATGCGGTAGCGCAGCGGGCTGTCGGCCTCGGTATAGAGCTTCTCGACGATCCGCGCTGCGAACTTGCGATCGGGAGCGGCCCACGACACGCGTTCGTAGAGGTCCACCAGGTGGCTCTTGTTGATGCGCGTGGGGGTGGAGTTGATGATCACGAACATCTCGGAGGCGAAATCCTCGCTGCGCCCGTCGAAAATGATGCACGGCACGTTGATGGTGCTTGCCTCTTCGGGGCGATCCTCGAGATAGAAATGCAGCGCCGCGAGCCGGTGCTGACCGTC
This sequence comes from Burkholderiales bacterium, assembly GCA_041617635.1. Taxonomy (GTDB): domain Bacteria; phylum Pseudomonadota; class Gammaproteobacteria; order Burkholderiales; family SG8-39; genus JAABRB01. Next base: position 46,691 of record JBFJOO010000018.1, on the reverse strand, counting down.
GATGATCAGGAATTTCGAGGACGGGTCGGCGAGACGACCGACCCCGTCGCCGGTCTCCTGAAAGCGGAGCGTCTCGTGGGTGAAGAGCAGGACCGTTCCGGGAATCGGCGGCTGGCTGGCCGCGGTCTCGTAGAAGTTGCGCAGCGCCTTGACCTTAGCCTTGGAAAGCGTGCGCTGAAACGCCTTGTCGGTGCGCTCGATCTTCGAGATGAACTGGGCGACGTCGTCGCTCTGGGCGACGCGTGAGGGCTCGATCTCTTCGCCTTCGCTGTAGAAGCGACTGATGAATCGCACCTTCTTCAGCAGATCGGAAGCGTGATAGCTGGCAAAGTAGAAGACCCCGTCTTTCTGGCGGATGCGCGTCGCGTGCACGGCCGTCCCTCCCTCGCAGTCGTTTTTTGCTGGTCGTTGACGCTATCGCACGATGGGAGGCACAGCCTCGATGCGGTCAAGGGTTAGTTCCCCTCGCGCATGGTTACCCATGCTCCAATCAGGGGTAAGCCCCTCGTACGCCTCATACGACTTCCCCATTCGTGCGGGCCGCGTGAACTATACCTCCCCCGGGGCGTCAGTGCCCACTTTCCGGGGTCGGCGAGGGGTCGAAATATCAGTGGATCTCGGGGTCGGGGGTCGGGGCGGTCCCCTCCAGAATGTCGAAATCGCAACCTTCGTTCGCCTGCCGGATGTGCTTCTGGAAGATCGCGCCGTAGCCCCGCGAGTACCGTGGGGCCGGGGCCTTCCAGAGCCGCTTGCGCCGCAGGAGCTCGGCGTCGTCCACCCGCAGCATGAGGCGGCGGCCCGGAACGTCGAGCTCGATCACATCGCCGGTCTGCACGAGCGCGAGCGGCCCGCCGACGAACGATTCGGGCGCAACATGCAAGACGCACGCCCCGTAGCTTGTCCCGCTCATGCGGGCGTCCGAGATCCGGACCATGTCGCGTACGCCCTGCTCGAGAAGCTTTTTCGGGATGGGGAGCTGGCCCCACTCGGGCATCCCGGGGCCGCCCTGTGGGCCCGCGTTCCTGAGCACCAGCACCGAATCGGGACTCACGTCGAGCGCCGGATCGTCCACCCGCGTTGCCATGTCGTTGTAGTCCTCGAACACGACCGCCTTCCCGGCATGCTTGAGGAGGCGCGGCTCGGCCGCAGCCGGCTTGATCACCGCGCCGTCGGGCGCGAGGTTGCCGCGCAGAATGGCGAGCCCGCCGGCGGCGAGCAATGGATTCTCCCGCTTGCGGATCACTTCGGGGTTGTAGATCTCCGCCCCGGCGAGGTTCTCACCGAGTGTCCGGCCATTCGCCGTACGGCAATCCAGGGCGAGCAGCGCGCGGGTCTCGGCGAGCAGGGCGCGCAGTCCGCCAGCGTAATAGAAATCCTCCATGAGGAAGCGGCCCGACGGGCGCACATCGGCGAGCACCGGCGTCTTCGTCGAGAGCACATCGAAGCGATCGAGATCGAGCGGGATGCCGGCGCGGCGGGCCATCGCGACGAGGTGGACGATGGCGTTCGTCGAGCCGCCCAGCGCGAGCACCGTGACGATAGCGTTGTCGAACGCAGCGGCGGTCAGGATGTCGGTCGGCTTGAGATCCTCCCACACCATCTCGACGATGCGCTTTCCGGTCAGCGTGGCCATCTTGGGGTGGTTGGCGTCGGCAGCCGGGATCGACGCCGCGCCGGGCAGCGTCAGACCAAGCGCCTCGACGGCGCTGGTCATGGTCGATGCGGTGCCCATCGTCATGCAGTGCCCGGGCGAGCGCGCGATGCCATCCTCGATTTCCTGCCAGGCGCGCTCGTCGATCCTGCCGGCGCGCAGCTCGGCCCAGTATTTCCAGGTGTCTGAGCCGGACCCCAGCGTGTTGCCATGCCAGTTGCCGCGCAGCATCGGGCCGGCCGGCATGAAGATCGCAGGAAGATTCATGCTGGTGGCCCCCATCACCAGGGCCGGCGTCGTCTTGTCGCAGCCGCCCATCAGCACCGCCCCGTCGGCGGGGTAGGAGCGCAGCAGCTCCTCGGCCTCCATGGCGAGCAGGTTGCGGTACATCATCGTGGTGGGTTTCTGGAAGGGCTCGGAGAGCGAGATCGCCGGCATTTCCACCGGGAAGCCGCCGGCCTGCCAGATGCCGCGCTTGACCTCCGCCACGCGGTCCCGGAAATGGGTGTGGCACGGATTGATGTCGCTCCAGGTGTTGAGGATCGCGATGACCGGCTTGCCGGCGTAGTCGCTGCGGTCGTAGCCCATCTGCGCGGTCCGCGAGCGGTGACCAAACGCGCGCAGGTCCTTGGCGCCGTACCAGCGGTGGCTGCGCAGCTCTTCGGGCTTCTTTCTCATGGGCACCTCGTCGGATGAGCGGGGATTCTAATCTCAGGCTCGCGGGCTAGCGCAGGGCTGCCGCGCGGTACACTTCGCGCGGCATTTTCGGGAGGTGGATCCGATGGCAGGCTCGTCAGAGTCGAAGGTGTTTCATGCGCGGCCGCTCGCGCGCGCGATCGAGGCGATCGCCGCCGCGGGGGGCAGCGAGCCGCGCGAAGCGCAGCTCGTCGCGGAGAATCTGGTGCTCGCCAACCTGATGGGCCACGACTCGCACGGGATCGGGATGATTCCGCGCTACGTCGCATCGCTGCTCGAAGGCGAATTGACCGCGAACCAGCATCCCGCGGTGAAGCTCGACGGCGGTGCGCTGCTCGCGCTCGACGGACGAAAAGGGTATGGCCAGGTGATCGGCCTGGAGGCCATGCAGATGGCGATCGAGCGCACGCGGCAGCACGGCACCTGCGTGATGACGCTCGGCAATTCGCATCACCTCGGGCGCATCGGGCACTGGGCCGAGATGGCGGTGGCCGAAGGGTTCGTCTCGATTCATTTCGTGAACGTGGTCTCGATGGGGCGCGTCGCGCCGTTCGGAGGCGCGGACGCGCGGTTCGGCACCAATCCCTGCTGCATCGGTGTGCCGCTCCCGGGCGAGCCGCCGTTCATCCTGGATTACGCCACGAGCGCCGTGGCACAGGGCAAGATGCGGGTCGCGCACAACAAGGGCGAACAGGTTCCCCCCGGGCGGCTCATCGATGACCGGGGCAACCCGACGACCGACCCCCGCTATGTGGTGGTCCCGCCCTATGGGGCGCTCGTCACTTTCGGTGAGCACAAGGGCTACGGCATGGCCGTCGCCTGCGAGCTCCTCGGCGGCGCGCTCACCGGTGGCGGCACCTGGCACCACGAGCAGCCGAAGACGCAGCGCGTGCTGAACGGCATGCTCACCATCGTGGTCGACCCGGAACGTCTCGGCACGGCCGACGTTTTTTCCGCCGAGACGCGCGAGTTCCTCGCGTGGGTGCGCAAGTCCCCGCCGGCACCGGGCTTCGACCGCGTCCGCATCGCGGGCGAGCCGGAGCGCGAAACGAGGGCCAAGCGGGAGAAGGACGGCGTCCCCGTCGACCCGGCGACTTGGAGTGAGATTCTGGCCGCCGCAGCGAAGCTCAAGCTCGATCCCGCCGCCGTCGACCTCCTGGCGCGTGGCGTACACTAACCGCGATCCCGTGGGCGATCATCTCCCTGCGGGACCCGCCATGAGTAACGCCCCGTCTCTCGATCCGCGCATCGCAACCGCCGTCTCGCACTGGGGGCCGCGGTTCGTCGTGAACGGCGTGCCGCTCTCCGACTTCCAGGCGGTCACCGGCTCGATCACGCGCTGGGACGACTGGTGCGCGGCTTGGTCGCGTTGCGCGGCGACCCACGAGGCGCTCGGCGGTGCGGCCCTCGCCGAGGGTTGCGCGCTCAGCGCGGGCGAGCACTACACGCGAGCGGCGGTCTGCTACCACTTCGGCAAGTTCCTGTTCGTGCACCGCCCCGACGAGATGCGCACCGCCCATGAGCGGGCAGTCGCGTGCCGGAACGCCGCGCTGCCGCACCTCAATCCGCCGGGCGAGCGGGTGGCCATCCCGTTCGAAGGCACGACGCTCTATGGGAATCTGCGCCGGCCGCCCGATGCCGCCCGGCCCCCTCTGGTCGTGATGTGCATGGGGCTCGACTCGGCTAAGGAGGAAATGAACGCGTACGAGAACGACTTTCTCGCGCGCGGCATGGCCACGCTCGCATTCGATGGACCGGGGCAGGGCGAGGCCGAGTACGGGCTCCCGATTCGGGGCGACTACGAGGTGCCCGTCAAGGCGGTGTTCGACTGGCTCGAGTCGCGCTCCGACGTCGACGCGGCGCGTATCGGGCTCTGGGGGGTCAGCCTCGGGGGGTACTATGCGCCCCGTGCCGCAGCGTTCGAGCCGCGCGCGCGGGCGTGCGTTTCGCTTTCCGGCCCGTTTCGCTGGGTCGACGTCTTCGATGCGGCGAACCCGCTCACCCGCGCGGCATTCCGGGTGCGCAGCGGGGCAAGCACTGACGCGGAGGCGCGTGTGAAGGCTGCGACGCTCACACTGGAAGGCGCGGCGGGTCGGATCCAGTGTCCGTTGCTCGTCGTGGCCGGCGAGCGCGACAATCTCATCCCGTCATCGCACGCGGAACGGATGGTGAAGGAGGCGGGCCCGCGCGCGGAGCTCGCGATCGTGGCCGGCGGCAACCACGTCGCGAACAACGTCTGGTATCGGTACCGTCCGCAAAGCGCGGACTGGCTCGCCAAACGACTCGGGGCCTGCTGAGGAAGCTTTGATCTATTCGAAGAATTGAACAGAGCTCCTCTGAAATGGGGGGTTGAAGGGGGATATTTCCCCCTTTGGTCGGACGATCCCTGGGGCGCGCGGACAACAGGATTGAGGAGACTAGGCATGGCGACTCTCAAGCAGCACAAGCTCGGATGGATCGGAATCGGCCGCATGGGTTACGCCATGGCCGAGCGGCTCGCTAAGGCGGGTTGCGATCTGACCGTCTACAACCGGACGCGCGAAAAGGCCGAGCCGCTCGCGAAATACGGCGCGAAGCTCGCGGCAAAGCCGTCCGAGCTCGCCGGCTGCGACGTCGTCTTCATCATCGTGTCCACGGGCGACGACGTGATGCAAGTGCTCGAGGCAAAGGACGGACTGCTCGCGGGCGGCAAGGGCCCGAAGATCGTGGTGGACTGCACGTCGAGCTCGATCGAGGACTCGGCCAAGGCGCGTGCGATGCTCGCGAAGGCGGGTGTCAAGCTGCTCGCCGCGCCGGTATCGGGCAACGCCAAGGTGATCAAGGCCGGCAAGCTCACGTTCTGCGTGTCCGGTCCGCAGGACGCCTATGAGATGGCGTCGCCCTACCTGGACGCTATGGGTCAGGGGGCCTCCTATGTCGGGGAGGGCGAGCTCTCGCGTATCGCCAAGATCTGTCACAACGTGTTTCTCGCGGTGACCATCCAATCGCTTGCCGAGATCACGGTGCTCGCCAACAAGGTCGGCATGCCGCGCCACGCCTTTCTCGACTTCCTGAACAAGAGCGTGCTGGGCTCGGCCTTCACTCAGTACAAGACGCCGGCGTTGGTGAACCTCGATTACTCGGTCACCTTCACGCCGCACCTGTTGCGCAAGGACGTGGATCTCGGGCTGGCGGCGGCGCGGGCGCACGACGTCCCCATGCCGCTCACCTCGGTCACCCGCGACATCATCCAGACCCTGATCGGCAACGGTTACGCGGACCAGGACTTCGCCGCGCTGATCTCGCTTGCGGCGCAGGCGTCCGGTATCGAAATCAAGCCGGAGAACGTGCCGGTTAGCGACGGACTGAGTTGAGCTGGAGGGGCGTGACGGATATGGGAACCGAGCACAAGAACCCCGCGGCCGACCAGCCGCGCATCGTCGTCGCAGCCGCCGGGAAGCGCTTCGGCGACCACCAGGTCTTTCGCGACGTCAGCTTCTCGGTCGGAAACCGCGAGGTGCTCGCGATCATCGGTCCGTCGGGCTGCGGCAAGACGACGCTCCTGCGGGCGATCGACGGTCTCCTCCCGCTCTCGGAAGGCGAGACCTCGATCGAGGGCGAGAAGGTCGTGGAGCCGCGCGAGGGCGTCGCGATGGTCTTTCAGCACTTCGGGCTCTTTCCGTGGAAGACCGTGTATCAGAACGTGGCCTACGGCGTGAAGCTCGCCGGCGCATCGGCCGCCGCCATCACGGAGAAGGTGCCGCAGTTCATCGACCTCGTCGGACTGAACGGCTTCGAGAATCATTATCCCTACCAGATCTCGGGCGGCATGCAGCAGCGCTGCGGGCTCGCGCGCGCGCTCGCGATCGAGCCGCGCGTGCTGCTGATGGACGAGCCGTTCGGCGCGGTCGACGCGCAAACCCGCGAGATCCTGCAGTTCGAGCTGCTGCGCATCTGGGAGATGCGGCCGACCACCATGGTCTTCGTCACCCACTCGATCGAGGAGGCGGTGCTCATGGGCGACCGGGTCGTGGTGCTCAAGGGCCGGCCGGCCGGCGTGCACGAGGACATCCGGGTCGATCTGCCGCGGCCGCGCACCCGCGAGACACTCTCCGAGCCGCGCTTCGCGAAGCTGCGCGAGTATGTCTGGGGAACCCTGATGGCGGAAGCCCGCAAGGCGGAATTTGAAGTGACGCACTGAGGCAGCACGGCAGTAAACCTGGCAAGACCCTTATCACCGACGGAGGAGGAAAGGCGATGAAACGGAACGGAATTGCATTGACGCTTGTCCGTGCGGGGTGCGCGGCGCTGGTGCTCGCGCTCGCCCCCGCGGTCAGCCTCGCGCAGCAGAAGATGACGCTCGGAATCCCCGGCATTCCGCCGGTGTTCGGCGGGACGATCGCGCTGGTCGCGGAGAAGCAGGGCTACTTCAAGAAGCACGGCGTGGACGTGACGGTGCGCGCGTTCGAGACGGGCGCCGCCGCTTCGCGTGCCGTGGCATCCAAGGAGATCGCGGCCGCGCTCTCGCCCACGCCGCTCATCATCAGCCAGGTCTCCAACACGGGCGTGCCGTTGATGGGAATCTGGGGCATGGAGCACCCGGACTGGCTGATCGGCTCCATGGATCCCGCCTCGACCTGCGAGAGCATGAAGGGGCAGCCGGTCGGCGTCGATTCCGTCGGTGGCGCGCGCTCCATCGCGCTGCGCACCATGCTCGTCGCCTGCAAGATGAAGATCGACGACGTCCAGCAGGTGGCGCTCAGCTCGAACGTCGGCGCCGCGATGGTCGCGGGGCAGCTCAAGTACGGCGTCCTGCACATCGACGACATCCCGGTCATCGAGCAGGAGGCCAAGAAGCCGCTCAAGATAGTGGTGACGCAGAAGGATTCGCGCCCGATCGACCACTACCTTCTGCTGACCGTCCATCAGGAGAACCTCGCCAAGAACCGTGACGCCTACGTGCGCATGGTGGCGGGGCTCATCGAGGCGGAGCGCTTCATCCGTGACCCCGCGAACCATGCCAAGGTCGCGGAGATCGCGGCGCCCACCGGCCGCTCGGGAGAGATCGCCGTACAGGCACTCAAGAAGTACGTCGAGATGGAATTCTGGCCGAAGGACAAGGACGGTCTCGGCCAGCAGAACATCGAGGTGCTCGGCAAGGTGATGAAGAAGGTCGGCAACATCAAGCCCGACAAGGAAGCCGTTGCCTACGAGCGGCTCGTCGACGTGACCATCTGGCGCGACGCGAGCGCGATGGCCAAGCCTTGAGCGTCGCGTCGCGCGCCGACTGGGCGCGCGCACCGGGTGCGGGAGCCGGCGGTTTCGGCTCCCGCGTTCGATTTCCTCAATCGTCGGCACCCGATAGAGCGCCTTGAGCATGGAAGCGAGCTGGGTACGCTACACCGCGGTCGGTGCAAGCCTCGCGGCGGGCGCGATCGTCTGGGAGGTGGCAGGGCACCTCACGTCGGACGCGTTCTGGGTGCCGCTGTCCGCGACGCTCGCGCGCCTCTGGGAGCTCGCCGCGAGCGGCGTGCTCGCCCAGCGCGCCGCGAGCTCGCTCGCGCTGTTCGGCTCCGGGCTCCTGCTGGGAGTCCTCGTCGGCGCGCCGTTCGGCCTGCTCCTCGCGCGCTCTGCGCGCATGCGGATCGCGCTTGAGAACTACGTGATGGTGCTCTACGCGACGCCGATGGTCGCGCTCATTCCTTTCATTCTCTCGATGATGGGCTTCGGATTCACGCCCAAGCTGCTCGTCGTTTTCCTGTTCGCGGTCTTCCCCGTGCTCTACAACACGATCGAGGGCGCCCGGAGCGTGCGCCCGGAGCTGGTCGAGGTGGCGCAATCGTTCCGCTCCGGCGAGTGGCAGCTCTGGCGTGACGTGATGATCCCCTACACGCTGCCCTACACGATGACTGGCGTGCGGCTTGCCATCGGGCGCGCGCTCGTTGGAATGGTTGCGGCCGAGTTCTTCCTGTCGCCGAGCGGCCTCGGGCAGGAAATCATGATGGGGTCGCAGAACTTCGACACGTCGCTGATGCTCTCGGTGATCCTGGTCATCATCGTGCTCGGCGTCGTCCTGATCGATCTAGGCCGCATGCTCGAGCGGCGGTTTGCCCGCTGGCGGGGAGTGTAGCGGTGAGCGATGGCGCGCTGGTCGCGATCGGGGTGCGCGAGCCGCGGCGGCGATTGATCGACACGCCGTGGTTTCTCAAGCTCGCGGCCGGGCTGATCCTCCTGCTCGCCTGGGAAATGGTCGTGCGCGGATTCGCGCCCGCATACGTCGCGACACCGAGCGGTGTGGCGCGGGCCCTGCCCACCGTGTTGTCGAGTGCGGCGTTCTGGGCGGCGGCCGGCGCCACGCTCGGGGCCGTCGCGCACGGCCTCGCGATCTCGATCGTCGCGGGCACGGCGGTCGGCTTGATGATGGGGCGCGTGAGCGCGGTGGAATTCAGCCTGCGCTACTACGTCAACAGTCTGTTCGCGACGCCGATGGTCGCAGTTCTGCCGCTCGTCACGCTGTGGTTCGGCTATACCGCGGACGCGCGTCTCGCCGTGGTCGTGTTCGCGGCGTTCTTCTCGATCGCAGTGAACACCTGCGATGGGGCCCGCTCGGTGCCGCCGGAATACCTCGAGGTGGCCGAGTCGTTTCGCGGCAGCCGGTGGCGCACGCTGCTGGACATCGTCCTGCCGTCCTCCATTCCGTACCTGCTTGCGGGGATGCGGCTCGCGGCCGGCCGCGCGCTGATCGGGGCGGTCGTCGCGGAGTTCTTCATCTCGATCCCGGGGCTCGGCTATTACATCCTCTTCAATTCGCGCACGTTCAAGCACAACGAGGCGTTCGTCGCCGTCATCGTGCTGGTCGCTGCCGGCGTGGGATTCGAGGTGCTGATCGGCTGGCTCACCCGCCGCTTCCTGCCCTGGGCGCGCCGATCCTGAGGGAGCGAGGCGCGCATCGACTATAATTCTCGGGCGCTCCGGGTTGTCGACATTCGAATTGACACAGGTCCCGGTACCGATTATCAATCCATAATTGCGGAGAGAGGAGAACGCGGATGCGTATCGTCGCGTTCCGGGTGGGGGGGAGTTACGCCCTGGGCGTCGTTGACGGCGACCGGGTGATTAACGTCACCGCGACCGGCCAGCCTGCCGAGCTCGGGATGGCGCTACGTCAGCGGGCGGGTTTGGGCGCGCTGGCGGAAGCGTACGCGGAAGCGACCCTGAGCAAGCGACTCGGGATAGACTCGCTCGATTTTCAGTTGCCGGTCAACACGCCACCGAAGATCGTCTGCCTCGGATTGAACTACGCGGATCACGCAGCCGAGGGAAACCACCCCCCGCCGACCTATCCGGCGTTCTTCATGCGCAGCGTGATGTCGCTCACGCCGCACGGCGCGCCGATCGTGCGGCCGGAGTGCTCGGAGAAGCTCGACTATGAAGCCGAGTTGATGGTCGTCATCGGCCAGGGCGGGCGCCACATCGCGAAGGAGCGAGCGCTGGAGCATGTCGCGGGCTACAGCTGCTTCAACGACGGCTCGATACGCGACTACCAGCGCAAGTCGACGCAGTGGACAATGGGCAAGAATTTCGACGCGACCGGCGGATTCGGACCGTGGCTCGTGACGCCCGACGAGCTGCCGCCCGGGGCGAAGGGCCTGCGCATCCAGTCGCGGCTGAACGGAAAAGTCATGCAGGACTCGAACACCGACCGGATGATTTTCGACGTCGCCACGACCATCGCGATTTTGAGCGAGGGCATGACGCTCGAGCCGGGCGATCTCATCGCGATGGGGACGCCCGCCGGCGTCGGCTATCCCCGCAATCCACCGGTCTTCATGAAGCCGGGGGACGTGGTGGAGATCGAGATCGAGGGGATCGGGGTGCTCCGCAACCCGATCGTGGCCGAGGCGGCTGCCCGCTAGGCAACCTGCCGTAGTGCGTCGTTCCCGCGAATGCGGGAATCCCGACGGCACGACGTCAAGGCCTTATTAGATCCTCGCTTGCGCGGGGATGACTCAACCAGAGCTTCCCGTGCGCGGGGTGGCTCGAATTCTTAAGACCAAGGAGCGACACATGGTAGTTGTAAAGCAGAAGACGATCGTGACGTACAAGTTCACTGCCGAGGCGACATCGCATTCGCGCACCGACGTGAAGGTGCGCGACGTGAGCTCGGTGATCGACGAGCCGGTGGAGCGGGGCGGCACCAACCAGGGGCTGTCGCCAACCGAGACCCTGATGGCATCGCTGCTCGGTTGCACGAACACGATTTTCCACAAGTGCGCGGAGAAGCACGGCGTCAAGCTCAAGAAGATGAACATGCGGCTGGAAGCGCACTTCGACCGGCGCGGCGCGACGCTTCAGGAAGAGGTGGACGTGCCGTTCCCGAAGATGACGATGTACGTCGACATCGTGACTGACGCGCCCGAAGCGAAAGTCGAGGCGGCCAAGAGCGACCTGCACAAGTTCTGCCCGGTGTCCAAGGTGATCCGGGCGTGCGGGACCGACCTCGAAGAAGTCTGGGCGGTCACGCGCCCTTGAGGCGCGCGGGCTGACTGCGCACCGTGCGCCCGCGGCGCGGCGCGGGCGCGGGCTGCTGCGCGGCTTCCATGCAATCGAGGATGATCTTGGCGGTGCGCTGGTAGTGCGATTCGAGCTCGCGCACGGCGGTGTCGGCATCGCCCTCGATCGCGGCCTGGACGATCGCGCGATGCTCTTCGGCCTCGTTGCGCTCGGGATAGATCTTGGCGACCGCGAGCTGCCGATGGCGGTAGGCCTGGTCGATCATGCCCTCGCAAAAAGCGAGCAGCCAGCGCGAGCCGCAATTGCGGATCAACGCGATATGGAACGCGCGATGCAGCCGCTCCCACTCGGGGTTGGTGGCGTGCGACTCGGAATCGAGCGAGCGCGGGACGCGCGAGAGCCGGTGCAGTGCGAGGACCAGGCCTTCCTCCCATTCCGGTGTCCGGGCAGCGATCGATTCGCGCAGCGCGATCGCCTCCACCCAGCAGCGCGTCTTGATGAGCTCGCGCAGATCGTCCGCGGAGATCGGCGCGACGTAGAAGCCGCGCTGCTCGCGCCGCTCGACGAGTCCGTCCGACGAAAGCCGGCTCAGCGCCTCGCGCACCGGCGAGTTTCCGACCTGGTATCGGTCGCGCACGAACTCGACCTGCAGCTTCTGCCCGGGGCGCAGCACGCCGCCGAGAATGTCGCGGCGCAGGCGCTCGTAGACGGCCGTCGCCAGTGTGCTCGAACTTCCGGCCGCCGGCGCATCCTGCGTGGCGGTGTCGACGTCGCTATTGGGCTCGTTCACGCGGGCTCGTTCACGCTCGATTGATTTGATTCAGGCGGCGATCTCGGACTGAAACGGAAAATGCCGCGCCGCATTGCCGATCTGCGGATTCGCGCGACACTCCGGACCCGCCGGATTTGCAGTGAGGCGAATTTGCGGTAATAATGCCAGCGCTGGCGATAATATCGATAAAAAGTGCGACAGTCATTCTGCACGCGCTCGCGCGGTTGAGCAAGCGCAGTCCCGTCCCACCCGGCCGTCTGGACGGTTGGGGGCAATAACCGGAAGGAGGAGAACTCATGACCATCAGAAAAGTATTTGCGAGCCCGCTGGGCATCGCGGCGATCGCGATCGGCGCGGCAATCGCCGCTCCCGCGCAGGCGCAGCAGACGATCAACCTGACCGCGATCGACGGCTACCCGCCGCGCGCGCTCTGGGTGAAGGAATTCATCGATTTCTACATTCCAGAAGTGGACAAGCGTCTCGCCAAGGACGGCAAGTACAAGATCCGCTGGAACCAGGCATGGGGCGGGCAGATCGTCAAGCCGCGCGGCGTGCTGGAAGGAATCCAGGCGGGCCTGGGCGACATCGGCATCGTCACCACCGCGATCTACGGCGACAAGATGAAGGTCATGTCGGTCGCTTACATGACGCCGTTCACCACGACCGATCCGGCGCTGGTGGCGAGGACGATCGACGAGCTCGCCGACAAGTTTCCCGGAATCAAGAAGACCTTCGACTCCTACAACCAGGTCTATCTCACGAACTCGGTGGTGCTCGACAGCTACCAGATGTTCTCCAAGAAGGAGGCCAAGGTCCTCAAGGACTACGAGGGAATGAAGATCGCGAGTGCCGGCCCGAACCTGCGCTATCTGCCGCCGACCGGCGCAGTCGGAGTTGCCGGGAGCCTCAACACCTATTACAACCTGATCCAGACCGGTGTCGTGGACGGCTGCATGCTGTGGCCGGAAGCCGCTGCCACGTTCAAGCTTGCCGAGGTCGCTCCGTACATGATGAAGGCGGACATCGGGACCGTGAACAGCAAGGTTGTCTCGGTCAATATCGACACCTGGAAGAAGCTGCCGCCCGACGTGCAGAAGATCCTGACCGAGGTGGCGATAGATTATCGCGACCATCTCGCGAAGCTCGCCGCGAGCCTGGGCGACGAAAGCCTGGCCAAGTACAAGAAGGCGGGCGGCCAGGTCGTCGTCCTTTCCAAGGCCGACCGGAGCAAGTGGGCGAAAGCGATTCCGAACATCGCGCAGGAGTGGGCGCAGGACCTCGACAAGGAAGGCCTGCAGGGCACGGCGATGCTCAACTACTACATGGACAAGATGCGCGCCGCCAAGCAGCCCATCGAGCGTCAGTGGGACAAGGAGGACTGAGAATCCCCCCGCGGATCGCGTGATGCGCGCATGAGCGACGCGAACCACGGAGCGGACGCACTGCAATCAGCGCGCCCCGGGGCGTTCGACCGGCTCGTCGTCGGAATGAACGCCCTCGGGTCGTTCTGGATCCTGTTGCTCGTACTGCTCGTCACCGGCGACGCGCTCGGCCGGACGTTCCTGAACCATCCGATCGAGGGCACCCACGAGATGATCCAGATCTCGGTCGTCGGCATCGTCTTCATGCAGCTTGCCGACACGATTCGAACGGGCCGGCTGACGCGGTCCGATTCGATCCTCGGGATGGTCACCTTGCAGTGGCCGCGCGTCGGCGCGGCGATGCGGAGCGCCTTCTATTTGCTCGGAGCGGTGTTCATGGGGATCGGTCTCTGGGGATCGGTCCCGCTGCTCAAGGAGGCGATCGACCGGGGCTCGTACATCGGGAACGACGGCATCTTCACGGCACCGGTCTGGCCGGTGAAGACGATCATCGTCGTCGGTCTCGCGGTGTGCCTAGTGCAGTTTCTCCGGCTCGGTTTCGCTGCTCTCCGCGAGGCGCGAAGTCCGCGCACCGACGCGGCCTGAGACATTCCGGCGCGCGGTCGCACGGCGGCCAGGTGTAGTGGCCGCCGTGCCACGTTCGTGCCGATCAAATTGAAACAGGGGTCCAGCAGCACATGGAGATGACCAGCGTCACAGTCGGCATCGCGTCGGTCGTGGCGATCGTCATCGCGATCTACTCCGGGGTGCACATCGCCATCGCGCTCGGCATGATCTCGTTCGTCGGCGTGGTCTTCCTCAAGGGCTCGGACATCTCGTTCAGCCTGCTCTCGCTCGCGATTGCCGACTCGGTGTCCGAAGAGACGTTTGCGACGGTTCCGCTGTTCGTGATGATGGGGCTCGTGGTGAGCCGGGCGGGACTGGGCCGCGACGTGTATGACTTCGCGAACGAGCTCTTCCGACCGGTGCGGGGCGGGCTCGGCATGGCCACCGTCGCCGCGAACGCGATCTTCGCCTCGGTGACGGGGTCCTCGATCGCGTCCGCCTCGGTGTTCGCCAAGGTCGCGATACCCGAGATGCTGCGATTTCGCTACGGGCGACGCTTCTCCGTGGGAATCGTCGCTGGGAGCTCGGTGCTCGGCATGATCATCCCGCCGAGCGTGATGCTCATCATCTACGCGGTCGTCACGGAGCAGTCGGTGGGCGCAATGTTTCTCGCGGGCGTTTTCCCGGGAATACTGCTCGCCGTGGCTTACTGCGTCGCGATTCCGCTTTTCTTCGCGGTGGCGCCGCGCTTCGTCGGAACCGACATCATCCGGGGCGAGGGGCTCGCGCTACGCACGCTGCTGCTGGATGTCTTCAGCAAGCTCGGTCCGATCGTGGTGCTCGTGCTCACCGTGCTGGGCGGAATCTACGGAGGCGTCCTGACGCCGGTGGAAGCCGGGGCCGCCGGCACCGTCGTGGCGATGATTCTGGGCGCTGTGAAGCGGCGTCTGTCCATCGGCGCCATCTGGAGCGCGCTGGTCGAGACTGGACACATCACGGCCAACATCCTCTTCCTGATCATCGCCGCATCGATCTACAGCCGGATGCTCGGCATTGCGGGATTGCCGACCGTGTTCGGCGAGTGGATCGATTCACTCGGCCTCTCGTTCGCCGGTTTCATGGCGCTCTACGTGTTCGTGCTGCTGCTGCTCGGCACGATCATCGACACCGCCTCGATCATCCTCATCGTCGTGCCGCTGTTCCTGCATGCCCTCGATCCCTTCAATATCGACCTCGTGTGGTTCGGGATCATCACCGTGATCGGCGCGGAGATCGGGCTGCTCACTCCGCCGTTCGGCATCTCGTGCTTCGTCATCCGCGCCACGATCGACGACCAGTCGATCACCCTGAATGACGTCTTCATGGGCGCGCTGCCTTTTGCCCTGGTGATGCTCGGCGTGCTGGTGATTTTGATCGCCTTTCCGCAGATCAGCCTCGCGCTGGTCTGACGGGTTCAAGGTGGCGCCGAATCGGGCGCCGCAACTTCAACCAAAGGAGAGGAGGAGAATGGTAATGCTCGTACCAAAGCTCGCCATACCCACTTCGCTACTTGCGCTACTCGTACTGCTTGCGGGACCGGTTCACGCGCAGTCCAAGGCGCCGGCGGCCGGCCCGGATTTCAAGGTCACGCTGCTCGGAACCGGCAGCCCGGCGCCGGTCATGCGGCGTTTCGGACCGGGCACGCTCGTCCAGGTCAATGGCCAGAATCTCGTGTTCGACGCCGGCCGGGGCGTCACGCAGCGGCTGTTCCAGCTGAAGATGAAGCTGGGAGAGGTCGACGCGGTGTTCCTCACCCACCTGCACTCCGATCACGTCGTCGGAATTCCGGACCTGTGGCTCACCGGGTGGCTGCGCGCCGCATATGCGGGGCGCGAGGGACCGTTCGTGATCTATGGCCCCGCGGGAACGGGCAGCATGATGGAAGGCCTCCAGAAGGCGTATGACTGGGACATCCAGACGCGCATCAAGGACCAGAACCTGCCCAAGGACGCGGTTGCCGTGAAAGCGACGGAGATCGCCGAAGGGGTCGTGTACGAGAAGGATGGCGTGAAGGTGACCGCCTTCGAGGTCAACCATGGCGACCTGATCAAGCCGACCTTCGGATATCGGATCGACTACGGCGGACGCTCCGTGGTGATCTCCGGCGACACCAAATTCGACGAGAACCTGATCAAGCACGCAACCGGGGTCGACCTGCTCATCCATCAGGTTGCCGCCGCGCGCCCCGAGCTGCTGAAGATTCCGGTGTTCAAGGTGATTATGGCCCACCACACCAGCCCGGAAGAGGCGGGGACCGTGTTCTCGCGGACGAAACCGAAGCTCGCCGTGTACTACCATTTCGTGCTGCTCGGAACTCCGAAGATCAAGCCGCTCGACGAAGCGGACGTCCTCGAGATGACCCGCACGACGTACAAGGGGCCGCTCATGATCGGCGAGGACCTGACCGCGTTCGTTGTCACCAAGGACGACGTCAAGGTCATCGAGCCACCGAAGAATTAGGGCGCGCGCGCCGCGTTTGCTCGGCCGGCACGCGGCGCACTCGCGGCGCGACGTCGCGCGCGGATTCTGCGCTATCCTTCTCTGGCTGGCGGTTGCGCTGGCCAAGGAAGGAGATTCCCATGAACGACGCCTTCATCTGCGATGCGGTGCGCACGCCGTTCGGCCGTTACGGCGGCACGCTCGCAGCGATCCGTGCCGACGATCTCGCCGCGATTCCGATCAGGGCGCTCGTCGAGCGCAATCCGAAGGTGGATTGGGCGGCGCTCGACGACGTTGTGTACGGCTGCGCGAACCAGGCCGGCGAGGACAATCGCAACGTCGGCCGGATGGCTCTGCTGCTCGCCGGTTTGCCGCAGGAGGTGCCGGGCGCGACCGTGAACCGTCTGTGCGGGTCGAGCCTGAACGCCGTTGGCACGGCCGCGCGCGCCATCAAGGCAGGTGAGGCCGACCTGGTGCTCGCGGGTGGCGTGGAAAGCATGACGCGCGCCCCGTTCGTCATGAGCAAGGCGGACAGCGCGTTCGCGCGGAGCGCGCAGATTTACGACACCACGATCGGCTGGCGTTTCGTCAATCCCGCGATGCAGGCGAAATACGGCACGGACTCGATGCCGGAGACGGCGGAGAACGTGGCCGAAGAATTCAAGGTCGCGCGCTCGGACCAGGACGACTTCGCGCTGCGCAGCCAGCAGCGCTGGGCGGCGGCGCACGCCGCCGGATTCTTCCAGGGCGAGATCGTCCCGGTGCCGATTCCGCAGCGCAAGGGCGAGCCGAAGCGCTTCGATACCGACGAGCATCCGCGCCCCGACACGATCCGCGAGGCGCTCGCGAAACTGAAGCCGATCGTGAAAGAGGGCGGCACCGTCACGGCAGGCAACGCCTCCGGAGTGAACGACGGCTCCTGCGCGCTGCTGCTCGCATCCGAGGCGGGAATGAAGCGCCACGGGCTGCGGCCCCGCGCACGGGTACTCGCGATGGCGGTGGCTGGCGTGCCGCCGCGCATCATGGGCGTCGGCCCGGCGCCCGCCACGCGCAAGGTGCTCGAGCGGGCCGGCCTCGAGATCGGTCAGATGGAAGTCATCGAGCTGAACGAGGCGTTCGCGGCGCAGGCCCTCGCGGTGACGCGCGATCTCGGCTTGCCCGACGATGCGGCGCACGTGAATCCGAACGGCGGCGCGATCGCCATCGGGCATCCGCTTGGCGCCTCTGGCGCGCGCCTCGTCGCGACCGCGCTCAACCAGCTCGAGCGCATCAAGGGCCGCTACGCGCTCTGCACCATGTGCATCGGCGTCGGGCAGGGCATAGCGCTCGTCATCGAGCGCGTGTGATCATCGCAGCGATGCTGAGCGTCAGGATGCCCGGAGCGACTGCTGCGTTTGCTGCCATCGCCTTGCTGCTCGTGGGCACGGCACTCTCTCCGGTCCGCGCCGCGGCGAGCGTCGTCTTCGGTTTCGCGGGGCCGCCCGGTGAGCACGGTGTGCCGGCGCCGTGGTCGTTTCGCCGCTGGTCTCCGGTCACTGGGCTGGGCGAGTACGAGGCGACGGTGCGCGTGGTCAGCCGCGACGGGACTGCGGTGCTCTGCGTGAGAAGCGTTCGCTCCGGCTTCATCGTGGGAACGAACCGCGCGGTCGACGTCGCGGAAATGCGCGCGGTCCAGTGGAGCTGGAGCGCCGAGGCGCTGCCCAAGGGCGGCAGTTTCCGGGAACGCGCGACCAATGACCAGGCGCTCCAGGTCTTGTTCGCGTTCGACGGCGGAAAGATCGTGAGCTACATCTGGGACACGACCGGGCCGGTCGGCGCGACCGGCAGCGGACTGTCATGGCAGGACGACGTCCGCGTGATCGTGCTGCAGGCTGGGGCGGCAAATCTCGGTCAGTGGATCACCGAGCAGCGCGACATCCACGCGGACTTTCGCAAGCTCTTCAACACGGAGCCGCCGCGTCTCAAGGGCGTGGCGGTCCAATCCAATTCGCAGCACACCGACTCTTCGGGCGCCGGGTGCGTGGGACCCATCACGATGACGGGCAAGTGATTGCCGCCGCCGCCAACGAACTCTCAGGCCGCTTCGGCGAGTGACCGGGCGACGCCCAGAAAGTGGCGGAGGTAGCGGGGATTGAAGCGCGCCATCGACACCAGCACGAACAGATCCGCGCTGTGGAAGTCCGGATCCCAGGCCGGTTCGCCGCAGACATAGCCGCCGATCCTCAGGTAACCCTTCACGATCGGCGGCAGCTCGCTTCGCGCGTCCGAGTGGAGTTCCTTGATCGGCAGGGGACAGCGCGGCACGACCCGGTATTTCGGAGGGGCAAGATGGCGCGCGGCGACCTCGCGATAGATCCGCGAGGCGGCATAGCCGCCGTCCATGATGCTGATCGACGCGCAGCCGATGAAATATTCGTACGAGTGGGCGACCACGTACTGGGTGAGCGCGCTCCACAGGAGCGAGATCACGGTGCCCGCCCGATAGTCCGGGTGAATGCAGGAGCGGCCGACCTCCACCGTGCGCGGCGCGATGTGGGCGAGCCGCGACAGATCGAACTCCTGATCCGAGTAGTAGCCGCCTGCGGCGCGCGCAGCTAGCGGGGTGAGAATCCGGTAAGTGCCCACCGCTTCACCTGAACGGGTGTCACGCACGATCAAGTGCTTGCAGAATGCGTCGAAGCGATCCTCGTCGACCCCGGGCTCGGGACCGATGAGCCGCGCGCCCATCTCGCCCGAGAATACTGCGTAGCGCAGCCGCTGCGCGTCGCGGATCTCGCGCAACGTGCGCGCGAACGACACCTCGTAGCGGTGCGCCGCCGCAGCCGTATTCTCCCGTTCTACTCTTCGGTCCAGCATGCCCGGTCTTCCTGGAGCGGATGTGGCCTTGGTCGGCTGTTGAAATTCTTCTGTGGCGTGGATCAACGCGCCGCCTGCGTCGCTGTGCACGCGTCCTGTACCCGAGGAATGCAGCGAGAAGCCATGCGCCGACATCATACAAGAGCGCCCGACGTCATTCCGGAGCGTTCTTCTGCGCGGTCCGGCCACGACGTCGTGCGTCCACGACACTGCAACGCGTGGCCGATATCAACTGGTACTTGCGGCACCGGAGAACGCCGCAGGACGCTCGGCGCACGGAGCGGGTCGCTTGCGCCGCGGTAGCTATCATCGACGCATTCCGGCGTGCGCCCCGTCGCAGTACAACGCGATGGGAGCACCCGAGGCCCTCATCTGCGACATGTCCAAGACGGAAGGCACCAGTTTCGTCGGTCCTCGGCAAGTTGAAACCCTCTCTCCTAAGAGATTACATGTAATATAGACGTTATCACACTGATTTATTGCAAATTCTTTCTATCAGGGGCGAAAAAGGAGCAACCGAACTTAAGTCATTGTCACAGTTAAAAAAATCACTGTTCTCGCCTTGACCACCCCCGACTTCTCCACTAAAGTGGTGAAAAGTGTAGTTTGGTGGGAAACAATGGGGCAACCGCCCCATCGCGCCTGCCGAGTGGGGGATTGGTGTTTCAGGGAGCAAGCGAGCTCAGTCTCGACGCGAAGGGGCGCTTGGCGGTCCCGACGCGGCATCGCGACCCGCTGTCCTCGGGCGGTGGCGCGGTCGTTCTGACCGCGCATCCCGACGGCTGCCTCCTCCTCTATCCCAAGGTCGCCTGGGAGCCCATCGGGGCACGCATCCAGGCGCTTTCCAGTTTCAACGAGCAGGCCCGTTGGTGGCAGCGGTTGCTCGTCGGATTCGCCGAAGAGCTCGAGCTCGATGGCTCGGGCCGCATCCTCGTCTCGCCCGCGTTGCGCAAGTTTGCGAACCTGCAGAAGCAGGTGATGCTCGTCGGGCAGGGGAGCCATTTCGAGCTTTGGGACGTGGAGGCTTGGGAGCAGAAGCTCACCCAGGCGATGGCGGTCGCGGGAAGCACGCCGCCGCCGGGGACCGAGAACTTCGCGCTTTGATGGAACACAGGACCGTCCTCCTCGAGGAGGCGGTGGTGGCGCTGAACGTGAAGCCGGATGGGACCTACGTCGACGCGACGTACGGCCGAGGCGGTCACAGCGGCGCCATCCTCGCCAGGCTGGGCCCGCGGGGCAGGCTGGTGGCGCTCGACCGGGATCGCGACGCGGTGGCGGCGAGCGGGGGCGTCACGGACGGCCGGTTCTCGATTTGCCATGCGCGCTTCGGCGCGCTGGCGGAGGTGCTGGCGGCGCAAGGCGTCGCCGAGGCGAACGGGGTGTTGTTCGATCTCGGCGTGTCCGCGCCGCAACTGGAGGAAGCGGAACGGGGGTTCAGCTTCCGGCTCGATGCGCCGCTCGACATGCGCATGGACCGGACGCAGGGCGTGACGGCAGCGGAGTGGCTCGCAGGAGCCAGCGAAGCCGAAATAAAAGGGGTGATCAAGACCTATGGCGAAGAACGGTTTGCTGGCCAGATTGCAAAGGCGATTGTTGCTGCTCGGACACGCGGAGGGATTCGCACAACCGGCGAACTTGCCCGCGTCGTGGGTGCGGCCGTCAGGACGCGCGAGGCTCACCAGGACCCGGCGACGCGCACCTTCCAAGCTGTACGGATTCACGTCAATCAGGAGCTTGAGGAGTTGTCGCTAGCGCTTCCGCAAGCTCTTCATCTCCTCGGGCCGGGCGGCCGGCTGGTGGTGATCAGCTTCCACTCGCTCGAGGACCGGATCGTCAAGCGGTTCATGGCGGATCGGGCACGTCCGGTGGTTCCCGACCGCCTGCCACTGCGTGCGGACGAAATGCCCAGGCCCGACCTCGCGATTCTCGGCAAGCCGGTGCGGCCGGGCGCCGCCGAGATCGCCGTCAACCCGCGTGCCCGCAGCGCGATCATGCGCGTGGCCGAAAAGCTTGCCTGATTTCACCATGAGTCTGCCTCGCCTTTGCCCCCGGGATGCCACACATGGCGCGGCTTAATCTCCTTCTGCTCGCGCTGCTGACAGTCTGCGCGCTGGGTCTGGTCACGTCGCAGCACAAGGCCCGCAAGCTCTTCGCCGAGCTCGAGCGCGAGCAGGCGCGCGCGAAGGCGCTCGAGGTCGAGTGGGGTCAGCTCGAGCTCGAAACGCGGACCTGGGCGCTGCCCTCGCGCATCGACCAGCTTGCGCGGGGGCGACTCGAGATGCGTGCGCCGGAACCGCACCAGATTCACGTTCTGCGGCGCGACCGCGCCGCCCAGCCCGTGGAGAAGCGATGAAGTTCGCGGAGAGCCCGGTGCTTGCCCCGCCGCTCCCCTTGTGGCGTGCGCGGCTGGTCGTCGTGCTCATCGCCGGCGCTCTCGCAGCGCTGGTCGGGCGTGCGTTCTACTTGCAGGGACTCGAGTACGGATTTCTCCAGGCAAAGGGCGAGTCGCGCTATAGCCGGGTGCTGGAAGTCCCGGCCAACCGCGGACGCGTTCTCGATCGCAACGGAGAGGCACTTGCCGTCAGCACGCCGGTCAAATCGGTGTGGGCGATTCCCGAGGATGTTGTCGCCACCGGCAGCGATCTCGAGCGGCTCGCAAGCATTTTGGAGTTGCCCGCCGACGAGGTGCGCAAGCGTCTCGCAGGGCAAGCGCGTGATTTCGTGTTCATCAAACGCCAGATTCCTCCCGAAGTCGCCGAGCGCGTGGCGTCGCTCGGCCTGGCGGGCATTCACCAAAGCCAGGAGTTCCGGCGCTACTACCCCGGGGGAGAGGTGATCGCCCACGCGGTGGGCTTCACGAGCGTGGACGGTCACGGCCAGGAGGGTATCGAGCTCGCGTTCGAGGAACATCTCGCGGGCCGCGCGGGAACCCGGCGGGTCATCAAGGATCGACGCGGACAGATCGTCGAGGATCTCGAAGGCACCCGGCCCGCGCAGCACGGCAGCGATCTCGTGCTCGCGATCGACAGCCGGATACAGAGTCTTGCGTTCAGCAAGTTGCGCGAGACGGTGCGCACCCACCGCGCGCGCGGCGGCGGCATCGTCGTCCTCGATGCGCGCACCGGCGAGGTCCTGGCGCTCGCGAATCTCCCCACTTACAACCCGAACAATCGCGCTCAGCTCTCGGGCAGCGCGCTGCGCAACCGCGCGGTCGTGGACATCTTCGAGCCCGGCTCGACGCTCAAGCCGCTCACCATCGCGGCGGCGATCGACGCGGGACGGGTGACACCAGGCACGCGGATTCCGACTGCACCCGGCACGCTCACGATCGGCCCGGCGACGATCCGGGACGCTCACCCCTCCGAGCAGTTGACGGTCACGCAGGTGATCCAGAAGTCCTCGAACGTCGGCGCGGCGAAGGTCGCGTTGATGATGCAGCCGCACGTGCTCTGGGATCTTTTCGAGCAGGTGGGTTTCGGCAGGGAGGCGGAGCTCGGTTTTCCCGGCGAGGCCAGCGGAAAGCTGCGGCCCTACAAGACCTGGAAGCCGATCGAGCAGGCGACGATGTCCTACGGGCACGGCATCTCGGTCAGCCTGATGCAGTTGGCGCGCGCCTACACGGTCTTCGCGCGAGACGGTGACCTGCTGCCGCTTTCGCTCGTGAAGCTGGATTCGGCGCCGCGCGGCGTGCCGGTCATCGCGCCGGAGACGGCGCGCGCGGTGCGTACCATGCTCGAGCTCGCGACGCATGCGGGCGGCACCGGCCCGCGCGCGCAAATCATGGGGTACCGCGTCGCAGGCAAGACCGGCACGGCGCACAAGCAAGAGAACGGTGGCTACTCGGCCGAAAAGTACGTCTCCTCTTTCGTGGGGCTCGCGCCCGCTTCCAATCCACGGCTCGTCATCGCCGCGCTGATCGACGAGCCGTCCGGCGGTCAGTACTACGGCGGCACGGTCGTGGCACCGGTATTCGCCGCCGTCATGGCCGGCGCGCTGCGCATCCTCGGTGTGCCGCCGGACGCGCCGATGAAGCCGATCGAGCTTCCCGGCCCCGACGCGGAAGTAAGGGAAAGTGTCTAGTGTGCCCCATCGCGTTCGCGCAATTCTCGAACACCTGCGTGAGGCGGGGGTGCACGTGATCGGGCTCGGCGCGGACAGCCGCACGCTCGCGCGAGGCGAGGTCTTCGTCGCGTACCCGGGCGCGCGCGCCGACGGGAGGAAATTCATCGGCGCGGCCATCGATCGCGGCGCATCGGCGGTGCTCTGGGAGCAGGCGGGCTTTCGCTGGAGTGCCGGGTGGCGCGTGCCAAATCTGCCCGTCGCGGATCTGCGCGTCCTGGCGGGTCCCCTCGCGAACGAGGTGTACCGGCGACCGTCGGCGGCGCTCTGGATGATCGGCGTGACCGGCACGAACGGGAAAACCTCGTGCAGCCAGTGGATCGCACAGGCGCTGGCCGGGCTGGGCCGCAAGGTGGGGGTCATCGGGACGCTTGGCAGCGGTTTTCTCGACGCGACAGCCGGGTCGACCGATGCGCTCGAGCCGGACCCGAACACCACGCCGGACGCGATCATGCTCCACCGCAAGCTCGCGCGCTTCGTGCGCGACGGTGCGCAGGCGGTGGCAATGGAAGCATCCTCGATCGGGCTTGACCAAGGGCGCGTGGACGCAGTGCGATTCGACGTTGCGCTCTTCACGAACCTGTCGCGCGATCACCTCGATTACCACGGCGATCTCGAGGCATACGCGCGCGCCAAGATGAAGCTCTTCCAGTCGCCGGGGTTGGGCCATGCGGTGCTCAATCTCGACGATGCGCTCGGCGTCCGCATCGCGCAGTCGCTCGCGGGCACGGGCGTGCAGCGCATCGGCTACGGCTTGACCCGGGGCGCCGGCCAGCGGGCAGGCCTTGAGCGCCACCTCGAAGCGCACGACCTTGTCGTCAGCGACCGCGGGGTGGCGTTCTCGGTTGCGAGCTCCTGGGGCGACACGCGCATCGAGAGCGCGATGCTGGGCCGCTTCAACATCGCCAATCTGCTCGGCGTTCTGGGCGTGCTGCTCGCGTCGGGCGTCACGCTCGAGCAATCGGCGCGCGCGATCGCCGCGCTGCGGCCCGTGCCCGGACGAATGCAGCGGATCGGCGGCGGCGATCGGCCGCTCGTCGTCGTGGATTACGCACACAGCCCCGACGCCCTCGACAAGTTGCTCGCGGCGGTGGTCGACGTCGCGCGCGCGCGCCGCGGCAGCCTGCTCTGCGTGTTCGGGTGCGGCGGAGAGCGGGATCACGGCAAGCGCCCGCTGATGGGCGAGGCCGCGTCGCGACATGCCGATTTCATCGTCGTCACGAGCGACAACCCGCGGGGCGAGGATCCCGCGCAGATCATCGCGGAAATCCTGCCGGGAATACGCGCAGCGCACGCGATCGAGCCGGACCGGCGCGCCGCGATCCGTCTCGCCATCGCGCGCAGCGGTCCCGGTGACGTCATCGTCGTGGCGGGCAAGGGGCACGAGCCGTATCAGGAGATCGCAGGTGCGCGGCTGCCCTTCTCGGACGTGGCGGAGGCCGCTGCCGCGCTGGAGGCGGCGGGGATATGACCTCCATGATGACCCTGACCGCCGCCGCGCAAGTGCTAGGCGCCCGCATCGAGGGCGGGGATTCCCGGTTCGCATCGGTCTCGACGGATAGCCGCACGCTCGAGTCCGGCGCGCTATTCGTCGCGCTG
Source organism: Burkholderiales bacterium (assembly GCA_041617635.1). GTDB lineage: Bacteria > Pseudomonadota > Gammaproteobacteria > Burkholderiales > SG8-39 > JAABRB01. The sequence continues at coordinate 22,099 of JBFJOO010000018.1, read as the reverse complement.
CGGGGTGAACGATTCGACGGCCACGACTACCTCGGCGTGGCGAAGGAGCGCGGCGCCGTGGCCGCGATGATCGACGCCGCCGGGACGGAGCGCTGCACACGGGCCGGACTCGCTGCGCTCGTCGTGGCCGATACGCGGCGCGGGCTGGGTGACCTCGCGCGGCATTGGCGCGCCAGGTTCAGAGTCCCGCTCATTGCCATCGTCGGCAGCAATGGCAAGACGACGGTGAAGGAGATGACCGCGGCTTGCCTGCGCGCGCATTTCGGTGCCGCGCACGTGCTCGCGACGGCCGGCAACCTGAACAACGACATCGGGGTCCCGCTCACGCTCCTGCGTCTGCGCGATGCGCACCGCGTGGCGGTGGTGGAGCTCGGTATGAACCACCCCGGCGAGACCGAGTACCTGGCAGGTCTCGCGCGCCCGACGATCGGTCTCATCAACAACGCGCAGCGCGAGCACCAGGAGTTCATGAAGAGCGTGGCCGAGGTCGCGGCCGAGCACGCCGCGGTGCTCGCCGCGTTGCCTGCCGACGGCATCGCGGTCATCAACGCCGATGACGACCATGCCGCGACGTGGCGCGCCGTGGCCGGGGCTCGCGTCGTGCGTGATTTCGGTGTGTCCTCCGGCGCGGCGGTGCATGCCGCGCGTCAACCGGTGGATGCCGCGCCGGCGCTCGAGATCGCGACGCCGGAAAGTCGCGTCTCCGTCGTGCTGCGCGTCGCCGGCCTGCACAACGTTCGCAATGCGCTCGCCGCAGCGGCCGCCGCCACCGCCGCCGGGGCGAGCCTCAAATCGGTGGCCCAAGGCCTCGCCGATTTCCGCGCGTTCAAGGGCCGGCTGCAGAGCCGCGCCGGTCGCAACGGAACGACGATCATCGACGACACCTACAACGCCAATCCGGACTCCGTGCGCGCGGCGATCGATGTGCTCGCCAGCGCCAACGGCCCGTGCGTGATGGTCCTGGGCGACATGGGCGAGCTCGGCGAGCAAGGTGTCCACTTCCACGAGGAAGTCGGCCGCCATGCGCGTGACGCGGGCGTGTCACGGTTGCTCGCGCTCGGGCAGCTCGCGCAGCATGCCGCACGCGCGTTCGGGTCGGGCGCCATGCATCTGGAAACGTTCGAGGCGTTGCTGGCCGCGCTCGAGCCGCTCGTCGTGTGCGGCACGACGATCCTGGTGAAGGGCTCCCGATTCATGCGCATGGAGCGGGTCGTCGAGCGCCTCGTCGAGGAGACTGCGGAATGCTGCTAGATCTTGCCCAGTGGCTCGGACAGGACATCCGCGCCTTCAACGTGTTCAACTACATTACGTTGCGCGCAGTGGTCGCGGCGCTCACTGCGCTCGCGATCTCCTTCGTGCTCGGGCCCGCGATGATCCGCAAGCTCACCGCTTACCGGATCGGCCAAGCCGTGCGCGACGACGGCCCCCAATCCCATCTCACGAAGGCGGGCACGCCGACCATGGGCGGCGCGCTCCTGCTCGTTTCGATCGGAGTGACCACGCTGCTATGGGGCGATCTCACCAACCGGTTCATATGGTGTGCGCTGGTCGTGACGCTTGGATTCGGCGTGATCGGCTGGATCGACGACTACCGCAAGGTCGTGCACCGCAATCCGAAAGGGCTCTCGGCGCGCGCCAAGTTCTTCTGGCAGTCGATCATCGGATTGACCGCCGCGGTCTACCTCGCCTTCGCCGTGCCGGCGGCAAGCAACGCGCAGGCCGTGGATCTCTTCCTCCAGTGGATCGCGAGCGGCTTTTCGATGGATCTGCCGCCCAAGGCCGCGTTGATCGTGCCGTTCTTCAAGCACGTCGCGTACCCCCTCGGCGTGTTCGGATTCATCGTGCTCACCTACTTCGTGATCGTGGGCACGTCCAACGCTGTGAACCTGACCGACGGTCTCGACGGCCTCGCCATCATGCCCGCGGTGATGGTAGGCGGGGCGCTCGGCATTTTCGCGTACGTCACCGGGCACTCGGTTTTTGCGAAATATCTCCTGTTCCCGTACATACCCGGCGCCGGGGAGCTCACGGTGTTCTGCGCGGCGCTTGCCGGCGCGGGGCTCGGATTTCTCTGGTTCAACGCCTATCCCGCCGAGGTGTTCATGGGAGATGTTGGCGCCCTGGCGCTCGGCGCGGCGCTTGGCACCGTGGCGGTGATCGCGCGACAGGAGATCGTGCTTTTCATCATGGGCGGCGTGTTCGTTGCCGAAACCGTCTCGGTGATGGCGCAGGTGCTCTATTTCAAGGCGACCGGCGGCAAGCGGATTCTGCGCATGGCGCCGCTGCACCATCACTACGAGCTGAGCGGATGGAAGGAGACGCAGGTGGTGGTGCGGTTCTGGATCATCACGATCATGTTGGTGCTGTTCGGTCTCTCGACCTTGAAGCTGAGATGAGAGGGCGACCGGCGCATGGGGCTGAGCGGGAAGAGGGTGCTGGTGCTGGGACTCGGTGAAACCGGACTGTCGATGGCGCAATGGGTCGCGCGCCAGGGCGCCACCGTGCGAGTCGCCGATACGCGCGAGCGCCCCCCCGCGCTCGATACGCTCACCGCGACGGTGCCCGACGCGGAGGTCGTGACCGGACCGTTCACCCCGCAGCTCGCCGACGGGTTCGACGCGATCGCGTTGAGCCCGGGCGTGCCGCTCAGCGAGGCGGTCGTGGAGGAGCCGGCGATGCAGGGCGTGCCGGTGGTGGGCGACATCGAGCTGTTCGCGCAGGCGCTGGGCGCTGGCCCGCGGCCGAAGGTCATCGCGATCACCGGAACCAACGGAAAGAGCACCGTCACGGCGCTCGCCGGGGCGATGTGCCGCAGTGCGGGGCTCGACTGCGAGGTTGCGGGAAACATCGGACCTGCCGTCCTCACTGCGCTCATGCGCCGGCTCGATTCAGGCGCCGCGCCGGAAGTCTGGGTGCTCGAGCTGTCCAGCTTCCAGCTCGAGACGACGCGCTCTTTGGAGCCGGATGCCGCGACGGTCCTCAACGTGAGCAGCGACCACCTCGATCGCTATCCCGGCATGGCGCTTTATGCTGCAGCGAAAGCGCGGATCTTTCACGGTAACGGCGTGCAGGTCCTGAACCGGGACGACCGTTACAGCATCGGGATGGCCCTGCCGGATCGCAGCGTCGTGACGTTCGGTTTGAACACCCCGCGCGAAGCGCACGACTTCGGTCTGCTGAAGGTGTTCGACGAATACTGGCTGGCGCGCGGCATGACCCCGCTCAAGGCCGTGCGCGACATGCGCATCGTCGGCTTTCACAACGCGGCGAACGCGCTCGCCGCCTTGGCGCTGACCAGCGCGATCGGCAGCCGGCTCGCGCACACGCTGCCGGCTCTCAACACCTTCACCGGTCTAGCCCATCGCATGGAACGAGTCGCGGTGATCGACGGCGTGGCGTTCTACGACGATTCGAAGGGCACGAACGTCGGTGCGGCCTCCGCCGCGCTCGAGGGTTTTTCCAGAAGTCTCGCCGCGACGGGCGGCAAGGTGATCCTGATCGCGGGCGGTGACGGCAAGCAGCAGGATTTCGCTCCGCTGCGCGCGGCGGTGCTCGGCACCGCCCGCTCGATCGTGCTGATCGGTCGCGATGCCGCCCTGATCGAGGCGGCGCTGGACGGCAGCGGCGTCCCGATCGCGCGCGCGGGGACGATGCGCGACGCCGTCGACGCCGCGCATCGCGCGGCGCGACCGGGGGACGTGGTGCTGCTGTCGCCGGCCTGCGCGAGCTTCGACATGTTCGAGAACTACCAGCATCGCGGCAAGGTGTTTCGCGCCGCGGTCGAGGAGCTGGATCGTGCTTCCGCGCACTGAGCCCGACATCGCCGGACGGCGCGGAGACGCGCGCGGGAGGGATGCGCCGCCGGGCCGCGCAAAGGCCGTACGCGGCCGCCGGGGCGCCGCGCGGCTCGAAGCGGGCGCGATCGGATTTGGCTGGGGCGGGCGCGGACGCGCGGTGGAGGAGTACGACCGGAGCCTCGTCTGGACCGCGTTGTCGCTCCTGACACTGGGGCTCGTGATGGTCTATTCCGCGTCGATCGCAACCGCCGAGGCCGCGCGGTACACGGACCACCAGCCGGCCTATTTTCTCCTGCGGCACCTGGCGGCGCTCGGCGTGGCGCTCTTTTCGGCGGCACTCGCCTTCCAGGTGCCGATGCGGGCGTGGCAGCTTGCCGCGCCGTGGCTGTTCGTGCTCGGCGTTGTCGCACTGACTCTGGTGCTCATCCCGGGTCTGGGCCGGGAAGTGAATGGGGCGCGCCGCTGGCTCGCGCTGCCCGGCTTCAATTTCCAGCCGTCCGAGCTCGTGAAGATCGCCGCGGTGCTGTACGCCGCCGACTACACCGCACGCAAGACCGCGGTGATGCACAGCTTTCGGGATGGCCTCCTGCCGATGCTCGGCGTGATGCTCGTCGTTGGATGGCTGCTGCTCCGCGAGCCGGATTTCGGTGCGTTCGTCGTGATCGCGGTCGTCGCCACCGGAATCCTCTTCGTCGGCGGAATGAACGCGCGGTGGTTCGCGAGCCTGCTCGCGCTCATGCTGGCCGGGTTTGCGGCGCTGGTGCTCGCGTCGCCTTACCGCATGCAGCGAATCTTCGGATTCATGGACCCGTGGTCCGATGCGTTCGGTCAGGGGTATCAGCTCTCGCACGCCCTGATCGCGTTCGGCCGGGGCGAATGGTTCGGGGTCGGCCTCGGCGCGAGTGTCGAGAAGCTCTTCTACCTCCCCGAAGCGCACACCGACTTCCTGCTGGCCGTGATCGGCGAGGAGCTCGGCTTTGCGGGCGTGCTCATCGTGGTTGCGCTCTTCGCCTGGCTGGTGCTTCGTGGCTTCGCGATCGGCCGCCGGGCGGCCGTCCTGGAGCGGCCGTTTGCCGCGCTGGTCGCGCAGGGCATCGCGATCTGGATCGGCGTGCAGGCGTTCATCAACATGGGGGTGAATCTCGGCGTGCTGCCGACCAAGGGCTTGACGCTCCCCTTCATGAGCTTCGGCGGCACCGCGATGCTCGCCAACTGCGTGGCGCTCGCGATTCTGCTGCGAATCGACTGGGAGAACCGGCAACTCATGCGGGGTCAGCAGGCATGACGAGCGCGCATCGAAAATGGCGCAGACCATCATGATCATGGCGGGCGGGACGGGCGGACACGTGTTTCCGGCCCTCGCCGTCGCGGACGCGCTGCGCGCCGCGGGGTGGCACGTGGTATGGCTCGGCTCGCGCTCCGGCATGGAGGCCACCCTCGTTCCGGCGCGCGGCTACGAGATCGCGTGGCTACGGTTCTCCGGGCTGCGCGGCAAGGGGATCGTGGCAAAGCTCCTCCTGCCACTGAACCTTCTCGTCGCGTTCTGGCAGAGCGCGCGGGCGATCCTCGCGCGGCGGCCGCACGTGGTGCTGGGGATGGGTGGCTACATCTCGTTCCCGGGCGGGATGATGGCCTCGCTCCTGAACCGTCCGCTGGCGATCCACGAGCAGAATTCGGTTGCCGGGCTTGCCAACCGGGTGCTTGTGCATCTCGCCGACCGCGTGCTCGTCGCTTTCCCGGACACGCTCGCGAAAGGAGAGTTCGTCGGCAATCCGGTGCGCGCGGAGATTGCGCGCGTCGCTCCGCCCGCGGAGCGGTTCGCGACTCGGAGCGGGCCGCTGCGGGTACTGGTGGTCGGTGGCAGCCTCGGCGCTGCCGCGCTGAACGATATCGTGCCGAAAGCGCTCGCCCGGATGCCCGCGGCAGCGCGACCGGCCGTGACCCACCAATCGGGCGACAAGCACATCGCCGCGCTGCGCGCCAACTACGCGGCCGCCGGAGTGCAGGCCGAATTGGTGCCTTTCATCGACGACATGGCTGCCGCATACGCCGGCGCGGATCTCGTGATCTGCCGCGCGGGCGCAACGACGGTCGCCGAGCTCACGGCGTGCGGGGTCGCGAGCCTGCTGGTGCCGTTCCCGTTCGCGGTCGACGATCACCAGACGGTCAACGCGCGGTATCTCGTCGAGCGAGGCGCCGCGCTACTCGAGCCGCAGGCGGAGCTGACGCCGGAGCGGCTGGCGGAAACGCTGGCCGGGCTCACACGCGATGCGCTGCGCGCGATGGCCGAGCGCGCCCGCGCCGCCGCGAAGCCGGACGCGACCGCAGCGGTCGCCCGCGCATGCATGGAGCTCGCACGGTGAAGCACAAGGTCAAGCGCATCCACTTCGTCGCCCCGAACCAGGCGCAGCGCGACCGCGCTGCTTGGGGCGGCGGGGCCGCCAATGCCGACGAGGCGCGACGTGAAGCATAAAGTCAAGCGCATCCACTTCGTCGGCATTGGCGGCTCCGGCATGAGCGGCATCGCTGAAGTCCTGGCGAACCTGGGCTACCAGGTGACGGGGTCAGATATTGCCGCGAATCCCGCCACGGAGCGCCTCATCGGTCTAGGCGTGAAGGTGACGATCGGGCACGCGGCGGAAAACTTGCAACAGGCGGACGCCGTCGTCGTCTCGACTGCCGTGCGATCGGACAACCCGGAAGTGCTTGCCGCGCGCACGCGGCGCGTTCCGGTGGTGCCGCGCGCGATGATGCTCGCCGAGCTGATGCGCCTGAAGCGGGGCGTCGCCGTTGCCGGAACCCACGGCAAGACCACCACGACCAGCCTCGTTGCGAGCGTGCTGGCGGAGGGCGGACTGGACCCGACGTTCGTGATCGGAGGGCGACTCACTGCGGCCGCATCCAATGCGAAGCTCGGTGCCGGCGAGTTCATCGTGGTCGAGGCCGACGAATCCGACGCTTCGTTCTTGCATCTGCAGCCGGTGATCGCAGTGGTCACGAACATCGACGCCGATCACATGGAGACTTACGGGCACGACTTCGCGCGCTTGAAGCAGGCGTTCGTCGAGTTCGTCGGCAATCTGCCCTTCTACGGGACCGTGGTGCTGTGCGTCGACGATCCGCACGTGCGCGAGATCCTGCCGTTCGTCTCGAAGCCGGTCGTCACCTACGGCTTCGGCGCGGACGCGATGCTGCGGGCCGAGGACGTCGTGCACGCCGAAGGCCAGATGCGATTCCGCGTGGCGCGCGAGGGTGCCGCACCGTTCGATTGCCGGCTCAACTTGCCCGGCCGTCACAACGTGCAGAACGCGCTTGCCGCGATCGCGGTGGGTGGCGAGCTGGGCGTGTCCGATGCGGCGATCCAGAAGGCGCTCGCGGAGTTCCGCGGCGTCGGGCGGCGGTTCCAGCACTACGGCCAGGCGCCGCTCTCCGGCGGCGGGGAGATGACCGTGGTGGACGACTACGGCCATCACCCGGCGGAGATGGAGGCCACCCTCGACGCCGCGCGCGGGGCTTTCCCCGGAAGGCGCCTGGTGCTCGCGTTCCAGCCGCATCGTTACACGCGCACGCGCGATCTCTTCGAGGACTTCGTGAGAGTGCTCTCGCTCGCCGACTGCGTGCTGCTCGCGGAGGTGTATCCGGCAGGCGAGGCACCGATCGTCGCCGCCGACGGCCGCTCGCTCGCCCGTGCGGTCCGGGTGGCGGGGAAAGTCGAACCGATCTTCGTCGAGGACATCGCCGACATGCCGGAGGCGATCCGGCAGGCTGCGCGCGACCAGGACGTGGTGGTCACGATGGGTGCGGGATCCATCGGCACCGTGCCCCAGCGACTCGTGAACCCGAATTCCTGACCGACCAATGGACATGGCCGAGCACACACACGTCAGCAACGCAGCCGGGCCAAGCGAGCTCCGTGGCCGGCTGCTGCGCGACGAGTCCATGGCCCGCCATGTCAGCTGGCGCGCGGGCGGGAACGCTGCGCGTGCGTACCGGCCGGCCGATCTCGCCGATCTTGCGGCGTTTCTGCGCACGCTGCCGGTGGCCGAGCCGGTCTGCTTCGTCGGCCTCGGCAGCAATCTCTTGGTGCGCGACGGTGGTTTCCCGGGGACGATCGTCCTCCTGCACAGCACGCACGGAGCGTTGCGGCGCGACGGCGCAGCGGTCTACGCCGAGGCCGGCGTGGCAAGTCCGAAAGTCGCGCGGTTTGCTGCGATGCAGGACCTCGAAGGTGCGGAATTCCTGGCGGGTATCCCGGGCACGGTGGGCGGCGCGCTTGCCATGAATGCCGGCTGCTATGGATCGGAAACGTGGGAATGCGTCGAGCGCGTGCGCATGATCGACCGTGCGGGCGAGCTCTGCGACCGACCTCGCGACGATTTCGAGGTGGGCTATCGCCACGTCGCGCTCGAGCGTGGCCGCCTGGGTGTGGACACGTGGTTCGTCGGTGCATGGTTCCGGTTCCGGCCGGGAGCCGCAACGCAGGCCCGCGCCCGCATCAGGGACCTCCTGGCGCGGCGCGTCGCGAGCCAGCCGTTGAGTCTGCCGAATGCAGGATCCGTGTTCCGCAATCCGCCCGAGGGTTACGCCGCTCAGCTCATCGAAGCGTGCGGCCTGAAGGGTTATGCGATCGGCGGCGCGCGGGTCTCGGAGAAGCACGCGAATTTCATCGTGAATCCGAAGGGCGGCGCGAGCGCAGCGGATATCGAGACGCTCATTGCCCATGCGCGCGCGACCGTCCGTGCGAAGTTCGGCATCGACCTGGTTCCCGAGGTGCGCATCATTGGCGACCCCGCTCCGTCGGGGAGTTCGCGCGCGGGAGAGACGCGATGAGCATGCCGACCCCGCAGTCGTTCGGCAAGGTCGGGGTGCTGCTGGGCGGTCGCTCCGCCGAGCGCGAGGTCTCGTTGAAGAGCGGCTCGATGGTCCTCGGTGCGCTGCTCGGGCGGGGTGTCGACGCTCATCCCTTCGATCCGCGCGACCGCGGCCTCGACGCGCTGATCGCTGAAGCATTCGACCGCGTCTTTATCACGCTTCACGGCCGCTACGGCGAAGACGGCACCTTTCAGGGCGCGCTGGAGCTGCTCGGCATCCCCTATACCGGAGCGGGCGTCATGGCGAGCGCGCTCGCCATGGACAAGTGGCGCACGAAGCTCGTGTGGCAAGCCGCCGGGATACCCACCCCGCGTTACGAGCTGCTCGACGCCCGCACCGACTTCGCCGCAGTCGCGGGTCGGCTGGGCCTGCCGATCATGGTGAAGCCGGCCAACGAGGGCTCCTCGATCGGGATGACGAAAGTGCGCGCGGCGACCGACCTCGGCAACGCCCACGCGCTGGCCGCGAAATACGACTCCCTGGTGATCGCCGAGCAGTTCATCGATGGCGCCGAGCTCACCGTCGGCATCGTGGGCGCGGAAGCGTTACCGGCGATCCGCCTCGAGACCCCGCGCGACTTCTACGACTACGAAGCGAAGTACGTCGCGGACGATACGCGCTACATCCTGCCGTGCGGACTTCCCGACGCGGAGGAACGGCACATCGCGCGCGAGTCGCTGCGGGCGTTCGACACGCTGGGCTGCCGTGGCTGGGGCCGCGTCGACTTGATGGTCGACCGCGCCGGCAAGCCGTATTTCCTGGAGGTCAACACCTCGCCGGGCATGACCGACCATTCGCTCGTACCGATGGCGGCGCGCCACGCGGGGATTCCGTTCGACGAGCTGTGCGTTCGCATCCTGGCGCTGGCGGCGGTCGGAAGCGGGCAAGAGGAGAGGGCGCGTGTGGGATAGCCCGCGGCTCCTGAACAGCATCGCCCGCGGATTATTCCTCGCGGCAGGCGTCATCGCGGTCTACCTGATCGCGCGCGCGGCAATGAGCTCGACGCTCTTCCAGCTGCGCACGGTGAGCGTCGCCGGCGATCTGCAGCGCGTGAACGAGGGCACGATCCGGGCCGGGCTGGCCGGGCGCGTATCGGGAAACTTCTTCGCCGCGAATCTCGACGCGTTGCGCGGCGCCCTCGAGGAGCTGCCGTGGGTTCGCCGGGCCGCGGTCCGGCGGCACTGGCCGGACGTCATCCAGGTCCGTATCGAGGAGCACGTCCCGATCGCGCGCTGGACCGACCAGCGCCTCGTCAATACTCACGGAGAGCTTTTCAACGGCGAGCTCGACGCAACGCTGCCGCTGCTCGGCGGACCGCCGGGTGCCGAGCGGCAGGTCGCCGCGCGCTACGCGGCGTTCAGCGCGCTCGTCGCGCCGCTCGGCACCGAGCTTGCACAGCTCGTGCTGTCGCCCCGCCACGCGTGGCAGATCAAGCTCGCGAGCGGCACCACCCTCGAGCTCGGGCGCGAACGGAATCGTGAGCCGGCCGAGGCGCGGCTCGAACGATTCGTATCCGCCTATCCGCAGGTCGTCGCGAAGCTCGGCCATCCGGTCGAGCACGCCGATCTGCGCTATCCGAACGGATTCTCCGTGCGCGTCCCGGCGTCCGCCCCGCAGGCGGACGAGAAGACGCGCGCGCCAGTTGCTTCGCGCCGCAAGTTGAAGGAGTGACCGCACCATGCAAAAGGACATGACGCTCTATCTCGACCACGGAGAAATCGAGCACGAGCTTGATCTCCGGCGCCGCCCCGAGTCTCGCCAGGGCGCACCGGAACCCGCTTCTGCACGCAGCGCGTTGACCGGGAAGCTGCGGCGTGAGACGCGCAACCAGCTCGTCGCCCTGGACATCGGCACGTCGAAGGTCGTCGCTCTGGTCGCCGAAGTGACCCCCGACGGGCGCCTCGACGTCATCGGCATGGGCAGCCACGATTCGAGCGGCCTCAAGAAAGGCGTGGTCGTGAACATCGAGGCCACGGTGACGGCGATCCAGCGCGCGCTCGAGGAGGCCGAGCTGATGGCCGACTGCAAGATCCAGCGGGTGTTCACCGGCATCGCGGGCAGCCATATCCGCAGCTTCAACTCCACGGGCATGGTCGCCATCAAGGACCGCGAGGTGACGCCCGTCGACGTCGAACGCGTGATCGAGACCGCGCGGGCGATGCCGATTCCGACCGATCAGCAGGTGCTCCACATCCTGACCCAGGAATTCCTGATCGACGGTCAGGACGGTATCCGCGAACCGCTCGGGATGAGCGGCGTGCGGCTCGAGGTGAAGACGCACATCGTGACAGGCGCGGTGTCGGCGGCGCAGAACATCGTGAAGTGCGTGCGGCGCTGCGGGTTGGAGGTGGCCGATCTGATCCTGCAGCCGCTCGCGTCGAGCCTGGCGGTGCTGTCCGAAGACGAGAAGGAGCTCGGTGTCGCACTGGTCGACATCGGCGGCGGCACGACGGACGTGGCGATCTTCCGCGAAGGAGCGATCCGTCACACCGCGGTGATCCCGATCGCGGGCGACCAGATCACCAACGACATCGCGATGGCTCTGCGCACGCCGACCCCCGACGCCGAGGAGATCAAGTTGCGCTATGGCTGCGCGCTGCGCCAGCTCGCGGACCCCGCCGAGATGATCGAGGTGCCCGGCCTCGGCGACCGCGCGCCCCGCGAGCTTTCGCGCCAGACCCTTGCCGAGGTCATCGAGCCGCGGGTCGAGGAGCTCTATTCGCTCGTGCAGCAAGTGCTGCGTCATTCGGGGTTTCAGGAGCTGATCTCGTCGGGAATCGTCCTGACGGGCGGATCCTCGGTTATGCAGGGCATGGTCGATCTCGGCGAGGAGATCTTCCATATGCCGGTGCGCCTCGGTACGCCACGCTACGGAGGCGGGCTCGCCGAGGTGGTCCATCACCCGCGCTACGCAACCGCAATGGGCCTGCTGCTGGAGGGCAAGTCGCAACTCGAACGCGGGATCCTCGCCCGCCAGAGCGGCACTTTCAAGCTCACTCTAAGGAGGATGCGCGAATGGTTCCAGAAGAATTTCTAGCCCGCACGGTGCGGGTCAACTTTTCCTGAAAACCCGGCAGCAAAGGAGGCAAGGCATGTTCGAAATCTTGGAAACGCAGGCAAACGGAACGGTGATCAAAGTAATCGGCGTCGGTGGTGCGGGCGGGAACGCGGTCGACCACATGATCCGCAACGGCGTGGGTGGCGTGGATTTCGTTTCCGCCAACACCGATGCGCAGGCGCTCTCCCGCACGCTCGCCAAGCAGCACATCCAGCTTGGCGGCTCCGGACTCGGCGCGGGAGCGCGGCCCGAGGCGGGGCGCGACGCGGCACTCGAGGGCCGCGAACAGATCCGCGAGGCGCTGACGGGCGCTCACATGGCGTTCATTACGGCCGGCATGGGCGGCGGGACCGGCACGGGGGCGGCCCCGGTATTCGCGGAGATCGCGAAGGAGCTCGGAATCCTGACCGTGGCGGTGGTGACCAAGCCGTTCGCCTTCGAGGGCAAGCGCATGAAGGTGGCGGAGTCGGGCATCGAGGAGCTCGCCGAGCACGTCGACTCGCTCATCGTCATCCTGAACGAGCGGCTGATGGATGTACTCGGCGACGACGTCTCGATGAAGGAGGCGTTCCGCGCGGCCGACGACGTCCTGCACAACGCGGTCGCCGGCATCGCCGAGATCATCAACTGTCCGGGGCTCGTCAACGTCGACTTCGAGGACGTGCGCACCGTAATGGCGGAGATGGGAATGGCCATGATGGGCTCGTCCTACGCGAACGGCGTGGACCGCGCACGCGTCGCCGCCGAGCAGGCCGTTGCAAGCCCGCTGCTCGAGGGGGTCAATCTCTCGGGCGCACGCGGCGTGCTGGTGAACATCACGGCGAGCGAGGGACTGAAGATGCGCGAAGTGAACGAGGTCATGAACACCGTGCGAACCTTCGCGGCCGACGATGCGACGATCATCTTCGGCGCGGTTTACGACGACTCGCTCGGCGAGGACCTGCGGGTCACTGTCGTGGCAACCGGCCTGGGACAGGCGCAGCTCGCACGCCAACCGCGCCCGCAACTCGTCGTGCAGCGGACCGGCACGCACGACGCCCCGGTGGGCGGCGTCGACTACGGTGCGCTGGATTCCGCACCGGCGGTGTTCCGCAAGAACCGCGCGTCGACGATCGAGGCCCTTGCCCAGAGCGGAGTGGACAAGTACGACATTCCGGCGTTTCTCCGGAAACAGGCGGACTGAGGCACAACGACGCGCAAGAGACCGGGCGAAAACTTCGGTATCGCCTGCGGGCGAATGTGAAATGTTGCACCGCGCTAACGCGGGGACGGGTGCCCGCCGGCTGGCGGCGGGCCGAGACTCCGGTATACTCTAACCCTTTGCGAATAAAGAAGAACGATGCTAAGGCAGCGCACCATAAAGGCAGGAATCAAGGCGACGGGAATCGGCCTTCACACGGGCAAGAAGGTGACGATGTCGCTGCGTCCCGCGCCGAAGGACACCGGAATCGTGTTCCGGAGGGTCGACCTTCAGGCCCCGGCCGACATCAAGGCTAGCGCGGAGGCGGTCACCGACACGCGTCTGTGCAGCGCGCTCGAGTCGAACGGCGCCAAGGTCGCCACGGTCGAGCACCTCATGTCGGCGCTCGCCGGACTCGGGATCGACAATCTTTATGTCGATCTCTCCGGGCCGGAAGTGCCCATCATGGACGGGAGCGCCGCGCCATTCGTGTTCCTGCTGCAATCAGCTGGTCTCGAGGAGTTGAACGCGCCCAAGCAGTTCTTCCGGGTGCGCCGCGCCATCGAAGTGCACGACGGCGACAAGTGGGCGCGGTTCGATCCCTACGACGGATTTCGCCTGACCTTCTCGATCATCTTCGATCACCCGGTATTCGACCGCGCCGGCCAGACCATCACCGTCGACCTTGCCGAGACCTCCTACGTGAAGGAGGTCGCCCGCGCGCGCACGTTCGGCTTCGTTCAGGATGTCGAGGCGATGCGCAATGCCGGACTGGCGCTCGGCGGTAGTCTCGACAACGCGATCGTGCTCGACGAGTACCGCATCCTCAACAACGACGGATTGCGTTATGCCGACGAGTTCGTGAAGCACAAGGTACTCGACGCGATCGGCGATCTCTATCTCGTCGGAAACCCCCTGATCGGGGCGTTCTCCGCACACAAGTCCGGCCATGCGCTCAATAACCAGCTACTGCGCGCCACGTTGGCCGACCGCGATGCCTGGGAACTGGTGACTTTTCGCCGGACCGAAGATGCGCCCGCGGCGCTCGCCCGGCTGTTCCTCCAGCCCACCTGACCGGGGCTGCCTCCTCCGTACCCGTCGTCCCCCAAATCATCCCCCTCCCGGCGGGCGCTTCGCCTGGAAACCGTATGGGGATGGGGGCGCTTCCCGTTCCTTGCCCCCTTCCCACGGGTAGAACGGCTAGCGCGCCTTACGGGCAAGCGATCGAATGGCAGTCCGGAGGGGCGAGTCGGGGAGCCGGGCACCCAGGCGGTCCAGGGCCTTCCCTGCCGCCGAGGATAATTCCACGGCGGCGCGCTGTCCCCCGGGGCGGCGCGACATTCCCCCTTGAACTCGGGGCTCGATTCCAGTAACTTTCAGCCCTCGTCGACAAAGTTCGTTGACGAGCGTAGGACCCAGCAGCCGGAGCTTCGCCGCAGTGGCGTTGTTTTCGGCGAAGATAACAACATTTCCCTGTTTTACGCGGGCGATCTCGCAGTATTCCCGCAATGTTTTCGGCAGGAGTTCGCGGAGAGCCTGCCGAATCTCAAGGAGCTCGGCCGCTTGCGGCACGAGGCGTCCGACTTCGGGCGCCGAGGACAGGAATTCGCCGAGTTTCTTGGATGGCATGGGCGTGCGGTCCGAGAGGGGGTACATGCACATTATTCTAGTCTCCGACAGGCTGGCCAAGGCTCGGTCAGTCCGGGTGAGCCTCGCTCACCTGGCGCTCGCCGGCTTGGGTGTCCTGGGGCTGATGGCCGGTACCGCGGCCGGGCTCACCTATCTCGGCATCGAACGCGCCGCCGAAATCAAGCATCCGGCCCTGCAATCTCTCGTGCGCGCCGCCCAGGAGCAGCAGGCCCGCCGGTCCGAAGAATACGTGCGGCAGAACCTCAGCGTGATGGCCGTGAAGCTGGGGCAAATGCAGGCCCAGCTCATGCGGCTCGACGCGGTCGGCGAGCGCCTCTCCACTGCGGCCGGGATCAATTCGAGCGAGCTCAAATTTACCGAAGTACCGGGTCGGGGCGGCGCGCTGGTCACCTCGCCGGCCCCGCGCGACCTGGGTGTCGACGAGCTGCGCCAGCACCTGGACACAGTCGCCAAGAAGATGGAATGGCATACCGAGCACCTCGGGATGATCGAGGGCAGCCTGGTCGAATCGCGTGCCAAAGCTCGCCAGCTGCCGACGTCGCTCCCGGTTGCGGCGACATGGAATGCTTCCGGCTTCGGCTTGCGGCTCGACCCGATCACCGGCCAGTCGGCCATGCACGAGGGCATCGACTTCATCGCCGAAACGGGCACGCCCATCCAGGCGGCCGCCGCCGGCGTCGTCGCATTTGCCGGTTATCACCCGACCTACGGGCACCTGGTCGAGGTGGATCATGGCGGCGGACTGCTCACGCGATATGCGCACGCATCGAAGCTCCTCGTCAAGCAAGGGGAGTTCGTCAAGCGCGGAGGAGTCATCGCCAAGGTCGGTAGCACGGGCCGCTCGACCGGCTCACATCTGCATTTCGAGGTTCGCCAGAACGGCCGGGCGCTGAATCCCACCCCGTTCCTCCGCGGCGGCGAGAAAGCAGCGCTGGCCGCCGTCGAAGGGAAGCCGGTCGCATCGAAGCCGAAACGCAAGTCCTCCTCCGACTAGGCGGCGGCGCACCGCGGCCAGCCCGCTCGCAATCGAGCAATCGACGGTTAGGCGCCATCCCGGGAATAGCGCGCGT
Source organism: Burkholderiales bacterium (assembly GCA_041617635.1). GTDB lineage: Bacteria > Pseudomonadota > Gammaproteobacteria > Burkholderiales > SG8-39 > JAABRB01. The sequence goes on along the minus strand of JBFJOO010000018.1, from coordinate 6,472 downwards.
CGCCATTGGTGTTGCGATCCGCCCTCGGCGGGAGGCGAGCGCATCGCGTGATACACTAACAAGCTTTATGCCCACCGCATCGTCCCGCGCATGATTCAACGGGCCCTGAAGGCGATATTCGGCAGCCGCAACGAGCGCCTTCTCAAGCAGTATCGCAAGACCGTCGCCACGATCAATGCCCTCGAGCCGGCTATCGCCGCGCTCGGCGACGACGCACTTGCCGCGAAGACGGGCGAGCTCAGGGCGCGTCTCGCGGAACGGGTGCAGGCGAATACCGATCCGGAGCAAGCGCGCTCCGCCCGAGCCGCGGCGCTCGATGAACTTCTGCCGGAAGCGTTCGCGGTGGTGCGCGAGGCTGCGAAGCGGACGCTCCAGATGCGTCACTTCGACGTGCAGCTGATCGGCGGCATCGCGCTGCATAACGGCAAGATCGCCGAGATGCGCACCGGCGAGGGCAAGACCCTCGTGGCGACGCTGCCCGCGTATCTCAATGCCCTGACCGGACGCGGCGTCCACATCGTCACGGTCAACGACTATCTGGCCAGCCGGGACGCCGAGTGGATGGGGAAAATCTACCGGTTCCTGGGGCTGTCGGTCGGGACGATCCTTTCGCAGATGCCCCATGGCGACAAGCATGCGGCGTATGCGTCGGATATCACGTACGGCACCAACAACGAGTTCGGCTTCGACTACCTGCGCGACAACATGGCGATGAGCACGGACGAGCGCTTTCAGCGGCCGTTGCACTACGCGATCGTCGACGAGGTCGATTCGATTCTGATCGACGAGGCGCGCACCCCGCTCATTATTTCTGGGCAGGCGGAGGACAAGACCGAGCTCTATCGCCGGGTCAACGAGATCGCCCCGCTCCTGAAGCGGCAGGCCGCCGCGGACGCGCAGGGCGATTTCCACGTCGACGAGAAAGGTCACCAGGTCCTGCTCTCGGAGCAGGGTCACGAGCATGCCGAGAACCTGCTCGCGCGCGCCGGACTGATTCCCGAAGGCGGCAGCCTGTACGACCCGGCGAACATCAACCTGATGCACCACCTGACGGCTGCGCTGCGTGCGCACAACTTGTTCTTCCGCGACCGGCACTACGTCGTCCAGGGCGGCGAGGTCATCATCGTGGACGAGTTCACCGGGCGACTCATGCCGGGACGACGCTGGTCCGATGGCCTGCATCAGGCCGTCGAGGCGAAGGAGAACGTGTCCATCCAGAGCGAGAATCAAACGCTCGCGTCGATCACGTTCCAGAACTACTTCCGCCTGTACGACAAGCTCGCCGGGATGACCGGAACCGCCGATACCGAGGCCTACGAGTTCCAGCAGATATATGGCCTCGAGGTCGTCGTCATCCCCACCCACATGGAGATGATCCGCGAGGACCGCGGTGACCAGGTGTACAAGACCGCTGACGAGAAGAACCGAGCGGTGATCCTTGACATTAAGGATTGCTATCAGCGCGGCCAGCCGGTGCTGGTCGGCACCGCGTCGATCGAGAACTCCGAGCTCATCTCCGGTTTGCTCCAGAAGGAGGCCCTGCCGCACCAAGTCCTCAACGCGAAGCAGCACGCGCGGGAGGCCGAGATCGTTGCGCAGGCCGGGCGGCCCAAGATGATCACGATCGCCACCAACATGGCGGGCCGCGGCACCGACATCGTCCTCGGGGGCAACGTCGAGAAGCAGGTGGACTTCGTGCTGGCGGATCAGAATCTCTCGGACGCGGACAAGGAATCGCGCACCAAAGAGCTGCGCGGCGGCTGGCAGGCGCTGCACGACCAGGTCGTGGCGGCCGGCGGCGTGCACATCATCGGCACCGAGCGCCACGAGTCGCGCCGGATCGACAATCAGCTGCGCGGCCGCTCGGGGCGTCAGGGCGACCCGGGTTCGTCGCGGTTCTACCTTTCGCTCGAGGACTCCCTGCTGCGCATTTTCGCCGGGGACCGCATCAAGGGAATCATGGAGCGGCTGAAGATGCCGGAGGGCGAGCCGATCGAGCATCCTCTCGTGACGCGATCGATCGAGAGCGCCCAGCGCAAGGTCGAGGCGCACAACTTCGACATCCGCAAGCAGCTGCTCGAGTACGACGACGTTGCCAACGACCAGAGGCGGACCGTCTATACGCTGCGCAACACCTTTCTCGAGGGGACGGATCTCTTCGATCAGGTGAAAGCGCTGCGCGATGGCGTGATCGGCGACCTCCTGCGGGCCCACATTCCGGCCGAGAGCGTCGAGGAGCAGTGGGACGTGGCCGGGCTCGAGCGGGCGCTCATGGCCGAGCTTCAGGTGGACGTGCCCCTGCAAGAGATGCTGCAGGCCGATTCGAGCTTGACCGACGACGATCTGCTGATGCGCATCCTGGAGCGGGCGGACGAGCTGTATCAGCAGAAGATGAGCGTGGTTCCGGCGGAGCAAATGCGCGAGTACGAGCGTTGGTTGCTGTTGACCCAGCTCGACAGTCACTGGCGCGAGCACCTTGCCGCGCTCGATCACCTGCGCCAGGGAATTCATCTGCGCGGCTACGCGCAGAAGAATCCCAAGCAGGAATACAAGCGCGAGGCTTTCGAGCTGTTCGGGCATTTCCTCGAGTCGGTGAAGCTCGAGGTCACGCGCGTGCTCATGAACGTGAAGATCAAGACTCCCGAGCAGGTGGTACAGGTGGAGCAGGCGGCGGTCGAGAACGTCCAGTATCGGCACGCCTCCTATGAGGAGGCGCTCGCCACGGCCGGGACGGCCGACGACACCGCTCCCGCGCAAGTACCTTTCAAGCGCGCGATGGGCAAGGTGGGTCGCAACGACCCATGCCCCTGCGGGTCGGGAAAGAAGTACAAGCACTGCCACGGGCAGCTGACGTGACCAGCCGGGGCATGAGAGGCAGGCGCACGTCGCCCGCCTGACCCGATTCTTCCGTCCGCGCCCGCCAAGATGGCCGTCAACCTCACCCCGCCGGATCCGGCCTTGCTGCGCGCGGTGCGCGGAGTGGAGCTGGGCACCAGCGCGGCGGGCATTCGCAAGTCGGGGCGCAAGGACCTGCTCCTGATTCGGTTGGCCGACGCGAGCCGGGTTGCGGGCGTCTTTACGCGTAATCGCTTCTGCGCGGCGCCCGTTGTGGTGGCGAAAGAGCACCTGGCCGCGCACGCGAGCGTGCGCGCCCTGGTGATCAACACCGGCAACGCAAACGCTGGAACCGGGGGCGAAGGCCTCGTGCGCGCGCGGGCGACCTGCGACGCAGTCGCTGGCGCGCTCGGTTGCGACGCGCATCAGGTCTTGCCGTTCTCGACCGGTGTCATCATGGAGCACCTGCCTGTCGAGCGCATCGTCGCCGGGCTTCCGGCATGCGTAGCCGACCTGCGCGCCGAGAACTGGTATCCCGCCGCCGAAGCCATCATGACCACCGACACCGTGCCGAAGGCATTTTCCGCGCGCCTGTCGATCGACGGTGGGGAAGCGGCGGTGACCGGCATCGCAAAGGGCGCGGGAATGATCAGGCCGGACATGGCGACGATGCTCGCCTTCGTCGCGACCGACGCGAACGTGTCCGGACCGGCGCTGGAGGCGTTGGCCCGGGAAGTGGCGGACGCGTCGTTCAACCGCATCACTGTGGACGGAGACACCTCGACCAATGACGCGTTCGTGCTGATCGCGACCGGCGCGGCGTCGAGCGCACCCATCGGGATCGGGACACCTCAGTACGATCAGCTTCGCATCGCCCTCGTGGAGGTGGCGCAGACTCTGGCGCAGGCCATCGTTCGCGACGGCGAGGGCGCCACGAAGTTCATCACCGTGCGCGTGGAGCGCGGCGCGAGCGCGGAAGAATGCCGCAAGGTCGCCTACGCGATCGCACATTCTCCGCTCGTGAAGACGGCGTTCTTCGCATCCGATCCGAACCTCGGTCGCCTGCTCGCCGCGATAGGCAATTCCGGAATCGCTGATCTGGAGGTCGGCGGCGTATCGGTTTACCTCGGGGACGTGCTGGTGGCTGAAAAGGGCGGACGCTGCGCCGGCTATCGGGAAGAGGATGGTCAGCGTGTGATGAAGCAGCCGGAGATCACGGTCCGTGCCGTGTTGGGACGCGGTACCGCGCAGGACACGATCTGGACGTGCGACCTGTCGCATGGGTACGTTACCATCAACGCGGAATATCGCACGTGAGCGCCGAGCCAAAAAAGGACGTCAAGGATCTGGCGACACTCGTCAGCCGGATCGATGGCCTGGTGGATCGGCTCGAGTCGCTCATCCCCGCGCCGCCGCCGGATCCGGACTGGGAAGCGAGCATCGCCTTTCGCTGGCGCAAGCGCGGTGGCCGCGGATTCCTGGCGCCAGTTGCGCAGCTGCATCGTATCCAGCTCAGCGATTTGCGCGACATCGACCGCCAGAAGGCGCTGGTGGAGCAAAATACCCGTCAGTTCGTGAATGGTCACCCCGCCAACAACGTACTGCTCACGGGGGCGCGCGGCACCGGGAAATCGTCGCTCGTCAAGGCGTTGTTGAATCGCTACTCCCGCCAGGGGCTGCGGTTGATCGAGGTCGAGAAGCATGATCTGGTCGATCTCGCGGACATCGTGGATCTCGTCGTCGCGCGTCCCGAGCGGTTCATCGTCTTCTGCGACGACCTCTCGTTCGAGGCGTCGGAGCCGGGCTACAAGGCGCTCAAGGTGGCGCTCGACGGCTCCGTCGCGGCAACGTCCGAGAACATGCTCATCTACGCCACTTCCAACCGCCGGCACCTCATGCCCGAGTTCATGCAGGAGAACCTCGAGTACAAGCACGTCGGCGAGGAGATTCATCCCGGCGAAACGTCGGAGGAGAAGATCTCGCTTTCGGAGCGTTTCGGCCTCTGGGCATCGTTCTACCCCTTCGACCAGGACGAGTACCTCGACATCGTCGCCCACTGGCTGGCGCAATTCGGCTGCACCGCCGCGGACATCGCGGCAGCGCGGACCGAGGCGCTGCAGTGGTCGCTCTCCCGAGGCTCGCGCAGCGGCCGCGTTGCGTGGCAGTTCGCCCGGGACTGGGCAGGTCGCAGGCAGGGCGACGGGCAGAGTGCGTCGGCCGGCACGCGCAAGGCGCGGCGCGGACGTTCCTGAGGGCCGCGTCGCTTATCCGTATTCCGGAAGCGCCTCGTCATGACTTCCGATGGTTCTCCCGTCGACGTCGCCGTGGCGATTCTCACGCGCCCCGACGGCAGCGTCCTCCTCGCGCAGCGTCCCGAGAGCAAGGTCTATTCGGGGTACTGGGAGTTCCCCGGCGGCAAGGTCGAGCCCGGCGAACCCGTGGCGCATGCGCTGGCGCGCGAGCTCCAAGAGGAGCTCGGCATCGCGGTCGAGCGCGCCTACCCCTGGATCACGCGCGTCTATGCGTATCCCCATGCGACGGTGCGGCTGCATTTCTACCGGGTCGTCGCCTGGCGCGGGACTCCGCGCTGCAAGGAGCATCAAGCGATCGCGTGGCAGCACGCCGGCGCACTCACCGTAAGTCCACTGCTCCCCGCCAACGCCACGCTGTGGAAAGCGTTCTCGCTGCCCACCGAGTACGCGATTTCGAATGCGACGGACGTGGGTGAGGTGCGCTTCCTCGAGTGCCTGCAGCGCCGACTCGCCGGAGGTTTGCGGCTCGTGCAGGTGCGCGAACGGTCGATGCAGACTGCCACGCTGGCGCGACTCGTCGAACGCGTTGTCGCCGCAGCCCACTCGTACAACGCGCGCGTGCTCGTGAACGGTGACGTCGACTTGGCCCGGTCGGCCGGTGCGGACGGGGTGCAACTGACCGAGCGCCAGCTCGCAATCCTCGAAAGCCGCCCCCCGCTCGAGCTCGTCGGAGCGTCCTGCCACAGCAACGATTCGCTGCGTCGCGCGGAGTCCCTGGGTGTGGACTTCGCGGTGATCGGACCCGTCAAAGCGACGCCTACACACCCGAAAGCCAAGCTGCTCGGCTGGGACGGCTTCGGCGCGATCGCTCTGCACACCGCAATACCCGTCTACGCCATTGGCGGTCTGACTCGCGTCGACTTCGAAGCGGCTTGGTCGCACGGCGCGCACGGCCTCGCGATGATCCGGGGGAGCTGGGACGACTAGGCGTTGGTCGGTACGCCGCGCGAGACTTGCCGCACGAGGCAAATCGCCCCGCCCCGGACTCAGGAGGTGAGCGGGCCTGCGGCGGGCTCATGGTGCCGCAAAGCGCGTCCTCGGGGCGGGGACCCGGTTTGCTGCGCCCAGTCAACACACGACAGGGCGCAACAAACCACCCGCCACCGACGACTGCGGCACAAATCGCCCGCCACAGGCCCGCTCACCTCCGCGGCGACGCTGCGCCCGCGCGTGGGCTCCAATAATCTCCCGCTCTTTTCAGCCCATGCGCGGCACCAGCGCTTCACGGGTCAGCGGTCATTGCCTGGCCGGCGCCTTTGGCCGCGCCCGCCGTTATGGGTGGTTTGTGCGCGGGCTGTCGTGTGTTGACTGCCCGCCGCAAACCG
>JBFJOO010000017.1:0-62226 GCA_041617635.1 Burkholderiales bacterium | reverse complement strand
GGCAGTCAACACACGACTACCCGCGCACAAACCACCCATGACGGCGGGCGCGGCCAAAGGCGCCGGCCAGGCATCGGCCGCTGCCCCGAGCAACGCCGGTACCGTGCGTGGGCCCAGGAAAACCGACGCCGGCCCGATCACGGCACCGCGTCGCCATCCGGTGAGCGGGCCTGCGGGGGGCGATTTGTGCCGCAGTCCTCGCCAAGCGGGTGGCTCGTGCGCGGCCTGTCGTGTGTTGACTGGCCGCCGCGAGCCGGGTACCCGCTCGAGGACGCGCCTTGCGGCACCATGAGGCCGCCGCAGGCCCGCTCACCGTGACGCACGGTACGTCCTCAATCTCCCCTTGGCCCACCTCGAGCCGCGCCCAGATGGCGCCCGATGCGACCGCAGGCAGGGCTAGCGCCGGGCGCGCGAATCTTTGTATAGTGTCTGGTTTCCCCTCCCGGGCAGCGGTTCGCCCGGGGCGCGAGGCCAAAAGGACGATGGATTTCATCCGCATTCGCGGCGCACGTACGCACAACCTCAAGAACCTGAGCGTCGATCTGCCCAGGAACCGGCTGATCGTGATCACCGGCCTCTCCGGCTCGGGCAAGTCCTCGCTCGCGTTCGACACGCTCTACGCGGAGGGCCAGCGGCGCTACGTCGAGTCGCTCTCGGCGTATGCACGCCAGTTCCTACAGCTGATGGCGAAGCCCGACGTCGACCTGATCGAGGGGCTCTCGCCCGCGATCTCGATCGAACAAAAGGCAGCGAGCCACAACCCGCGCTCGACGGTCGGCACGGTCACCGAGATCCACGACTACCTGCGCCTGCTCTTCGCGCGCGTGGGCACGCCCTTTTGCCCGGATCACGGCGTGGCGCTCGAGGCGCAGACCGTCGCACAGATGGTCGATCACGTGCTCGCGCTGCCGGAGGACACGCGGATCATGGTGCTCGCGCCGGTGGTCGCCGAGCGCAAGGGCGAGCAGGCGGATCTCTTCGAGGAGCTCCGCGCGCAGGGCTTCGTCCGGTTGCGCATCGATGGGACGGTGCACGAGATCGACACGCTGCCGAAGCTCGCCAAGACCGCGAAGCACTCCATCGACGTGGTGGTGGATCGGATCCGCGTGCGCGCGGACGTCAAGCAGCGGCTTGCGGAATCGTTCGAGACGGCGCTCCGCCACGCCGACGGACGCACCGTGGCGGTCGAGACCGACACCGGGCGCGAGCACCTGTTCTCGGCGAAATTCGCCTGCCCGATCTGCAGCTACTCGCTGCCCGAGCTCGAGCCGCGGCTTTTCTCGTTCAACAACCCCCTGGGCGCCTGCCAGAAGTGCGACGGGCTCGGCGCGATCCAGTTCTTCGACCCGAAGCGCGTGGTGGCGCACCCGGGCCTGTCGCTCGCCTCCGGCGCGATTCGCGGCTGGGACCGGCGCAACCAGTTCTATTTCCAGATGCTCACCAGCCTCGCGGCGCATTTCGAGTTCGATGTGGAGCGGCCGTTCGAGAAGCTGCCCGAAGAAGTGCAATCGATCGTCCTGTTCGGATCCAAGGAGAAGATCCCATTCTCGTACCTGAACGAGCGCGGCCGCACGATCGTGCGCGAGCACAGCTTCGAGGGCGTGGTGCCGAGCCTCGAGCGGCGCTATCGCGAGACCGACTCGGTCGTGGTGCGCGAGGAGCTGGCGAAGTATCTCAACACCAAGCCCTGCCCCGAGTGCGATGGCGCGCGACTCCGCCGCGAGGCGCGCCACGTCACCGTCGGCGACCGGCGGATCTACGAGATCAGCGCGACGCCGCTGCGCGAGGCGCTCGCTTTCTTCTCGGGTCTCGCGCTGCCCGGACACCGCGCGGCGATTGCTGAGCGCATCGTCCAGGAGATCATCGCGCGGCTCGGGTTCCTGGTGAACGTCGGCCTGGAGTACCTGTCGCTCGACCGGTCGGCGGAAACGCTCTCGGGCGGCGAGTCGCAGCGCATCCGGCTCGCCTCCCAGATCGGATCCGGCTTGACGGGCGTGATGTACGTGCTCGACGAGCCGTCGATCGGCCTGCACCAGCGGGACAACGCGCGGCTGCTCGATACGCTCAAGGGCCTGCGCGACCTCGGCAACTCCGTGCTGGTCGTCGAGCACGACGAAGAGGCGATCCTCGCCGCAGACCACGTGGTCGACATGGGGCCGGGCGCCGGCGAGCACGGCGGCCGCATCGTGGCCGAAGGGCCACCGGAGGACATCAAGCGCTCGGAATCGTCGCTCACCGGCCAGTACATCGCGGGACGCCGGTCGATCGCGGTGCCGACGCGGCGCACCCCGCCTGACCCGGGGCAGATGCTCACGCTGGTGGGCGCGCGCGGCAACAACCTCAAGGAAGTGACCTTCGAGCTGCCCGTGGGCCTCTTCGTCTGCGTGACCGGCGTGTCGGGCTCGGGGAAGTCGACGCTCGTGAACGACACGCTGTACCACGCCGTCGCGCGCCACCTGCACGGCGCCGCCGCCGAGCCCGCGGCGCACGACACGATCGAGGGGCTCGCGCACTTCGACAAGGTGATCAGCGTCGACCAGAGCCCGATCGGCCGCACGCCGCGCTCGAATCCCGCGACCTACACGGGGCTGTTCACGCCGATCCGCGAGCTCTTCGCGGGGGTGCCCATGGCCCGCGAGCGCGGCTACGGACCGGGGCGCTTCTCGTTCAACGTGAAGGGCGGGCGCTGCGAGGCCTGCCAGGGCGACGGGGTGATCAAGGTCGAGATGCACTTCCTCCCGGATATCTACGTCCCGTGCGACGTGTGCCATGGACTGCGGTACAACCGCGAGACGCTCGAAGTGCGCTACAAGGGCCGCAACATCCACGAAGTGCTCTCCATGACCGTGGATCAGGCGCACGAGTTCTTCGGCGCCGTTCCGGCGGTGCAGCGCAAGCTCGAGACCCTCGAAGAGGTGGGCCTCGCGTACATCCAGCTCGGCCAGCCGGCCACCACGCTGTCGGGCGGCGAGGCACAGCGCGTGAAGCTCGCGCTCGAGCTCTCCAAGCGCGACACCGGTCGCACGCTGTACATCCTGGACGAGCCGACCACCGGGTTGCACTTTCACGACGTCGATCTGCTCCTCAAGGTGCTGCACCGGCTGCGCGATCACGGCAACACCGTGGTCGTGATCGAGCACAACCTCGACGTCGTGAAAACCGCGGACTGGGTGATCGACCTCGGCCCGGAAGGCGGCGACGGCGGCGGCAGTATCGTCGCGCAAGGAACTCCGGAGGCACTCGCGCGCTCGGGAAGCGGATACACGGCGCGCTACCTGCGCGGCATGCTCGCGAAGCAGTCGCGCCCGAAGCGCGCCGTGACGGCCTGAGTCGGCTGCGGGTGTTCAATGCGCCGCGCGCAGCAGCGGCGACACCATCGCGAGATGTATTGCGGACCCGCCGAGGGTCTGCTTGTGCGCCTACTTGTCCTTGTCGTCCGCCAACCCCGGGTCCGGCACGGAGTCTTCGGGATGGGCCACGGCGGCGTGCAGGTATTCGAAGACCTCGGAGACGGGCACCCAGAGCTCCATGCCTTCCGTCCAGAGCTCGTCCGTGGGGCGCAGCGTCCCCTTGCCGTAGGCGTCATAGATCTGCGCCTCGTCGTACGGACCGAGTCGCTTGCCATCCCGGCTTACCCAATACTTGGTCACCCGCGCCCTCCCGGAGCAGAGGCCCCCTACTGTAGCAGGGAGCGGGCCAGGGAAAAAGTGGGGTGCGGCCCCCTTGCGCAATAAACCGCATTGTCGGGCGCGCCGGCGGCGGCGTAATCTCCGCGTTCTCTGCGTTGCGACGAGGCTACGGCGATGATCGGAATTCTCGGCGGCATGGGGCCGCTCGCAACGGCCGACTTCCTGCGCAAGCTGGTCGAGGCGACGCCGGCCGAGCGCGACCAGGACCATGTGCCGCTGCTCGTCTACTCGGTGCCCCAGATCCCGGAGCGCGTGCCGGCGATTCTCGGCCGCGGCGAATCTCCGCTGCCGGCAATGCGCGTCGGAGTAGACGTCCTCACCCGCGCCGGCGCGCGCTGCCTCGCGATCGCATGCAACACCGCTTATCACTGGTTCGACGAGCTGGCCGCGGCATGCCCGGTTCCGATCCTGCACATCGCCGACGCCGCAGTCGCCGAGCTGGGCGACGCCCGCCGCGTCGGTCTCGTCGCGACCGCCGGCACGCTCCAGTCGGGGTTCTATCAGCGGCGCCTCGCGGCCGCCGCGCGCCAGGTCGTACTCCCCGATGCGGCGGCCGAGCACGGCCTGATCCTGCCCGGCATCCGGCTCGTGAAGGAAGCGCGGCTGCGCGACGCGGGCGCGCTCTTCGCACAGGCGCTCGCCGGCCTGCGGGCGCGCGGCGCCGAGCGCGTCGTCCTCGCGTGCACCGAGGTGCCGGTCGGGCTCGCCGCCGTCGATCCCGCGCCCGACGCTGCAGTGGTCGACGCGACCGCCGCCCTGGCGCGCGCGTGCGTCGCGTGGTGGCAGGCGGAGGGTCGCGGAAGCCGGGACGCCCGACTCGCCTGAGCGGCGCTTCGTCCCACACACGAGCGCAACGCTTCGCCGTAGAATGGCCGGCCGCGGCGCTGCGCCGCGGCCCCCCCGGCCGCCCGGCAACATCGAATCGAGGAGAAATCATGAATAGCCATGCTCGCGTGGCGCTTGCCATGCTGCTGGGTACCGCGCTCGCCCTGCCGGCGGCGGCCCAGGAGCTCACCGGAACGCTCAAGAAGATCAAGGACAGCGGCACCATCACGATCGGGCATCGGGACTCCTCGATCCCGTTCTCGTACTACGACGACAAGCAGCAGGTCGTCGGCTACGCCGTCGATCTCTGCATGCGCATCGTCGACGCGGTGAAGGCCGAGCTCAAGATGCCGAAGATCGAGGTGAAGCTGAACCCGGTCACGTCCGCCACGCGCATCCCGCTGATGGCGAACGGCACGATCGACCTGGAATGCGGCTCGACGACCAACAACCTCGAGCGCCAGAAGCAGGTGGCGTTCACGATCACGCACTTCGTGACCGCCAACCGCTACGTCGCCAAGAAGTCGTCCGGGATCAAGACGCTCAACGATCTCAAGGGCAAGACGGTGGTCTCGACCGCCGGCACCACCAACATCAAGTGGGCGACCGCGGCCAACACCGAGAAGAACCTCGGCATGAACATCGTGGCCGCAAAGGACCACGCCGAGTCCTTCCTGATGGTCGACACCGGCCGCGCAACCGCGTTCTTCATGGACGACATCCTGCTCTACAGCCTGGTGGCGAACTCGAAGAATCCCGGCGACTGGGAGATCGGCTCCGAGGCCTACACGGTCGAGCCCTACGGGATCATGCTGCGCAGGGACGACCCGGCCTTCAAGAAGGTGGTGGACGACGCGATGACGCAGATCTACAAGAGCGGCGACATCAACGCGATCTACGACAAGTGGTTCCTGAAGCCGGTGCCGCCGAAGGGCATCAACCTCAATGTGCCGATGAGCGCGCCGCACAAGAAGGTGGCGGCCAACCCGACCGACTCGGGCGATCCGGCGACGTACCAGTGACCGTCGCGGCGGCGGCCCTCGAGCCGCCGCCATGAGCGCCGCCCGCGGAGCGCGCGCCCGCCGCGGGCGCGCGCGCACGCCTTCGGGGAGGAGGCGATGAACTACAACTGGAACTGGGGCATCTTCTGGGAGCCGGCGGCCGACGCCACCGGCATCTGGCTCCACTACCTGGTGACCGGCCTCGTCTGGACACTCGGCACGGCGCTTGCGGCGTGGGTGCTCGCGCTCGTCTGCGGCTCCGCGGTGGGCGTGGCGCGCACGCTGCCGCGCATCTGGGTCGTGCGGCTCGGCAACGCGTACGTCGAGCTCTTCCGCAACATCCCGCTCCTGGTCCAGATGTTCCTCTGGTTCTTCGTGCTGCCCGAGGTCGTGCCGAAGGCGCTCGGCGACTGGATCAAGCAGATGCCGCCGCCGTGGGCGGCCTACGTTCCGGCCGTGCTGTGCCTCGGTTTCTACACGTCGGCGCGCATCGCCGAGCAGGTGCGCGCCGGCATCCAGTCGCTGCCGCGCGGCCAGCGCATGGCGGGTACCGCCATGGGGCTCACGCTGGCGCAGTCGTACCGCCACGTGCTGCTGCCGCAGGCGTACCGCATCATCCTGCCGCCGCTCACCTCCGAGTTCCTGAACATCATAAAGAACTCCGCGGTCGCGCTGACGATCGGGCTCCTCGAGCTCACCGCACGGGCGCGGTCGATGCAGGAGTTCACGTTCCAGGTGTTCGAGGCGTTCACCGCCGCGACGGTGATCTACATCCTGGTGAACATCGTCGTGGTCGCCGGCATGCGCTGGGTGGAGCGGCGCGTCGCGGTGCCCGGACTGATCAGCGCCACCGGGCCGCAGGCGGGGCACTGAGGAGCACCCGATGTTCGCCGGCTTCGACTGGGACGTCATCGGCCGCTCGCTCCCCTACCTTTTCCGGGTGGGAATGACCTTCACGCTGACGCTCACCGTGATCGCGATGTCGCTCGGGATCGTCTTCGGCACCGTGCTCGCGATGATGCGGCTCTCGAGCTTCAAGCCGCTTGCCCTCGTCGCCGGAGCGTACGTGAACCTGATGCGCTCCGTGCCGCTCGTGCTCGTCATCTTCTGGTTCTATTTCCTGGTGCCCTGGATCGGCGGCTGGCTGCTCGGCCAGAAGCAGCCAATTCAGGTCGGGGCATTCTGGTCATCGGTCGTCACCTTCACGCTGTTCGAAGCGGCCTACTACTGCGAGATCATGCGCGCCGGCATCCAGTCGGTGTCGCGCGGCCAGGTGTCGGCGGGCTACGCGCTCGGCCTGAACTACTGGCAGACGATGGGCTCGGTCGTGCTGCCGCAAGCGTTTCGCAACATGATGCCGGTGCTGCTCACGCAGACGATCATCCTCTTCCAGGACACGTCGCTGGTCTACGTGCTGTCGATCACCGATTTCCTCGGCGCGGCGAGCAAGGTGGCGCAGCGCGACGGCCGGCTCGTCGAGATGTACCTCTTCGTCGCCGTCGTCTATTTCATCATCAGCTATTTTCTTTCCCACCAGGTCAAGCGGCTGCAGACGCGGCTCGCGGTGCCCGGGGGAGTGTGACCGGAGCGCGCGCGATGGCAATGATCGAGATGAGCCAGGTGAACAAGTGGTACGGGACGTTCCAGGTCCTGAAGGACTGCACTACGCAGGTCGACAAGGGCGAGGTGGTGGTCGTCTGCGGGCCGTCCGGGTCCGGGAAATCAACCCTGATCAAGTGCGTGAACGCGCTCGAGCCTTTTCAGAAGGGCGAGATCCGGGTGAACGGCATATCGGTCAGCGATCCGAAGACCGACCTCCCGAAGCTCCGCGCGCGGGTCGGGATGGTGTTCCAGCACTTCGAGCTCTTTCCCCACATGAACGTCACCGAGAACCTGACGCTCGCGCAGGTCAAGGTGCTCGGCCGCTCGCGCGAGGAGTCGGCCGCCAAGGCCGCCGCGTTGCTCGAGCGCGTGGGCCTCGCCGAGCATGCGGTGAAGTTCCCGGGACAGCTTTCCGGCGGCCAGCAGCAGCGCGTCGCGATCGCGCGGGCGCTCGCGATGGACCCGATGTGCATGCTCTTCGACGAGCCCACCTCGGCGCTCGATCCGGAGATGATCAACGAGGTGCTGGACGTGATGGTGGAGCTCGCGCACGAGGGCATGACTATGATGGTGGTCACGCACGAGATGGGGTTCGCGAGCAAGGTCGCGCGCCGCGTCATCTTCATGGACGAAGGCGAGATCGTGGAGGACGCGCCGAAGGACGACTTCTTCGGCAAGCCGCGCTCGGAGCGGGCGCAGCAGTTCCTCTCCAAGATCCTGCACCATTGATGGCGGCACGCGCACGAAGGACCGGGGTCGTCTCGGCGATCGCACTGCTGGCAGCGGGACTTGCGCTCGCGTATCCGGCCGGCCAGGCAGTCGCCGTGCCGACCGCCGCGGACCTGAGCGAAGCGGAGTCGCTCTATCTTCCGACGCCCCAGCCCGTGGTCGACGCGATGCTGCGCCTCGCGAGCGTCAAGCCCGGTGACGTGCTCTACGATCTGGGCTCCGGTGACGGACGCATCCCGATCACCGCGGCGCGCCGCTACGGTATCCGGGCAGTCGGTATAGAGCTCGACGGCCGCAGGATCGACGAGGCGCGTCGCAATGCGCGGATCGGCGGCGTGGAGGAACGAGTGGAGTTTCGCCAGGCGGACGTGTTCGCGGCGGATTTCCGGGAGGCGACGGTCGTCACCCTGTTCCTGTTTCCCGAGATGCTGCTTCGCTTGCGGCCGAGGCTGCTTGCCATGCTCGCCCCGGGCACGCGAATCGTCTCGCATCGCTTCGACCTGGGGGACTGGCCGCCCGAGCGGCGCGTCGACGTCGACGGGCACACGCTTTTTCTGTGGACCGTGCCGCCGCGCTGAGGAAGCCCGACAAGAATCCGTCATTCCCGCGCAGGCGGGATTCCAGATCGGGCGTGATCAGGCGCTAGGTGGATCCCCGCTCGCGCGGAGATGACTTGACCCGAACTTTCCCTAGCGTGACCCGCGCGCTTTCGCGCGAATCTCCTTGAGCGTCGTGTTCGGCGTGATCATCTCCGGGTCGTAGACGAGCTCGATCAGCGCGGGTCCGCCCGCGCCGAGTGCGCGCTCGAGCGCCGGCGCGAACTCCGCCGTCCGGCGCACCGTGTCGCCGTGCAGGCCATACGCGCGCGCAAGGGCCGCGAAATCCGGATTCCGCAGGGCGGTGCCGATCTCACGACCCGGGTACTCGCGCTCCTGGTGCATCCGGATCGTGCCGTAGAGGCCGTTGTTGAACACGAGGAAAAGGATCGGCAGCGCGTACTGCACGGCGGTCGCGAGCTCCTGGCCGTTCATCAGGAAATCCCCGTCGCCATTGAACGAGACGACCGTGCGCCCTGGACAGGCCACTTGCGCGGCGATGCCCGCCGGCACGCCGTAACCCATCGCCCCCGAGGACGTCGCGACCTGGGTGCGCAGCGACCGGTAGGGATAGAAGCGGCCGGCCCAGGCGCTGAAGTTTCCCGCACCGCTCGTGATGATCGCGTCTTCGGGGACTCGCTCGCGGAGCGCCCGCATGGCTTCCCAGAGATCGAGCTCGCCGGGCAACGCGCGCTTCGCGTTGTAATCGAGGTATTCCTGCCGGGCCGCGAGGACCGACTGGCGCCATGCGGCGCCGTCGATCGGCGCCATTCGCGCGGCCGCCGCGGCGAAGGCCTTCACCGACGCGTTGACCGGCAGATCCGCCTGGTAGACGCGGCCGAGCTCCTCGGCACCGGCGTGCACGTGAACGAGCTTCTGCTTCGGGCGCGGCGGCTCGAGCAGCGTGTACCCCCCCGTCGTCATCTCGCCGAGCCGCGCGCCGATCACGATCAGGAGATCCGCCTCGCGCACCCGCTGCGCGAGCTTCGGGTTGATGCCGAGCCCCACGTCGCCGACGTACTGAGGATGCGTGTTGTCGAACAGATCCTGGAACCGCCAGGCGCATGCGATCGGCAGCCCGCTCGCCTCCGCGAAGCGGCGCATGTTCTCGCATGCTTCGCGGTCCCAGACCGTGCCGCCGAGAATCGCCAGGGGGCGCCGCGCCGCCGAAATCAGGTCGCGCAGCCGTTGCAAGTCGGCCTCGCCCGGGTGCGCCTGCACGACCCGGTAGGGCGCGGCGTCCGCAGTCTGCACCGTCGTGGCGAGCATGTCCTCGGGCAGCGCGAGCACGACCGGGCCGGGGCGCCCGGACATCGCGGTGTGAAACGCCCGGCTCACGTATTCCGGTATGCGGTCGGCGCGATCGATCTGCGCGACCCATTTCGTCATCTGGCCGAACATGCGCCGGAAGTCGACTTCCTGGAACGCCTCGCGGTCGGCGAACTCGGATCCGACCTGCCCGATGAAGAGGATCATCGGCGTCGAGTCCTGGTGCGCGGCGTGCACGCCGATCGATGCGTTGGTCGCGCCCGGACCCCGCGTGACGAAGCAGATGCCCGGCTTTCCGGTGACTTTTCCGTAGGCCTCGGCCATGAACGCCGCCCCGCCGTCCTGGCGGGCGACGATCAGCCGGAGGTCGTCCTGGGCATTGTAGAGCGCGTCCAGCGCGGCAAGGTAGCTCTCGCCGGGGACGCAAAAGGCGGTATCCACACCATGAATTCGCAGGGCGTCGACGAGAATGGCACCGCCGGTTCGCAGCTTGAGAGAGGCTGTCATCGCTCGCGGGACCCCATTTGGTGACGGCGGTCCCCGGAACACGCCGCCCGGGTCGCGGTCGGAATTGTACCCTCGGGCCCGGCGCGGGACCCGGCCCGGAAATCCATGTAAGGCCGCGCGGGCGGGCGCGACTCATCCGCGGAGCGGCGGCTCCCGTATCAATGCCGCGGCAGGGGGTTCTTGGGGAGGTGCGAGGGGCTCGCCCCTTGTTCGTATGACCCCTCTTGCACGAAGAAGCACAACCGAAATTCTCGGGATAGCCATAGCTCCTAGGAGGCGCCAATGGATTCGCTCACCAGCATGAAGGTCTTCGGCGCGGTCGTCGAGGCCGGGAGCTTCGCGTCCGCCGCACGGCGGTTGAGGCTGTCGCGCGCCGTGGTGACCAAGCACGTCGCCGCCCTGGAGGACCGCCTGAGCGTCCGGCTGCTGGAGCGCACGACCCGGAAGCTGTCCGTGACCGAAGCCGGCGGCCGGTACTACGAGCGCTGCGCCCAGATCCTCGCCGAGATCGAGGACGCGGAGAGTGAAGCGGCCCGGGCCACGGTGACGCCCAGCGGCACACTGCGCATCAGCGCTCCCCATACGTTCGCGTCGATGCACATCGCCCCGCACCTCGCCGCTTTCCGGCGGCAGTACCCGGAAGTCGAGCTCGAGATCACGCTGAGCGACCGATTCGTCGACCTTCTCGAGGAGGGCTTCGATCTTGCGATCCGCATCGCCGACCACCTGCCGGAGTCGTCGCTCATCGCGCGCCGGCTGGCGGTCGCCCGATTCGTGGTGTGCGGCGCCCCCGAATACTTCAAGCGGCACGGTGAGCCCCAGGTCCCGGACGATCTCACCAAGCACCCTTGCCTCGGCTACACGCTCTCGGCGCGCGAGAGCGACTGGGTGTTCGTGTGCCCGCAGGACCAGCGCCATGTCGTGAACGTCCGCGGTCCGCTGCGCAGCAACAGCGGCGAGCTGCTGCGCGCCGCCGCCGTGGCCGGCGCCGGGGTGATGCTCTTGCCGACCTTCTACGTCGGCGAGGATCTCGAACTCGGCCGCCTGAAAGCGGTGCTCACCGACTACAACGTGCAGGAATACGGGATCTACGCCGTGTATCCGAGCCGCAAGCACCTCACCGCGAAGGTGAAGGCGTTTGTCGATTTCCTGGTCGCACGCTACGGCACCGAGCCGTACTGGGACGAATGGCTGAAGGCGCTGCCCGCGCCGTCGAAGAACGCCTGCGCCACGCCAAGCACTGGCGAGCGGGAAGCGGAAGCCGTCACCGCGGCCTGATCCGCGGTCCTGCGGTGGGGCTCTGCTTCCGAGCGCGACACGCCCGCGGTGCGTGCCGGACGGGCGCATTGGCCACCATAGGCCACCATTGACTACAATGGCGGGCCCACCCGGGTCACCGCCATGCAAGACGACATCGAATCCCTACGCCGCATTCTCAAGGAGAACCGGGTGATCGCCGTCGTCGGGCTCTCGGCAGACTGGTTCCGGCCGAGCTATTTCGCCGCGAAGTACCTGCAGGAGCACGGCTACCGGATCATCCCCGTGAATCCGAAATATCCGGAGATCCTCGGCGAGAAGTGCTACAAGTCGTTGCGCGACATTCCCGAGAAGATCGACATCGTCGACGTGTTCCGCAAGACCGCGGACGTCCTGCCGATCGCCGACGATGCGATCGCCATCGGCGCGAAAGTCCTCTGGCAGCAGATCGGGGTGCAAAACGTCGCGGCGGCGGAGAGGGCGGAGGCCGCGGGACTGGATGCGGTGATGGACCGCTGCGTCAAGATCGAGCATGGCCGCCTCTTCGGCGGCCTCAACTGGGTGGGGGTCAACACCCGGGTGATTTCCGCGAAGCGGCCGCGGTCGCTGGCATATTGAATATGGCTGACAGGAAATTCGGCTTCGGCACGCTTTGCCTGCATGCGGGCCAGCTTCCCGATCCCGCCACCGGCGCGCGCGCGGTGCCGCTCTACCAGACCACGTCGTACGTCTTCGATTCGGCCGACCACGCGGCGAGCCTCTTCAACCTGCAGACGTTCGGCAACGTCTACACCCGGATCTCGAATCCCACGACCGCGGTGTTCGAGGAACGGGTCGCGGCGCTCGAAGGCGGGCGCGCCGCGGTGGCAACCGCGACCGGCCAGGCCGCCGAGATGGCCGCCATCCTCACGCTCCTCAAGAATGGCGATCACATCGTCTCGGCGAGCACCCTCTATGGCGGGACCTACACGCTGTTCGCCGTGAACCTGCCCAAGTTCGGCATCGAGACGACGCTCGTGAACCCGGACGATCCCGAGAATTTCCGCCGCGCGCTGCGCAAGAACACCAAGCTCGTCTACGGCGAGACGCTCGGCAATCCGCTCATCAACGTCCTCGACATCGCAGCGGTGGCGGCAATTGCGCACGAAGCGGGAGTGCCGCTGATGGTGGACAACACGGTGCCCTCGCCGTACCTCTGCCGGCCGATCGAGCACGGCGCCGACATCGTGGTCCATTCGGCGACGAAGTACATGGGCGGGCACGGCACGACGATGGGCGGGGTGATCGTCGAATCCGGCAAGTTCCCGTGGGGCGACGGGAAGTTTCCCGAGATGCTCGAGCCGTCGCGCGGCTACCACGGCGTGATCTTCCACGAGACCTTCGGCGACTTCGGCTACACGATGAAGGCACGCATGGAGACGCTCCGCGTGTTCGGGCCGACGCTCTCGCCCTTCAACGCCTGGCTGCTGCTGCAGGGGCTGGAGACCCTGCACGTGCGCATGGACCGCCACTCCGAGAACGCGCTGGCGGTCGCGAAGTTCCTGCAGGGCCACCCGCAGGTCTCCTGGGTGAACTATCCGGGGCTGCCGGAGAACCGATACCACGAGCTTGCGCGGAAGTACTTGCCGCGCGGCACGAGCGGGCTCCTCACGTTCGGCGTGAAAGGCGGCGCACGAGCCGGCGAGCGGTTCATCGAGGCCGTGCAGTTCATGAGCCATCTCGCCAACATCGGCGATGCGAAGACGCTCGTCATCCATCCCGCGTCGACGACGCACCGCCAGCTCTCCGAAGAAGAGCAGATCAAGGCCGGCGTCGGGCCCGACATGATCCGCATCTCGGTCGGGATCGAGACGCTGGACGACATCCTGTGGGACATTGACCAGGCGCTCGGTGCGGCTGGAAAAGACTGAGGACTTATGATCTAGTCATCCCCGCGGACGCGGGGATCCAGTGCGCCTTCGAACAATCCGGACCTGGATTCCCGCCCCCGATAAAGGCACTCGGGGGTGACGACCTTGCGCGGGAATGACGACGTAACGGCGAGAGGGGGAGACATGATCAGCTACGACATCATCGAGCACGGCCAGCCGCTGCAGCGGGTGACGAAAGACACGCCGCGCCCGAAAGGCACCGAGGTGCTCGTGCGCGTGACCCGCGCCGGCGTATGCCACAGCGACCTGCACATCTGGGACGGCTATTTCGATCTGGGCGGCGGCAAGCGGTTCTACGTGAAGGAGCGCGGCTGCGTGCCGCCCTTTACCGTCGGGCACGAGCCGTTCGGCATCGTCGAGGCGGTGGGGCCGGCGGCGCGCGGCGTGAAGGTGGGCGCGAAGCGACTCGTCTACCCCTGGATCGGATGCGGCAAGTGCGCGGTCTGCAAGGCAGGCCAGGAGAACTACTGTCTCGCGCAGCGCTTCCTCGGCATCAGCAAACCCGGCGCCTACGCTTCCCATCTCCTGGTGCCCCACCCGCGCTATCTGATCGATACGACGGGCCTCGACGATGCCTTCGCCGCCACGCTGTCCTGCTCCGGGCTCACCACGTACAGCGCGATCAACAAGCTCCCGAAGCTCGGCGCGAAGGACTGGGTCGCCGTGCTGGGCTGCGGCGGCCTCGGCCTGATCGGTCTCTCCGTCCTGCGCGCGAAGGGCATTCGCAACGTGATCGCGTGCGACATCGACCCGGGCAAGCTCGAATCCGCCAGGAAACTCGGCGCGAAGAAAACGCTCGACACGCGAGCCGCCGACGCGGTCCAGCAGCTCCAATCGATGGCCGGCGGAAACCTTGCCGCGGCGATCGACTTCGTCGGGATGCCGGCAACCCTCGGACTCGGGTACGCCGCGCTGCGCAAGGGCGGACGCTGCATCCTCTGCGGGCTGTTCGGCGGCGAGATCACGCTTCCCCTGCCGCCGATCGCGCAGCGCGCGGTGGGGGTCGTAGGCTCCTACGTGGGCAACCTGCAAGAGTTGAAGGAAGTCGTCGCGCTCGCGAGGAAGCGCAAGCTAAAGCCCTCGCCCGTCGAAACGCGGCCGGCAAGCGAGGTGAACCGAACGCTCGAGGAGCTCAAGGCGGGCCGGATCCTCGGGCGCGTGGTGCTCGATTTCGAGCACGTGGACGCATGATCTCGACCGCACGACGGATGCCCGATCTGCGAGACGCCCGAGCGGGAACCCCGGAATGACGTCCATGACGCAGTGGCAGACCTCCATCTACCCGACCTTCCACCGCCCCACTTTCGCGCGGAACATCGTCTCGACGTCACAGCCGCTCGCGGCGCAGGCCGGCGTGCGCGCGCTCGCGATGGGCGGCAACGCCGTGGACGCGGCGCTCGCCACCGCGATCACGCTGACGATCGTCGAGCCGATCTCGAACGGCATCGGCTCCGATCTCTTCGCGATTCTCTGGGACGGAGAGGCGCTGCACGGGTTGAACGCGTCGGGTCGCGCGCCGGCCGCGTGGAACCCGGCGTACTTCAATGGCAAGATTCCGATGCGCGGCTGGAACAGCGTCACCGTGCCCGGCGCGGTCGCCGCGTGGGTCACGCTCTCCGAGCGCTTCGGCAAGCTTCCGTTCGAGACACTCTTCGAGTCCGCGATCGGCTATGCGCGCGACGGGTTCCCGGTCTCCGAGTTCGTCTCGCGACGCTGGGATCTGCAGGTCCCGGAGCTCAAGGTTCAGCCGGGCTTTCCCGAAGCTTTCATGCCGAACGGTCGCGCGCCGCGGCCGGGAGAAGGCTTCCGGATTCCCGACGCGGCGCGATCGCTCGAGCTGATCGCCAAGTCGCGCGGTGACGCGTTCTACCGCGGCGAGCTCGCGGAGCGGATCGCAGCCCACGCGCGGGAGTGCGGCGGCGCGATGACCGTCGCCGACCTTGCCGCGCACACCGACGAGTGGGTCGCGCCGCTGTCGATCGACTACCGCGGCTACCGGCTACACGAGATCCCGCCGAACGGCCAGGGCATCGTCGCGCTCATCGCGCTCGGCATCCTGGCGCACTTCGACATGGCCGCGCTCCCGGTCGATTCCGCGGACAGCGTGCACCTGCAGATCGAGGCGGTGAAGCTCGGGCTCGCCGATGCGCGCCGCTACGTTGCCGATTCGCGCGCCATGGACGTCGCTGCCGAGCGACTGCTCGACCCAGCTTACCTCAGGAGCCGCGCCGGCCTCATCGATCGCAAGCGCGCGCAGGATTTCGGCCACGGCACGCCGCCGCGCGGCGGCACCGTCTACCTGACCGCGGCCGACGCCGAGGGCCGCATGGTCTCGCTGATCCAGTCGAACTACAGCGGCTTCGGCTCGGGGGTCGTGGTGCCGGGCACCGGCATCAGCCTGCAGAACCGCGGCTGGGGGTTCGTGACGACGCCCGGCCATCCCAACTGCGTCGCGCCCGGCAAGCGTCCGTTCCACACCATCATCCCCGGCTTCGTGACGCGCGACGGCGCGCCGGTGATGACGCTTGGGCTCATGGGTGGAACGATGCAGTCGCAGGGCCACACCCAGCTCATGGTGCGGATGTCCGACTACGGCCAGTCGCCGCAGAGCGCGATCGACGGCCCGCGCTTCCGCATCGTGCAGGGGCTCGACGTCAACTTCGAGCGCGCGTTTCCGCCCGCGACGCTTGCCGAGCTCGCGCGCCGGGGTCACCAGGTCGCCGAGCTCAAGGAGGACTACATGGACTTCGGCAGCGCGCAGATCATCCGGCGCGCGGAAGACGGGTACGTCGGCTGCTGCGACATGCGCCGCGACAGTATCTCGATAGGCCGATAGAGGTGGTCTTGAGGATCGCGCTTGTGCCCCTGCAACCCCCAAAAAAGGCGGGCGCACGAACAAGGGGGAAAATCCCCCTTGTATATCCCCGAACGAACAAGGGGCAAGCCCCTTGTATATCCCCTCGTTCGCAAGGGCAGTCTTGCTTTGCGGTCGCGTCTAGGCAACGTCTCGTATAGAGGGCGCGGTCGTGCTGAGGATCTGGGGGCGGACGAACTCGGTCAACGTGAAGAAGGCGCTCTGGTGCGCCGAGGAGCTGGGCCTCGCGTACGAGCGCCGCGACGCGGGCGGCAAGCACGGTGTCGTCGACACGCCGGAGTATCGCGCGCTCAACCCGAACGGCCTCGTGCCGACCATCGAGGACGAGGGCTTCGTTCACTGGGAGTCGCACGCGATCGTGCGCTATCTCGCCGCGAAGTACGGTGCCGGGAGCCTGTGGCCCGACGACCTGCGTGTCCGCGCGGAGGCGGACCGCTGGATGGACTGGGTGGTGAGCCGGCTCAACCCCACGATGCGCGTCGCGTTCTGGGGCCTGGTGCGCACGCCGCCGGCCGAGCGCGACGAGAAGGCCATCGCCGAGAGCATCGCGCGGTCGGGGGAGCTGCTCGTCATGCTGGACGCAGCGCTCGCGAGTCGCCCCTTCATCGCCGGTGAAGCGCTCACCATGGGCGACATTCCGCTCGGTTGCCACATCTACAACTGGATGATGCTGCCGATCGAGCGCCGGCCGCTGCCGCATCTCCAAGCCTGGTATGAGCGGCTCACGAAGCGGGCGGGCTACCGAAAGGTCGTGATGCTGCCGCTTTCCTGAGGAGGACGAGATGGCCAGGGTGTTGACCGAAGCCGCGATGGCACAGTACCGAGACCGGGGATACTACTTCCCGCTCCCGGTGCTCCGCGCCGACGAAGTGTCCGACTGTCGGGCGAAGCTCGAATCCTTCGAGGCGTCTCAAGGCCACCCCATCCAGGGCGCACAACGCAGCAAGTCCCATCTGCTTTTCAAGTGGCTGGACGATCTCATGCGTGACGCGCGGATTCTCGACGCGGTGGAAGACCTGATCGGCCCGGACATCCTGTGCTGGAACAGCATATTCTGGATCAAGGAGGCCCACAGCTCGAGCTACGTCTCGTGGCATCAGGATCTCAAGTACTGGGGGCTCGATTGCGACGACCTGGTGACGGCGTGGGTGGCGCTTTCGCCGGCCACCGAGGAGAGCGGCTGCATGCGGGTTCTTCCCGGCAGTCACCGGAGAGAGCTGCTGCCTCACGACGACATTTTCGACCCCGACAACATGCTCACCCGTGGGCAGGAGATTTCCGTCGCGGTGGACGAGAAGGCCGCGATGACCATGGCGCTGCAACCGGGACAGATGTCGCTCCACAACGTACGCCTGGCGCACTCCTCGGGCCCGAATCGGTCTGCCGACCGGCGCATCGGCGTCTCGTTCCACTACATGCCGACGCGTTCCCGGCAGCTCGTGGGGGCATGGGACAGCGCGGCACTCGTGCGCGGGGAGGATCGCTATCACCATTTCGCGACTGCGCCGGTGCCGAGTCGCGACATGGACCCGGAGGCCGTCGCCTTTCACGAGAAAGCGGCGACGGCCGTGCGGGAAATACTTTTCGCCGGCGCGGAGCGCGTGCGCGGTACGCTTTGACGTACTCGGTCCGGGCCGGACATTCCGGATGATCGTGGTGGGGCCGGGTTGCCGAGCTGCGCATCGCGCTCGGCTTTCGGCAGCGCCGCGAGCGCTTTCACCGCCGCGTAGAAGCGCGCGAGGTCGTTGCCTTCGCGTGCAAGCAGCGCCTCGAACGCCGGCACGAGCTGGGTATAGGTCGCGATCGACGCGAAGTGCGCGTTGCCGATTTTCTGCGCGAAGAACCGGTCGTAGCCGGCGAATCCATCCCAGCCCGCCTTCAACGTGCGGTACTCCGCCTCCATCTCGGCGATGATGCGCGCCTTGCCGGCACGCTTCTCGGCGTCGGGGAGCGGCTCGCGGTAGAGCGCGGCAAGGCGGTCACGGTAACGCAGGACGAGCGCCACGAACTCCTGCTTCCGCGTCTGCAGGGCGTCGTACGCGCTCCGGTCGGCCGCCGTGCCGTGCTTCGCCAGCCAGCGCCGCACGCCCTCCCGCTCGACCGCCACCGCGAACGACTCGTTGAACACGGTGTCGTCCTTGACATACGCCTCCTGGTGGGCGAGCTCGTGGAACAGCAGCCGTGCGAGCTCGGCGTCCGGATAGCGGATGAACGTGCTCAGCACCGGATCCTCGAACCAGCCGAGCGTCGAGTAGGCCGGCACGCCGCCAATGTACACGTCGTCGCCGCGCGCAAGCGCCTCGGCGGCGTAGCGCTCCGCATCGCCTTGCGAGTAGTAGCCGCGGTAGTTGACGCAGCCGGCGACGGGAAAGCACGACTGCGTTGCCGCAACCGAGAACTCGGGCGCGACGAAGACGTTCCAGACGGCGTACGGCCGACCGATGTCGGCGTAGCTCCGATAGCTCCCGTTATCCGGCAGTCCGAGCTCGCGGGTCGCGAAGTCGCGCATCAACTGCACACGCTCGAGCTTCGCGCGCAGCGCGGGCGGCGTCGCGGGATCCGCGATCCGCTCCGGGATCGGCTTGGCGAGGCGCATGATCGCGAGGTGCCCGGCCACGGCCTGCGAGTAGTACTCGGAGGTCGCGCAGCCCGCGAGCGCGAGCGCCGCGCCGAGCACGATCGCGTGGCGGACGCGCGTCATCGGGAGAAGCGCCCCGTGCGCAGGAACTGCTCCGTCTGCCGGGCGACGGTCGGCGAGAGCAGCATCTGGCTGTGCCCGACGTGCACCGACACGGCATCGCGCGCGCCCGGAAGCTCGGTCTCGGCCACCGTGACCACGCCGTCGTTCGGCCCGGCCAGGCGGGTGAACACCGCGCCGAGTCCGAGCCGGCGCGTTCCGGCGATCACGCCGACCTCGATGCCGGCCGGTGCAGCGTGCACCGGCGGCGCACCCCAGACGCCTGCGCTGCGCCCGAGGAACCGGCGGCCGATCCGGTGCCCGGCGACTTGCATGCCCGCCACGCTCCCGCGCACCGGCGCGCCGAGCAGCACCATCCTGCGCACGCGCGGATCGGGCCGTGCGGCGAGGCACGCGACCGCCGTCACGCCGCCCAGGCTGTGACCGACGAGATGCAACGTCGGCGCAGACAGCGCGCCGAGGAAGCGCGCGAGCGACTCCGCGTTGGCGTCCAGCGCCCGCGCGAACGACGGATAGCCGAAGAGATGCACGGCGTAGCCGTGTGCCGACAGGCGATGCGCGAGCCAGCCCATCACGAAGCGGTTCATCCAGAGCCCGTGCAGCAGGACCACGGCTTCGCGCTCGACGCTCATCGCCCTGTCGCCGCGGCCGCGGCCGCGGCCGCGGACTTGCGCGGTCGCCCCGCAAGCAGCAGCCACACGCCCACCAGGAAGGGCAGCACGGCGAACATCACGAAGCCTGCGCGATAGCCGTCGGTGAGCCAGACCAGCGCGCCGAACAGCGGCGGTCCCGAGAGCGCCCCGGCGAAGGTGAAGAACTGGGTGCCCGCCGTCGCCGCGCCGACCTGGCCTTCCGGCGCGCTGCGCGCCACTTCCGCCAGGTATACCCCGTTCCAGCCGACGGCCGAGGCGCCGTAGAGCGCGCCGAGCACGATGAGCGCCGGCGTCGACCAGAGCGGCGCCGCGACGGCGGTCGCGACGCCGCAGAGCCCGGACACGAGACCAAGCATCGAGAGCACGATGCGCGGCGAGAGCATCCGGTCGGCGACGACGCCCCACACGATGCGCCCGACGATGCTCGCCACGTGCGCGACCGCATAGACCAGCCCGGCGGCAACGAGGGTCAGCCCGATCTCGAGGTTGAGGAAGGAGACGAAATAGGTGATGAACACGAGCTGGACCTGGGCGTACACCAGCGAGAGCGCCGCGAGCACGCGCAACGCAGGCGTCGCCGCCACGATTCTCACCGGCGTGAGGATCTGCGACCAGCTCGTCATGCGTGCCGGCTCGCGCGGCTGATCGAAACGCGCGCGCGCCGGCTGCACCGCGACCGCGGCAACCGCGCACCCCGCTGCGAGCACGAGCAGGGTCTGGTGCCAGCCGAACGCGAGGACGAGCGGCGGAACCAGCGCGCCGGCAAGCGCGCCGCCGAGCGGCACTCCCGTCTGCTTGATCGAGAAGATGATCGCGAGCCGCTCGCGGGGCGCGGCCTGGACCAGGATATGCGAGCTCGTCGGCGTCACCATCCCGTAGCCGTAGCCGATCAGCACCGCCGCGCAGAACACCAGCATAAGGGATCCTGAAGCGCCGAGCGCGAGCCCCACGGCGCCGAGGAGCACCGCCACCTGGCAGGTCCGCAGCGGGCCGAACCGCGCCACGAGCCCGCTCACGGTGAGGCCGGAGATCATCGCGAGCGCGTACGACACCGCGACGAACAACCCGACCGACTGCGTCGCCACACCGAGATCGGCGGCGGCCGCCGGCGCGATCACCGACGGGGCGATGATCGCGGTGGACACGATGGTTTGCGCAGTCAGCGTGACGATGACCGCGAGGACGACCTTGCTCACTCCACTTCGATCAGCCCGCTGGCCGTCACCTGGACGAGCGATTCGCCCCCTTCGAAGACCGGGGCCGGCGCCTCGACCCCCACTGCCGCGGGGGCCGCGCGCGTCATCGCGAACGGCCGCGGCGGCGGCGACCCGCCGGTATCGAGCGAGATGCGGCGGATCCGGTACGACTTGCCGCCGAGCGCGCGCTGCGCGATGACTGCCCGCGCGCGGAACGCCTCGACCGCTTCGGTGATCAGCTCGCTCTCGATCTTGCGCCGTTGCGCCGGCGAGATCGAGAACGCGATGCCGCCGAGCTGCATGGTAGGCTGCAGCTTCGCGGCCAGTTGCGCGAGGGCCTTGAAGTCCTGGCTCTCCACGCGGACGTCCGCGCGTCCGCGCCATCCGATGAGCTTCTGGTTCCGGTCGTAGACCGGAAAAGTGTAAGTCTGCCCCGTCTGCGCCTTGACCCGCTCGAACGCCGCGGCGGTCTTGATCGCCTCGGCCGTCGCCCGATTCAGCGCCGCGGTGACGTCGGCCGGGCTCGAGTCGTGCGCCTCCACGGTGAGGCGCGCGCTCATCAGATCGTTCGGCACCTCGCGCGATGCTTCGGCGCGCAGCTCGACCTGGTCGTAGCGAAGCTCTTCCGCCGCGCCCGCGCTCGCGGCAACGGCGCACGCAGCGAGCCCGGCAACCAACGGGCCGAGAAAGCGAACGCTGAATCGAACGGTAGGCATGTGACGAGCTCCCGCGCAGCCGCGCTGCGGTGCGAATCGCAAAGTGATCGATTCTAGCGCAGCGGAAGAACATGGTCGTCTCTGGCATAATCGACGACACTTCCTCGATAACAAGGAACCGCATGCACACCGAACTCAAATGGGTCGCGCCGATCCTGCGCGCGCTGGTCGGCGCAGCGATGGCAGCGGCGCTCGTAGCCACTGCACAGGCCCAGTCGAAGGGCGGCACGCTCGGCAAGATCAAGGCGAGCGGCACCATCGCGCTCGGTTACCGCGTGAATGCGACGCCGTTCTCCTTCACCGAGGAGGGTAAGAAGGAGCCCATCGGCTTCGCGATCGATCTCTGCCGGGAGGTGGTCGATGGAATTCAGCGGGAGCTGAAGCTCGCCGATCTCAAGATTCGCTGGGTACCGGTCACGATCGGCGATCGGATCAAGATGGTCGTGGACGGCAAGGTCGACCTCGAGTGCGGGTCCACGACGAACACCCTGTCACGGCGCGCCACGGTGGATTTCAGCTTGCCGACGTTCATCGACGGCGCCAGCTATATCGCAAAGGCCGCATCGCGGCTCGAGAATATCAAGGACCTCGACGGCAAGCGGGTCGGCATGATCGCAGGCAGCAGCACCGAGAAGGCTTTGGCGGCTGCAGCCACGCAGGCGTTCGCGAAACCGGAGGTCGTCTTTGTCAAGGATCACGACGAAGGCTTTCGGGCGGTGCGCGACGGCAAGGTCGACGCCTACTCGACCGACCGCATGATCCTCTTCGGGCTCGTGGTCACGGCGAACGTCGATCTCAAGGACTACTACCTCGCTCCGGATCTTTTCTCGTTCGAGCCGTACGGTCTCATGATGCGCCGCGACCCGGAGTTCCGGCTGGCGGTCGACCGCCAGCTCGCGCATGTCTATCGCTCGGGCGAGATCATCAAGATCGTCGGGAACTGGTTCGGCGCGCTCGGCGAGCCGCCGGATCTGCTCAAAGCGATGTACCTCCTGAACAGCTATCCGGAGTAAAAAGCTCCTGCAGGCCGTGCGGTACACGTCATGGCGGGTCAGCAGCCATGCCCGTCCGACGCCTGCGGCCGCAAGCGCCCTCCTATGGGTCCCGGTTTGCGGCGGGCACCCGCTCGACGGCTTGCCTTGCGGCACCATGAGCCCGAACCGGGCCGGCTCGCCCCGCGCGGTCAGGCAGGTTTTCCTGGGACCTACGACACTGAGTAGCGCCGCACGGCCTCCTCGTTCCACTCGATGCCGATGCCGGGGCGGTCGGGGATGACGACGAACCCGCTCTGCAGGGTGATCGGTTCGCGCAGAATCGACTCCGCCCAATCCATGTACTCGAGCCAGTGTGCGGTCGGCGTGACCGCGAGGAGATGCGCGCTGATCTCCGGGTAGAGGTGGCTCGACATCGGCATCGCATGGCTCTCGGCAAGCGCGGCGGCGCGCAGCCAGCCCGACACGCCGCCGATCTTCATCACGTCGGGCATGACGTAGTCGCAGGCTTTCGCGTCGAGCGCGCGGGCCATGTCGTGCGGCCCCCAGAAGCTCTCGCCGATCATGACCGGCGTGGCGAGCGATGCTGCGATGCTCGCGTTGCCTGCGTAGTCGTCCCAGCGCGTGGGCTCCTCGATCCAGGCGAGACCTGCGCCGTCGAGCGCGCGGCCGCGGATCTCTGCCTCGGCCGGGAGCAGGCACTGGTTGTAGTCGGTCATCAGCTCGATGTCGTCGGGCAGCGCCCCGCGCGCGGCCTTCACCGCTGCGATGTCCTCGATCAGCGTCGCATAGCCGAGACGCAGCTTCACGGCGCGGAATCCGCTCTCGATCAGCGCCAACGCCTCGGCGGGCACGCGCTCCGGCCCGATCAGGCCGAGGCCGTTGGAGTTGTACGCTGGGATGCGCCGCACCGATCCGCCGAGCAGGCGGGCGAGCGGCAGTCCTGCCGCCTGCGCCGTCGCGTCCCACGCGGCAATGTCGACCCCGGCGAGCGCCATCGCAACGGCGCCTTGCTGACCGGGAAGAAGAAAACGCTTCCCGAGCTTCTGCTCGATGTCGAACGGCGCGAGGGCGTCGCCCTCGATCAGCCCGCCGAGCTCGTTGAGCAGCGCCACGGTGGCTTTCAGCAGCGGACCCGCATAGCAGAAGAGATAGGCGCGGCCCACAATCCCGCCGCTCGTCTCGAGATCAACGAGCGCGAGCGGCGCGCTTTTCACGAGCAACGTCGAGGTCTGCAACGGGCGCTTCAGCGCCGCGTTGACCCCGCGGGCACGCAGTTTCGTGATCTTCAGCTCGGATGCCATGGTCTCCTCCGTTGCAGAGCCTCTCAGCCGAGGTTGCGGAGCTCGCGCAGCGCGACCGACAGCATCGAAAGATCGAGCGTCGGGGCGTTGCGCAGCTCGGCGAGCAGGTGGCCGGCGCGGTCGATCGGACCGGCGTTCTCGCGCTGCCACGCGGCGAGCATGTCCTCGGGGACTCCGGCGCCGTCGGCGCGCGCCATCACGTCCGCGGTGAGCGTGCGCTGCAGGCTGGCGAGGTCGTCGCGCATCGCGCCCCGCGCGAGCGTCGCCCAGTGGCCGTCGCCCGGAAGCTGGCCGATCCGCTCGCGCAGCCACTGCAAGCCGAGCACCGCCGAGAGATGGTAGTACACGCTCGCGACGGACTCGACCGGCCGGTCGTGCAGGCCTGCGACCTCGACGATGTCCAGCACCGAGAAGAGATTGTCGAGCGAGGCCACCCGGCGTGCCAACTCCTCCGGTACACCGGTCGCGACGAGCCGCTCGGCCCGCGCGTCGAGATTCGCACGCGAAGGCGGCTCGAGCAGCTCGGGCACGTGCTCCGCGAGCGCGTGGGCGGTCGGCCGGAAGTGCGCAATCGTCGCGGCCATGTCGTCGTTGAGGCGCTTGGACCGCAAGAACCATAGCGTCGCGCGCACGGTCAGGCGTCCGGCCTCGATCAGCATCGCGCTTTGCGTCTCGTCGGGCACTTGGTTGTCGAGCGCCTCGATCGCGTGCCAGAGGGGCACGTAGTCGAAGATCTCGCGTTGCAGGAGGAATGCGCGCACGATGTCGGGCGGTCGCGCGCCGGTCGCCTCCATCATGCCGTGCACGAAAGTGCTGCCGACGCGGTTCACCATGCTGTTGACGACGTGCGTGGAGATGATCTCGCGCCGAAGCGGGTGGCGCGGCAGGTAGGCGCGACAGCGCTCCCGCAACGGGCCCGGGAAATAGCGCTCCACGGCGGTCGCCACCCACGGATCGTCGGGCAGGGAGGACGCGAGCATCTCGTCGAAAAGCCAGAGCTTCGAGTAGGCGAGCAGGACGGCAAGCTCGGGAGTGACGAGGCCCGCCCGGCGCGCGCGCCGCTCGCCGATCGTCTCGTCGTCAGGCAGGAACTCGAGCGCCCGGTTGAGGCGTCCGGATTTCTCGAGGAAGCGGATGAAGCGCACCTGCGCGTCGAGCAGCTTGACGCCCATGCGCGTGGCGATCGAAAGCGACTGCGTCTGGAAATAGTTGTCCCGCAGCACCAGTCTCGCGACCTCGTCGGTCATCTCGGCGAGCAACGTGTTGCGCTGCTTCTCGGTGAGCTCGCCGTCCGCGATCGCGAGCCCGAGGAGGATCTTGATGTTCACCTCGTGGTCCGAGGTATCCACGCCCGCAGAGTTGTCGATCGCATCGGTGCAGATCCGCCCGCCGTTCAGCGCGTACTCGATGCGGCCGCGCTGGGTGAAGCCGAGATTGCCGCCCTCACCCACCGCCTTGCAGCGCAGCTCCTCGCCGTCCACGCGCACCGCGTCGTTGACACGGTCGCCGACCTCGGCATGCGACTCGTCCGCAGCCTTCACGTACGTGCCGATGCCGCCGTTGTAGAGGAGATCCACCGGGGCTTTCAGGATGGCGTTGACGAGCGCGTTCGGCGCGAGCCGGTCGGCTTCGACGCCGAGCGCCTGGCGCGCCTCCGGGGAGATCGGAATCGACTTCGCGGAGCGCGGCCACACGCCGCCGCCGGTCGAGATCAGCTCGGTATTGTAGTCGGCCCAGGAGGAGCGCGGCAGATCGAAGAGCCGCTTGCGCTCCTGCCAGCTCGCCGCCGCGTCGGGGTTCGGATCGATGAAGATGTGCCGGTGATCGAACGCGGCCACCAGCTTGATGTGCTGGGAAAGCAGCATCCCGTTGCCGAACACGTCGCCCGACATGTCGCCGATCCCGACCACGGTGAAGTCTGTCGTCTGAGTGTCGACGCCCATTTCGCGGAAATGGCGCTTGACCGACTCCCAGGCACCGCGCGCGGTGATGCCCATCTTCTTGTGGTCGTAGCCGGCCGAGCCCCCGGAGGCGAAGGCGTCGTCCAGCCAGAAGCGATATTCCCGCGCGATGCCGTTGGCGAAATCGGAGAAGGTCGCCGTGCCCTTGTCCGCGGCAACGACCAGATACGGATCGTCGGGGTCGTGCCTGCGGACATGGGGCGGCGGCACGATCTCCTCCCCGACCCGGTTGTCGGTGAGATCGAGGAGCCCACGCAGGTAGTCCTGGTAGCAGGCGATCCCTTCCCGCATGAAGGCGTCGCGGTCCGTCGCGGGCGGCGCTTTCTTCAGCACGAAGCCGCCCTTCGAGCCCACCGGCACGATCACGGTGTTCTTCACCATCTGCGCCTTCACGAGCCCGAGGACCTCGGTGCGGAAATCCTCCGGCCGGTCGGACCAGCGCAATCCGCCGCGCGCGACCTTGCCGCCGCGCAGGTGCACGCCCTCGAAGCGCGGCGAGTAGACGAAGATCTCGAACATCGGCTTCGGCTCCGGCATGCCGGGCACCTTCGCCGGGTCGAGCTTGAACGAGACGGTCGGCCTGCGCCGCCCGGCGGGGTCGCGCAGGAACCAGTTCGTGCGCAGCGTGGCCACGATGAGCGCCAGATACTGGCGCAGCACGCGATCCTCGTTCAGGTTTGCCACCTGGTCGAGCTCGTCCTCGATCGCCTTGGCATTGGCGGCGACCACCTCGTCATTCGACTGGTCGGGATCGTGCAGCAGCCTGAAAAGGCTCACGAGCGCGCGCGTGAGCGCCGGATGCGCGGCGAGCGTCTGCTCGATGAACGATTGCGAGAGACCGAAGCCGAGCTGGTGCAGGTAGCGGGCGTAGGCGCGCAGCACCGTGACCTCGTCCGCGGTGAGCCGCGCACGCAGCACGAGCCGGTTGAAGCCGTCGTTCTCGACCTCGCCGCGGTATACGCGCGCGAAGGTATCCTCGAAATTCTCGTCGATCGCGTCGACGTCGAGCTCGCTGTCCGCGCCGGCGCTCAGTCCGAAGTCGTGGAGCCACACCGGCGCGGCGCCGGCGACATGCACGCGATACGGCCGATCTTCCAGCACCCGCAACCCCATCCGCTCGAGCAGGGGCAGCGAATCGGAAAGCGCGAGCGGCGCGCCGCGATGGAACAGCTTGAATCGCAAGGTGCCCGGCGCCGCCTCGAGCGGCCGGTACAGACTCAGCCCGAGGGGATTCGCCTCCGACAGCCCCGCCATCATCTGCACGTCGGGCACGGCGCTCCGCGCCGGGAAGTCCTCGCGATAGGACGCCGGAAAGGCTGCGCCGTACTCGCGGTGCAGCGCGATGCCGCGCGCCTCGCCGAACGCGTCCACGAGGGACGTTCTGAGGTCGTCCTCCCACCGGCGCGCGGCGGCCGCCAGATGGCGCTCGATCTCGGGCACGTCGAAGTCCGGGATCGTGCCGGTGTGGGTGCGCACGAGGATGAGAATCCGCGCCAACGCCGACTCGGAGAGGAACACGTTGAACTCGGTCGCATCGCCGCCGAAGGCCGATTCGAGGATCGACTGCCACCTGCGCCGCAGCGCCGTGTCGTAGTTCTCGCGCGGCGCGTAGATCAGGCAGGAGACGAAGCGCTCGAAGGGGTCGCGGCGCACGAACAGGCGGAAACGCTGCCGCTCGCCGAGACGGAGGATGCCGGTGGCGATCTCGTAGAGCTCGTCGACGCTGATCTGGAACAGCTCGTCGCGCGGATAGCTGTCGAGGATGTTCGCGAGCGCCTTGCCCGCGTGGCTCTGCGGCGCGAGGCCCGCCCGCTGCACCACCGCCGCAACCTTACGCCGCAAGAGCGGGATCTGCGCGGGCATTGCCATGTAGGCGGTGGAGGTATAGAGCCCGAGAAAGCGGTGCTCGCCACAGACCGCGCCGCTCGCGTCGAAGCGCTTGACGCCGATGTAGTCGAGGTAGCCCGACCGGTGCACGGTCGAGCGCGAATTGGATTTGGTGGTCACCAGGAGCTCGGGTACGCGCGCCCGCTCGCGCACCCGGGGCGGCAGCTTGGCAAAGCTCGCCGAGAGCTTCTCCGCCTCGGTCTCGCGCAGCACCCCGAGCCCCGAACCCGGCACGGGACGCAGCGCATCCTCGCCGTCGACGGTCACCAGATCGTGGCAGCGGTAGCCGATCAGCGTGAAGTGGTTGTCCGCGACCCATTCGAGGAACGCCCGCGCCTCGGCAAGCTCGGAGGCGCCGACCGGCGGGGGACGTTGCGCGATCTCCGCGAGCACCGCGGCGATCTTGCCGCGCATCACCGTCCAGTCCGCGACCGCCACGCGCACGTCGGCAAGCGCCCGGGAGATCTCGTCGGTGAGCGCGTCCATCGCGGCCGGGTCGGCGATGCGATCCACCTCGATGTGCATGAACGATTCGCGTCCCGCACTGTCGGCCTCGTCCTCCCGCGCCAAGCCGGCAAGCCTGCCGCTCACATCGCGATTCACCGTCAGGACGGGATGCACGATGAGATGCAGCGTCAGGCCGCGCCGGTTCACCGCCATCGTCACGGAGTCCACGAGGAACGGCATGTCGTCGTTCACGATCTGCACGATCGTGTGCGTGGATTGCCACTCGTGCTCCTCGAGCGTCGGATTGAACACGCGGACGCGCGCATGCCCGATCGGCCGCCGGCTCGCGAAATTCCAGTGCGAGATGGCCGCGCCGTAGAGATCCTCCGGCGCCCGGCTGGCGAGCTCGTCGGGATCGACGTGCCGGTAGTGCTCCTGAACGAAGCGCTCGACGTGCTCGCGCTGGTCGCCGGCAATCCGGGCGCGCACCAGCGCCAGCACGTCCGCGATGCGTTCCATCAGCTTTGCCTGGCCGTTTCTTTGCATTACTTCTCCTCAGCCGCCCCCATCTCCCGCAGTTAGTCTAGCAGCCCCTTTCGCCGCCTTCCCGCGCGCGCCGTCCCGCGCGACGCTCTAGAGGCGAACCTCTAGACGTTTAGAACCACCACTCTAGGGTCGTGGCCTTAACCTATGGGGGAAGGTCGCAGGGACGCAAGCCATCCTAGACCGAAATCGAATCCGACACAGAGAAGGAAAGACATCATGCAAGCCATCGTCACCGTCAGCAAGGACACGCTGAAGCACGCGCGCGGGACGGCCAGGAATCTGGTCGAGACCTATCGACTCGTCGCGCACCGCGGCGTCGGCGCCGAGCGCCGCGCAGTGAGCGCCGGAATCGGTTTCGTCGGGAGCCGCCTCGACACCGACGCCCAGGTGCTCGCCGGGCTCGGAAGGATGAACCGGAATCTGACCGGGTTCGCGGGAACCGTGGTCGACGGCGTCGCCGAGCAGGCCGTCGCGGTCGTCAACGGCGTCGTGCGCGTGAGCGAGCAGATCGTCGTGAGCGGTCTGGGCGCGCTGCCGCGCCGCGCGCGGCCCGCGCTCGAGACGATCGCCCTGCCCGTCGCACGGCCGGTGCGCAGCCTGAGCAAGCGTGCGGAAGGCGCGAGCCAACGGATTCTGAAGCTCGTCAAGCCGAAAAAGCCCGCGAAATCTGGCGCCAAGCGAGCGACGCGGTCGGGCCGCAGCGCGGCGAAGCGCGCGCGCCGCAGCCGGTAGAGGACTGTGTCATCCCCGTGCAAGGCGTGGACCGCGTCATCCCCGCGGAAGCGGGGATCCAGAGTGTGAGGCGGTCTGGGTTCCCGCGTGCGCGGGAATGACTAAACGCCGCATGCGTGAGAATGACTGAACGATCTTCCAAGGTCCGCGCCCTCCTCCTCCGCGGACCGGGGCCGCGAGCGCAAGCTCGCGGCCTTTCTTCATCCTCATCCCATCGTCACGAACTCTTCGGCGGCGGTCGGATGGATGCCGACCGTGG
Organism: Burkholderiales bacterium; assembly: GCA_041617635.1. Taxonomy (GTDB): domain Bacteria; phylum Pseudomonadota; class Gammaproteobacteria; order Burkholderiales; family SG8-39; genus JAABRB01. The sequence continues at coordinate 32,554 of JBFJOO010000017.1, read as the reverse complement.
CGTCGAACTGCGCCTTGGTCGCGCCCATCTTCACCGCGATCGCGACGCCCTGGATGATCTCCGGCGAATCGGCGCCCACCATGTGCGCGCCCACGATCCTGCCGCTCGCGCCATCCACGACCAGCTTCATGAACGTTCGCTCCTCGCGGCCCGATAGCGTGTGCTTGAGCGGGCGAAACGTGCTGCGATGCACCTGCACGCTCGGGTACAGCGTGCGCGCCGCCTCTTCGGTGAACCCGACCGTCGCGACCGGCGGCTGACTGAACACCGCGGTCGGAACGAACTCGTGGTCGACCGCCGCTTCCCGGCCGCCGAAAAGCGTCGCGGCCACTTTCGCGCCGTCCTTGATCGCGATCGGCGTGAGTTGCGCCCGGCCGGTGACATCGCCGACGGCGTAGATCGACTCGACGTTCGACCGCGACAGCTCGTCGACGACGACCTCCCCGTCGCGGCCGAGCTGGACGCCGGCTTCCTCCAGTCCGAGATTGGCGGTGTTCGGCTTGCGTCCGGTCGCAAACATCACCGCGTCGCAGGTGACCGAGTCGCCGTTCTTGAACCGCGCCATGCGCGCCCCGTTCGGCCCTTCGTCGATCGCCGCGATCTCGCAGTTCAGGCGCACGTCGAGGCCCTTGCGCTTGAGCTCCTCGGTGAAGTGCTCGCGCACGTCCGTATCGAACCCGCGCAGGAGCGGCGCCCGGCGGTATACCAGCACCACCTCCGCGCCGAGCCCGTGAAAGATGCCCGCGAACTCGACCGCGATATAGCCGCCGCCCTCGATCACGATCCGCTTGGGAAACTTCTCGAGGTGAAACGCCTCGTCGGACGTGATCCCGAGCGCCTCGCCCGGAATCGGCGGGCAGTAAGGATGCCCGCCGGTGGCGACGAGAATGTTTTGCGCGGTGAGCGTCCTGCCGCCCACGCTCACGGTGTGCGGGTCGAGGATCGTCGCACGCGCTTCGATCAGCTCGACACCGGCCTTCGCCAGGATCTGCTTGTAGATGCCGTTCAGCCGGCCGATCTCCTGGTCCTTGGCTGCGACAAGCGACGGCCAGTCGAACGTGCGCGGCCCGACGGTCCAGCCGTAGCCCGCGGCATCCTCGAAGTCCTCGGAAAAGTGCGCGGCGTAGGCGAAGAGCTTCTTCGGGATGCAGCCGCGGATCACGCAGGTGCCCCCCACGTCGCGATCCTCGGCGATCGCCGCCCGGGCGCCGTAGCCCGCCGAGATCCGGCTCGCTCGCACGCCGCCCGACCCGGCGCCGATCACGAAGAGGTCGAGGTCGAATTTGGGCATCGCTTTCTCCTTTGAAGCGGGAGCATAGCGCAGCGCGCCCGGTATAATCCGCGCTGCTTTCCGCGCGATCCCGCGAGCGCCGTCCCCGCCGGCCGACCGGCCGTGCGGCGATTCCCTGCCGAAAACGCCGTTCAACCTTCTTCCATGCTCCTGGCCAACGGACTCGAATGCGTGCGCGGCGAGCGGCGGCTGTTCCGCGACGTCGGGTTCGAGCTCGATCCGGGCACGCTCCTGCACGTGCAGGGCCGCAACGGCAGCGGCAAGACGAGCCTGCTGCGCATGATCTGCGGGTTGCTCGCCCCCGCGGCGGGCGACATCCAGTGGAACAGCATCGACATCCGCGCGCTGGCCGAGACGTACCGCGGCGAGCTCTTCTACCTCGGGCACCAGAACGCGATCAAGGACGACCTGACCGCGACCGAGAACCTGCTCGTCTCCGAAACGCTCGCGGGCGTGCCCGTCACGCGTGCGAGTGCGCGGGAATCCCTCGCCCGGCTCGGGCTCGATGGCTACGAGGATCTCCCGACGCGCGTCCTGTCGCAGGGCCAGAAGCGGCGCGTCGCGCTCGCGCGGCTGCTCTTCCGCGAGCGATGCCGGCTGTGGGTGCTCGACGAGCCGTTCGTCGCGCTCGACCCGCATGCCGTGGCCGAGCTCACGGGAATCATCGCCGACCAGCTCGGCGGCGAAGGCATCGTCGTCTACACCACGCATCAGGACGTGACGATCGCCGCGCCGAAGCGCGTCGCGCTGCGGCTGGGCAAATGAGCGCCGCCGCTCCGTTCGCTGCGTTTGCCTGCGTGCTCCGCCGCGATCTGCTGCTCGCGATGCGCCGGCGCTCGGACGTGGCGACCACGCTCTTCTTCTTCGTCATCGTCGTGAGCCTCTTTCCGCTCGGCGTGGGGCCGGAGATGAATCTCCTGCGCACGATGGCTCCCGGTGTGGTGTGGGTAGCCGCGCTGCTCGCCTCGATGCTGGCGCTCAATCGCCTCTTCGCGAGCGATTACGCCGACGGCACGCTCGAGCAGCTCGTGCTCGCGCCGCATCCGCTCGGCCTGCTGGTCGGCGCGAAAGTCGCCGCGCACTGGCTGGTCACGGGTCTGCCGCTGGTGCTCCTCGCGCCCTTCCTCGGACTCGCATTCGACATGGATGCCGCCTCGCTCGGCATCCTGATGCTCGCCCTGCTCCTCGGCACGCCGACCCTCGGCCTGATCGGCGCGATCGGCGCGGCGCTCACGCTCGGGCTGCGCGGCGCGGGGGTGCTGCTTTCCCTTTTGGTGCTGCCGCTTTACATTCCGGTCCTGATATTCGGCGCCGGCGCGGTCGAGGCGGTCGCCGCGGGGCTCGGAGCGGGCGCGCACCTGTCGGTGCTCGGCGCGCTGCTGGTGCTCGCGGTGTTCTTCGCCCCATGGGCGGCGGCGCTGGCCTTGAGGATCTCACTCGAATGACGGCGCGACGACGCAAGCAACGGATGGGGCAATCGACACGCAAGCGGATGGCGGGCCGCATCAACTGGTTCTACTACGCCGCGCCGCACACTTTCTATTCCCTCGCGGGAAAGTCGGCCCCGGTGTTCTACGCGCTCGCCGCGATCCTCGGCGTGGTCGGCCTCTACATCGGCTTCTTCGTCGCGCCCACCGACGCGCAGCAGGGCGAGGGCTACCGGATCATCTTCATCCACGTCCCCACCGCCTGGATGTCGATGTTCCTGTATCTGGTCATGGCCTTCTGGGCGGCAGTGGGCCTCGCCTTCAACACCCGGCTCTCGTCGATGATGGCCCAGGCGATCGCGCCGACCGGTGCGTGGATGACATTTCTCGCGCTCTGGACCGGCGCGCTGTGGGGCAAGCCGATGTGGGGCACCTGGTGGGTCTGGGATGCCCGCCTCACCTCCGAGCTCATCCTCCTCTTCCTCTATCTCGGCTTCATGGCATTGCAGGCCGCCATCGACGAGCCGCGCCGCGCCGACCGTGCCGGCGCGCTGCTCGCGATCGTGGGCGTGGTGAACGTGCCGATCATCTATTTCTCGGTGCAGTGGTGGAACACGCTGCACCAGGGCGCATCGGTCAGCCTCACCCGCAGCCCGACCATGGCGACGACCATGCTCACGGGCATGCTCATCATGGCGCTCGCCTTCTGGATGTACTGCATCGCCGCGACGCTCACGCGCGTGCGCGCGATCATCCTCGAGCGCGAGCGCCACGCCGACTGGGTCCGCGATCTAAAAGGAATTCCCCAATGAAGTGGCAGAGCCTCGAGCACTTCCTCTCGATGGGCGGCTACGGGCTCTACGTCTGGGGCTCGTACGCGGTCGCGGTCGCCGTCGTGATCATCGAGCTCGCGCTCCTGCGCGCGCGCACCCGCGCCGCGCGCAGGCTAGCCGGAGCGCCGCGGCCCGGCGACGAAATAGAAGATTCCGCAGGGCCCGGCATAATCTGAACCACCCATTCCCAGTTCATCGCACACCCGACCCCCATCAGCCGTAGAACCAATACGGACTAGCGAAACACCGCCGCGCTCGGCAAGTGGCGAATAGGCCGCCGGCTGTCCGTAAAATGATCGTTCGCCGGACAGCTCAGTCGTCGTCTTCGCGCTTGATCTGGCCGCGAATCTCGCCACCGGGAAACAAGTGCGAGTGCACGTTGACGTACGTCGCGCCTTGCCGCATCGCCCGGATCAGTTCGTCGAGCTCCATTGCCGCAATCCCCTGATTCGCTGGGCCGATGACATTCGCCGCCGTGAAGGTGCCTTCGATCTTAGCGGGCGAAGGGGGACAGGTCTGCGTGCCGGGGGGCGTGGGCGGGCTCGGGAGGTTCGAGCACAGGAAAACCGATACCCCGCCGTTCACGTCCTTCTGCCCGAAGTGAATGTGGGCCTGGAGCACGTTGCCCTCCAAGCCGTCGTATCTCAGCTTCCACCTGCCTTCGCCGGACCTCCGGTCGATTTCGACTTCGAACCTGCCTGACGCGCCGGTGCTGACCGACGGCACTTCGTTCACGCCCTTCAGTCTCGCCTTGAACTCCATTTCTCGATCGGCCAGGGCGGACGCCGCGGACAGCGTGAGCCCGGTTGCGAAAATTCCGGCCAGCAACGTACGGGTTGATTTCATGAGGTATCTCCGGGTTGCGTAGGAATGAGCCCGGCTGACGCGCCGGGTCCATTGCAAACGCCGCTCACCCTTGGATTATTCCAGTCGACGCGCCTCGGCCTCGCATGCGCGACGGACCGCTCGCTGTCGGTCGAGGTCAGGGCGCTTTCGCGGGCGAAGAAGGCGCCGGTTTCGAGCTCCCCGTCGCACCTGGCGCCGTCGGCATGGGCGATGACGGTCGGTAGATGAAACGCCAGTCCGCATAGGCGCCGGCGCCTTTGAACTCCTCGTCCTCGGGGGCGAAGTTCGCGGTCTTGAGCGGCTTGTCCTCCGACATGCTGTACACGCCGGTGATGCGGTCTGCCCACTTGACGAGGCCCCACTCCGTGCTTCCGGTCATCGGATCCGCGTAGATCTTGCGCAGGTGCCTGCGCACCGTGGGCACGCGCCGGTCCTCGAGCAGGTCTTCGAATCGCTGCGGAAACTGCTTCGCCCCGGGCGAGCCTTCGTAGTAGCTGCCGATGGCGCGCCGGAATTCGCCGCCGACGAAGAGGAGCTGCGCCTCCTTGTCGCGCTTCGCGGCGGTGCTCCACAGCTCGCCCACCCCGGCGAGTGCGACGCCGGCGAGCGCGACCATCACCAGCACGGCGATATAGGTGAAGCCGCATTGTCCAATCCGGCGGTCCACTACAGCTCCGAGAAAGGCTTGCCGTCGCTGGTCGTGCCCGGCGCGCCGCTCCGCACGTTGTAGACGCCGCCCTTGGCCGCGTCGGCGGGGGGCACCAGCTCCCAGGTCGTCGTGCTCTCGGTCACGGGGTCGACTGGCATGCTCCGCAGGTAGCGCTTGTCGACGAGGTCCTGCAGGCTCTCGGGGTAGCGCCCCATATCGCCGTAGTGCTTGTCGATCGCATCGCGCACGGTCGCGAGCGACTGCTTGAGCACGACCTCCTTCGAGCGGTCCACGCTGCTGAAGTAGCGCGGCGCGACGAGCATGAGCAGCGTCGCGATGATCGCCATCACGACCAAGAGCTCGATGAGGGTGAAGCCTCTCCTGATGCTCACTTGCCAGCTCACCATTGTCGGTACGGAATCCCGTTCAGGCCCTTGCCCTCGGCGAGGGAATACACGTCGAACACGTCGTTGCCCTCCTTCGGCGCGTCGGGCGGGCTCGCGTAGCTGCGCTTGCCCCAAGTGCGCGCGGCCGACACGGCTGCGTCGCCGTTCAACGGATCGCGCGGCAGCCTGCGCAGGAAGTAGATCTCGACCTTCTTGGGATGCTTCTCGTCGGGCACGCCCTCCACCAGCACCTCGAGCGAGGGCGGATAGCCGGACTGGTCGGCTTTCCTGGCGACGTGCCCCTCGTCGACCGCGCGCTTGTAGGCGTCGAGCGCGCCACGAATCTGCCGCAGCGCGGCGCGCAGCTCGCTTTCCTTCGCGCGCTGCACCGAGAGCTCGGCGAGCGGCACGACCGCAGACGCAAGCACGCCGATGATCGCGAGCGTGACGAGCAGCTCGATCAGCGTGAAACCGTGCCGTGCGCGCGTCATCGCGCCGGAAGGATGGTCAGCCTATGCCGGCCGGGGACCGAGACGTTCACCTGGCCGCCGTCCGCGTCCACGCCGATCGCGCTTTCGACGAAGAGCTCCGTTGCGCCCTGCGCCCCCGCGAGCACCCGGAAGCGCAACTCGCTCGGCTGCGGCTGCGCACCGGCCACCGGCGCGCCGGCAATGTTCACGGTGACGCGTCCCGGCGCAGCCACGGTCCCGCCCACGGGCTCCACGGCCTTGGGATCGTAGGCCACGACCGCCGCCACGCTCCGCGCGAGCACCTCGGTCGGGATCGCGAGCTGCATGCTGAACTCGCTCCCGATCTGCGCTTGCGACGGCACGGCGAGCAGCAGCCCAAATGACGCCGGGGCGGCGCTGGGTTGCGCGGCCGCCACCGCCACCGCGGGCCGTGGCGGGATGGCTGCGGCAGGTCCAGGCCCGCCGCTTGGCGACATGCTGAGCGCTCCGGGCGCGGCGTTGCGCGTCCGCAGGGGTGCGGCGCCGATGTCGGTCTCGGTGCCGGAAGAGAACGTGGACGGCACCGAGAACGGCGGCACGAGGTTGCGCACGATGCGCGGCGTGATGAGCAGCACGATCTCGGTCTTCTTGCTGTCGTCGAGGTCGCTCGAGAAGAGCCGCCCGATCGTCGGCAGATCGCCGAGCCCCGGCACGCGCGAGGATGCCTTGCGCTCCTCGTCGTTGATCAGCCCGGCGAGCACCTGGGTCTCGCCGTCGCGCAGCCGCAGCGTCGTCGCCGCATTGCGCGTGCCCAGCCGATAGGCGACGGTGTTGTTGGTGACGATCTGCTCGAGGATGTTGCTCACCTCGAGCGCCACCTTGATCGCAACCTCGTCGTCCAGGTGAATGTTCGGCTCGACGTCGAGCTTCAATCCCACGTCGAGGTAGCTGACCGAGGTGCTCACCCCGACGTTCACCGCGGACGTGCTCGTGACCACCGGCACCTTCTCGCCGATGTGGACCTTGGCCTTTTCGCGGTTCCTGACGCGGATGCGCGGGTTGGCAAGCAGGTTGCCCACGCCCACTTGCGCGCGCAGGTTCGCGACGATCGCCGGGTTGGTGACGAAGACCTTGAAGCCGCCCTGGCGAACTTCGGTCACGGGCGGGAACGGCAGGCCACCGGTCGTGGCGGCCGCACCGGGGACGCCGTAGTAGAGCTTCTCCGGATACTTCAGCCCGAGCTCCTGCAGCCGGCTCGACTGCACCTCCATGACCTCGACCTCGAGCATCACCTCCGGCTCGCCAAGGTCCTGGTTCGCCACGAGCTTCTCGGCGAGACGCACGGCCTCGGGCGTGTCCTTCATGACCACCAGGTTGAGCTTCTCGTCGATGAAGAGGTCGCGCGTCTTCACCAGCGCCCGCAGCATCGCCGCGGTCTGCTTCGCGTCGGCGTTGGCGAGATAGAAGCTCCGCACCACGAGCTCGTCGTACTGGCGCTGCTTCTGCGGCGTCTTCGGAAAGATCAGCAACGAGTTCTCGTTCACCACCTTGCGCTCGAGCTGGTTGGTCACGAGGATGAGGCGGATCACCTCGTCGAGATTGCCGTCGCGCACGAAGATCGTGGTGCGCAGATCGGCGCGCACGTCCCGGTCGAACACGAAGTTCACGCCGAAGCCGCGCGAGATCACCTCGAAGATCGAGCGCAGCGGCGCGTCGCGAAACTCGATCGAGATCGGCCGCGCGAGCGCCGTCTTGAGCACCGGCGGCATCACGTCCTCCTGGAAGCGGCGGGCAGCCACCTGCTGCATCACCGCGCGCGCGGTGCGGTCCCCCGGTCGCTCGGCGAGCACCTCGCCCGCGTTCTGCTCCGCGGTCGCGAAATCGCCCTTCTTGAGAGCGGCGAGCGCCTCCTCGTCGAGCCGCACATGCCGGCGGTCGCGCTCGACCGCCGCGATGCCGTTCGGCGCGTACGGGTTGGTGGGATCGATGAGCGCCACCCGGCGGTAGAGGGCCTCGGCCGCGTCGTAGCGCCCGGCCGCGCGCGCCGCCTCCGCCTGGGCGAGCAAGCTGTCGAGCGACGCCTGCTTGGTGGTCTGGTAGGCGCCGCGCGCCTCGGCGCTCGTCGGATTGTCGCGGGCCGCCCGTTCGAGGGTCGCCAGGCCCTGCTCGAGGTTGCCCTCGCTGACCTGGCGCCGGCCCTCGGTCACCTGCGGCATTCCGGTGCAGCCCGCGAGCATGACCAGCAGCGCGGCGGCGATGAGTTGATTGCGGTTCATGGCTTCTCCCTCACTCGGACTGGCCGAGCGCAAGCTCCTGGCGTTGGCCAAGCGGCAGATACTTGAATACCAGCACCCGCTGATCCAGGCGCTCCACCTGATAGATGCCGTCCACCGTGTCGCCGGCGCGCAGAACGTAGACGCTGTCTCCGCGGGCCAGGAAGGCGGTAACTTGATCGCCCTCGATTGCCTTGCCGAGATAAGTGAACGGCAGCGGCGGCGCCCGCGGCGGCGCGGGCGGGGGCGGTGGGGGCGCGTTGCGGCGCGCTTCGGCGCGCGCCTCGCCGTCCCAGCTGCGCGGCGCGAAGGGGTCGGCGCGCGCGAGCTCGTGGGACGGCCGGCGCAACCGATCGAGCTCGAGACGCGGCACGGCCTCGGCGTTGCGCGGCATCTCGTCCGCCGTGGCGACGCGCGGCGATTGCGCGGGCTTCACCTCAACGTCCGAGTCGCTCGCCGCCCACTTGACGGCGGCGAGCGTGAGCGCGAGCGCGGTGCCCAGGATCGCCCACCGCTGCCGCGGCGTAAGCCTCATCCGGCGCCTCCCACGTAGACCGTGAAGCGCACCCGGGCATCGAGCCGCGCGCTCGCGATGTTCTCGCGCCGGAGGTTCACCTCCTCGAGCACCGCGGCCGGCACCTCTGCCAGAACCTCGGCGACGAAGCTGCGGATCTGCGCGTAGGAGCCTTTCAGCGGCAGCGTGATCTCGTAGCGCCCGAGCCGCGCGCCCGCGCTCCGCTGCATCCGGTACTCGCCCGACTGCAGCACGATGCCTTTCGATTCCGCGGCCGAGTTGATGCGCTTCAGCAGTTCCGGGGTCGTCGCAGATGCCGGGAAGAACGCATAGAACGTTGCAAGCTGCTCGGTGGGCGTCGCCTCGCGCGCGGCGAGCGAGCCGTTCATCCGGAACTGCCGCTCCAGCTTCTCCGCCTCCGCGCGCAGCTCGTCGAGCGCGCGCTCCGCCGGCCGCACCGCCGAGAAATAGTACGCCACGGCGAAGACGACGAGCGCGATGCCCACCACCCCGGACGTGCCGAGGCGATCGACCTCGCGGCGCAGGCCCTGGAGCCAGCCGTTCATCGCGCCCCCTTCCATTCCGCCTGGACCGAGAACGCGACCGGCCGCGGCGGCGCATCGCGCACCTCGTGCCCCACCAGATAGACGTTCTGCAGACCTTCGCGTGCCTCGAGCCGCGCGACGTAGCCGAACACCGCATCGAGCTTGCGGGCCTCGCCCGCGATGCGCACCTGGCCGCTCGCGGCGTCGGGCTGGATCGCGAGCAGCGCGACGCCATCGTCGCCGGCCGCCTCCAGCTCGCGGAAGAGCGCGTCCCAGGGCACGTTCATGCGCTCGATCACTGCGTTCGCGGCCCGGATCTCGTCGGTGAGGACCCGACCGCGGCCCACGCGCACGTCGAGAGGCGGCAACGCGCGGCGCACCATGCGGCGCGCATCGGCGACGCGCTCCTCGATCCGCGCCGTCTCCTGCGCGATTCGCTGCTGGTGCACCAGCGCCACGCCGACCGTCGCCACGCCGGCGACGAGGAGCAGCACGCCCAGCCCGTGGCGGCGCGCGTGCGGCTGCAGGAAGTCGAGGTGCATGCGCTGCATGTCAGGCGGCCTTCTCTTCGATCAGCGGTGCGGCGCCACCGAGCCGAACCGTATGCACCGGCCAATCAGCATTCAGCTCGACCGCGACCGGCTCGCGCGCAGCCACGAAAACCGGTCCGGGTTGGGCGCCGAGCGTCAACCGAAGCTGCTCGAGCACGGCCGCCAGCTCCGCGCCGGGCCCGCGGGGCGCGCGCGCGTTGCGCACTTCGATCCACGCGCCCCTCGCGAGGTGCGCGACGCACAGCCGGTCCGGCTCGGCAACGGCGAGCCACGCCGCCCGGTTGCCGATCTCGCGCCGGCATGCGTTGAACGCCGTCGCGAGGAGCGGCTCGACCGCGCGCGGGGTGAGCCCTGCCGCAGTCACGGTTGCGGAGAGCGCCTCGAGCAGCTCGGCATCCAGCGCCGCCGCAAGCCCCGCCGCGCGCGCGCCGTGCTCGGCCAGCGCGACACGCCAGCCCGCCGCGCGCTCGCCATAGACCGTCAGGAGCTGGTGGCGCGCGAGCGCGACCCGCTCCTCATCGGAGGCGAGCCCGTCGATGCCGGGCACGAGCGCGTAGCGCACGAAGTGATTCGAGACCACGCTGCGCACCTCGGTGCCCGCGGGCGCGTAGCCGGACAGCGCGCGGCCCAGCGTCTCGATCGAAGCTGGCCAGCTCGCGCCGGCCGTCTCGAATCGCAGCGCGGCCTCGTACCGTGGCCGCAGTCCGCGGCGGACGCGCACGACGTGCACGCTCTGCGCGCCGATGTGGACCTCTACGCGGTCACGCCACGAAGGTGACACGGTTGATCTCCTTAAGGTCAGTCTCGCCGCCGCGCACGCACTCGAGCGCCGCCGTGCGCAGGAAGCGCGTGCCGCTCGCCTTGGCCGCGTCCTTCAGCGCGCGAATCGGCGCGCGCGCGACGATCAGCTCGCGCAGCTCATCGGTGAGGAGCAGGATCTCGGCGATCGCTTTCCGGCCCTTGTAGCCCGTGCCGCGGCAGTGGCCACAGCCCCGGCCCGAGCGGAAATCGAACTTGGCGACATTCGCCGCCGCGAGGCCCGAATCGCGCAAGAGCTCACGCGACGGCGCTTCGGCCACGGCGCAGTGCGGACAGTTCTTGCGCACCAGCCGCTGGGCGACGATCCCGTTCAGCGCCGACACGAACGAATACGGATCCACGGCCATGTGCGAGAAGCGGCCGAGCACGTCGAACACGTTGTTCGCGTGCACGGTCGTGAAGACCAGGTGCCCGGTGAGCGCGGCCTGGATCGCGATCTGCGCGGTCTCCGTGTCGCGGATCTCGCCGACCAGGATCCGGTCCGGGTCGTGGCGCAGGATCGAGCGCAGCCCGCGCGCGAACGTGAGCCCCTTCTTCTCGTTCACCGGGATCTGCAGCACGCCGGGCAGCTGGTACTCGACCGGGTCCTCGATCGTGATGATCTTGTCGCGGCCGTTGTTGATCTCGCTGATGGTCGCGTAGAGCGTCGTGGTCTTACCGGAGCCGGTGGGTCCGGTGACGAGCAGCATCCCGTAGGGCTCGTTCGCGAGCCGCCGGATCGCGGCGAGCGACTCGCCATCGAACCCGAGGTTTTCGAGCCGCAAGCCGAGCAGCTCGTCGGAGAGCGACTGCTTGTCGAGCACGCGCAGCACCGCGTCCTCGCCGAAGATCGACGGCATGATCGACACGCGAAAGTCGATCTCGCGCCCGCGCACGGCCGCCTTGAAGCGCCCGTCCTGCGGGATGCGGCGCTCCGCGATGTCGAGCTCGCTCATCACCTTCACGCGCGAGATCACCTGCTCGGCGAGCGCGCTGCCCTCGAGGTTCCCGACCGCGTTCAGCACGCCGTCGATGCGGTACTTGATCGTGAGCCCGCTCGCCACGCTCTCCAGGTGCACGTCGCTCGCGCCGCTCTTCAGGGCATCGTAGAGGGTCGAGCGCACGAGCCGCACCACCGGGCTCGTTTCCTCGGTGATGGTCTTGAAGGAAAGCTCCTCGATGCCCGGTCCGGCCTGGTCGGCGCCCGGGGCCGCGGGCAGCGCGCCCTCCATCGCGAAGGCGGTCTCCTCGTAGCGCGCGAGATAGGCTGCGACGTCGGCGTAGTGCGCGAGCTGCCAGACGAAGGGCGCGGCGATGCGCTCCTCGCCCCACGCGAAGCGCTCGGTGGCGAACGGGTCGCCGATCACCATGCGCAGGGCGCCCTCAGCGTCGCGGAAGAGGATGCATTGCGTCTTCAGCGCCTCGGCGAAGGGCAGCAGATCGAATGCCGGCTGCCAGGCGTGCAGATCGTCCATCCGCGCGACCGGATAACCGAGCGCCTCGCCGAGCGCACGGGTGAAGTCTTCGGAGGCGAGCCCCGACTCGTCCTCCAGGCACTGGGCGACGCTCATGCGCTGCTCGGCGGCGGCCGCCCGCGCGCGCGCGACCCGCTCGGGCGCGAGGAGCCCGACCTCGCGTTCCGGGGCGATCACGTGGGCGTCGGCGGCCTTCACTGGAGACTCCCTGCGAGGTCGAAGATCGGCAGATACATCAGCACCACGATCAGCCCGATCACCACGCCGATCAGCGCCATGAGCAACGGCTCGAAGAGCTTCATGAACCAGTCGACCCAGCGCGCGAGCTCCTCGTCGTGGAACGCGGCGATGCTCTCCATCATCTGGGCGAGATTGCCGCCCTTCTCGCCGGTGCGCAGCATGCGCGTGGCGACAGCGGTCACCAGGCCATGCGCCTCCATCGCCTGCGAGAGGCTCGCCCCCTCGCGCACGCGCTGGATGGCGCCGGTGAGCCGCGCGCGCAGGAGCGGGTGAAGCAGGCCCGCCACCATCTCCAGCGCCGGAACGAGCGGCGTGCCGCCGCGCAGCAGCATGCCGACCGTGCGGTAGAAGCGCGCGAGATGGTAAGTGAGCAGGCGCCGGCCGAACGCCGGGATGCGCCAGAGCACCGCGACCAGCCACTCCGCCATGCGGCCCAGCCCGAACAGCAGGACGACGGTCACGGCCAGGGCCGCCGCGACCAGGATGCCCCCGGATTCGTTCAGCAACTTGCCCCACTGGAGCAAGAGCTGCGACAACCAGGGCAGGTCGCGCCCGACGTCGTCGTAGATCTGGGAGAAGCGCGGCACGACGTAGCCGAGCAGGAACAGCGTGACGAGCATCCCGACGCCGATCAGCACCGCGGGATAGATCGCCGCCGAAACCACCTTCTTCTTCACGGCGTCGAGCCGCTGCTGGTAGTCGACGAAGCGGGCGAGCGCCTCGGAGAGGTCCCCGGTGCGCTCGGCGGCGCGCACGGTGGCGACGTAGAGCTGCGGGAATACCTCCGGAAATTCCGCGATCGCGTGCGAGAGCGCGCGGCCCTGGTAGAGCGACTCGGTCAATCGCACGATGACCTTGCGCACCTCGGGCCGGGTCTCCTTCTCGGCCATCGTCTCGAGCACCTCGATCAGCGAAAGGCCCGCGGCCAGCAGCGCAAGCAGCTCCTGGCTGAAGAGCAGCAGCGGAAAGCGCTGTCCGGGCCAGCGCATGCCGCGCGCGCCGAGGCCGCGCCGCCGCGCGGAGAGCACCGTCAATCCCTGGATGCGCGCCTGCTCGCGCGCGGCCGCCTCGTCGGCCGCCTCCAGGGTGAGCGCAACGACGCCCTCGCTCGCCTTGAATGCCCGGATCTCGAATCGCATCGTGCCGTCTCGGTGCCTGAGGGATGTACGGCTACCAGTTCGTGATATCGGCGTTCTCGCCGGTGCCGCCCGGCTGGCCGTCTTTGCCGTACGAGAAGAGATCGTACTCGCCGTGCTGCCCGGGCGAGCGGTAGTTGTAGGCGCGCCCCCACGGATCGAGCGGCACCGCCTTGACGAGGTATGGACCCTGCCACTTGCGCTCGTTCTCCGGCGCCGCGACCAGCGCGTTCAGCCCCTGCTCGGTGGTGGGATAGCGGCCGGCGTCGAGCCGGTAGTGGTCGAGCGCCTTTTCGAAGGCGTTGATCTGCGCCATCGCGGCCTTGACCTCCGACTTGCCGAGCTGGCCGAAGTAGCGCGGCGCCACATACGCCGCGAGCAGCCCGATGATCACCATCACCACGAGCAGCTCGAGCAGCGTGAAGCCGCTACTCGCGACACGAACCGGGCGACACTCCTCCACCATCAGGCAATAGTCCTTGAGTCCTTGAGTCCTTGAGCCGGCGCGTTCGCCGCGCTGTGGTCCGCCCGCCGGACGTCCGTGCGGGGGCGACGTTGTCTTAGCGCAACGTCATGAACGAGTGTAGCGCAAGACCTGCCCGAAAAGGCCATGCCGGGACCAACGGCAGCGCCCCCCAACGCCCCGGGAGCCCGGAAAAGGATCCCACTGCGCCGCGGGAGGGTGGGGCGCGACCCGGTGCGAGGAATCCCGTCAGGCGAATTGTTACAACATTGCAAACGCTGCCGATCGGGGATGGACGGGCCGCGTTACGGCCAGGGCACCGGCCGCTCGACAGGGTAGCTGGATGCCACCGAGGATCTCCCTCATCAAGGAACGCATACCGGGAAGACTCGAAAGCCTCATCGCCGGCGTCGTCGCCCGAGAGTCCTCGATACTGAACTGAGCTAAAGGTCGTTCACCAGTCGCGCCAGAACGGCGAGCGCCATCGCCCTCGAACGAACGCTCGCGCGAAAACGACGGATTCAAACGACGCGCTCGTTCGCTCTACTCACCGTCGCTCTGAAATTCGTCGCGAGTCTCGATCTGCCAGTGCAGTTGCGCGCATGCGACATCGATGTCTACGACAGATCCAAACGGCGTGCTCGTTCGTTCTACTTACCGTAGCGGTCTAGTTCGTCGCGCGTGTTGATCGGGCATTGCATTTGCGCGCGCGGACACACCGGTGTCTACGACAGATCCAAACGGCGCGCTCGCTCGTTCTACTTACCGTAGCTGACCAAGTCGTCGCGAGCCTTGATCGCTGCGCGACGCGGATGCTACGTTCGTCAAGCGTGGGGCGGGGCATGGTCCGCAGCCTGTCTCCAGCATCGTCATGCGGACACCGTGTAAAGGAGGCTCACAATGCAATTGCGCTCGAAGCTCGCGGTAGCCGCTCTCGCCGTGCTCGCCGGCGGCGGGCTGGGAACCGCCCAGTCGACAAGTCACCGGGAGGCGCCGCTGATCGCGCTGGATCCGGCCGCCGACATCACCGACACCTACGCCTTCGTGAACTGGAACGGCAACAAAGACAAGGTGGTGTTCATCATGAACGTCATCCCGTCCCAGGAGCCAAGCGCGGGGCCCAATTACTTTTTCTTCGACGACAGCGTCAAGTACGCGATCAACGTCGACCTCAACCGCAACGGTATCGCCGGGGACCTCGTCTTCGAGGTCCGCTTCAAGACCGAGCTGCGCAACGCCCTCGCCGGCTTCGGGCTCAAGAGTCCGGTCGCCAACATCGGGCGCCCCGAGCTCGGTCTCCAGATCACCGCGCTCGATGGACCGGGTTCCGACGGATTGGGCATCCGTCAGTCCTACAGCGTCGACATGATCACGCGGGACCGGAGGGGGCGCGCGCAACGGACGCGCCTCAAAGCGCTCGACGGCAAGCCGCTGTTCGCGGTGCCGTCCAATCAGGGTCCGCTCACCATGCCGAGCTACGAGGACCTCGCCAAGCAGGGCGTGCGCGATCTCGAGCACGGGATCCGCGTCTTTGCGGGCCAGCGTGACGAGACGTTCTACATCGACCTCGGCGCGGTGTTCGACGGGCCGATCAACCTGCGCGCGCCGGCGCCACTGCTCAGCGACTCGCAGGACGCCGACGACGCGAATAACTTCGGCGGCGTGGACATGTTCTCAGGGTTCAACGTGAACACGATCGCGATCGAGGTGCCGAAAGAGCTGGTGATGCCGACACGGGGCACCCAGATCGGGATGTACGCCTCGACTTCGCGCCAGAGGATCACCGTGCTGCGCCCTTCGAAGCGCGATCGGGACGACGACGACGATGACGACGACGATGACGATGACGACTACAGGAAGTTCGGCAGCTTCGTGCAGGTTGCACGCATGGCGAATCCGCTCGTCAACGAGCTGATCATCCCCTTCGGAGACAAGGACCGGTGGAACGCCACCAAGCCCCACCGCGAAGGGCGCTTCCTCGGGGATTACCGCAACCCGTCCCTGGCGACCGCAATCAACCTGCTGTTCGGCGTGCCCATCCCGGCCACGCCGCGCAATGACTTGGTCGGCGCGCTGCTGCAGTACAGTGGCTCGCCCGGCGGGCGGCTCTCCGAGCTGCTGCGCCTCGACCTCTCCGTGCCACCGCGGCCCCCCGGGAACAATTGCAGCGCTACCACGCAGTGCCGGCTCGGCATCCTGGCGCACGACATGGCGGGCAACCCGACGCCCGATCCTGCTGCGTGGCCCAACGGGCGCCGGCCGAATGACGACGTCACCGACGTTGCGCTGCGCGTCGTGTCCGGCGTGCTGCTTGGCACCGGCAATGCCCGCTTGGGCGACGGCGTGAACTTCAACGTCGGCGCGCCCGGCACCGGCGTGACGTTGAACGGCATCGCGCAGGACTTCCCGTTCCTGCCGACGCCGCACGACGGCCGCGACCGGCGGCACATCGATCCGGGCGAGTAACGGGCGATGTTACGGGCCGCGGTATGCTGCGCGGCCCTCGTGGCGGGCGTGGGGCTCTCGCCCGGCGCGAGGGGGCAGGAGCCTTCACGCCCAGCCGAGCACGATGCTGCGATCGCGCGGCTCGAGGCACAGCACGTTGCGGCCCCGGACGACCTTGCGACCCTCCATCGGCTTGCCGAAGCACTGCTCGCGCGCGCCCGGATCAGCGCCGATCCGCGCGACGCGAGCCGTGCCGAGGCGCTCGCCGCTCGTGCCCTCGCGCTCGCTCCCGGCGATGCCCGCGCCTGGACGCTGAAAGCCTGGAGCGAGCTCAACGCCCACCGGTTCGCGGAGGCATTGGCTGCGGCACGCAAAGCCGAGCGCCTCGCCCCGCCGAGTGCAACCAACCTGGGGCTCGCGGCCGACGCGCTCACCGAGCTCGGGCGCTACGCCGACGCGCTCGCCGCAACGCAGACGATGCTCGACCGCTTCCCCGGTCTGCCGGCGTACAGCCGCGCCGCCCAGTTGCGATTTCTGCATAACGATCTCGGGGGCGCAATCGAGATGATGGGCCGAGCCGTGCGGGCGGGGCGACCGCGTTCCGAGGAAACGGCGTGGGCGCTCGGCCAGCTTGCCGAGCTATACCTGCACGACGGGGACACCGTTCGCGCCGAGCAAGCGGTGCAAGCGGCGCTCGCGACCTATCCGGGCTTGCCGCAGACCGTCGCGCAGCAAGGCCGCGTCCTCGCGGCCCAGGGGCGCTTCACGGATGCGCTTGCGGCATATCGCCGGGCGGCGCAGGCACAGCCGAGTCCGGAGGTGGTTTTTCCGCTCTGGCAACTCACCGAGCGCCTCGGGCTGGAGGCCGAGGCCCGACGCCACGCCGAGCTGCTGAACGCGCTCGCGCGGCTCGACGCGAAGCCCGGCCTCTCGCGGCGCGTGCTGGCATTGTTCTTCGCCGAGCAGGACGGCGGTCTGGGCACAGCGGAGCGCCTCGCACGGCGCGACTTGGAAAGCCGGCCCGACATCTACAGTCACGACACGCTCGCCTGGGTGCTCTACCGCGCCGGAAAGCTCAAGGAGGCGCGCGCGCACGCGATCGCTGCGCTCAAGCTCGGAACGCCCGATGTCGTCCACAGGTATCGCGCCGGCACGATACTCGTCGCGGCCGGCGACACCGAGCGCGGCGGCCGTTTGCTGCGCGAAGCGCAAGCGCGCGCGCCGCACCTCGCGCCGTACGCGGCGGCAAGCGTGGGTGAGCCGCGGATCCGCGCCGGGAACGGGCAATGATGCGCAAGCTGTGCGCGCTCGTGTTCGCCGGGGCGGCGGCAATGCCGGCCCTCGATGCCGTCGCGCATCCGCTCGGCAACAACAGTGTCAATCGGCAAAGCGCGCTCACCGTCGCGCCGGGCGAGATCGAGCTGCGGTATCGGATGGACCTGGCCGAGATCCCGGCGCTGCTCGAAGCGCAGAGCGCGGACCGCGACGGTGACGGCACCGCGTCCCGCGCCGAATGGCAAGCGCACAGCTCGCGCTGGGCGTTCGACGTCCTGCCGCATTTGTTCCTACGGCTCGACGGCACGCCGCTGGCGCTGACGCTGCGGGACCATCGTTTCAAAGTGCTGCCCGGGGAAGCCAATCTCGCGACGTTGCAGCTCGAGGCCGTGTACTCCGCCCCGCTCAGCGGTGCCGCAACGCGCGCACGCCTGGAATACAGCGACCGCTACCGACCCGAGCGCGGCGGCTGGAAGGAAATCTACATCCGCCCGGCAGCCGGCGCGGCCATCGAGCGCGCGAGCGTGCCGCAGGCCGACCGGAGCGGCGGGCTCACCGATTTTTCGCTGCCGCTCGTGGCGTCACGACCGAACGAGCTCGCCGCAAGCGCGACCATCCGATTTGATCCGATCGCGTCGATCGCGGCGAACGGGCAAGCAACGCGGAGCACACCCGCGCATCCGGCGCCGGACGACGCACGGCCGCCCGCCCAGACCTCCGCCTGGCAGCAGGCGGGGGTCTTCTTCATGCTGGGAATCCACCACATCGCGACCGGCTGGGACCACATCGTCTTCCTGCTCGGTTTGCTGCTGGTCAGCCGCTCGCTGATGGGGCTGATCAAGGTCGTCACGGCGTTCACGGTCGCGCACAGCGTCACGCTCGCGCTCGCCGCAACCGGACTGGTCGTGCCGCCCGCGGCGTTCGTCGAGCCCGCGATCGCTCTCAGCATCGCGTATGTCGGCCTGGCCGGGCTGCTGTGGCGGGCGAGCCCGCACGCCTCATGGGTCGCGCTGCTCTTCGGGCTGGTTCACGGCTTCGGGTTCGCCGGCGCGCTCGCCGCGACGATGGCTGACATGCCGCCGGGTCAAGGCTCCTGGCTCGTGAGCCTGGCGAGCTTCAACCTCGGCATCGAAGCGTTTCAGGTCCTGCTCGTCTGCGCGGCGGTCCCGCTGCTGCGCCTCGCCGCAAGGGTGTCCTGGGCGGACTTCGCGCGCCGCGGCGCGTCGCTCGCGGTGCTGGGCGCGGGCATCACGTGGTTCGTGGCGCGCGCCCTGCCGGCAGTGGGTTGAAGCAAGACCTGGTCAGGGCAGGACTTTGTCGATGACGACCGCGACGTCGGTCGCGCCGACCTTGATCGTGCCCGAGAGCCCTTCGAGATCGCCGCTCTGCGGCGTTGCCTTGGCGGTCTTGGAGATTCGCGCGCCGACGACCACTTCGGGAAAGCTCGAGAGCTTCATCTGCGGCGTCATCGCCTGGGAGTCGTCCAGGCTGAACTGAACCGGGAGGTCCTTCACCTGCCGCTTCAGGATGGCGAGCGGCATGCGCGGGCCCTCGGCCGCGCGCGCGAAAATGAACACGGTGTCGTCCGGGCTCGCTTTCGCCGCGATGGCCGGGTCGAGCGTCACGACCCCGGTCACGCGCCCACCGCTTGTTACGGCGGGGCTCGCAGTGGCGGGCTTCGCAGGCGGCGCGGCCGACGCCACGGCGCCATCCAATCTTCCGAGCTTCCGCGCCTCGGCGATGCTCGCAAGGATCGACTGGCCGAACTGCGAGTCGTCCGGAACGATGCTGCGCATCCGCTCCCAGTAATCGACGGCGGTCTTGAAGTCCTGGCGGTTGAACGCCTCGGTGCCGGCGAGCGCGAGCGACTTCAAGTGATTCGGGTCGAGCGCGAGCGCGCGCTTGACGAGCGCGAGCGGCTTGCCGGCGAGCTCGCCCCCGGATGCCGCGCCGCTGGCATCGGCGTAGTCCGCGAGCAGGTCCGGATCCTGCATGACCGCGTCGCCGGCGCGCTCGAACGCGGCGACGGCCTGCGGGTAGCGCTGCATCGCCATGTAGCTGCGCGCGAGGATGATGTAGCCCTCGGGATCGGGGTGATTCCGGAGCCGCTCCTCCAGCTTGGTAACCAGGGCATCGATCTCCCGCTCGCTCATCGCATGCTGGGGCTCGGCGGGTGGCGGCGGCGCGAACACGTTCAGGTTGCCGAGCCGGAGGTAGAGGAGCCCGGCGGTCACGGGTATCGCGATCGCGAGGACGATGGCGGTCCAGCGACCGCTCGCGCCGATCTGTGCAGGAGCGCCCGCGGGGACGGCCTCTTCGAGCACCCGGCGCTCGAGCTCCTCGCGCGCCTGATCGTACAGCTCCCGGGAGAGCGTCCCGGCGGCGAGGTCGCGATCGATCTCGGCGAGCTGGTCGCGCAGGATCTCGATGTTCGAGGCGGTGCGCTCGACGCCGCCGGTGCGGCGCGCGCGCATCAAGGGCACGAGCACCCACCCGACCGCGACGAGCACGAGGGCCGCGGCGACGACGGCGAAGACCGTGATCATCGCGGCTCGTCGCCGGTGCCGCCGGCGAGCAACGCCGCCGCCCGGCTGCGCTCCTCGTCGGTGAGGGGGCGATCGGCCTCGGCGCTTCGCCGCCGCGCCCGCATCAGACGGATGAGCGCGACGATTCCGGCGATGAGGAGGAGCACGGGGCCGAACCAGAGCAGGAGGGTCGTCGCCTTGAGCGGCGGGCGATAGAGCACGAAATCGCCGTACCGCGTGGTCATGAAGTCGAGGATCTCGGCGTCGGACCTGCCGGCCTTGATCTGCCCGCGTATCTCGCGACGCAGATCCACCGCCAGGTCGGCGTTCGAGTCGGCGATCGTCTGGTTCTGGCAGACGAGGCAGCGCAACTCGTTCGCGAGCCCGATCAGCCGCTTCTGCGCGACCGGATCGAGATCGGTCGGCGTCGCTTCGCTCGCCGTCGCGGCAAAGGGCACCATCGCGAACAGAGCGGCGATGAGGGCGGCAACGAGCGATCTCATGATTTCTCGAGCTCGCGCGCGAGCGGCAGGATCTTCTTCTCGAGCGCCTCCGGCGTGACGGGGCCGATGTGCTTGTAGCGGATGACGCCCTGCCGGTCGATCAGGAACGTCTCGGGAACCCCATAGACGCCGAAGTCGATTCCGACGCGCCCGTCGAGGTCGCTCACGGAGAGCGTGTACGGATCACCGAACTGCTTGAGCCACGCGAGCGCGTCCTCGGGCTTGTCCTTGTAGTTGAGGCCGACGAGCGGAATCGTTTTCTGCTGAGCGAGCTTGACGAGCACGGGGTGCTCCACCCGGCACGCGACGCACCAGGACGCCCAGACGTTGAGGATCCACACCTTGCCGGCCATGTCCTGCCGGGCGAAGCGCTTGTCCGGCGCGTGCAGCTGCGCGAGCTCGAAACCCGGCGCCGGCTTGCCGATGAACGGCGACGGCACCTCGCGCGGATTGAGCCCCAGCCCGACGAAGAGGAACGCGAGCAGCGCCGCGAAGATCGCGAGCGGGATGACGAACTTGTTCATGCGCGCGACCTCACGCGGCGGTGCGGGCCGCGCCGGCGAGCGTTTCCTCGCTGCGACGCGCGAGCTTGCGGTAGCGCCGGTCGAGCAGCGCGAGCAGCCCGCCGAGCGCCATCAGCACGCAGCCGCCCCAGATCCAGGTGACGAACGGCTTGTAGTACACGCGCACGCTCCAGGCGCCGTCCGCGACCGGCTCGCCGAGCGAGACGTAGATGTCGCCGAACGGCCCGGTGTCGATCGCCGCCTCGGTCATCGGCATCTGCTGGGAGTTGTAAATGCGCTTCTCGGGATGGAGCGTCTCGATGATCCGCCCGCCCCGGCTCACCTCGACGCTGCCCCGCGAAGCGCGGTAGTTGGGGCCGGTGACCGGCTGCGCACCCTGGAACTTGAAGGTGTAGCCGCCGACGGTGACGGTGTCGCCGACGTCCATGCGGAGGTCGCGCTCGATCTCGTAGCCCTTGACCGTGGTCACGCCGACGATGAACACCCCGACGCCCACGTGCGCGAGCACCATCCCCCAGTAGGCGCGCGGCTGCTGGCGCAGCCTCGCCCACACGCCGCCGGCGCCGCGGCCAACGCGCTCCCATATCGAGACCGCAGTGGACGCGAAGATCCAGAAGGCGAGCAGATAGCCGAAGCTCTTGAGCGCGCTCCACTCGCCGGCGATGAGCGGCACGGCAATCGCGCTCGCCAGCGACACGGCCGCGGCCCAGCGGAGCCGCACGGCGAGCTCGGGCAGGCTCGCTTCCTTCCAGCGTGCGAGCGGGCCCACGCCCATCAGGAACACCACCGGCGTCATGAGCGGCGCGAACACCGAATCGAAGTACGGCGGCCCGACCGAGATCTTGCCAAGCCCCAGCGCGTCGAGGAAGAGCGGATAGAGCGTGCCGAGCAGCACGGATCCCATCGCGGCCATCAGCAGCACATTGTTCCCGAGCAGTGCCGTCTCGCGCGAGACGAGCCCGACGCGGCCGCCGAGCCCGACCTTCGGGGCGCGCGCCGCGAAGAGCGCGAGCGAGCCGCCGATCACGATCGCAAGAAACGCGAGGATAAAGATGCCGCGCTTCGGATCGGTGGCAAAGGCGTGCACGGAATTGAGAACGCCCGAGCGCACGAGGAAGGTGCCGAGCAGCGAAAGCGAGAAAGCGAAGATGGCGAGGAGCACCGTCCAGCTCTTGAAGGCGCCACGCTTCTCGGTGACCGCGAGCGAATGGATGAGCGCGGTGCCCACCAGCCACGGCATGAAGGAGGCGTTCTCGACCGGGTCCCAGAACCACCAGCCGCCCCACCCGAGCTCGTAGTAAGCCCACCAGCTCCCGAGCATGATGCCGAGCGTGAGGAAGCACCACGCTGCAGTGGTCCACGGCCGCGACCAGCGCGCCCACGTGGCGTCCAGCCGCCCGCCGAGCAGCGCCGCGATCGCGAACGCGAACGCCACCGAGAAGCCGACGTAGCCCATGTAGAGCAGCGGCGGATGAAAGACCATGCCCGGATCCTGCAAGAGCGGGTTGAGATCGCGTCCGTCAGGCGCGGCGGGGAGCAGGCGCTCGAACGGATTCGACGTGAGCAGCATGAAGAGCAGGAACCCGGCGCTGGTGAATCCCATCACGCCGAGCACGCGCGCGACCATCTCGTCCGGAAGATGGCGGCTGGCGAGCGACACGGCCGTGGCCCAGCCCGCCAGCATCAGCATCCAGAGCAGCAGCGACCCTTCGTGCGAGCCCCAGCTCGCCGCGAAGCGATAGTGCAGCGGCAGCTGCGAGTTGGAGTTGGTCGCGACGTTCAACACCGAGAAATCGTTGTGGAGGAACGACCATGCGAGGCAGCCGAACGCGAGCGCCACGAACACGAACTGCCCTTGCGCAGCAGGACGCGCGAGCCCCATCCACACCCGGTCGCCGCGTGCGGCACCGATCACGGGCAGCGTCGCCTGCACGAGCGCGATGAGGAGCGCGAGGATGAGGGCCAGCTGCCCGATCTCAGGAATCATAATGAACGTCTCAAGGAACTACAGGCTTTCGTGAAAACGACGCGAGTGCCGCTGCGAACCCAATGCGGGTTTAACGAACAAGGGGCAAGCCCCTTGTATATCCCCATGCGAGACATCTCCTAGTTGGTCTTGACGCTCTTCGCGGCGCGCTGGGCCTGATCCACCGCGTGCGCAGCCTCGGGCGGCATGTAGTTCTCGTCGTGCTTGGCGAGCACTTCGCTCGCACGGAACACGCCGTCCTCGCCGAGCTTGCCCTGTGCGACCACGCCCTTGCCCTCGCGGAAGAGATCGGGAAGGATCCCCGAGTAGATGACGGGAATCGTCTTCGCCGTGTCGGTCACCTTGAAGTGCACCGTCAGCCCGTCGGACTCCCGTTTGAGGCTGCCCGTCTCGACCATCCCGCCGATGCGAAACGCCTTCCCGATCGGCGCCTCGTTCGCGATCACCTGCGTCGGGGTGAAGAAGAACACGAGGTTTGACTGGAACGCGTTCAGGACGAGCGCCGCCGCGATGCCGAGGACGGCAAGGCCGGAGACGATGATGGCGATGCGCTTGTGACGCGGTTTCATGGTCCGTACGGTCGCTGCAAAGGTGGCGGGAACTCCCCCATCCGGGACTCCCCGGAGACGGGATAGTTCCGTTCGCAGGCGCGCGCTCGGTGCGGAGCGCGCCGCCAAGGGGCGGATTCTAGCGGGTTTCGCCCCTAGGAAGCCGCCGCCTGCAGGGCGTGACGGGGAACCTGCTCTTTAGCAGGAAGGGGGGTAACGGGAGGGAACCTGCGGGTTCCCTCCTGTTCGTGACCTTCCGCTCTTGCTTTCCAGGGAACCTGCGGGTTCCCTCCTGTTCGGACCCTCGGCGCTTGCCCGTTATTGGCCGAGCGCGTACTTCACCAGCGCGCGTATCTCGGCGTCGGACCCGGCCATTTTGGGATGTCCCTTGCCTTCCTTGAGCTTGGCGGATGCGTCGGCGACCGCGCCCTCCTGGCCCTTGAATTTCGCCGCGAGGTCCTTGAGCGAGGGCCCGGCCTTCTTCTCCGCAGGGGCATGGCAGGTTTCGCAACCCTTCTGCTTGAACAAGTCCGCGCCGGATTGTGCGCTCGCAGCCCCGGCCATCACGAGGCCGCCTGTCGCGACCGCAACCATAAGAATCGACTTCATGCTCACTCCTTGCTCAGCTGGTTGAATCCTTCTTCTCCTCCGGCGCCTTGTGCGCGACCCCCTTGTGGCAGTCGGTGCAGATCTGCTTCGCCTCCTTGACGATGCCGACGTGCATGTCCTTCACGAATGCCTTCTCGGGGTTCGCCATCCCTTCCGGATTATGACAATCCAGGCACTCGCGCGCGCCGTTCGCCCTGAGCCGCGCCCACTCGACCTGCGCCATCTCCAAGCGATGTGCCTCGTACTTGGCCGGCGTGTCGATCTTGCCGGTCCAGTGCGCCCACACCTCGCGCACCGAGATCATCTTCCGCTGCATCTTGGGCAAGAACGCCTTGGGGACGTGACAGTCGGGGCAGCCGACCTTCACACCGGCGCGATTCGTCCAGTGCGGGCTTTCCTTGAGCTCGGCGAACGCGTGGCGCTCGAGCTCGTGGCACGAGATGCAGAACGCGGTGGTGTTCGTGGCGTCCATCGTGACGTTGAATGCCGCGACGCCCAGCGCGCCAAGAACGACGCCGACGATCAGCGTGGCCCATCTGATCGCGCCGCGCATAGAGCGAAACTTGAACTCCCCCATCGCGGGCCACCCTTTCCCAGCCGTTCAGAAGCGCATGAGACCCGGTCGCCAAGAGTCGTTCGTTGACATAGATCAAATTGGCAACGGTTCCCCGCGAAACGCGCTGCAAGTGCAGGCGCGCGCGGCGGCCGCGTGCGAGCGTGCGAGCATGTCGCAATGGCGGATGGTTTTCCGGGTACGCCGCCCCCATTGCGCGCTACGCAACGCCCATCTCGCTGAAGTAGCGGTAGGTGCCCCGGCCGCCCGCCTTGGCCGCGTAGAGCGCCTGGTCCGCGCAGCGCAGGAGCGACGCGAAGTCGCCGCCGTCGTCGGGCCAGATCGCGATGCCGATGCTGCCGCCGAGCCGCAGCACGTGCGCGTCGATCGTCACCGGCTCGCCGAGCCGTTTGACGACTTTCTGCGCGACCATGCCGGCCTCGGAAAAATGATGCAGCTCGCCGAGGAGCAGGACGAACTCGTCGCCTCCGTAGCGCGCGACCGTGTCGGACTCGCGCACGCTGTGCATGATCATCTCCGCCGCGTGGGTGAGGAACCGGTCGCCGATCTCGTGACCCAGGCTGTCGTTGACGCCTTTGAAGTAGTCGAGGTCGAGCATCAGGACCGCCACTTTCTGGCCGTGCCGCCGCGCCTGCGCGATCGCCACGGCGAACCGATCGCCCAGCAACGCCCGGTTGGGCAAGCGCGTGAGCGGATCCTGATACGCCATCGCGCGCATCCGGCCTTCCGCGTCGCGCCGCAACCGGACTTCGCGCTCGAGGAGCTGGTTGCGGGACGCAAGGGCATGCACCCGGTCCTCGAGACCCGATTCACCGGCCCCCGCCAGCGCGTAGGCCTGGAGCTCCTGGACGCGATGCGTCATCGTGAGGCTGATGTCGCGCTCGGCGCGTTGCGCGACGTCGGCGGCCATGACCTGGCCGATGTAATTGCGCAACTCGGACAGCTTGCGCTCGCGCCGCGCGAGCTGGCCACGCGACGCAACCGCGTACCCGAGCAGCAACAGCGCGGCCAGCATGCCGAGCTGCAGCGTGTACTCGGGCTGGTCGATGCGATGCAGGCGCAACGCGAGTCCGACCATCAGCACGAGCAGTGCCAGAGCGATGAGCCGCGCGTGCCGGGGGCGCCGGCGAATGCCGCGCTCGATGCGCACGGCCGCCATCGCAATCACGACGAATGCCGCAATTGCGACCGCGGTGACGATCCACGGTGCCTGCGCCGTCGCGCCCCATGCAGGCGCGGTCGCCGCCCCGATCAGCGCAACGATCACGGTCGCCCGCATGGCACGCTCGATCGCCTCGCTGTAAGTGGCGCTGCCGAGGTAGCCGCGGCCGAGCGACAGCAGCGCGCCCAGGGCGAGGAGCGGCATTGCAGCCGCGAGCTCCGCTCGCCACGGACTCAGCCCGGCCGGCAGCGCGACTTCGGCGAGCCCGCTCGAAAGCGCATGCGACAGGGCGATGAAGATGGCGGCGGCGGCAAGGTGCAGCGCCTGGCGCTCGCGCACGCCGAACCAAAGCAGCAACTGGTAAGCGGCGAAGACCGTGAGGCCGCCGTAAACAAGCAAACCGGGGACCACCTCCCGCCCGAGGCCATACGCGCTCACGGCAACAACCCTCCCCCTGTTGCGCCGCAGGCGTGCTTTGCGCCGTCGGCGTCCTCCGAGTGGACCGCTTGGATTCGAACCAAGGACAAGCGTGGCCGCCCGGATTTTTAAGCCTACACGACTAAAGGGCAACTGTGTGTGGCGGGGGGTAGAGCCGCTCGACACCTCTCACTCTGACTTCGCCGCTTGTTCCATCCAAGCGCCGTAGTTACCATTCACAACGACATGTCGAGAAAGCAGCGCCGATCCGGCAAGCGTGTAACTGGGGACAAGGCCCCCGAAGCAGCGCCCCGCTCTGAGACGCGAGCGGCGGGGGGCCGGGCCGGGACCACCCGAGGGCGCGGTCCGCATCCGCTCGACAACTGGCTGCTCGGGCTCGCCCTGGCCGGGATCGCGCTGACGTCCTACCTCACGCTCGTCGCGTGGTTTGGCACGTATGCGGCGTACTGCGGGGCGGGCTCGGAGTGCGACCTGGTTCAGCAAAGTCGCTGGTCCACCTTGCTCGGCGTGCCGATCGCGCTTTGGGGCCTTTTGACTTACGCGCTGCTC
Source organism: Burkholderiales bacterium (assembly GCA_041617635.1). Classification (GTDB taxonomy): domain Bacteria; phylum Pseudomonadota; class Gammaproteobacteria; order Burkholderiales; family SG8-39; genus JAABRB01. The sequence continues at coordinate 5,539 of JBFJOO010000017.1, read as the reverse complement.
GCGCGGCTGCTGTGGCGCCTGCGCACCCGCCCGGGCGCCTGGCGGTGGGCGTTGACCATCGCCACCGTCGGCGCCGCCGTGAGCTGGTATCTCACGGCCGTATCGGTGTTCGCGATCGAAGCGACCTGCGCCTACTGCCTCGCCTCGTTCGGAATCGCAAATGCGCTGCTCGTGCTGTTGCTGGTGCGCAGGCCCGCGCACATGCCGGAGCACGCGTGGGCCCAATCGCTCCCGGGCCCGATCGGCTCAGCCATCGTGATCGTGTTCGCACTATCTCTGCACTTCAGCGGCCTCTTCGACCCTGCCGCGGGGCCCGAGAAGCCGTACCTGAAAGCGCTTGCCATCCACCTGCACGATTCCGGCACGCGCTTTTATGGCGCGTACTGGTGCCCGGCCTGCCAGCAGCAGAAAGCGTTGTTCGAGGCTTCCGCCCAGCGGTTGCCCTACGTCGAGTGCACGCCGAACGGGCGCACCGGCGCGCACAGCTTTGCTTGCGTCGCGAACAACATCAGGGACTTTCCGACCTGGATCATCGGGGGCAACCGCCACACCGGCGTGATCCCGGTCGACGAGCTGGCGCGCATCTCGCGCTTCGAGTGGTCGGCCGACGGCGCCCGGAAGGAATGAACCGCGCAGCGCTGATCACCCTCGTTCCCGACCTGGTGCTTTTCCTGCCCAGACTGCTGGGCTACAAGGGCTAAGCCGGGGGACGACGCATGCTCGGGCGGGCCGCCATCGCCATGGTGGGACATCGCGCCGGAGATGAGATCCGAGTTCGAAGACTGGCGTTCGCACGAGCACCCGGCCTGGGAGCGCCTCGCAAGATGCAAACCGTGTCGACACCGAGGTGTCGGCGAACCGCTGTTGTGCGCGCGGGCGGCTGCCCACTGTGCCCCTGTCCCATCGCAGCTTGGTCACGGCGGAAGGCGCGATTTACTCCTGTGCGGATCGGCATCAGAATGATCCGCGGAGTCGTCTACCGCATGACTTCACAGAGGAGGAGGAAAAAAAATGTGCAAACTGTGCGATGAAGGGAAGCCCCAGGACCATTCCGAGTCGACCGCCGATTCGGAAGCTGATTCACCGCTCGCCTCGCGGCGCGATTTCCTGAAGGCCACGACCGCGATCGGGGCCGGCGCGGGGCTCGGCCTCTTCGCCGCAGACCCGGCGGCAGCGCGCGACGACGACGACGACGATGACGACCGCCGCCGCGGCCGCGACCGCGACGACGACGATGGGCCTCCGCGGCACAGCGGCCGGCCGGGGCGCCGCTACATCATCCGCGGTGGCGCGGTGATGACGATGGACCCCAACATGCCCAACAAGGGCGAGTTTCCCAGGGCCGACGTGCTGGTCGAGGGCAAGAAGATCCTCGCCGTCGGGCCGCACCTGCATGCGGGCGGCGCAGCGGTGATCGACGCCCGCGGCAAGATCGTCATGCCGGGCCTCATCGACACGCACCATCACCTGTTCGAGACAGCGACCCGCGGCGTCCTGGCCGACTCGCTGCTGTTCGACGGCCTGGATCCGGACACCACCTTCAACTACTTCCAGAAGGAGCTGCTCGGCTTCGCGCCGGTCTACCGGCCGAAGGACGTCTACATCAGCGAACTTTTCGGCGGGCTGGCGCAGCTCGACGCCGGCGTCACGACCGTGCACGACGTCTCGCAGATCCATCATTCGCCGCAGCACTCGGACGCCGCGATCCATGCGCTGTTCGATACCGGACGCCGGGCCGCCTTCGGCTTCTTCGAAAGCGCGGGCGCCGCTTTTACCGGCACCAATCCCGGCAACCAATATCCGGCCGACGCCCCGCGCATAAAGAAGCAGTGGTTCTCCTCGAGCGACCAGCTCGTGACCATGATCATGGGCGGCGAGATCTACTTGCCGGGCTTCGAGAACGCCTGGAAGATCGGGCGCGATCTCGGCATCCCGATCGCGGCGCACATCGTCGGCACCTTCGGCATGCGAGGGATCTTCGACGCGATCGCCGCGGGGCATGGCGGGGGCGCTGACGGCATGAGCGGTACGCTCGGCTTTGACAAAGATAACCTGTTCATCCACATGACCGGGATGTCTGATGGAGCCTGGGAGGCGGCGAGAAAGGTCGGCGCCACCGTCTCGCTCGCGGTGCCGATCGAGATGAACATGCGCCACGGCACGCCGCCGATCCAGAAGGCGATCGATCTCGGCTTTGAGCCGTCGCTGTCCACCGACGTCGAGGTCGTGCTGACCGCGGACATGTTCACCCAGATGCGGACGGCGATGGCCATGCAGCGCATGTTCGTGAACGCTCGCGCGCTCTACAACGCCGGCACCCCCAACGAGGCTTACGCCGCCGGTCTTTTTCCCGACCAGAAACTGCTCACGGTCCGCGACGTGCTGCGCTGGGCCACGATCAACGGCGCGCGCGACCTCAGGCTCGAGGGCAAGACCGGCTCGCTGACACCGGGGAAGGAGGCCGACATCATCATCCTCGACCCCGATGGGATCAACGTCACGCCGCTCAACTACGTGCCGGGCGCGGTGGTGGGGCTGATGGAGCGCAACAACGTCGAGACCGTGATCGTCGCGGGCAAGGTGCGCAAGTGGAAAGGCAAGCTGCTCGACGTCGACCTGCGCAGCCTGCGTCGGCAGCTGGAGAACTCCCGCGACTTCCTGTTCAGAAAGGCCGGCATCGAGCAGGACCTGTTCCGCGCCCCCTGAGGCTGGCGCGCTGCAACGTGGACTGCGGGCGGCTCCGGCCGCCCGCATTTTTTTGGGCGGCGATTCGCGCTGGTCGTTCCCGCTCACGCCTCCGAATCGACTGCCGCGTCGAACGACGCCGCAGTCTTTGATTCTTAGTGTGGGCCCGCTTGGATTCGAACCAAGGACCAAAGGATTATGAGTCCTCTGCTCTAACCGCTGAGCTACAGGCCCGCGACCGCAATGGTAGCAAACGCACGCCGGGACGCCCGCCCAATCGCAATGCGCGGCGCGACGGCGTCGGCCGCCGGCCTCCCGTTTCAGGCTGGTGTATTCTGCCGGGCTACGGAGACGGAGGAACACGATGAAACTCGACATCTTCAACCATTTCTTCCCCAGCGCTTTCTACGATCGGATGATCGAGCTTTCCCCGAAGGGAAAGGACATCAACAAGCGGGTCCGCGAGGTGCCGAGCATCCATGACCTCGACCAGCGCCTGCGCATCGTGGACCAGTTCGACGACTATCAGCAGGTGATCTGCCTGCCGGCACCGGCCATCGAGGACTTCGGCAAGAACGCGGTCGAGATGGCGATGATCGGCAACGACGGGATGGCGGAGCTGGTGGGCAAGCATCGCGACCACTTCCCGGCATTCATCGCCGGCCTGCCCATGAACGAACCGGACGCCCTGCTGAAGGAGGCCGAGCGGGCCGTGAAAAAGCTCGGCGCGGTCGGCGTGCAGGTCTACAGCAACGTCCTCGGGCGTCCGCTCACCGACCCGGCGACCCTGCCGCTCTTCGACCTGATGGCGGAAATGGATCTGCCCATCTGGATCCACCCGATTCGCGCCGCCAACATCCCGGACTACAAGGGGGATCCGAAGAGCCAGTACGAGATCTGGTGGACCTTCGGCTGGCCGTACGAGACCAGCGTCGCGATGACGCACATCGTCTTCGCGGGCCTGTTCGACAAGCATCCGGACCTGAAGATCATCACCCATCACATGGGCGCGATGGCCCCGTACTTCTCGGGACGCGTCGGCCCGGGCTGGGATCAGCTCGGTGCGCGGACGTCCGACGAGGATCTCACGCTGCTCCTCAAGAAGCTCAAGAAGCGGCCGATCGATTACTTCAAGATGTTCTATGCCGACACGGCGCTGTTCGGAGCGAAAAAGGCGACCGAATGCGGGCTGGACTTTTTCGGCGTCGAGCACACGCTCTTCGCATCCGACGCCCCGTTCGACCCGGAGAAAGGCACCGCCTACACGCGCTGGACGATCGAGATCATCGACAGCCTGGACATCACGCCCGCCGAGCGCCACGCGATCTACGAGGGCAACGCGCGCCGGCTGCTGAAGCTCAATTGAGCGTATGCGGCGCACGAGCGCCGCGCACGCATCAGGGCCCGACGGCCTCCGCCGAGTAGCCGCCGCGCGCGAGAGCGTCCAGGGTTTCCTGCAGATGCGCCGGTCCACGTGTCTGGATCACGAACTCCACGTCGGCGTTCTGCGCCGGAAGCTGCGTGAACGCACGCTGATGATGGACTTCGACGATGTTCGCATTGGCCGCGGCAATGATTGCGGTGACCGCCGCGAGCGAGCCCGGCACGTCGCGCAGGCCCACGCGCACGCGCGCGAGGCGCCGGCTGCGCACCAGCCCGCGCTGGACGATCTCGGTCAGGATGAGCGGATCGATGTTGCCGCCCGAGAGCACCACGCCGACGCGCTTGCCGGCAAAGCGTTCCCGATCGCGCAGCAGCGCAGCCAGACCGACCGCGCCGGCGCCCTCGACCACGGTCTTCTCCACCTCGAGCAGGGCGAGCACCGCTTCCTCGATGTCCCCCTCCGCGGCGAGCACGATGTCGGTCACCAGACGCGTCACGATTTCGCGCGTGAGCCTGCCCGCATGCTTGACGGCGATGCCGTCGGCGATGGTGCCCGGCCCGTAGGGCAGGTCGGTTTTCTTCAGCGTGTTGTAGAGCGAGGGAAACCGGTCCGACTGGACGCCGATGATCTCGATGTCCGGCTTCATACCTTTCGCGGCGACGGCGATGCCGGAGATCAGGCCGCCGCCGCCCACCGGCACCAGCAGTGCATCGAGCGCCGGCACTGTATTTAGCATCTCCAGTCCGACCGTGCCCTGGCCGGCGATCACCAGCGGGTCGTCGTAGGGATGCACCAGAACGAGTCCGCGCTCTTTCGCCAGCGCCTCGCCGTGCTCGCGCGCGGCGTCGAAGTTCTCGCCGTGCAGAATGATTTCGGGTCCGTGCCACGCGGTGTGCTCGACCTTGACGCCCGGCGTGAACCGCGGCATCACGATGACCGCGGGAATGCCGAGACGCCGGGCGTGGTATGCGACGCCCTGCGCGTGATTGCCCGCCGAGACCGCGATCACCCCGCGCGCGCGCTCCGCCGCGTCGAGCGAGAGCAGCTTGGCGAGCGCGCCCCGCTCCTTGAACGACGCCGTGAACTGGAGGTTCTCGAACTTGAGGAAGACCTGCGCGCCGGTCAGCGCGGACAGCGTGCGCGACTCGTCGCACGGCGTCGCGAGCACCTGGCCGCGAATCGCGGCGGCCGCGTTGCGCACATCATCGAGCGTGACCATCCGGCAATGCTACGCCGGTGAGGAGTGAGAGGTCAGGGTCGAGGAGCAACCACCCCGCCGGCTCCGCCAGCACCCCGCCTTGAAAAGGAGAGGAAGAACCAAGGCCCAACCCTCGCGCAGGCCTACTCCTACCGGGATGGGGGGCAACGGGGGGAAACCAGGCGGTTTCCCCCTGTTCGTGACCTTCCGCTTGTTCCTCGAAAGAACTGCCGACCGCCGCTACCTCAATTTTGATCCAGGAAACTCTTGAG
>JBFJOO010000016.1:0-62409 GCA_041617635.1 Burkholderiales bacterium | reverse complement strand
TCGAGCACGACCACGTCGGGACGCGTCGACAGGATCTTCCGGACGGCGTCCTCCGCGCCGGCTGCGCAGCCGACGGTAATCGCGCCGGCGATCGAGGCGAGCATCGCCTCGAGCCGCGCGCGGATGAACGACGAGGCCTCAACCAGAAACACTCGAACCATGCTTCCAGTGTGCCCGGCGGAGACTCTGCTCGGTATCGGCCAGGGCCGAAACCGGTCATCGGGGAATGACTACGAAGCGTAGGAGTTTTCCTACCCCCGGTCGTCGAGCAGACGATGCTCCACGGCGTAGCGCACCAGCTCCGCGGTGCTCGCCATTGCCATCTTCTCCAGGATCCGCGCCTTGTGCGTGCTGATGGTCTTCACCGAAAGGTGGAGCGCCGCGGCGATCTCGGTGATGCTGCGCCCCGCGACGAGCTGGCGGAATACCTCGAACTCCCGATCGGAAAGCAGGGTGTGCGGTGGCGAGCTGCCGGCAGGCGCGCCCGCGCCGAGGAGCTCGGCCGCCGCGGTCTCGCTGATGTGCACGCCGCCGGCTGCCACCTTGCGGATCGCGCCGAGGAGCTGCGCGGCGGCGGCGTCCTTGGTGAGGTAGCCCGACGCGCCTGCCTTGAGCGCGCGCGCGGCGTACTGGCTCTCGCCATGCATGGAGAGCACGAGGATGCGCAACTTCGGTTTCTCGAGTCGCAGTCGCTTGATCAGATCGAGACCGGACAGCCCCGGCATCGAGAGATCGACGAGCGCGAGGTCGTAGTCGTTGTCTCTCACGAGGGCGAGCGTCTCGTCGCCGTTCGCCGCCTCGCCCGCCACCTCGATGTCAGAAGCAGCGGCAAGGATCCGCAGCAGTCCTTCGCGGACCAGCGCATGGTCATCAGCGACGAGCAGACGGATCACGCCGTCGTGCTCCCGGCCGCCGGACGCAGCGGCACGCGTAGGGATACTCGCGTCCCGCCGCGGGCCGCCAACCCCACTTCGACCGTGCCGCCAAGATAGATCACCCGCTCTCGCATGCCCTTCAGCCCCAGCGAGCGGGAACGTCCGACCGCCTCGAGCGAGATGCCGCGGCCGTCGTCCTCGACCTCGAGTCGTACCGTACCGTCCTCGACCGCGAGCAAGATCCACGCGTGCTCGGCGTCGGCGTGGCGCGCGATGTTGGTGAGCGACTCCTGGAGCGCGCGATAGATGGTGGTCGCGACGCTGCGATCGACGCCGTCGAGGCGGCTCTCGGGGGCGCTATCGAGCTTGCACGCCACCCCGGAACGCCGCGCAAAGTCCTCGACCAGCCAGCCGGCGGCGTCGGCTAGACCGAGATCGTCGAGCATCAGCGGGCGCAGATCCGCAGCGATGCGCCGCACCGAGGTGACCGTTCGGTCGAGCGCTTCGTTCATCTGGCCCGCCCGCGCGGCGGCTTCGCCCTCCGGAATCTGCTCGCGGAGCCACGCGAGGTCCATCTTGAGCGCCGTGAGGAGCTGGCCGAGCTCGTCGTGCAGCTCGCGCGCGATCGCGGTCTTCTCGTCCTCGCGCGCCTCGAGAATCTGCGCCGAGAGCTCGTGCAGCTCGGCCTGCTGGCGCTTGAGCGCGTCCTCGGCGCGCTTGCGCTGCGTGATGTCCCGCAGGATCACGGTAAAAAGCCGATCGTCCGTCCCGCCGACCTTGGAGATCGAAGCCTCGATCGGGAACTCGGTGCCGTCGGCGCGCAGGGCCCAGAGCACCAGGTCGGCGCCCATCCGGCGCCGGGTATCGCCGACCTCGCCGAATCGCTTGACATGGGTCCGATGCGCTTCGCGGAAGCGCGCCGGGATGAACCGATCGAGCTGCGCGCCCAGCGCATCGTCTTTCGGGCAGGCAAACACCACCTGTGCGGCGCGGTTGAAGAGCACGATGCGTTGCGCCTCGTCCACCGTGATGATGGCGTCCATCGCCGAGTCGACGACCGCCGCGAGCTGTGCTTGCGTCTCGTCGAGCGTCGCCTGCATCTGCGCCGTACGCGCTTCGATACGTATGCCGTGGCGCAAGATGTACCCGACGCCGGCGGCGAGCACGGCGAGGTCGAGGACCAGGTCGAAGCCGACGAGCCACGGATAATCGCTTCCGAGCGCGGCTGTGGTGAGGTTCAGGGCGACGAGCGCTGCCGCGACGGCGACGCCGGTGGCGACCGCCAGCCGCTTGAATCGACGTGCCCGTGCCGCCGGCTGGGATGGCTTGCTGTCCGTGGCGCTCATGGCGTCCGCACCGGCTTGACGCAGGTCAAGATCCCCCGGCGCCGCGCGGGCATATTGGCACGATGCACTATCCGGCTTCCGATCTGGTCATCGACCCGGTTCTGATCAGCAAGTATGACGCGAGCGGGCCCCGCTACACGTCGTACCCGACCGCGGATCGCTTCGTCGAGGCGTTCGGCGCGGCGCAATGGGCGCAGTGGATCGCCAAGCGGAACATCGGCGGCATCAAGCAGCCGCTCTCGATTTACGTGCACGTGCCATTCTGCGACACGGTCTGCTACTACTGCGCGTGCAACAAGGTGGTGACACGGGATCACGGACGATCGGCGAAGTATATCAAGTACGTCGCGCGGGAAGTCGCGCGCGTTGGCGAGCTGCTGGGGGGCGAGCGGCGGATCTGCCAGGTGCACTGGGGCGGGGGCACGCCCACCTTCCTGTCGCGGGAGGAGATGACCGCGCTTGCGGGCGCGTTGCGTGCGCAGTTTGAGTACGAGCCGGGGTGCGAGTGCTCGATCGAGGTAGATCCGCGTCAGGCCGAGCCGGGACGCATGGCGTTCCTCGCCACGCTCGGCTTCAACCGCGTCTCCGTGGGGGTGCAGGATTTCGACCCGGAGGTGCAAAAGGCGGTGCACCGCGTTCAGAGCGAAGCGACGACGCGCCGCGTGATCGACGAGGCGCGGAAGAGCGGTTTCCGGTCGGTGAATCTCGACCTCATCTACGGCCTGCCGAAGCAGACGCTCGACAGCTTCAGCGTCACGCTCGAGAAGGTGCTCGCGCTCGATCCCGACCGGATCGCGTTGTATAGCTACGCCCACCTTCCGGTGGCTTTCAAGCCGCAGCGGCGCCTCCGCGCGGCCGACCTGCCGAGCGCGGAGGCGAAGCTGCAGATCCTGACCCTCGCGATCGGGCGGCTGACGCGCGCCGGCTACCTGTACATCGGCATGGATCACTTCGCCAAGCCCGACGACGAGCTCGCGGTGGCCCAGCGGCAGGGGCGGCTGCATCGAAACTTCCAGGGCTATTCGACGCACGCCGACTCGGACCTCCTCGGCTTCGGCACCTCCGCGATCGGCCGCGTCGGCCCGACCTACTACCAGAATCTCAAGAGCCTCGACGAGTACTACGGGGCGCTCGACGACGGACGGCTGCCGGTATGGCGCGGGGTCGAGCTCACCCAGGATGATCTCCTGCGCCGTGCCGTCATCCAGGCGCTCACGTGTCACTTCCGCGTCTCGATCGAGGCGATCGAGATTTCGTATCTGGTCGATTTCCGGCGCTATTTCGCTACCGAGCTCGCGGCGCTGAAACCGTTGGCTGACGACGGCCTGGTCGAGCTCGGCGCCGACTGGATCGCTGTGACGCCGCAAGGCCGGCTGCTCGTGCGCGCGGTGTGCATGGTGTTTGACCGTTATCTGCGGGCGAGCCGCGAGCGCGGCAAGTACTCCAAAGTGATCTGATGGAGAGCGCCTGGCCGTCGTTCTGGGCGTTGCCGCTGGCGGCGCTCGCCGCGGGCTTGGCCTCCGGAGTGCACTGCATCGGGATGTGTGGCGGCATCGTCGGCGCGTTCTCGGTGCGACGCATGCGAGCGCCGCCCGACGCACCGCGCGTCGCGACGCGGGAATGGCCGCGCCAGCTCGCGTTCAATGCCGGCCGGATCACGAGCTACGCGGCGGCCGGCGCGTTCGTGGGCGGTGTCGGGAGCGTGGGTGTCTGGGCCTCGGGCGCACTCCCGGCGCAGACCGTGCTCCTGGTGCTCGCCAACGCGATGCTCGTGCTGATGGGGCTGTACCTGGCCGGCGCGGGCCGCGCGCTCGTGCGGCTCGAAACGCTGGGGGCGCCGATCTGGCGGAGCCTCCAGCCGCTCGCCGTCCGGCTGCTCCCCGCGGACACCATGCCACAGGCGTTCACCGCCGGCGCGGTGTGGGGGTGGCTCCCCTGCGGCCTGGTCTATGGTGCGCTCGCGGCGGCCGCTTTCGCCGGGAGCCCGGATCGCGGAGCGCTCGTGATGCTGGCCTTCGGCCTCGGGACGCTGCCGAATTTACTGGCAGCGGGCTTGGCGGCGGCGCGCTTGCGCACGTGGGCGGCGCGTCGCGGCGTTCGCATCGCGGCCGGGGCCGTGGTGCTCGGTAGCGGTCTCCTGGGCCTTGCTCACGTGAGCGGCCTCGCCGCGAGCATCCGCCGCGGACTGCTGTGGTTGTAGAGTCCGGCCAATAGCGGCCCGCGGACCGGCATCACGGTCGGGCGGTGATGACCCACAGGTAGAGCGAACGGGGACCGTGAGCGCCTTGCACTGTTCGCACTTCCGCGGGCTTCCAATCTCCCATGTCGTGAACGTACGAGATGACGCGCATGCCGGGCTGGAGCTCGCGCGCGAGCTTCGGGCGGAGCTTGAGATTGACGCTCGGCCAAAGGAACAGCGTGACCACCGTCGCATCGGAAAGGTCGGTCTCGAACAGGTCCTGGTTCAAGAACACGATGCGCTCGGCCACGCCCGCGCGCGCGGCATTGGCCTTGCTCTCGCGAATCCGCTGCGGATCGATGTCGACGCAGACTCCGCGCGCGCCGCGCTGCTTCACGGCGGCGATCACGATGCGTCCGTCGCCGCACCCCAGGTCGTAGACGACGTCCTGGGCGCCGATCTTCGCGAGCTTCAGCATCTCCGCCACGACATTGTCGGGCGTCGGCTCGTAGTGGATGTCCGGCGCTCGAAGCGGCGCGCGCTGGGCGGTCTGTGCCTGCGTCGCGCCTGCGGCGACGAGGCAGAGGCTGGCCGCGAGCGCGAGCAGGACGCGGCCGATTCGCGCCGCCATTCAGCGCACCCGCATGCGCTCGATCCAGGCCTTGAAGCCGACGAGCAGGTCGGTGAGGAACCTCCGCGTGGTCTCGTCGGTGAGGCGGCCCTCGGCGTCGAACTTGCTGGCCGAGTTGCCGATGAACACCTCCGGCCGCGGCAGCACATGGCCCCAGATCTGAGAAAGAATCCGGCGCAGGTCGTACTGCACCCGCGCGCCGCCCACCGGGCCGGCAGTGCAGGAGAACAGTGCGACCGGCTTGTCCTGCCATACCTGATTGGGCGGGCGCGAGGCCCAGTCGATCGCGTTCTTGAGCGCGGGGGTCACCGAGAAGTTGTACTCGGGGCTTGCGATCAAGACGCCATCGGCCGCGGCGATCTCGTTACGCAGCCGCTTCACGGATTCCGGCATGCCGGCGTCGAGCACGTCCTGGTTGTAGAGTGGAATGTCGCCGATTTGTGCGACGTGCATGGACATCCCGTCCGGCATCAGCTCGCCGGCGGCGCGCAAGCCCGCCATGTTGAAGGATTTCATGCGCAGGCTGCCGCAAATCCCGAGCACCTTGAGATTGCTCTCGCTCATTCTGTCTCCGCAGGGATGGGTGGATCGGAAGCCCCAAGCATAGCAACTCGCCGGGATGACCGGGCCCGCTTGCCATGATAACCGCGGGACGTGCGAAACTCCCGCTCGTGACCGTCAATCACTGTGTGGAGAATCGAATGAAGCGAAGTCGCCGCGGAGCCTGCGGGAGTGCGGCCGCCGTGCTCGGTACGGTGTGCCTGGCGTTGCTGATGGCGGGCTCGGCCAATGCGCAGCCGGCCGGGCGAACGATCGAGACCGTGCCGGGCATGCCGCCGGTGGTCGATGCGAACAATTTGTACAGCGAGACCGCCGCTGGGAAGCTCGGCCCGGCCATGTCGGGGGTGCTCGAGCGCATCTACGTGCCGAATCGCCGCTCGAACGACGTCTCCGTGATCGATCCGGCGACGATGCGCGTGGTCGATCGCTTCAAGGTGGGAATCAATCCGCAGCACGTCGTTCCGTCGTGGGACCTGAAGACCCTCTGGGTCACGAACAATGCCGAAGGCCGCACGGACGGCACCCTGACGCCGATCGATCCGCAGACCGGGAAGCCCGGGAAGTCGATCCCCGTGGACGATCCCTACAACATGTACTTCACGCCCGACGGCGCCTCGGCGATCGTGGTGGCGGAGGCGCACAAGCGGCTCGACTTCCGCGATCCGCAGACGATGGCGCTGCAGAGCTCGCTTTCCGTGCCGCAGTGCGCCGGCATCAATCACGCGGAGTTCTCGATCGACGGCCGCTACGCGATCTTCACCTGCGAGTTCGGGGGCGGGCGCCTCGCGAAGATCGATTTCGTCGCGCGCAAGGTGCTCGGCTATCTCAAGCTCTCGAAGGGCGGCATGCCGCAAGACATCCGGATCTCGCCGGACGGCAAGGTGTTCTTCGTCGCCGACATGCGCGCCGACGGTGTCTTCGTCGTCGACGGCGAGAGCTTCACCGAGATCGGCTTCATCAAGACGGGCCTTGGCTCGCACGGTCTCTACCCGAGCCGCGACGGCACGAAGCTCTACGTCGCCAATCGCGGCTCGAACCAGGTGTTCGCGGCGCCCGGGGGCAAGGGCAGCGTGTCGGTGATCGACTTCGCGACGCGCAAGGTCGAGGCCACCTGGCAGATCCCAGGCGGCGGCAGCCCCGACATGGGCAACGTCAGCGCCGACGGGAAGACGCTCTGGCTTTCGGGCCGATTCGACGACGTCGTCTATGCTTTCGACACGACGACCGGCGCCGTGAAGAAGATCCGCGTCGGGACCGAGCCGCACGGACTCACGGTCTGGCCGCAGCCCGGCCGCTATTCGCTCGGCCACACCGGCAACCTGCGCTAGACGGCATGGTGAATCGTTCGCTCTCAGGCGCGTGCCGCGATCCACGCCGCCGTAATCGCGAGCGGGACGCCAGCGCCGGCGACCGCCGGTGGTATCGCAGGACGCAGCTGCATGGGCACGCCTGATTCGCAGCCATCCGACCGCGATGCGTCCGGCGCGCCGCTGTCAGGCCGGACCAGAACCCTCCTGGGTTCGATCGGCATACTGATCTTCTTCACGGTGGCTTTCGGCGCCTATCAGGCCGTCACCAAGCCGCGTGGCGAGCCGGCGCTGCGCGTGCCGCGCATGACCATGCTCACCGAGCCGCGCGCGCTGCCGCCGCTCGATATGCGCGACGCCGAAGGCAAACCGGTGCCGATCGCAACGTTTCGCGGCAAGGTGGTGCTCCTCAACGTCTGGGCAACCTGGTGCGGACCTTGCCGCACGGAGATGCCGGCACTCGAACGCCTGCAAGCGAAGCTCGGGGGGCCGTATTTCGAAGTGGTGGCGCTCTCCACCGACGTCGGCGGGGTGCCGGTGGTGCGCGAGTTCTACGAATCCCTGAACCTCACGCGCCTCGTGATCTACGTGGAGGGCGAGGGTAACGTGCTGACCGCGCTCGGCGTACCCGGGCTGCCGACCACACTTCTGCTCGACACCGAGGGCCGCGAGCTCGGGCGGTATCCGGGCGCCGCGGACTGGGAGTCGGAGGAGTTCGCGCGCATCCTGCGCCCGTATCTGGAACGCGCACGTGCGGGGAACAAGGGATGACAAGGGGGGCGCGACCCGGGCCGCACGACGTCCACCGATGGAACCGATCGCCCCGCCCCGGCGTCCAATGCCGGTCCCCCACTCGCCCATGAACACAAGTTCCCTTCGATCGCCTCGCCGTCGCGCGCTCTTGCGTGCCGCGGGAGGGCTTGGCGCCGCTGCATGGCTGCCGGGGATCGCGCGCGCGGCGCCGAACCCGTTGGTCGAGTACCGATTGCGGGCCGCCCCGGGCAAGGCGGCGCTCGTCGGCCCCCCGCACGGGGACACCGCCGTGTGGAGCTACAACGGGCAGGTGCCGGGCCCGATGCTGCGGGCGCGGCAGGGCGACCGGCTGCGGGTCGTCGTCGAGAACGCACTCACCGAGGAAACGACCGTGCATTGGCACGGCGTGCGCCTGCCGAACGCGATGGACGGCGTGCCGCATCTCACCCAGCCGCCGATCGCCGCAGACGGGGGGACCTTCGTCTACGAGTTCGACTTGCTCGACGCGGGCACCTACTGGTACCACCCGCACGCGAACAGCCGCGAGCAGGTCGCGCGCGGGCTGTCGGGCGCGCTCGTCATCGAGGAGCGCGAGCCCATCCGGGTCGACCGGGAGGTCACCTGGGTGCTCGATGACTGGCGGCTGGAGCGCAACGCCCAGATCCGTCCCGATTTCGGCAGCATGATGGATGCGACGCATGCCGGTCGCATCGGCAACACCGTGACCGTCAACGGCGTCATTCCGGAATCCGACAACGTGCGCGCCGGCGAGCGTGTCCGGCTGCGCCTGGTGAATGTCGCGAACGCGCGCGTTTTCGCCCTCGATTTCGCCGGGCACGCGCCGCGCATCGTGGCGATCGACGGTCAGCCCGTCGAGCCGCACGCGCCGGAAGGCGGGCGCGTGATCATCGCCCCGGCGATGCGCGTCGATCTCGTGATCGACATGGCCGGCAAGCCGGGCGAGAAGCACGCCGTGCGCGACAGCTACTATCCGCGCCAGCAGTACCGGCTGCTCGATCTCGCATACACGAGCGAGCGCCCGCTCCGCGAGAGCCCGCTCGACGCACCGATCCGCTTGCCGGCCAACCCGGTTCCCGAACCCGATCTGGCCGGCGCGGAGCGGCACCGCATCCTGCTCGGCGGCGGGATGATGGGCCGCACGATGAGCGGGATGATGGGCGGGCGCACGATGCCCATGCGCGACATGATGCGGCAGGGGATGGCTTGGACGATGAATGGCGTGGCCGAGGGTGGTCACACGCCCGCGCCGATGTTCACGCTCGCGCGCGGGCGCTCGTGCGTGATGGAGCTGGTGAACGACACTGCATGGGATCATCCCATGCACTTGCATGGGTTCGCATTCCGGGTGATCACGCGCAACGGCGCGGCGACTCGTCACCGCGAATGGCAGGACACGGTGCTGCTTGCGCCCGAGGCGCGCGCCGAGATCGCCTTCGTCGCCGACAACCCCGGAGACTGGATGTTCCATTGCCACATTCTCGAGCACCAGGCCGCGGGAATGATGGGCGTGATCCGCGTCGCCTGAGTGGGGCGCGTTCCCGCGCAACAGTGTCTCGCTGCCCATGCGTGGTGAAACGCACTCACGCATCGCTGCCGAAAGTGATGATCTGCGTCAATCAGTCTGCCCGGATCGCGGCGCCGCCGCCGCGTCTTTCGACTTCGACTCCGGAGCCCCGCCGCGCGGGCGTATTCGCGTTTCCGTTTGATGTGTATCAAATCCACGTTTCCGAGGGCGTCGAAGAATGCGACTTCCCCCAACTCGACGGAGGCGCATGATGAACATGAGAGTCCTTGCATACGGTTTGGCGCTTGTTGCGGGCGGATCCGCGTTGGCAGCCGATCCCGCGAGCATCGACTGGGGGAAGATTCCGGACAAGACAGTGACCCTGTTCTACCCGGGGCAGTCGTCCTATCAATGGTTGCTCAGGGACGAGCACAAGGGCGCGGCAGGGGTCAAGGGCGACCAGGCGTGCGTGCTCTGTCACAAGGGCCAGGAGAAGAAGCTCGGCGATTCGCTCGTCAAGGGCGGTCCGCTCGAGCCCGCACCGGTCAAGGGCAAGAACGGCTGGGTCGACGTTAAGATTCAGGCGGCGTACGACGCCAAGAACGCCTACCTGCGCTTCCAGTGGAAGACCCTCAATCCCTATCCGGGCAACGAACACCAGTACCTGCGTTACGACGGAAAGGAGTGGAAGGTCTACGGCTTTCCCAAGCTGAACAAGCCGGTTCAGGAGGGCAAGCAGGCCGGGGTCTACGAGGACCGCATGTCGGTCATCATCGATGACGGCAAGGTGCCCGGATTCGCGCAGAAGGGTTGCTGGCTCACATGCCACGACGGCGAGCGCGACATGGCGAAGGTCGCCTCGCGGGCGGACGCGCAGGCCAATCCGCTGTTGAGCGCGATCAAGAAGAACGATCTGCGCAAATTCCTGCCGGCCACGCGTACCGACCCGATGGACTGGAAGTCAGGCAAGTCACTGGACGAGATCGCGAAGATCAAGGCGGCAGGCGGCTATCTCGACCTGATCCAATGGCGCGCGCACCGCTCGAACCCGGTAGGTATGGCCGACGACGGCTACGTGCTCGAGTATCGCAACTCGGACGCCGGCAAGGGTATGTTCAGCGGCAACGCCGACGCGAAGACCCATACGCCGAAATTCATGTGGGACGCGAAGAAGACCGGGTACAAGTCGATCTCGGTGGATCAGTTGCGCAAGGGCGATCACTTCCTGATCCGGGAGGAGAATGCAGTGGCGTTCGATCCCAATGCGGGCTGGAAGGAAGGCGACATGGTGCCGGACTACGTGGTCAGCCGCGCCGACGCGTCGGGCTCAGCCGCTGATAATAACGCCATCGCGTCGTGGAAAGACGGGATGTGGACGGTCGTGATCATCCGTCCGATGGGGCTCACCAACGCCGATGACAAGACACTCAAGGACCGCGGCGTCTACAACGTCGGCTTCGCTGTGCATGACGACAACATCACCACCCGCGGCCATCACGTTTCGTTCCCGATGACGCTCGGGCTGGGCGTCGACGCCGACATCAAGGCGGTCAAGCTGCCGTGATGCGGCGGGCCGGTACCGGCCGGGGGTGGGAATCGCGCTGCCGACCGCCTGGGTGCGGTCCGACGCTCGTAATGGCTCAGCCGCGGTGCGTGCTCCGCCGCCGCGGCTGCTTGGCCGCGCGCGGCCCGCTCGCGAGGTCATCGAGAATCGGACAATCCGGCCGCTCGTCGCCGTGGCAATGGCCGGCCAGGTGCTTCAGCGCGGCGACCATGCCTTCGAGCTCGCGCACCTTCGCTTCGAGCTCCGTGGCGTGCGTGAGCGCGAGCGCTTTCACGTTGGCGGCCGTACGATGCCTGTTGCGCCAGAGGCCGAGCAGCGCCGCGATGTGGCCGGTCGAGAATCCGAGCTCGCGCGCGCGGCGAATGAACCGCAGCTCATTCACCTCGCGCTCGCCGTAGGTCCGGTAGTTCGAGCCGGTGCGCGCGGCGCGCGGCATCAGGCCGAGGGACTCGTAGTGTCGGATCATCTTGGCACTGACCCCGGACGCCCGGGCCGCGTCGCCGATGGTCAATGTTCCGACCGCAGCGCGGCCACTGGCAGTCGAGTATGCTGCGTGCGCCATCTTCACGCTCCGTTCCGCCGCGGCCGTTTTCGCATCAGTGTTGATGATGAGCATGCGCGAGCGCATGCCCTTGTCCGCGGCCGATCAGCCACATGTTGACCGGATAGGCGAAGACGCCTGCGACGACGAGCGCGAACCCGAGGCTACCCCAGAAGAGGAAGCTGTCGAGACCGGCATCCATCGCGCCGGGGATCACGAGCATCACGAGATTGTCCACAATCTCCATGATCGTGATCGAGGCCGTGTCCGCCGCAAGCGCGATGCGCATGACCTGGCGAAGCTCCATCCCGGAGCGCAAGAGCGGCAGCATCGTGAGCGCGTAGCCGGAGATGAACGCGAGCACGACCGCAAGCGCGATCGTTTCGAGATTGCCCCAGCCGAGGGCGGTGCCGATGACCATCCCGAGCACTTCGCCGATCGCGCAGCCCGTGAGGCAGTGCACGGTCGCCGAGAGCGCGACGCGGGCGAGCGCGGGGGATTTGCCCGCATCATGGTGAGCATGATGCGCATGATTCATGTGTTCGTGCGTGCCGAAATACTGCGGCAGCCCCGGCGCTGCGAGATCCTGCGAATGGTGCTCGGACATGATCGTTTCTCCCTGGTCGTTGAAGCGGAATCGCTTCAGGACTCGATGCTGAACCTTCCCATCATGGGAAGGTAAAGCGTTTTTTTTTACGATCTATTTTTTTGCCGCGCGGTGCGCCGACCCGCGAGGGCCGATCGACCCTCGCAGGGGCGCCTGGATCAGCGGGTCGCGAGGGCGGCTTCGTAGCCCTCGTCCGCGACTGCCTTGATCAGGGACTGGGCGTTGGCGCTGCCCTTCACCACGGCCTGGGCCTTCTCCAGACTCACATCCGCGGCCTCGACACCGGGCACTTTCTCCAGGGCCTTGGTCACCGCCGTCACGCAGTGGCCGCAGGTCATTCCGGTGACCTTGATCGTTGTGGGTTCCATCGTCGTTCTCCTATGAGTGAGTGAGTGAGTGAAGCGAAGTCATCAGTGGGTCGCCGGTGCCGCAGGCGCATGGAATTCCACGCGGCTCCGCTCGCCGGTGCCGGGCGCAGGAGGACCGCCCTGTGCGCGCACCCGGCGCAACCGCAGGCTGTTGGTCACCACGAACACGCTCGAGAGGCCCATGGCGAGTCCGGCGAGCATCGGATTGAGCGCGATGCCCCACGCGGGATAGAACACCCCAGCCGCAAGCGGGATGAGCAGAATGTTGTAGAAGAACGCCCAGAAGAGGTTCGCGCGAATCGTGCGCATCGTGCGCCGCGCGACCTCGAGCGCGTTCAAGAAGCCGTTGAGATCGCCGCGCGTGAGCGTCACGTCGGCCGCCTCGATCGCGATGTCGGTGCCGGTGGCGACCGCGACGCCGACCTCGGCCTGCGCGAGCGCCGGCGCGTCGTTGATGCCGTCGCCCACGAACGCGACCTTGCGGCCCTGCGCCTGCAGCCGCTGCACGGCTGCGGACTTGCCGGAGGGGAGCACCTCGGCTTCGACGTCGTCCACGCCCGCCTGCCGCGCGATCGCCTGCGCGGTGCGCGCGTTGTCGCCGGTGATCATGCCGATGCGCAGGCCCTTCGCCTTGAGCGCCGCGACCACCGCGGCCGACTCGGGCTTGAGCGGATCGGCGACGCCGAGCACGCCCCACGCCGCGCCGTCCACCGCGAGGTAGATCGGCGTGCGCCCGCGCTCCGCGAGCGATGTAGCGCGCTCCGCGAGCGTTTCGGTCGCAACGTTCTCGCGCACGAGCAGCCGCTCGGCGCCGAGCAGCACTGCATGGCCGTCCACGCTTGCCCTCACGCCGTAGCCCGGAATGGCCTCGAACCCCGCGGCGCTCGGAATCTCGATGCCGCGCGCCCGTGCCGCGGCGAGGATGGCGGCGGCGAGCGGATGCTCGCTGCCCGAGTCGGCGCCGGCGGCGAACCGCAGCATCGCCGCCGCGTCACGTCCCCGTGCCGGTTCGAGATCGGTGAGCTGCGGCCGTCCCACGGTAAGCGTGCCGGTCTTGTCGAATACCACCGTGTCGACATGGCTCAGCGCCTCGAGCGCTTCGCCCTTGCGGAAGAGCACGCCGAGCTCGGCGGCGCGGCCGCTGCCGACCATGATCGCTGCAGGCGTCGCGAGCCCCATCGCGCACGGGCAAGCGACGACCAGCACCGCCACCGTGCTGACCAGCGCAAGCGTGATCGCCGGAGCCGGCCCAAGGGCGAGCCACACCGCGAACGTGATTGCCGCAATCGCGAGCACGATCGGCGTGAACACGCTCACGACCTTGTCGGCCAGCCGCTGGATCGGCAGCTTCGACCCCTGCGCCAGCTCGACCATGCGGATGATCTGCGCGAGCATCGTTTGTTTGCCGACCTGACGCGCCTCGACGCGCAGGCTCCCGTGCTGATTGACCGTGCCACCCACGACCCGATCCCCGGCGCGCTTCGCTGCGGGCATCGGCTCGCCGGTGAGCATCGACTCGTCGACGTAGCTCTCGCCCTCGCGCACCTCGCCGTCCACCGGCACGCGCTCGCCGGGCCGCACGACCACGAGCTCGCCGCGCAAGACGCTGGCGATGGGCACGTCGCGCTCCGCGCCGTCGCGCACCACGCGCGCGGTCTTGGCCTGCAGACCGATCAGCTTCTTGATCGCCGCCCCGGTGCGGCCCTTGGAAAGCGCCTCGAGATACTTGCCCATCAGGATCAGCGTGACCACCACCGCCGCAGATTCGAAGTAGACGTGGCGCGCCTCCGCCGGCAGCAGCCATGGCGCGATCACCACGATACCGCTATAGAGATAGGCGGCGCCAACGCCGGTCATCACGAGGCTGTTCATGTCGGGCGCGAGGTGATGGAATGCTGCCCACCCGGTACTGAAGAAGCGCCGCCCTGGTCCGAACACGACCGCGGTGCCGAGCACGAGCTGCACCCAGTCCCAAAAGCGCGGTGACGGCGCGATGCGCGCAAGCGCTTCCGCGAGGCCCGGCACCAGCATCGGGGCCATCGCGACGACGACGATCGGCAACGACAGCACCGCGGCGACCAGGGTGTCGCGGAAACGCGCGCTCAGCTCCGCCTCTCTGGCGCGCGCTTCGGCATCGGCGCTCTCTGCCGCTTCCAGCGGCCGTGGCGCGTAGCCGGCGTCCTCGATCGCCCGGGCGATCTCCTCGGGTGTCAGCGCGGCCGGAAAATAGCGCACGGTTGCGCGCTCGGTGGCGAGATTCACGCTCGCCTCGACCACGCCGGGCAGTCTCGTGAGCGCGCGCTCCACTCGGTTGGAGCAGTTCGCACAAGTCATCCCGCCCACGCCGATCTCGAGCTCGGTCGTGATCGGCGTGTACCCGGCATCCGTCACCGCCGCGCCGACATCTGCCGCCGTGGCGGTAGCCTCGTCGAAGCGCACGCTCGCCCGCTCCGTAGCGAGATTGACGGCAGCCTCTGTGACGCCCGGCACTTTCCGCAGCGCGCGCTCCACCCGCGTGCTGCAGTTCGCGCAGGTCATGCCCTGAATTCCGATCTCCAATGTTTTCACTTTAATTTCCTGCTGGGCACGCCGGGGCGCCTCATTCGTCCTCTTGATTGAGCGCGGCGAGGATCGGGCATTCGCCCGTGTGTCCATGGCCGCTGCACTGTGCCTCCAGGGTCGCGAGGCCCTGCTTCATGCGGACGAGCGCTTCGATGCGCTGCTCGATATCGGCGATCTTGGCCTGCGTCGTCTTCTTCACCTGGCGAGCGCTCGCGCGGGGGTTGTCGCTCAGCTTGAGCAGCTCGGCAACCTCCTCGAGCGTGAACCCGAGCGCCTGGGCCCGCCGGATGAAGCGCAGCCGCCGGGCCGCCGCCTCGCCGTATTTTCGGTACCCGGACGCAGTGCGCTCGGCCGGCGTGAGCAGGCCGAGCCGCTCGTAGTAGCGCAGGGTTCCCGCGCCGATTCCGATGTCGCGCGCGAGCTTGCCGATCGTCATGGTCTGCATGGTGAGGTCCTGTTTGGTCGATGCATGGCACTAGTTTAAACCTTATAGTAAGGTTTAAAGTCAAGCGCGGCCGCGGGACACACGGCGACTGGGCGATAATCTCCTCCCGGACCCCGGGAACGAGCGCAGCACGGCTGCGTCCTTCGCCCCGCGCCATCCGCCCGCAACGATCTCAATGCTTCGGCCATGAGCGCTCTCCCGGAATCGGAAAAGAACGTCCTCGGCGGCACGCTGCAAGCGTGCAGCTACGCCCCGCTCACCGGATTCTTCCGCGATGGCTGCTGTGCCACGCACGATGCGCAGGGCGTCGCGCACCTTGTATGCGTGCGCGTGACCAAGGAGTTCCTCGAATTCAGCGTCGCGCGCGGCAACGACCTCGTCACGCCGCGCCCGGAAATGCGCTTTCGCGGGCTGAAGCCGGGCGATCGCTGGTGCCTGCACGTGCTGCGTTGGATCGAGGCCTGGGAGGCCGGCTGCGCACCCCAGGTCGTCCTGGCGGCGACCCATGCGGAGGCGCTCGAGTACGTGGCACTCGATGCGCTCAAGGAGCATGCGCTCGACCTGAACTGATGCCCGGAGGGGCTTGGGCGACTGACGGATCCGCATATCGCCATTCGGAACCGTCATGGGCTGGACAAGCCCGGCGAAAACTGCGAATAAGGGGTGTGGCGACCCTGCCTGTTAGCCCGGAGAGAGGCGCTCAGCCCGGCGGGAGGACGCGGAACGCCGCGATGGGTGCCACACACACGCGGCATCGGACCGTCATCAGAAGGAGGAGAGCATGAAGCGTTCACGTCAAGTCATTCAGGGCCTCGTGGCGGCGGCACTGGCCGCTATCCTGGCGTTGCCGGGCACCGCCCTAGCGATCGACGGCCCGATCGAGTTCGTGATCCCGTTCGGCGCCGGCGGCGGCGCCGACATCGAGGGGCGCCTGCTCGCCGAGGAGATGAGCAAGGTGCTGGGCGTGCCGGTCGTGCCGATCAACAAGCCCGGCGCCGGCGGCGCGGTCACGTACACCTACGTGAAGAACGCCAAGCCCGACGGACGAACCATCGCGTGGAATTCGACGTCTATTCTGACGACCACCAATATCGGCAACGTGGACTTCGAGCACAGCGCGCTCGACCACATCGGCCAGGTCGAGTACCAGCCCATGCCGTTCGCGGTGCGCGCCGACGCGCCGTGGAAGACGATGCAGGACTTCGCGGCCGACTGCAAGAAGCATCCCGGCAAGTACAAGGTCGCGAACTCGACTGCCGGAAGCGCCACGCATCTTGGCGCAATCATGG
This sequence comes from Burkholderiales bacterium, assembly GCA_041617635.1. GTDB lineage: Bacteria > Pseudomonadota > Gammaproteobacteria > Burkholderiales > SG8-39 > JAABRB01. The sequence goes on along the minus strand of JBFJOO010000016.1, from coordinate 45,856 downwards.
TTGCCAACGCAATCGGCTGCAACGTGATCCACCTGCCCGCGGGCGTCCAGCGCCGCAACGCCACCGTGTTGAGCGGCGAGGCCGATGCCATGATTGCGCCGCTCACCGGCGCCATCAAGCTCGCGCAAGCGGGCAAGATACGCTTGCTGGCGATTCCGAGCCCGAAGCGCAATCCGCTGATTCCCGACGTTCCCACGATGAAGGAGGTGGGCTACGATGCCGATATGTTGCTCTTCCGTGGGCTGTCGGTGCCGAAGGGCACGCCGAAGGCCACAAAAGACAAGCTGGCCGATGCCATGATCAAGGCTGCCCACTCGAAGTCGTTCATGGACTTCGCGGAGAAGAACGGCTTCACCGTCGAGACGCTGGGCGTGGACGACTTCGAGAAAGTCCTCGCGGCCGAGGACCAGAAGGTCAAGGCCATCATGAAGGCGGCTGGCCTCTACCAGAGCGAGAAAGGCAAGAAGCAGTAATCTGACGGCGGCGGTCCGGCGCGCACGGCGCGAGTACTAAGCGCCGTGCGCGGCCTGCCGCCGTTTTTCTGCCGCCGCCGACCATGCGCTTCAAGAACATCGCCGCCGCGCTCGTTCTGATCGCGCTTGGCACCGGCTACGGCTACCTGACCGCCGGCTTGCCCAAGCGCTCGTTGCCGAATACGCCGGACCCGTCGTTCTTCCCATGGATCATCACCGGGTGCCTGCTGCTCTTGTCGGTGATTTTGCTGGTGCAGGGACTCACGGCGCCGCGTAAGGCGCCGGACGCCGCCGCGCACGCGCCCCCGCTGCGGACCCCGACCGCTTTTCTCTTCGCGTTTGCGGTCTACATTGCCGTGCTGCCCTACGCCGGGTTTCTCGTGACGAGCGTACCGTTCTTCGCGATCCTGATGGCGTTCTACGGGGAGCGGCGCTGGATCGCGATTGCCGCGTGGGCACTCTCGGTTCCGGTGCTCATGGTGCTCGTGTTCCGCCACGTGTTTCAGGTCCCGCTGCCGCGCGGCGTGCTTGCGGGAATCCTCGGATGAGCCCCGACATCGCCGCAGGGTTCGCGGCGGCCATCCTGCCCGGGAGCTTGATCGCGACGGCGATCGGGGCGCTGCTCGGACTGATCGTCGGGATGATCCCTGGAATGACCATCAGCACCGGCATCATCGTCGTGCTGCCGCTGACGTTCGTGCTCGAGCCGACGCTCGCGATCGGCCTGCTGCTCGGGATCTACGCGGGGGGAATGACCGGCGGCAGCTACTCGGCGATCCTGCTGAACATTCCGGGCACGCCGTCCGCATCGGCCACCATCCTCGACGGATACCCGATGGCGCAGCGGGGCGAGGCCGGACGCGCGCTCTCGGTCTCGATCGTCGCGAGCTTCGTGGGCGGCATGTTCAGCTTCCTCTGCCTCTACTTCATCGCGCCAAGCCTCGCCGATCTGGCGCTCCGCTTCCGAGCGCCGGACCTCTTCAGTGTGGTGTTCTTCGGCCTGACCGTGATCTGCACTTTCGCGGCCCGATCCCCGGTAAAGGGGCTTCTTTCCGCGGTGATCGGGCTCCTGATCGTGACCATTGGGCAGGACCCGGTCATGGGCACGGCGCGGTTCACTTTCGGCGACGCCGATCTGCTCTCCGGCATCCACTTCCTCACCGCGTTGATCGGGCTGTTCGCGATCCCGCAGCTCGTGGACAACATGCTCGAGCTCATGCGCGGACACTCGGAGCAGCGCGTGCGCACGCGAGTGGGTTCGCTCCTGCTCGGATGGACCGACATGAAGGCGATGCGATTACCCGTCGCGGTGGGCTCGGCGGTCGGCGCGTTTCTCGGAATTCTGCCGGGCGTGGGCGGTCCGATAGCCGCGTTCATAGGCTACGACTACTCGAAACGGTGGAGCCGGGACCCGGGCCGGTTCGGCAAAGGCTGCGTCGAAGGCATCGCCGCGCCCGAGGCGGCGAACAATGCAGTCACCGGCGGAGCACTCATCCCGATGATGACGCTCGGCATCCCCGGCGATCCGGTCACCGCAATCCTGATCGGCGCGCTCCTCGTGCACGGGCTCGCGCCCGGACCGCTGCTTTTCATGCAGCGCGGCGATTTCGCCTACGCCCTGATCTTCACGTTTCTGTGGGCCAACGTCCTGACGCTGGCGATCGCGCTCGCGAGCGTGAAGCTGCTCGTCAAGCTGCTGGCGACGCCCAAGACGCTCCTCATGCCGGCGATCGCGATTCTCTGCGTGATCGGCAGCTACGCGTTGCGGAACTCGTTCTTCGACGTCTGGGTGATGCTCGCCTTCGGCGTGCTCGGCATCTGGATGCGGCACCTCGACATGCCCGTCGTGCCGCTGCTGCTCGCGCTCGTCCTCGGCGACCAGCTCGAGGAGCATCTCCGCGTGGCGCTCACCGGCTCGAGCGGCGACCCGACGGTCTTCTTCACGTCGCCCTTCAGCGCCGTGTTCCTGTTACTTTCGGTCGTCTCCATCGTGTGGGCTTTCGCCGCGCAGCAGCGTAGCGGCCGGATCGGGTCCGCCTCCGCCTGACAGGGACGCAGCACATTTCATGGGAGAGGAAGCATGAGCCAAGAACCTTTGCGCATCGCCTCGGTAGGACTCGGCTGGTGGTCCGACGTGCTGGCAGACGCCGCCCAACGCTCGAAGAAGCTAAAGATCGTCGCCTGCTATACCCGCTCGGAGGACAAGCGTCGCGCATTCGCCGAGAAATACGGGTGTCGGCCCGTGTCCAGGTACGAGGAGATTCTGGCGGCGGACGACGTGGATGCGATCATCAACACGACACCCAACCAGACTCACCTCGAAACGGTCCGTGCCGCCGCGCAGGCCGGCAAGCACACCTTTCTCGACAAGCCCATCGCCACGACCATCGGCGACGGACGCGCGATCATCAAGGCGTGCCGGGATGCCGGCATCGTACTGGCGGTCGGCTATCAGCGGCGCCGCGAGAACCACTTCCGCTGGATTCGGGACAAGATCGCCGCCGGCGAATTCGGCAATGTCGTGCAGGCCGAGGCCAATATCAGCCGCGACCGGGAAGGCAAGTTCGACGTGAGCTCGTGGCGTTTCAGCGCGGCGGGCATGCCCGGCGGCGTGATGCTCCAGATCGGCGTGCACTACACCGATGTCCTGGAGATGCTGCTCGGGCCCGTGAAATCGGTCTCGGGCATGACGGCGCAGCTTGCGCTGCCGGGCGAGAATCCCGACGTGGCCGGGCTCCTCATGCAGCACGAGAGCGGCGCCGTCTCGACACTGAATGCCGGCTACGCTTCCGCGTCCGAGTACTACCTCATGAACATCTATGGCCGCGAGATGACCGCCTACTACAGCCTTCATGAGGGCCTCAAGGTCCTCAAGCGGCGCACCACCGAGGCGGTGCCGGTGGCGACGCAAAAGAACGATACCCTGGTCGAGGAGCTCGAGGAGTTCGCCGACTGCGTGCGCGGCAAGAGCAAACCGGAAGTCGACGGAGAGCAGGCCCTGCGCTCACTCGCCGTGATCCGCGCCGGCGTCAAGTCGGCACGAGAAGGCCGCCACGTGACGGTCGCGGAAATCCTCGCTGGCCAGGATGACTAAGGAGGGGGAGGGGCCCCTCCGCAACGTCATGGACACGCCGCTCGTCACCACCGAATGGTTGGCCGCGCACCTCGACGATCCCAAGGTGCGCATCGCTGAAATCTCCTCGCTTCCCGAGCGCGACGCCTACCGAGAAGGCCATATCCCGGGCGCGATCTGGTTTTTCTGGAAGGACATCTGCTGGCACGACACCGACCGCGAGTTCGTCTCGCCGGAGAAGCTCGCCGCGCGTTTCGCCGCCGCGGGGATCGGGCCCGAGCACACGCTGGTGCTCTATGGCGATCCCGTGCAGTACGGGACTTATGCCTACTGGGCCTTCACCATGGCCGGGCACAAGGATCTTCGCCTCCTGGACGGCACGCGCACCAAGTGGGCGCGGGAAGGCCGGCCCCTGACCAAGGACATTCCGCGCTTCGCGCCGCAGGACTATCCGCCGCCGTCCGGCGACGCGAGCATGCGGCTCGGGCGCGACGCGGTGCGCGCGGGGCTCGGCAAGCCGGGAAGACTGCTGCTCGACGTGCGCTCCCCCGAGGAGTACGCAGGCGAGCGGGTGATGGAGCTCGGCAAGTTCGATCACGGTGCCGAGCGCGCCGGCCGCATTCCCGGCGCGGTGCATCTCTATTACAAGAATCTGCTCAATGACGACGACACCTACAAGAGCTCCGCCGAGCTCGCGCGCATCTTGAGGCGCGTCGGCGTCACGAAGGAAAGCCCGGATGAAGTCGTCGTCTATTGCCGGTTGAGCCATCGCGCCACGCTCACTTGGGTGGCGCTCACGCGGATCCTGGGTGTGAAGAACGTCCGCATCTACGACGGCTCGTGGACCGAGTGGGGCAGCATCGTCGGCTTTCCCGTGGAGCGGTAGCTCCCGCCTTGCCACGCGACATCGATTGACGCCAGGCGCCCGAACGAGCGTACCATCATGCATGGCGTTGACGCCGTCACGGCATGAGGGCATGAGTCTCCCCGTTTACCTCGACTACAACGCGACGACGCCCGTCGCACCGGAAGTTGCCGACGCGATGACGCCGTTCCTGCGCGAGCATTTCGGCAACCCGTCTTCCGCGCACGTCTACGGCCGGTACGCGGCGGCAGCAGTGGCCGAGGCGCGCGAGCGCGTCGCCGCGCTGATCGGCGCGCGCAGCGACGAGATCATCTTCACCGGCTGCGCGACCGAGGCGAACGGCCTCGCGCTCTGCGGGGTGGCGCGCGCCCTCGCCGCGCGCATGCGGCATATCGTCATCAGCGCAGTGGAGCATCCTGCGGTGCACGAGCCCGCGACGCATCTGCGCGAAACGGGGTGGGACGTGACGGTCGTGCCGGTGGACGGGACCGGTCGAATCGATCCGGACGCGGTCGTCGCGGCGACGCGCAGCGACACGGCGCTGGTGTCGATCATGCACGCCAACAACGAGGTCGGCACGATTCAGCCGATCGAGGAAATCGGGCGTCGCGTGCGCGTGCGCGGAGTTCTCCTGCACACGGATGCCGCCCAGACGCCGGGCAAGATCCCGGTGAACGTGGACGCGATCGGTGTGGACCTGCTCGCGCTCGCCGGCCACAAGTTCTACGCGACGAAGGGCGTGGGCGCGCTATACGTCCGGCGCGGCACGCCGATCGCGCGCGCGAGCTACGGTGCGGGCCAGGAGCGGGGCTTGCGCCCCGGCACGGAGAACGTCCCGGCGATCGTCGGGCTCGGCGCCGCCGCGCGCCTCGCGTCCGAGCGGGTCGCCGCGGCGGGGCCGCGCATGCACGCGCTGCGCGATCGGCTGCACGCGCTGCTTGCCGCCGGAGTGCCGGGCCTGCAACTGAACGGCCATCCCACTCACCGCCTTCCGAACACGCTGAACGTCTCGTTCCCGGGCGTTTCCGGCGAAGCCTTGCTCGCGGCGGCCGGCGCGGATGTTGCCGCCTCGGTCGGTTCCGCGTGTCACGCGGGCAGCCACGAGCCGAGCGGCGTGCTTGCCGCGCTGGGCGCGGATTTTCCGCGCGCGCTGGGCGCCGTGCGGCTTACCGTCGGGGCCTACACGACCGAGGCGGAGATCGAGCGGGCCGTACCGGCGTTGCTTGCCGCATGGCAAACGCTCGCGCGCTCCGCCGAGCGTGCGCCGGCATGAGAGCGCTTGCCTGGGACGAGTGTCTTGCCAAATGGCTCCAGTGACTGCGGCGAGTCGTAGACGCTTCGGTCCTCTCGCATCCCTATCGACGGCCGCTTAGGCCGTCATTTCGCGTCCGGCGCGGCGGCCTGGCTCGGCATCAGCGGATTGCAGTTCTTCAACGTCACCTTGCCCTGCAAGAGATTGCCGCGGGAATACTCCGTGAAGATGCAGGTGTTGGTGGCCGGATCGTAGTTCTCCACCCAGAGGTTATCGTCCTTCCAGGTGACGGCGATGTGGTGCTGGCCGGTAGGGACGCTGATCGTCATCACGCCGCCGTAGCGCTTGACGAATAGCTGCTCGAAGTAGAAGTAGTAGGCCACCCATCCGACGATCAGCACGATGGCCGAGGAGGCGATGGCGCCGCGGATGCTGTTCATCTTGCCGGCGAATATCGCCATGGCAGCAATCACCAGCGCGATGACTGCGCCCCAGTAGAGGTAAGTGATCATGCGTGTGCGCTTAGCAACGGAATGAGATCAGCACACCTTACCACGCAGGTCGTCAAGCGTACGCGACCTCTCTCGTGCGCCGCGGCCCGGCGTTCGAACAAACGGTGGCCATCAGCTTCGCGACGTAGTCATCCTCGACCACCGCGCTGAGCCATGCGAATAAGCTCGCGCTGTTGTTCGAGCTAGTCGCACTCGTTGCTACAGATCTTCTAGAAACTATTGATCAGCTTCTTGATTCGGTCGCTGACGTCCAAGGGCACCTCGCTCTCTCCCTTGGGGAGCTGGGCGAGCTTCTCCTTGAGCCGGCGCTCGAATTCGTAGCGCGAAAAGCAGCTCTTGCACGTGTGCAGGTGATGCTGCATCGCGTCGCGCTCGCCATCGGCGAGCTCGTGGTCGATATACTCGAACACCTGCTTGAGTGCCTGCTCGCAGTCGATCTGGTGCTTGGTCATGACATGCTGCCTTTACTTTCCCCCGATTTCCCGCGCGCCGTCGGCTGCCGGGGCGGCTCTTCGCCGCCGGATTCACAATCGTGCGGGTCGAGCGCGGATGCGCTAAGCCCGATTTCCCTCGCCTGCGTCCAGAGCAGCTTCTGCAATGCGCCGCGTGCGCGCGCGAGCCGCGAGCGCACGGTTCCAACCGGCACTTCGAGCGCCTCGGCGATCTCCCCGTAGCTGAACTCCTCCAGGTCGGAGAGGATCACTACCACCCGGTGGTGCTCTGGAAGAGTCGCTAGCGCCCGCTCGAGATCCTCGCGCAGGATCTTGTCGAGAAACTCCTGCTCGGGATTGTTGAACCAGAGCAGAAAGGGCTGGTGCATCTGCTCGAATATCGAGAACTGCGCTTCTTCCTCGTCCACCTCTTCACATTCCAACGATTCTGTTTGCGGGCGAGCGCCGCGTCGGCGGCAATCGTCGAGAAAGGCGTTGTTCAGGATCCGGAAGATCCAGCCCCGAAACGCCGCCTCGTGTTCCAGCGTGTCCAGCGCCCGCCAGGCCCGCGCGACGGTTTCGGCCACAAGGTCCTCGGCGTCGGCGTCATTGCGCGTCAGGCGGCGCGCGACGCCCTGCATCCGCGCCAGAAGTTCAAGTACCTGAGTTTCAAACGTTTTCTTTGATATGGGCATGCGCCCCCCTTCTCTAAAGACGCAGCACCCCTCGATTCGGTTCCAGGTTTCATGAATGACGCGTGCCCGCGCGCGCGTGCGCGAGGCTCCGAGGAACCGCTCGCGATAAATACGCCACGCGATGTCGCTCAAGTTGGAACCGATCCGAAGCGACGTGCGTCCCGGGCGATGAAGGCGCCAGCAACTCCAAGCGCTGTGTATGAAACCAAACAGGAGGGTTCCACCATGACCATCGCCATCGCCGCTCGCCATATCGAACGCAGCTCGCTTTCCAGCGATCGCGCAGCACGCAAGGCCGCATATTACGCGGCGCGCAACGTTCCGCTCACGCGCATGCAGATTGCGGGCCGCCTGTCGATGCTCGACAACGGCCCGGTCACGATCGCTGCGGTGCGCGGGCTCGTGGTGCGGGTGCGGACCGGCGCACTCTGGATCACCCAATACAAGGACACGGGCGATCACGTCCTGCGCGCCGGCGAGAGTTTCTCGGTCGACCGCGCCGGCCCCTTGGTTCTCCAGCCGCTCGGCGGCACGGAGCTCGTCATTGATTGGCCGGCGCGCGAATCCGAGCGGCTCTCGCCCGGCCTCGAGCCAATCGAGCTCGCGGCCTGAATTGCGCGCCGCTGGAACCGATTCGGACGCGGGTGCGTCTCGGGCCATGGAGGCGCTTGCGAATCGCGGTGCCGTCGACATTTAACGAATGGGGAACTAGCCATGACCATCACAGCAGATTACGTGCGGCGCGTGGACACCATAGCGCTCGAGCAGAAGGTGAAGGCGATGTATCGCGATGTCGCGAACGACCCGCACGGAGAGTTCCACTTCGAGATGGGGCGCGCCCTAGCCGAGCGCCTCGGCTACGCTCGCGCAGATCTCGACGCGATCCCGCAGGCGGCGATCGATTCATTCGCCGGCGTCGGCCACTACTTCGACCTCGCCGCGCTGCGGCCCGGGGAGACGGTCGTCGACCTCGGCAGTGGCTCGGGCACGGACAGCTTCGTCGCCGCGCTGAAGGTCGGCAACGCGGGCACCGTGATCGGTATCGACATGACCGACGAGCAGCTTGCGAAGGCCGAGCGCCTGCGCGCCGCGGGGGGCTTCGAGAACGTCACCTACGTCAAAGGCTATATCGAGTCCACCGGGCTCTTCGATCAGAGCTGCAACGCCGTCATCAGCAATGGCGTCATCAATCTCGCGCCCGACAAGGCAGCGGTGTTCGAGGAGGCCGCCCGCATCCTGGAACCCGGCGGCCGTCTGGCGCTTGCGGACATCGTGACCGAAGTGCAGCTGCCGCAGGGCATCACGTGCGACGCGACGCTGTGGGCCGCGTGCATCGGCGGCGCCATGCAAGTGGATGACTACGTGGCGGCGATCGAGTCCGCCGGGCTGAAAGTCCGCCGGTTGCAGGACAATCCCCAGTACCAGTTCATCTCGACGAACGCTCAGGGCGCGACGAAGAAATATCGCGTCAAGAGCGTCTCGCTGGTGGCCTTCAAAGACTAGCGCCGTACGGCCTGGGCCAAGGCCTCGCGCTGCGGCCCCGGTGTTTCTGGAACATCCAAAAACCCAACCCCGCAGGAGACGCACACCATGCCTCAGTCCCCGCAAGACACGAAATATCTCTTCACCGTCACCCACTACGAAGGCGACGCCGACCGCGTGGCGACACCGTTCGTCCTGGCCAACAACGCACTTGCCGCCGGCAACGACGTGCTGCTGTGGCTCACCGTCGACGGAGCGGAGCTCGGCAGGCAGGGCGCCGCCGACTGCGTCATCCCGAAGAGCTTTCCGCCCGTCGCGGATCTGCTCAAGAGCTATATCGAGAACGGCGGCCGCATCGGCGTGTGCCCGCCGTGCGGCAAGACCCACGGCGTGACCGACGAGAATATGGTCGCGAACGCGGAGTGGATGGGCGCCGCCGCGGTCCTCGCCGCTGCGCAGGAGCGTCAGACGTTCTCATTCTAGTTTCGCCCCGCCGGGCTACCCGCGCCTCATTCCTGCGTCACGGGCAGCCCGGCCGCCCGCCATTCCGGCAATCCGTCCACCAGGCGGCGCGCCTTGAGTCCTTTCTTCCGCAACAGCTGCACGGCGTCATAGGACATGAGGCAATAGGGTCCCCGGCAATAAGCGATAACTTCCTTGCGCTTCGGCAGATCGCCGAGGCGCTTCTCGAGCTGCTGAATCGGGATGTTCACGGCGCCCGGCACATGACCCGCCGCGAACTCCTCAGACGGGCGGACGTCGAGCACAGTCACGAGTCCCTTGCGCGCTCGCTCGAGAAGCTCCCGCGCAGGCACCGGCTCGAGCTCGTCCTTGCTCGCCAGATAGACCCTCACGAGACGCTCGATCTCGGCGTCGTGGACCTCACCGACCCGCCCCAGCGCGGCGAGGAGCGCGACGACCTCGTCGCCCGAGAGTCGGTAGAAGACGCGCTGCCCGTCCCGGCGGCCGACGATCAGGCCCGACTGACGCAGCTTCTGCAAGTGCTGCGAGGTGTTCGCCACCGAGGTGCCGGTGGTCGTCGCAAGCTGCTCGACCGATCGCTCCCCCTGGGCGAGCAGCTCCAGGAGCTCGAGGCGCAGGGCGCTTCCTATCGCCCCTCCAATGCGGGCGAGGTTTTCGTAGATTTCGCGTTTCGGGCTGGGGTGGCGCATGGGGCGTCTCCGGAGCGACCGCCCGCCTTGACAAGGGGACGGGAGAAGGTCTATGATTCAATCGATAGATTGAATATGCGATTACTTGATCATGCCATAAGTGTAGCAACAAACGCACGCGCTTCGCCATGTCCACCGCCATCACCATCGAGCCGTTCATCCGCCTCGGTGCCTTTCTCGGCATCTTTCTCGCCGTTGCCCTGTGGGAGGTGCTTGCGCCCCGTCGCGGGCGGTCGTTCGCCCGGCGGAAGCGCTGGCCGCATAACCTGGGATTGCTCGCGCTGGACGTTGTCGTCGTGCGCGTCGTCGCACCTGGTGCGGCGGTTGCCGTAGCCCTGGCCGGCGAGGCACAGGGCTGGGGCGTCGTTCAAGCGCTCGGGTTGCCGGCCTGGGTCGCGATTCCGCTCGCAGTGGTGCTCCTCGATCTTGCGATCTACTTCCAGCACATCCTCTTTCACGCGGTGCCCGGGCTCTGGCGATTGCACCGCGTGCATCACAGCGATCTCGATTTCGACGTCACCACCGGGATCCGGTTTCATCCGATCGAGATCCTGCTCTCGACACTCATCAAGATGGCTGCGGTCGCCGCGATCGGCGCGCCGGCACTGGCGGTGGTCGCCTTCGAGGTGCTCCTGAATGCCACCGCGATGTTCAACCACGCGAATGCGAAGCTGCCCGGAGGGGTCGATCGGTGGCTACGCCGGCTGATCGTAACTCCCGATATGCATCGGGTGCACCACTCGACGCTGCGCGCGGAGACGAGCAGCAATTTCGGCTTCAACCTGCCCTGGTGGGATCACCTGTTCGGCACCTACCGGGCGCAGCCCGCGCGCGGGCACGCGGGCGTGACGATCGGTGTCGACGCGTTCCGCAGCGCTGCCGAGCTGCGCCTCGATCGGCTTCTCGCCCAACCGTTTCGCGACACGCCGGGGAGCTACCCGCTCGGCCGCGGACCTGGAGCGTCAAGGCCGCTTCGCCACCCAGCGCGCAAGGATCGCGTGCATGCCGCGCACCCCGTCGGTAAGGGCGGCGGGGCCGGGCTGCAGGATGTCGGCTGACTTGATCTCGTGCAGCTCGCCGTCGCGTACCGCCGGCACCTCCGCCCAACCCGCGCGCGCGGCGACGCGCTCGGGGCGGAATTTCTTGCCGCACCAGGAGCCGAGAATCACGTCGGGGCGGCGTCGCACCACTTCCAGCGGATCGGCGATCGTGCGCCCCGCTGCGGCCTGGCTCGCGGCGAGCTCGGGAAACACGTCCTCGCCGCCGGCGATGCCGACGAGCTCGCTCACCCAGCCGATACCGCTGATCATCGGCTCGTCCCACTCTTCGAAGTAGACGCGCGGCCGCCGTGGAAAGCGCGCCGTCGCGGCGCGGATCGCGGCGAGCCCCGCCTCGAGCTCCGCGACCAGGCGCTCGCCCTTGACCGCCGCGCCGACCAGCGACGCGAGCGTGAGCACCATCGATAGAATTCCCGTCACCGTGCGCTGATTGAAGATGAGCACGTTGAGGCCCGCCTTCGCGAAATCGCGCGCGATGTCGGCTTGCAGGTCCGAGAAGCCGATGACGAGGTCCGGCTGCAGCGCGAGGATGCGGTCGTGCTTGGCGGAAAGAAACGCGGAGACGCGCGGTTTCTCGCGCCTCGCCCGCGCTGGCCTCACGGTGTAGCCCGAGATGCCCACGATGCGCCGTTCCTCGCCGAGGAGGTACAGCGTCTCGGTGGTCTCCTCCGTGAGGCAGACGATCCGTTCGGGATGGCGGGCGGGCATCGCTTCCCGGCCAGCATAGCACCGTCAAGTTCGCGCCACCTCCGCAACGCTGTCACTCGCCGGCGCCGGCTGCTAGCAACAATCGCGCCGCGAGCCATGCTAAAAATTCCGGGTCCTCTACGAATGGAGAGATCCCATGCAGTCGCTCCTGGAGATCATCGAGGATCAGCTCGTCGCGAATCGAATCGAGCTCGCCGCGGTGACGATTGCCGCGACGCCGTACGTCAACACGCCGGTGGTCGTGAGCTTGCACTGGCACGGCTTCGTCGAGACGAGGCTCGCCCCGGAAGGCAGCCCGGTCGCGCTGCAGCCCGTTCCGAGCTCGGCACTTCAGGTCAACACGCGGTGGGATCGCTTCGAAGATCTCGAGCGCGACGCGCTCGAGTCGGCATGGGAGCTCGGCGCATGGGATTTCACTCGCAACGAGACGCGTCCGCACGCGCGTCCCGGTGCCGACCTGCAGGAGCGCATCGACTGCATGACCGCCTTCGGCGTCGCGCCGTACCAGATCGACGGTGAACCGGTCATGGTGAGCGAGGTGGACGATGCCGACGATCTCGTCGATGCGGCCGGGCAAGCCGGCTATGTCCGCTGGCAGTTTCGGCCGGTCTGGTGCGGCATGTGGCGTGACGTTGCGCGCGATGCCACGCTCGAGAAGGGCGGGTATCGCAACCCCGCCTGCCCGGTACCGGTGCAGCCCTATGCGCCCGGCCGCAAGGGCACCGTCGTGTACCGGCTCGGCAGGGAGCCCGAGCACGCGGCCTGACCCACAGGTGGGTCGCCGTCAGAAGATGCGACTCACTTTCTGAGGTCGCCCCAGAGACTGTCCAGGCGCGCATAGCGCCCGCAGCCGGTAACGTAGTACTTGTAGCGCACCGGGTTCTTCACGTAGTAGTCCTGATGGTAGTCCTCGGCAGGCCAGAACTCGCCCGCCTCGACGACCGGCGTCACGATCGGCTGCTTGAACGGCTTGGCTTTCTCCCACTTCGCTTTCGACGCCTCGGCGAGTCGCTTCTGCTCCTCGCCGCGCCAGAAGATGGTCGGCCGGTACTGCGATCCGATGTCGCAGAACTGCCGGTCGATCACGGTCGGATCGTGGTTCAACCAGAACTGCTCGAGCAGCCGCTCGTAGCTCACCTTGGCCGGGTCGTACGTGACCTGCACGACCTCGGTGTGGCCCGTGCTGCCTGAGGACACCTGCCGGTAGGTCGGGTTCTTGGTATTCCCGCCCATGTAGCCGGAAACGGTGGAAACCACGCCGGGCACCTTGTCCATGGCCTCCTCGGCACACCAGAAGCAGCCGGCGGCGAAGGTGGCCGTGGCGAGTCCGGAAGGCTGGCCCTGGGCGAGCGCAGGCGGCGCTGCGAGGGCAATGAGCCAGAAGAGGGTGAGAAGTCGCGCAAGCATGAGGGCTCCTTTTCGGGGCGTTTCCCCGTATGGTCGGTGCCAGAAGGCGCAGCTTACAATCAGCCGCGCGTCACCGTCGAAAAGTCTGTTACGTGTCGGGTTGCGAACGGATGCGCCCCACGCTCAGGATCGCATCGAAGAAGAGCCGCGGCCGGCCAAAAAGCGAATTGACGAAGATCGCCGTCACGCTGATGGCCATGGCCGCCATCGCCCATACCGGGTACACGAGGCCGGTCGCCGCGAGCGGCACGCCAATGCCGTTGAAGAGCACCGCCAGCGAGACGTTCTGCACCATCTTGCGGTAGCTCCAGCGGCTCACCTCGCGCGCGGCGATCACCGCTTCGAGGCGGTTGTTCAGTACGACGATGTCCGCGGATTCGATGGCGATGTCCGTCCCGCCGCCCATCGCGACGCCGATGTTCGCCTGCATCAGCGCCGGTGCGTCGTTGATGCCGTCGCCGATCATCGCGACGACGCCCTCCTCCTGCAGCCTGCGCACCAACGCGGCCTTCTCCTCCGGTTGCAGGCCCGCGTACACGTCCTCGATTCCGGCGGCGAGCGCGACGCGCACCGCGGCAGCCCGGTTGTCTCCGGTGACGAGCGCGGTACGCACGCCGGCCCGACGCAGCGCATCGACGGTCTCGCGGGCACCTTCGCGTAACTCGTCGCCAAACGCGACCAGACCAATCGGCCGCGTGGCGAGCGCGACCACGATCACCGTGCGGCCGGCTGCCTCCAGTTCCGCAATCCGCTCCGCAAGGTGATTGAGCGCAACGCCTTCCTGGGCGAGGAACTGCGGGCTTCCGACGAGTGCTGCTTCACCGTCGATCCACGCCCGTACGCCGCGGCCCGGCATCGCCTCGAAGCGATCCACGTCGGGCGGCGTGATTTCCCGCGCGAACGCGGCCGCCACGATGCTGCGCGCCAGCGGGTGCTCGGAGGCGCTTTCGACGGCGGCGGCCACCGCGAGCAATCTGGCGACGTCGTTGCCCGCCGCCTCGATCTCGCGCAGCGCGGGCCGGCCGACGGTGAGCGTGCCGGTCTTGTCGAATACCACGTGCGTCGCGAGTCGGTAGCCCTGGAACGCCTCGCCGGTGCGCATCAGGATGCCTCGTTCGGCCGCTTCGCCGGCGCCACGCACGATCGAGAGCGGTGCTGACACGCCAAGGGCGCACGGATACCCCATGACCAGCACCGACAATGCCGCGAACGCGGCACGCGCGAGATCCGGTGCGCCGCCGAGGATCCACGGAACGGTGATCCAGCCGATCGCCGCGGCGGTGGCGAGCCCGATCACTGCCGGGGCGTAGATCTTGAGCACCCCGTCCACGAGATGCAGCATCCCGGGTTTGAGCGCCCGGGCGTCCTCCACCTCACGCGCGACGCTCGCGAGAAAGCTTGTCTCGCCGACCGCGGTCACCTGCACCACGAGCGTGCCGGTGCCGTTCAGCGAACCGCCGATCACCGCGTCGCCGCTCGCGCGCTCGACGGGCATGGGCTCGCCGGTCACGTGCGACTGGTCAACGCTCGAGCGTCCTTCAATCACCACGCCGTCGACGGGTACCCGCTCTCCCGGGCGCAGGCGCACACGCTCTCCCACCGCGATGCTGGCGACCGGGACCTCCGCTTCCCGACCGTCGCGCAGCACGTGCGCAGTCTCCGGTGCGAGCGCGAGCAGCCGACGCACGGCTTGGGAGCTGCGTGTCTTGACGATGAGCGATAACCACTCAGAGAACGTGTGATAGGTGCCGACCAGCACCGCCACGGCGAAGAACGGCGCGGTCGGAAAACCCGGTGGTGCCAACGTCATTCCGTAGAGACCACCCGCCAGCCCGGCGATCGCCGCCGCCTCGAGCAGCACGTGCTGATTGAGGATGCCGCGGCGGATCGACTGCCACGCCATGCGCACGAAGTGCCGCCCCGCGCCGAACGTGACGGCCAGTGCGAGCGCGGCGGTCAGCCACGGCACGGCCGCGTCGAGCGCTCCGCTCACCTGCAACCAGAGCAACGCTCCGGCGCCGACCGCGAGCACGAGCGTGCTGGCGACGGCTCGGCCCCGCCCCGCCGGGCGCAGCACCAAGAGCACGAAACCCAGGAGTCCCAGCGCGACGACCGCGTCGAGTGAGACGCGCCACGCGTCGATCGGCTCCGCGATGAGCGCCACCGCCGCCAGACTCGCCGCCGCCGCTGCGAGAAAGCGCCGCCCCTCGCGTACCAGTGCATGCTCCTCCGCTTCGTACGGGAGGGCCTTGCGAGGGTCGGAGACCGAGTAGCCGAGGTCGCGCAAGGTGGCGAGCAATTCCGCAGGCGCGACGCGCGCGGGGTCGTATTCGACCAGCGCCTGCTCATGCGTGAGGCTCACCGCGACCTTGTCGACGCCCGCGTGGCGGCCAAGCGCCTTCTCGATGGTGCCGGTGCAGAGCGAGCAATGCATGCCCGCGATCCGGGCGCGGATGCGGGCGCGATCAGGACGGCTCGCCGGCTCCGCCGTCCAAAGGGCCGGTGCCGCTGCGAGCTGCGTATGTTCCGCCATCTCAGGCTCCCGGTGCGGACGCTACGCTGACACGGGCACGGTGACGAACAGCCCGAACCACGCTGACCAGAGCCCGAGCGCAACGAACACGGCGCCTGCCACGACCGGCATGCGGCCCGAGAGCCCGGCGACCCAGTCGAGCCCGTGCCTCACCGGCTTGAACAACACTGCGGCCACGAGCGGCGCTGACAGGGCGATGCCGAAGAGCCCGAGCGAGGCGAATCCGATCGCGTAGGTTGCGCCGCTCGCCCCGGCCGCTGCCGCGGCGCCGAGCAAGGCGGCAAGCAGCGGTGCGGCGCAAGCCGGAATGTTGAGACCGAAGACGACGCCGAGCGCTGCCGACCCGCGCAACGCCGAAAAGCTTGCGAGGCGCGGGCCGATCGCGCGCATGAGCACGCCAGCACGCCCGCTGAGGTAGATCACGCCAACCGCGACGTACACAAGCCCCAGAACAAGCCAGGCCGCTTTCTGGAAACCGAGAAACGCGCGCCCGGCCAGCACTGCCGCGACACCCAGCAGGCCGATGAAGACCCCCCGCGCGAGCGTGAACACCACCACTTGCGCGATCTTCAATGCCGCGGGCCGGCCTTCCAATGCCTTGATGAAGATGAGCGTCGAGCCGAGCGAGCAGGGCTCGATGAAGCCGAAGAGGCCGAGTCCGATCGGCAGGAGGACAAAACTCGCGATCTCCGCACCGGTCATGCGGGATTCACTTCGAACCCGGCGCGCTCCACCGTGGCGACGAGTCGTGCCTCGCTCGTGGCGGCTGGATCGAAAAGCACGCGCGCTGAAGCGCTCTCGTATGAGACTTCGGATGCTTTCACGCCGGGTTCGCCGTCGATCACCAGCTTGATGGTCTCGGCGCAGCCCGTGCAATGCATGCCGCCGATCTTCCATGTCGCCGTCTTCATGATTTTGCCTCCGGAGCCAACTCTAAACCCTGAAGTCAGGTACCGTGTCAACTGCCGCCGCCCCTGGAACTGAATCGCCGGATGCTGCGTCTCGGTGACAGGAGCTGCGGCCATGCCGGCCTAGTCCCCGACCCCAGCAGGAGCACGCCATGACGACGACTTCCGAGCACAACACCAGCGGTCTGGCCCCCCGCGGCGCCGTTCGCGCGATCAACCCGCGCCGGAGTGCGGGCCCGATTGCACTGTTGCTATCGCTGCTCGCCTGCTACGGCACGCTCGCGGCCGTCGCGCTGCTTTCCGCGCTCGGGGTCACACTGGTCGTGAATCCAGGCGTCTGGGCGGGCGCGATCGTGCTCTTCGCGGCGCTCGCGACTGTCATCGTCGGTCTGGGCATGCGCCGGCACGGTTCGCTTGCGCCGCTCGCTCCTGCACTGGCGGGAACCGCGCTGCTCGGCTACGTGATGTTCGCGAGCTTCGACCGAGCTCTGGAGCTCATTGCCTTCGCGCTCCTCGCGGGGGCTGTATATTGGGATTACCGGCTGCGCGGGCGCCCACGCGAGGTGCCGCCGCGGTAAGGAATCGACGTCGTCGGCGCGCAGTCCATATCTCGGCGGGCGCCGCTCGAAGCCGAAAGAACTCCGGTGGGTGACCCTGGCCGCAAGGTCAGTTGCCAGAGCCTCCGCGCCGGAGCGGTATGAGTACTTCACGCAAACCTGGAGGCACCATCATGATGATTGCACGCTGGCACATCGACGCAAGGTTCGGCCATAAGCCCGAGCTTCTCGAGCTGATGCGGGGCTGGAGCCGCGATATCGCTCCGCAGATCGGCTGGACCGCCGACAAGATGCGCATCGCCACCGGTTCGATCGGGGCGCACGAGTCCACGATCGAGATCGACGTGACGATCCGCGACTTGAAGGAGCTCGACGACTCGTGGTCGAAGCTCGGCACCATCGACGCGCACAAGAAGTGGAGCAAGACGCTCGAACCGCTCGTCGTGTCGGGGACGCCACGCTGGGAGATCTATCGAGTGATCTGACCGCGGGCCCGCGCGCGAGGCGAACGATCCGGCCTCGCGCGCAACCACTTAGCTGTCTTAACGCGAACGCGCGGCTCGGGAACCTCGGCTCGTCGCGCCTGTCCCAGCCGTTCTGGACATCACTAGGCAACCGAATCCGAGTCGGCTATCTTCCGCTCATGCCGCGTTTCCTGGTTCACGTGCTCGTCCTTTTGATCGCCCTCCACGCCCCGATTGCGAGCGCGACGCTGTCGCATGCTTCCTGCGGGGATGGCGGTTCTGCGATGCAGGATGCCGTGCCTTGCCCCGACTGTGCCGGCCCGCTAACGTCCGACATGGCCACCGGAGAGGCCGACTGCCCGATGAGCAGCCCAGCGGCGGCGGCGCACTGCTTCGCGACCTGCAACGGCATGTCCGGACTTCCTGCGTATCCGAGCTTCGCCGTCCAGAACGGTGCCGGCGAGGGCATCGCCGACGCGCCACGCGAGCGATACGCCTCGCTCGCGCGCGGCTGTCCCAAACCTCCTCCTCGCATCTCGCTCTAGGATCCTTGCAATCGCCACGCGCCGGTGTCCGCGGGACATGGCGCCCGCGCGTCCGAGCGTTTAGCAGAACAGGAAGAGGAACCCATGAAACAACACTTGCGTGCGGCTCTGGTCGCCGTGCTCGTCGCGAGCACACCTGCGGCCGCCCAGACGGTCACTCTGCATCACGTACACGGCCTTGCGTTCAGTGCCGACGGAAAGCAGATCTTTATCCCCAGCCACCACGGCCTTGCGGTTTACAGCGACGGACGGTGGTCGGTTGCATCCGGGCCGCGCCATGACTACATGGGGTTCGCTGCCGCGCAGGACCGCTTTTACTCGAGCGGACACCCGGCGCCCGGCTCGGGACTCGTGAACCCGTTCGGCCTGATGCGCAGCCGCGACGGCGGCAGGACGTGGGACACGCTCGGGCTTCAGGGCGAATCCGATTTCCACGTCCTGGCGGTCGGCTACCGAACCAACGCCGTCTACGTCTTCAACCCGGCGCCCAACTCGCGCATGAAGACACCGGGCATCTACGCGACCCAGAACGACGGCTTCAGCTGGCGCAACGCGGCGGCAAACGGGCTCGCCGGCCAGATCGTTTCGCTCGCCGTGCACCCGGTCGACCCGCGAAGCGTCGCCGTCACGACGCGCGAAGGCTTGTTTCTCTCGAAAGACGGCGGCGACACGTTTGTCCAGCTCGAGCGTGGCAATGCCTTCGCCGTGCACTTCGATCTCGACGGCAAGCACCTTTGGTTCTCCGGCCACGACGGCGCCCCTCGCCTGTACCGCATGGAGTTCAGCACCCGTGCGCGCAGCGAGATCGCGCTGCCGCCGCTCCCGCGCGACGCCGTCGGCTACGTCGCGCAAAGTCCTTCCGAGCCAGCCACGTACGCGATTGCGACCTTCGAGCGCAGCGTCTACCTCAGCACCGACGCCGGGAAGACGTGGCGCCAGATCGCCGAGCGCGGGCGCACCCTGTGATCGGGCGGAACGATCATGACGCAAAGCACATCCTCAAAGATCGGGCCGATCGTCTTCTGGTCGCTCGTCCTAGCTGTCCTCGTCGCGGTGATCGCCCTGGTCGCCTACGAGTCCCTGAAGGCGGGTGGGGTGCCGCGCGCCGATCCGAGCGATCTGAAACTCGTCGAGCGTGGACGCGCGATCTATGACAAGAGCTGCGCCGTCTGCCACGGCGCGCAGCTCGAGGGACAGCAGAACTGGGAGTCGCGCCTGCCGAACGGGCGGATGCCGGCGCCGCCGCACGACGCATCGGGGCACACGTGGCATCACCCGGACGCGATTCTGTTCGGAATCACGAAGCACGGGCTCGTGCCGGGAAAGTTCGCACCGCCGGGCTACCAGAGCGACATGCCCGCATTCGGCGGCACGCTTTCGGACGGGGAGATCGCAGCGGTCCTCGCCTACATCAAGTCGCGCTGGCCGCGCGAGATCCAGCAGCGACAGGCCGAAATCGACCGGACCGCGCGGGCGCAGCGCTGAGGTTGCCTCGGGCGTTGCGCGAGCTCGGAACGAGCGGAAATAGTTGGCACTTGCGCAACGCGAGTCGCGCCCGCCGGGCTGGCATGCGGCATGCTGGCCGTTTGGGCGTTGTCCCCCGACCATTGCCAAGGCTGCCTACGAATGACTGATATGTTCGCGCGGTCCGCCGCCGCTGCATGCAGCGCGTCTCGGTTTGCTCGCACGCTGGCGATCCTCGCCGCGCTGTGGGCATGCGCGCCGGCGATTGCGGGCGAGACCGCCGCGCCGGATGCGCGCATCACGTCGGCGGCGCGATTGCTCGCCGGCATCGGCTCCGACTACGCGCCGCACGCCCAGATTGCGGCGCTCGACGACTGGCAGAAGCACCAGAAGACGCTCGCACCGCGCTGGAAGAGGCTGCAGCGCGAGCGATTGAGCGTAATCGAGAGCTGGCGCAACGACGTGCTCAAAGCCGACCTCGATCGCTGCCACTCGCTCCTCTATCCCTTCAGCGGCCCCGACTTCCTCAATGCCTACGTGCTGTCGCCACGCTGCGAGACGTATGTTCTCTTCGGGCTCGAGCCGCCCGGCGAGGTGCCGGCGCTGGAAAGCCTGAGCCCCGAGGACGCGGCAGCGCTCTTCGACGACATGCGAGTTGCGCTCCGCGATCTCCTCGCGCGCAATTACTTCATCACCAAGAACATGTCGGAGCAGCTGCAAACGCCGCGTCTGCAGGGCGTTCTGCCGCTCATGCTCGCGTCGATGGGCCTGCTGGACCTGCGCGTGGTGGCGGTCGAACCGTTCGACCTCGCGCAGCTGCCCGGACCGCATCCCCCCGCCAGCGTCCGCCCGGAACGCCGCGCGAAGGGCACGAAGGTGACGTTCTTCCGGCCGCCCGCGGGCAAGCCGCAGACGCTCTACTACCTGTCGCTCAACGTGACCGACGGCGCGCTCCGCGCCAACCCGGAGTTCCTGCCGTTCCTCAAGCGGTTCAAGCCGAGCATGACGTTGATCAAGTCGGCCTCGTATCTGCTCCAAGGCAAGGAGTTCTCGGGCACCCTGCGGACGTTACTCGAAGTGAGCGAGGTGCTGGTCCAGGACGACACGGGTATTCCCTATGGGCGCCTGCGCGACAGCGAGTTCGAGATCCGTCTCTTCGGTCGCTACACGCCGCCCATCCGCGATTTCCCGCACGCCTTCCAGGAGGATCTCGCTGCCGCGTACGCGAACGGCAACGTCTCGGTGCTCCCCTTCTCGTTCGGCTACCACTGGCGGGAGGGCGAGTCGGGTCTGATCCTGGCGCGAAAGACCGCGAAGCGATCGTGAGCCGCGCGGCGCTCGCCGCCCTGTGTATCGTGTGCGGAATACCCGTCGCCGCCGCGACCGAGGTCCACGTGGAAAGCAGCTACTTCGTCACCTCCGACGGCGTCCGGCTGCACGTGCTGGAAGCCGGACCGCCGCTGCCCCAGGCCCCGGTGATTGCGTTCGTTCCCGGGTGGTCAATGCCGGCCGCGATCTGGCAGGCGCAGGTTGCCACGCTCGGGGCACGTTACCGGGTCGCGGCGCTCGACCCGCGCGGCCAGGGCCGCTCGCAGGTCGCCTCCTCCGGATACACGGTCGAGCGCCGCGCGGACGACATCGCGGAGTTCGTGGCGCGCTACCCGAAGGTCGTGCTCGTCGGCTGGTCGCTCGGCGCCCTGGAGGCGCTGCACTACACGCGCGTGCACGGTGAGGCGAAGCTCGCCGGCGTCGTGCTGGTCGACAGCTCCGTGGGCGAACCGCCGGTGCCACCCGCAAGCGATTTTCGCGGTGCGCTGAAGCGCAACCGCGCGGAGGCGATCGACCGGTTCGTGCGGGCGATGTTCCGCACCGCGCGGCCCGAAGCCGAGCTCGCGCAGCTCACCGCGGGCGCCCTCCGGCTCCCGCTCGAGGCGAGCCTCGCGCTGCTCGCCTATCCGTATCCGCGCGAGCACTGGCGCGCCGCCGCGCACGCCGTGCGGGTCCCGCTCCTCTACGTCGTGACGCCGCAGTTCGCGGAGCAGGCGCAGAACCTGCAGCGCAACCGGCCGCAGTCTGAGATCGCGGTGTTCGAGCACGCCGGGCACGCGCTCTTCGTGGACGAGCCCGAGCGGTTCAACGCGCTGCTGGAAGACTTCGCGGGTCGTCTT
Source organism: Burkholderiales bacterium (assembly GCA_041617635.1). Lineage (GTDB taxonomy): Bacteria > Pseudomonadota > Gammaproteobacteria > Burkholderiales > SG8-39 > JAABRB01. The sequence goes on along the minus strand of JBFJOO010000016.1, from coordinate 24,089 downwards.
CCCCGCTAGGCGCCTCGCGCGCGAGCGCGTCGATCAGCGGGCAGCCCTTGCCGCGGCTGCCCTGCGCGCACTGGCTGACGAGATCGTCGAGCGCCTCGCGAATCGCGACGAGCTCGTCGACCTTCTGCTGCACGAGCGCGAGCTTCTTCTCGCCGAGTTCGCGGGTCTCGGCGCAGTGCTCACCGTCGGAGAGCGAAAGGAGCGCGCCGATCTCGTCCAGGGTGAAGCCGAGCCCCTGCGCGCGTCGGATGAAGCGCAGCCGGCGCAATGTCTCGAGCGGATACCGGCGGATCGTGCCGTACGCGCGCGGCGGCTCGGGCAGCAGGCCGATGCGTTGGTAGTAACGGACCGTCTCGACGCTCACGCCGGCGGCCTTCGCCAGCGCACCGATGGTCTGCCCCGTAGGGCCTGCAACGTCCGCCATAGCGCTACCTCGTATCGCGAGAATTGGGCCCACCGAGGCACCCGCCCGCTGTTGATTCCGTACCCGCCTCCGGGGTTACGGTAGCCGGGTTTCCCAGCCTTTGGAAGGGACCGCCCATGATCCGGGAAAGTTCTGCTGCCGTCGCATCGTCGCTGCCAGCGGCTGCGCGGCCGGACCAGCCGACGCAAAAGTCGCCGGGTCTGTCGCTCGCCGCGGGCGGGCTGGCCGGCATGCTTGCCTCGATCTGTTGCGTGGGACCGCTTGTTCTCGTGCTCGCGGGAATCGGCGGCGCCTGGGTGAGCACGCTGGTCGCCTTCGAGCCGTACCGGCCGGTGTTTCTCGCCGCCGCAGCGCTTGCGCTCGTGTTCGCCTGGCGGCGGATCTTCCGGCCGGTGGTCGAATGCGCGCCGGGCGAGGTGTGTGCCGTCCCGGCCGTGCGCCGCGGCCAGAAGGTCGCGTTCTGGCTCGTGACCTTGTTCGTGCTCGCGGCCGCGGCCTCGCCCTACGCCGCGCCGCTCTTCTACTAGAAAGGAGCATCCCGTGAAGAACAACATTTTGTCCCTCGCCGTGGCGAGCGTCCTCGTCGCCTATTCGGCCCTGACATTTGCCGATCCGCGCATGGTGACGCTCGAAGTGTCGAACATGAGCTGCTCGCTCTGTCCGATCACCGTCAAGCACGCCATCAAGCGTGTCCCGGGCGTGCTCGACGCGCAGGTCGACTACCCGTCGAAGACGGCGACCGTTCGCTACGAGTCGAATGAGACAAATGCCGAGGCAATCGCCGCGGCGACCGGGAATGCGGGCTATCCTTCCCGACCCGTTAAGGTTGCGCAATGACTGTCGCCGTCGAACTCGCGATCACCGGCATGACGTGCGACCACTGCGCCCGCGCAGTGGAGCAGGCCCTCGCCGGCGTTGACGGAGTGCAACGTGCCCAGGTGTCCTATGCATCCGGAACCGCGCATGTGGAAACCAGCGGGACGGTGGCACCGGCTGCGCTTTTCGACGCGGTTGGCGCAAGAGGCTACGGCGCGTCGCTCCGTGGCGCCGGGCAGCCCGCGACGCGCAAGGGCGGTGGGTCCCGGTTGCACGTCGCGGTGATCGGCGGCGGCAGCGCGGCATTCGCCGCCGCGCTGCGCGCCGCCGAGGAAGGCGCGCAGGTGACGCTCGTGGAAGATGGCACGCTCGGCGGCACGTGCGTCAACGTCGGCTGCGTGCCCTCCAAGATTGCGATCCGCGCCGCGCACTACGCTGACGCGCAGGCGCGTCCGCCGTTCCTCGGGATCGAGCCGCGGGTGCCCGTCATCGATCGTGCGGCGCTTGTCGCGCAGCAGCAGGCGCGCGTTGCCGAGCTGCGCCACGCGAAGTACGAAAGGCTCCTCGAGACGACGCCCGGAATCAATCTCGTGCGCGGCCGGGCACGCTTCACCGGCGCACGCAAACTGCGTATCACGCGCGCGGACGGCCGCGAAATGGATCTTTCGCCCGACCGAGTGCTGCTTGCAACCGGGGCGTCGCCTGCGGTTCCCGACCTCCCGGGCCTCAAGGGCTCGCCCTACTGGACGTCCACCGAGGCGCTGGTCGACGAGCAACTTCCCGAGCATCTCATCGTCTGGGGTGGATCGGCGACCGCGCTCGAGCTCGGCCAGGCGTTCCTGCGCTTCGGCAGCCGCGTGACGCTGCTCGCCCGCTCGCGGCTCCTCTCGCGCGAGGACCCGGCGGTGGACGAGGCGCTCGGCCAGGCGCTCGAAGCCGAGGGGATGCGGATCATTCGGCACGCGCGGGTCGAGCGCGCGGATTATGAGGGTGGTCGCTTTCACGTGGTGCTCGACGACGAGGCGATCCAAGGCGACCGGCTGCTGATCGCCACGGGACGCGCGCCCAACACGGCCGACCTGGATCTCGACAAGACAGGCGTCGCGACCGACGCACGCGGTGCGATCCGGGTGGACGAGCGCATGCGCACCACGGTGGAGCACATCTATGCGGCCGGCGACTGCTCGACCCAACCACAGTTCGTGTACGTTGCCGCGGCAGCCGGCACGCGCGCCGCGATCAACATGGCTGGCGGCGCAGCGGCGCTCGATCTCTCGGCGATGCCCGCGGTCGTGTTCACCGATCCGCAGGTCGGTACGGTCGGCCTCACCGAGTCGGCGGCGCGCGAGCAGGGGCTGGAGGTCGAGAGCCGCACGCTCGCGCTCGAGCATGTGCCGCGCGCACTGGCCAACTTCGACACTCATGGCTTCGTGAAACTCGTCGCCGAGCGCGGCTCGGGAAGGATCCTCGGTGCGCAGATTGTCGCTGCCGAGGGCGGCGAGGTCGTCCAGACCGCGGCGCTCGCAATTCGCGCCGGCATGACGGTCGAGGGGCTCGGAAGCGAGCTCTTTCCGTATCTCACGATGGTCGAGGCGCTGAAGCTTTGCGCCCAGACCTTCACCAAGGACGTCAGCAGGCTCTCCTGCTGCGCCGGATGAGGGGCGCGCCATGAAGGAACTCGCACAACAGCTCGCCAGCCTGTTCGGCACCTCGTTCGCCGCCGCCTGCTGTCTCGGCGCGACTGCGGCGCTCTCGATCTTGAGCGCGGTCGGCGCCGGTTTCCTGATCAACGACGCAGTCCTGATCCCGGCCTTTTTGCTGCTGATCGGTCTGAGCCTGTGGCTGCTCCACCGCTCGGCGCGTGCGCACCGCAACCTGCGGCCGTTCTGGTTCGGGCTCGCCGGGGGTATCGTCGCGTTCGTGAGCCTTTGGATCTCGCCGGTGCTCGTCATCGCGGGGCTCGCGGTCTGCGTCGCGGCGAGCTTCTGGGACTTCTTCGGCGCGCGCGCTGACGCGCCGGCACGCGGGGCCTGACCCGCAAGCAAATCTCCACAGGATGCAATGTTCCGATGGACAGGATGAACAACCTGCCTCTAACGCAACCTGGTGCACAGGCGGACACCCGGCGCAAAGGTAGAGGCAAAGGTTACGCGCTGGCGGTGCTGGCCGCGTTGACCTGCCCGTGCCACGTTCCGATCTATGCGTTGCTCCTCTCGGGCACCGCGCTCGGCGCTGCGCTCGCTGCAAACCTGGCGACCGCATTCGCGGTGTTCGCGGGTGTCTTTCTGATCGCCCTCGTCATCGCGATCCGCCTGCTTAAGGACGACCGGGGGAACGGCTACGCGTCAGGCAACAGGGGATCGGACAACGCCTGAGCGGCTGTGCCGAATGACGGGTACTGCGCCGCAAGCTTCGCGCGCGCCAGGCGCCAGGCCTCCTCAAGCGACACCAAGAACGTGCCTGGGTTTCGTTCAAGCCATTCCTCGGTGCCGTGTGTCGAGGCGAAGAAATGCACGAAGTGGCAGAAGTGACGGACCACGTCCGCCTGGACCTGTGCGCGCTCCGGCGTGACGAACGACATCACGGCCTCCGGCGGCGCTTCGCGCAGGCCGGACGGCGCGATCATGAGCCGCAGGGTCGTGCCGGTCACCGGGCAGGTGGTCTCGACCTCGGCAGTGGATTCGAGCAATGTCGGGAGGAAGAGCGTGTCCCAGGCGCACCATGCGTGCAGCGTGCGCCCGGCGATGTGCAGGCGATGCGACGTCTCATTGAGAGTCAGTCCCCAGAAGCCCGTCACCGCGCCGGACCAGTCCCGCTGGACGCCATGCCAGCTGCCAAGCGCCGCGGCGACCGCATCTGCTTTGACGCGCGCCGCGTCGGCCAGCGCGTCCGGCGTGACAGGGCGGCCCTGTGCAATCAGGCGGTAGAGCGTTCGCGCGATTCGTTCCCCGGCCGGATCGAGGCGCGGGAAGAGCTCCGTAACGGCAACTTCGGCTCGTGCGATCTGCTGGTCGGACATGGCTGCCCCTCGGTCAAGTGCGTGAGGGGTGATGTTAGAACCGGACGGCGGTACGGGTTCAAGCCCGCCGCGCTTCGGCCCTCCATAGCCTCGCCCGGCGTCGCTATACTTCACTCATTGCGACACGCATGACCGGAGGTGCACAGATGACCAACTCGAGAAAACCGCGGGCGGTGGGCTTCAACCACGTCGCGCTCGAGGTCGGCGACATCGAGGCGGCGCTTGCGTTCTACCGTGGGTTTCTCGATTTCGAGTTGCGCGGCAAGAGCGCGAAAATGGCGTTCATCGATCTCGGCGACCAGTTCCTCGCGCTGCAGAAGGGCCGCCGCCAGGGACGCGACGACGGTCGCCATCTCGGGCTTGTCGTCGACGACAAGCCGGCCGTGCGCCGGGCGCTCAAGGCGATGCGCGTGAAGCTCCTCCCCGGGCCGTTCCTCGATTTCTACGATCCGTGGGGCAACCGGATCGAGATCGTCGGGTACCAGAACATCCAGTTCACCAAGACGCCGCACGTGCTGCGCGGCATGGGCCTCGCCCGCCTGAAGAAGAGCAGGAGCGCCCTCAAGGAGCTCGCCGCGAAGGGGATGGCGCCGGCTACGCGCCGTCGGCGTCGCGGGTCTGCGTCGACTCGGGCTGCGTGACCAGCACTTTGTCGACGCGATGGCGGTCCATGTCCACGACCTCGAAGCGCAACCCGGCGAACGCGAACGCGTCGCCGGCGTGGGGCACGCGACCGAGTCGTGCCATGACCAGCCCGCCGAGGGTGTGGTAGCGCCCCGCCTCGTCCTCGGGTAGCTCGATTCCGCGCGCAAACTCCTCGTTCAGGCGGGCGAGCGAGACGCCGCCGTCCACCAGCAGCGAGCCGTCGGGCCGCCGCACGACCTCCGGATCGTGCGGCGCGTCGACGTCCGGCACTTCGCCGACGATCGCCTCCATCACGTCGTTGATCGTGACGAGCCCCTCCACCTCGCCATACTCGTCGACGACCAGAGCGACGTGCGCCTTGTCGAGCTTCAGGAGCTCGAGCAGCCGGATGATGTGGATGGTCTCGGGCACGTAGAGCGGCGCGCGGACGTGACGGCGAATGTCGAAGGCCGCGCGCTTCAGCGCGAAGTCGAGCAGGTCGCGCGCATCGAGGATCCCGATGACGTCGTCGAGTCCGCCGCGGCACACCGGCAACCGGGTGAGGCCCTTGTCACGGAGGACCTCGAGGCTCTGCTCCAGCGGCGCGTCGACGTCGAGCCAGACGATGTCGATCCGCGGCGTCATGATCGCGGCCACCGTTTGCGAGTCGAGACGCAGCACGCGCGATACCAGCTCGTGCTCGGCGGGCTCGAACACGCCGGATTCGGCACCGAACTTCATCAATCCCTCGATCTCCGCCTCGGTCACGGTCTGCCGCACGCGCTCCCGCACGCCGAGCAGGCGCAGCAGCCCCTCGGTCGAGAGTGTGAGCAGCTTCACGAACGGGAGCATCGCTACGGAGAGCACCTGCATCGGCCGGGCGATGCGCGTCGCGATCGCCTCGGGCGCGTGAATCGCGAGCCGCTTGGGCACCAGCTCGCCGAGCACCAGCGAGAAATAGGTGATCCCGACCACCACGATCGCCACCGCGAGCTCGCGCGCGTACGGCGCGAGCACCGCCACGGTCCGCAGGGCATCCGCCAGCCGCGCAGAGAGCGTGGCCTCGCCGAAAGCGCCCATGAAGATGCCGATCAGCGTGATGCCCACCTGCACGGTCGAAAGGAACCGGCCGGGGTGCGCCGCGAGCGCGAGCGCAGTCGCCGCGCCGGGATGTCTTGTCTCGGCGAGCTGCCGGAGTCGGACGTGGCGGCTCGACATGACCGCGAGCTCCGACATGGCGAACACGCCGTTCGCGAGGATGAGGGCGAGCAGGACGAAGACTTCCATGAGGGGCGCTCCGCGGACGAGTCGATGCCGACCGCCGAAGATAGCAGAGCGCGGTATTCATCCCCTCCTCAAGAGCGAGGGGAAGACACCTCTGCCCTCACCGAAGCGCTACTGCGCGCTTGCCGCGAGCGACCGCGGCTCCCAGCCGCCGCCGAGCGCGCGATACAGATCCACCAGTGCCGTCTGCTGGTTGCGCAATGCGATCAGCCGCTCGCGCTCGGCTTCGAGCAGGTCGCGCTGCGCGACGAGCACATCCAGATAGCCCGTGTACCCGGCCCGGTAGCGCCGCTCGGCGAGCTTCAGCGCATCGGCAAGCTGCCTGCGGCGTTCCTCCTGCGCGATGAACGAATTGCGCGCGCCGGTGTGCGAGACCAGCGCGTCGTGGACATCGCGGAACGCCGCCTGCACGGCCTGCACGTAGCCGATCTCGGCGAGATTGCGGCGCGCCGAGGCCGCCTCCACCTGCGCCTCGATGCGTTTGAGGCCGATGAGCGGCTGTGCGAGCGAGCCCGCGATCGACCAGATTGCCGCCGGCCCCGAGAAGAGATTGGCGAGGGTCGCGCTCTCCGAGCCGAGCGAGCCGGTGAGCACCACCGACGGGAAGTACTGCGCGCGCGCCTCGAACACGCGGAAATCGGCCGCGGCGAGGCTCGCCTCCGCTTGGCGGATATCGGGACGCCGCGCGAGGAGGTCCGAAGGCAGCCCGGGCGGCACGTCGGGCGCGGACGCGTAGGTCTCGATATCGCTGCCGCGCTTGACGATCGGCGTGTACACTTCCCGCGGGCTGCGACCGGTCAGCACCGCAATCGAAGCCTGGAGCAAGTCGACCGCCCTCTGCAACGGCGGAAGCGAAGCGGCCACCGTCGCGCGCGCCGCTTCGGCCTGTTTCACGTCGAGCGCGCTCACCACCCCAGCCTTCCGCCGCGCCTGCTGCAGCCGCACGCTCGCGTCACGCGTCTCGAGCGTCTTGCGCGAGAGGGCGAGCTCGGCATCCGCCGCGGTCAAGGTGAAATAGGTGTTCGCCACCTGCGCCGCCAGCGCGATCCGCACGGTCTCGGCGTCGTACTGCGAGGCGAGCAAAGTAGACTCGGCAGCGCTCTGGCCCGCGCGCAACTTGCCCCACAGATCGATCTCGTACGCAGCCGACAGCCCGACGGTGTGGGTCGTCGAGGTGAACGGCGGGCCTTGCGGGAACGACGTCGCCGCGCTGCGCTGCGAGCGGCCCGAGTCCACGTTCAGATCGACCGTGGGATACAAGGACGAGCGCGCGAGCAACAGATTGGCCCGTGCGATGTCGATGCGCGCCACGGCGGCGCGCAGGTCGAGGTTGTTGGCCAGCGCCTCGTCCACCAGCGCGCTGAGCTGCGCGTCGCCGAACATCGCCCACCAGCGGTCGAGCGCTGTGGGCGCCTGCGCTTCGGCTGCGGGCAGTTCCAGCTTCGGGAGCGCCGTTTCCGTCGTGGCGCATCCGGCTATCGCAGCCGCCAGCGAAAGCGCCAGCGCGGCGCGCAAGATCCGGCGTTCAGGCATGGGACGCTCCTTTGCCTTCGGTGGCCGCGATCGTCGCGGCGTGCAGCGCCGCGCTGCGCCGCTCGCCTTCCTCGACCTCGGCGTGCAGCTCGGCTGCGGAGCGTGCTTCGCGCACGCGCCGTTCCGCGAGCAGCCGGAAGAAGAAGGGGATGAAGAAGATCGCGAGGAACGTCGCCGCCAGCATCCCGCCCATCACGCCGGTGCCGACCGAGATGCGCGCGCCGGCGCCGGCGCCGGTCGAGAACGCGAGCGGCACTACGCCGAGGATGAACGCGAGCGAGGTCATGATGATCGGCCGGAATCGCAGCCGGGCGGCCTCGATCGCGGCAGCCGACGGCGAGTAGCCTTCCTTGGTCTTGAGCAGCGCGTACTCCACGATCAGGATCGCGTTCTTCGCCGCGAGCCCGAGCAGCGTCACGAGTCCGATCTGGAAGTAGACGTCGTTGGTCATGCCGCGCAGCCACACGGCGGTGAGCGCGCCGAAGGTCCCGAACGGAAGGGCCAGCAGCACCGAGAGCGGCAGCGACCAGCGCTCGTAGAGGGCCGCGAGGATCAGGAACACCATGATCACGGCCATGCCGAGCGCGAGGTTCGACGTTCCGCTCGATTTCTTCTCCTGGTAGGAGGCGCCGCCCCAGTCGAAAGTGAACTCCGCGGGCAGGACCTCGCGGGCGATCGCCTCGACACGCTCGATCGCCTGGCCGGAGCTCACGCCCGGCGCCCCCTGACCGAAGATCTTCACCGCCGGCAGGTTGTTGAAGCGGTCGAGCGCGTCCGGACCGGACGAGTACGCGACTTTGGCGAGTGAGCGCAGCGGGACCATCTCGCCGCGCTGCGAGCGGACCCACACCGCACCGATGTCGTCGGGCCGGTTGCGGAAGCGCGGCTCGGCGCTCATCAGCACCTGCCAGGTGCGCCCGAACTTGTTGAAGTCGTTGACGTAGTAGGTCCCGAGCGTCGCCGACAGCGTGTTGAAGACGTCGTCCACGGGCACCCCGAGCGACTTGGCCTTCTCCCGGTCCACCTCCACGTGGAGCTGCGGGACGTTCGAGCGCCAGAGCGTCTGGGCGCCGCCGAGCATCGGATCGGAATTGAGCCGCCCAAGCAGCTGCTGCGTGACCTGTGCGAGCTTCGCCGAGCTGCCGTTGCCGCGCTGCTGGACGTAGAACTCGTAGCCGCCCGCATTGCCGAGCCCGAAGATGGGCGGCGGCCCGAAGGCGAGCACGAGCGCCTCCTTGATGTGCCCGGTCTTCATGAAAACCTCGCCGACGAGCTCCGAAGTGGTCACGCTGCGCTGGTCCCAGTGCTTCTGCGTGACGAAGATGGTCGCGGCGTTGTTGCGAAAACCCCCGCCGAGGAAGTCGAATCCCGTGAACGCGACCACGTCCTCGTTCGCCGGATTCGATTTGAGGATGTCGACCACCTGGTTCACGACGCGGTCGGTGCGCTGGAGCGTGGCCCCGTCGGGCAGGATGACGGCGGCGATGTAATAGCCCTGGTCCTCGTCCGGCACGAGCGACCCCGGCGTCACGCGCCACAGGCCGCTCGCGATCACCACCATCCCGCCGAAGAGCAGGAGCGCGATGGCGCCGCGCCGGATCATCCAGGTCACGCCGCCGATGTAGCGGCCGGTCACGCGGCGAAACCAGTCGTTGAACCACGTGAAGAACCGGCCCGGGGGCCGCTCGCCGCGCTTGAGGATCATCACGCAGAGCGCCGGCGTCAGGGTGAGCGCGACGATGCCCGAGATTCCGACCGCGATCGAGATCGTGACCGCGAACTGCCGGTACAGCTCGCCGGTCAGTCCGCCGAGGAACGCGATCGGCACGAACACCGCGGTGAGCACCAGCACGATCGCCACCACCGGGCCGCTCACCTCGCGCATCGCGATGATGGCGGCCTCACGCGCGTGCAGGCGCTCTTCGTGCATGATCCGCTCGACGTTCTCCAGCACGACGATCGCGTCGTCCACGACGATCCCGATCGAGAGCACCATGCCGAAGAGCGTGAGCGTGTTGATCGAGTAGCCGAGCGCGAGGAGGCCCGCGAAGGCGCCCGTCAGCGACACCGGCACGGCGATGATCGGAATGAGCGTGGCGCGCCAGTTCTGCAGGAATAGGTACACCACCAGGAAGACGAGGAGCATCGCCTCGCCGAGCGTCTTCAGCACCTCGCGGATCGACACCTCGACGAAACGCGTCGTGTCGTAGGGGATCGCGTAGGAAAAACCGGCGGGAAACCGCTCGGCGAGCTCCGCCACGGTACGCTTGACGTCGCCGGCGACGTCGAGCGCGTTGGCGCCCGGTTGCAGGAAGATGCCGACGAGCGTCGCGCTCTTGCCGTTGTACCGGCCGATGAACTCGTAGTCCTTGCTGCCGAGCTCCACCCGCGCCACGTCGCGCAGGCGGATGGTGGAGCCGTCGGCGTTCGCGCGGACGATGATATTCGCGAACTGCTCCGCATCGGCGAGCCGGCCGAGCGTCGTGATCGTGTACACGAGCTCCTGGTCGCCGCTGTAGGGCGCCTGTCCGACTTTGCCGGCGGCGAACTGTGCGTTCTGCTCCTGGATGGCCGCAGTCAGGTCGGCGGTGGTGAGCCGCAGCTGGGCGAGGCGGTCGGGCCGCACCCAGATCCGCATCGCGTAGTCTTTCGCGCCGAAGATCTGCACGTTGGTGGTGCCGGGGATGCGCTTCAGCCGATCGAGCACGTTCAGCGTCACGTAGTTCGACGTGTACAGGTCGTCGAAGCGCCCGTCCGGCGAATAGAACGCGAGCACCTGCAGGAACGCCGACGAGCCTTTCTCGACGGTCACGCCCTGGCGCCGCACCTCCAGCGGCAAACGCGCCTCGGCCTGCTTGACGCGGTTGTTCACGTTGAGCGCGGCCTGGTCCACGTCGGTGCCGATGTCGAACGTGACCAGGATCTGCAGCTGGCCGTTCGACGCCGAGTTCGAGCTCATGTAGATCATGCCCTCGACGCCGTTGATGGCGTTCTCGAGCGGCGCGGCCACGGTCTGCTCGAGCACCTGCGCCGACGCGCCGGGATAGAACGCCTGCACCTGCACGACCGGCGGCGCGATCTCGGGATACTGGGCGATCGGCAGCACGCGCATGGACGCGAGCCCTGCCAGCACGACGAAGATCGACAGCACCGCGGCGAAGATCGGGCGGTCGATGAAGAAGCGGGAGAACATTGGAAATTCCTTCGGAAAGCGGGTCAGCGACGGTGCGGGTTGGCGCCGGATTGGGTGGGGGTGCGTTCCGGCTCGTTTAGTGCTGCTTCGTCGCGACGCCGTCCTTGGCCGCAACCGCGGCGCCGGGCGGCGGGCCGAGCGCAATCGGTGCGCCGGTCGGAATCGGCTGGAGCTTCGCCATGCCATCGACGACGACCTGGTCGCCGCGATCGAGTCCCGACTCGACGATCCACTGATTGGCACCGCCGATCACGACCCAGTCGCTCACCATTACCGCGCGCGGCAGCGCGACATCCTTGCCATCCTTCGATTTGCCGGCCACGTACACGAACTTGCCTTCCGGGCCGTCCATCACCGCGGGCTGCGGCACCACGATCGCGTTCGGCCGTGTCGCACCGGAGAGGATCACGCGCACGAACTGGCCGGGCCGAAGGCCCACGTCCTCGTTGGGGAACACGGCGCGCGCGTCGTATGAGCCCGTGCCGGGATTGATGCGCGCGTCGATGAACGCGAGCTTGCCCTTGCGCGGATAGACGGAATCGTCGGCGAGGCGCACGCTCACCTCGTAGCCGCCCTGCGGTCCGTCGGGCACGATCAGTTTGCCGTCGCGCTTGAGCTGATCGAGGCGCAACCGCTCGTTCTCCGAGATGCTGAAGTTCACCCAGATGGGATCCACCTGCGAGATCGTGGTGAGCAGGCTGTCCTGCCCGGGCGACACCAGACTCCCCTCGGACTTCTGCTCGCGGCTCGCGTACCCGCTCACCGGTGCCGTGACCTTAGTGTACGAGAGGTTCAGCCGCGCGGTCGTCAGGTTCGCCTTGGCGAGCTTGAGGTTCGCGCGGGCCATCTCTTCGGCCGACAGAGTGTCGTCGTACTCGCGCTGGCTCACGGCGCCCTCTATGTCGCCGGAGACGAGCGGCTCGAGCCGCCTGCGATCGCGGCTCGCCTGCGCGAGCTGCGCTTCGGCGCGCGCGAGCTCGGCCTCGGCCGCCTGTACCGCTGCGGCGTAGGGCTTCGGATCGATGACAAACAGCGTCTCGCCCGCCTTGACGCGGCTGCCCTCCTGGTACGTGCGCTGCTCGAGAATGCCGGTGACCCGCGCGCGGACCTGGGCTTCCTTCGAGCCCGCCGTCTGCCCGACGTACTCGAACTCCAGCGGCACCGTGGCGGGCTTCACCTCGAGGAGCGTCACCGGCGCGGGAGGAAAGCCGTGAAAGCCGCCCGGTTGGCCCTGGGGGCCGCAGCCGGCCAGTGCAACGAGTGCCAGCAGCGCGAGCGCGGCGATGCCCGGCGCCGCGAGCGGCGTGCGGGCGGGGAGCGAGGTGAATCTCATCGGGGGAACTCCGTCTCTTCTCGGCACGAACGGCGAGCGCTGTGGCGCATCGGGCGCCAGCCGTAATTAAACAGCGCGGGAGTTTACATACAAACGTGTATGTTTGTAAAATACCGCATTGTTATTTTTTGTTTCCGGAACGTTTCAATGGTGCGCAAGACACGCGAAGAAGCCCTCGCCACACGCGAGGAATTGCTCGACGCCGCCGAGCGGGTGTTCCGCGCGCGCGGCGTCGGCCACACGTCGCTCGCCGAGGTGGCCGACGCGGCGGGCGTCACGCGCGGCGCGATCTACTGGCACTTCCGGGACAAGGCGGACCTCTTCCAAGCCCTCGTGAAGCGCGTGGAGATGCCGATGAACGCTGCGCTGGAAGAGATGGACCGTGCCTCGGCCATCGATCCGCTCGGCGCGGTACGGCAACTCGCCGTTCACGCGCTGCAGAACCTGGCCGCATCGCGTCGCACGCAAGCGGTGTTCGACGTGGTGTTTCTGCGGTGCGAGTACACCGAGGAGCTCGCGCCGGTGCGTGCGCGTCAACTGGACGATCGCACGGATTGCCTGCGCCGCTGCGAGGTGGCGTTCGAGCAGGCGGTCGCCAAGCGCCAGTTGCCGGCGCGCACCGACACGCGCGTCGCGGCGCAAGGCCTCTATGCGTTCGTCACCGGCCTGATGCGCAGTTGGGTCGAGACGCCCAACCGCTTCGACCTCGCCGCCGCGGCGCCCGCGCTCATCGATGCGTTCCTTGCCGGTTTGAAGGCCGAGCCGCCGCGCCGCGTCCGCAAGGCGCCGGCCAAGCGCCCGCGCAATACTCGCGCGGCGCCGGTCAGCGGGCCGGTCCGTCGGTCCCGGTCAGCTCGATCTTGATCCAGGCGGCCGGTGCGCCGCGGTCGGATCCCGCCGGCATCACTTCGATGCGGCGGCCGGGCTGCAGATCCGCGAAGCTCCCGTCGAGCGTGGTCAGCTTCATCCGGCTGCGGTCGAGCCAGATGCGCGTCTGGTCGTTGACCCTGATCGTCTGGCGCGCGACAGTGATCGTGCGGGCCGCGGGATCTGCGGCTTCGATCGCGCCGAGGTAAGTGACTTTGCCGGACAGCCCCGGCGACTGCCCCAGCGGGATGTAGCGCTCGGTCTGCCTCTGGCCGTGGGCGTACGACGCGCCGGCCAGCAGCGCCGCGATCACGGCCGCGATTGCGAGCCATCTCGGCATCTTCAGCTCCCCCCCGGCGTCTCGATCAGCTCGGCGCGCGCCCGCTGCAAGGCCTGCACGGCGCGTTCGGTGTGGTCGCGCCGTCCGAAGAACCACTTGTTCGCCTTGCGCGCGGACTTTCTGGCCGCCTCGAGCTGCGCCACCGCTTGCGGATGCAGTCCCGCGCTCGCCAGCACGTTCGCTGCGTCGCGAATCTCGGGCAGCGCCCGCTCGATGAGCGTTTCAGCGCGAGTGGTGTGCGACACATCCTCGCGCAAGCTCTCCGTGAGGAGCGCGGTGCTCTGGCGAATGTTCTCGAGCGCGTTGATGACGCGCAGGAACGCGGCGATCTCCACGATCTGGGTGGCGTCGAGCGCGATGCCGATCCCGCGCGGATCGACCGACGCGAGCAGGCGGCCGGAGGGCGAGTTGTTGAACGACGCGCCGTCGTAGAACGCCACCGCGCCCTCGATGGTTTCGACCGAATTGTTGTGGAAGAACGGCCCCGTGTCGGCCGACTCCACCAGCGGCGGCGTGTTGAACGTGCCGTCGCCGGGCCGGCCGAAGCCGTCGTCGCGCGGCACCTTCTCGCCGGTGAGCCGGGCCGGCTGGTCGGGAAGATTCTCGACGCCGGTATCGAAGTTGGCGTTGCCGAGGCTGCCGCCGCCGAAGTTCGCGTTCGCCCCGGCGTTCTGGTGGCACAGGTTGCACTTGCCGAGACTGTTGTCGAGAAAGATCGCCTGGCCGCGCTTCGCGACCGTTCCCTTGAGGGCCAGCGGCAGCGCGAGATCCTGCTGGCGGCCGAGCGAGAGCTGGAATGCCTCGAGCGCGTCGAGCTCCGCGTCGGTCGGCAGCCGGAAATCCACGCCCGCGACGCGATTCAGCGTCTTGGTGAAGTGCTGGATCACCGCGCCGGTCGCGAACGAGCGCAGCGAGCCGTCGCCGGGCGCGCCGTCGCCCGACCAGCCGGTGCGCGGTCCCTGCGCGCTCGCCACCGAGTTGCGCATCGCGAGCACGTGCGGCACGCCGCGCATGACGAACTTGTTCGGCAGGTCCTCGAATCCGTCGAGGTTCTCGACGATCAGGCCGAACTCGCGCATCAGGCGCGGGTTCTCGAAGTTCGCCTTCAGGGCCGGGACGAACTCCGCCACGAATAGCGGATCGTTCGGCGGCAGCGTGGCGATGAACGCCGCGTTGATCGCGAAATTGGCCTCTTCCCGGTGGCACGATCCGCAGGTACGGCCGTTGCCGGCGAAGGTCTCGTTGAAGAAGAGCTGGCGGCCCTTCTCGATCAGCACCTGCTGCGGATCGGTGGGCGGCGGCGGCGTGGTCTGGCAGGCTGTAACGAGGCCGAGCAGCAGCAGGCCTGACACCGTGGTCCGGAGCAGCAAGCGTTTTGTTGTTGGTTGGGTGTGCATCGGGTGGCCACCGTTCGTGCGTGCCGCTGTGGCAATCATGCGCCCTGCACCCGCATGCTAAACAATCCGGGCGCGAATTCCAATGCCAATGGCATTGAGAATCGTGTCGTGGCGGCACGACACGCGGGGAAATCGGCGTAACCTTCTATATCGTTTCGTTTTCGAGCGTGCGGCTGGCGTGGATTGTGGGCGCGGCACCGGCGGCGCGGCAGCCGGCTAGAATCCGTCCTCGCCCGATTCACGCCAAGTCCATGTCCGAAATCATCCTCGAAGGGGTCTCGAAGCACTACGGGTCGGCGCGCGCCGTCGAGAATGTCAGCTTCGAGGCCGCCGCCGGATCGTTCCTGGTGCTGCTCGGCCCCTCGGGCTGCGGGAAATCCACCACGCTGCGCCTGATCGCAGGGCTCGAGGAGCCGAGCGCCGGCTGCGTGCGCATCGGCGGCCGCGACGTCACGCGCGACGCGCCATCGCGACGTCACATTTCGATGGTATTTCAGTCCTATGCGCTGTTTCCGCATCTCGACGTCGGCGAGAACATCGTGTTCGGGTTGAAAGTGCGCGGCGTTGCGGCGGACGAGCGCCGCCGCCGGCTGAACCGCGTCGCAGAGCTGGTCGGCCTCGGCGGACTGCTGAAGCGGCGGCCGGCGCAGCTCTCGGGCGGGCAGCGCCAGCGCGTTGCGCTCGCGCGCGCGGTCATCGCCGAGAATCCGGTGTGCCTGATGGACGAGCCGCTTTCGAATCTCGACGCCCAGCTGCGCCACGAGATGCGCGTCGAAATTCGCGCGCTGCAGCAAAGGCTCGGCATGACCGTGATCTACGTGACGCACGACCAGATCGAGGCCATGAGCATGGCCGATCGCATCATCCTCATGCGCGAGGGCAAGGTCGAGCAGTCGGGCGAGCCCGAAGCGCTGTACGCCCGGCCGACGAGCGCGTTCGCCGCACGGTTCATCGGCACCCCGCCGATGAACATCCTGCGGCTCGCCGCCGTCGAGGGCGGCGCGGGAATCCGGGGCGCCGCGGGCGCGCGGCTGGTGGAAGGTCCGGGCGACGCGCTCCTCCTCGGCGTGCGGCCCGAGGCGATCCGCATCGTCGAGCGCGGTGGCCTGCCGGCGGAGGTCGAGTCGGTCGACTATCACGGCGCCGACACGGTCGTCGCCACGCGCGTCGGCGAAGAGCCGCTGATGCTGCGCGTCTCCGGACACTTTCCCGCCGAGCGGCGCGGATCGATTCGGGTAGGATGGGACGCCGCCGCGGCGCACGTGTTCGACTCGAAGACCGGCATACGGCGCGAGGAGTACCGGGCGCTCGCGCCCCCGGTATGAGTTTTCGGTCCGGGCGGCCCGCCGCGCGGCGGGCGCGCCACGCAGTCAACCCAAGGAGGACAACAACCATGACCAGCAGGCTGAGAAGATACTTTCTGGCGTTCGTACTCGCGATCGGTCTCGGACCGCTCGCCGCACTGCCCGCGGCCGCCGCGACCGAGCTCACCATGTACTACCCGATCGCGGTCGGCGGCCCGCTCACCAAGGTGATCGACGGCATGGTGGCCGACTTCCAGAAGGAGCACCCCGACATCAAGGTGAACGCGGTGTACGCGGGCAACTACAACGACGCGCGCATCAAGGCGCTAGCGGCGCACAAGGCCGGCCAGCCCGCGCAGCTGTCGGTGCTCTTCTCGATCGACATCTACGAGCTGATCGAGCAGGACCTGATCTACGCCTTCGACGACATCGTCACGACCGCGGACGAGAAGGCATGGCTGAAGGCGTTCTACCCGGCGCTGATGGAGAACGGCATCTACAAGGGCAAGGTGTACGGCATCCCGTTTCAGCGCTCCACGATCGTGATGTACTACAACAAGGACGCCTTCAAGGAGGCCGGGCTCGACCCGAATCGCCCGCCCACCACCTGGAAGGAGATGGCCGAGATGGGCGGCAAGCTCGTCAAGAAGGACGCGAGCGGCAACGTCTCCCGTTGGGGCGTCATGATCCCGTCGACCGGCTATCCGTACTGGATGTTCGGCGCGCTCACGATGCAGAACGGACAGGTGCTGATGAATCAGGACGGCAACGTCACGCACTTCTCGAGCCCCGCGGTCGTCGGCGCGCTGGAGTACTGGGTCGACCTCACGAAGAAGCACAAGGTGATGCCCGAGGGCACCGTCGAGTGGGGCACGCTGCGCGAGAACTTCCTGCAGGGCAAGACGGCGATGATGTGGCACTCTACCGGCAACCTCACCGCGGTGAAGGAAAACGCGAAGTTCGACTTCGGCGTCGCGATGCTGCCGGCCGCGAAGCGGCGCGGCACCCCGACCGGCGGGGGCAACTTCTACATCTTCAAGAAATCGACGCCGGAGGAGCGCAAGGCGGCGCTCACGTTCGTCAAGTGGATGACCGATCCCGAGCGGACCGCGCAGTGGAGCATCGCGACCGGCTACATCGGCACGCGCGCCGACGCCTACCAGACCAAGCTGCTCAAGGACTACGTGGCGACGTTCGCCCCGGCGGCGGTCGCGCGCGACCAGCTCGAGTACGCCACCGCCGAGCTGTCCACGTATCAGACCGGACGGGTGCGGAAGCTCCTGGATGACGCGATCCAGGCGGCGCTCACCGGGGGCAAGACGCCGAAGGCCGCGCTCACCGAGGCGCAGGCCCAGTCCGAGCGTCTGCTCAAGCCCTACCGCTGATCGACTGCCGGGCCGGCGCGCGTGAGGGAGCCTTTGCAGAGCGTCGTCATTCCCGCGGAAGCGGGAATCCCGACCGATCTGGTTCAGAGGCTCGCTGGATCCCCGCTTGCGCGGGGATGACCCGGGCAGCGCCGGCCCGAATCGATCTGCATTCTTCGTCCTGACAACCGAGTCATGCACGAGCGGCGCCTCGCGCACGTCTACGGCTGGCTGCTGCTCCTCCCTGCGGCGGTGCTGCTGATCGCGTTCACGCATTACCCGACTTTCGCGACCGTCTATCACAGCCTCTTCACGACCGGCTCGCGGCTGCGGCCATCGGTGTTCGTGGGCCTCGACAACTACCGCGCGCTCGCCGCGGACCCGATCTTCCTGCAGGTCGTGCAGAACAACTTCTGGTTCGCCGTCGGCACCATCCCGGCGAGCGTCGCGCTCGCGATCCTGATGGCGCTGTGGGTGAACGGCCGCCTGCCCGGGCGGGCGCTGGTGCGCATGGCCTACTTCACGCCCACGGTGCTGCCGATGATCGCGGTCGCGAACATCTGGCTCTTCTTCTACACGCCCGAGATCGGGCTGCTCGACAAAATCGTGTCCGCCTTCGGCGGCGCGAGCCACAACTGGCTCGGCGATCCGTCGACGGTGCTCGCCTGCATCATCGCGATGACGATCTGGAAGGAGGCCGGCTTCTTCATGATTTTCTACCTCGCGGCGCTGCAATCGATCTCGCCCGAGCTGCGCGAGGCCGCGACCGTCGAAGGGGCGTCGCGCTGGACTTACTTCTGGCGGATCGTCTTTCCGCTGCTGATGCCGACGACGCTCTTCGTGCTGATCAACGCGCTCATCAACGCCTTCAAGCTCGTGGACCACCTCTTCATCCTGACCAAGGGCGGGCCCGACAACGCGAGCAACCTGCTCCTCTACTACATCTACGAGGCGGCGTTCAGCTTTCTCGACACTGCCTACGCCGCCACGCTGACCACGGTGTTGCTCGCCTTTCTCGCGACGGTGGCGGTCAGCCAGTTCTTTCTCTTCGACCGCAGGATCCACTACCGATGACCGGCGCGGGCATGCACCAGCCCGGGCGCTGGCTGGAGATCGTCGCGGCCTGGCTGCTGGCGGCGCTCTGGCTTGCGCCGCTCCTCTACGCGTTCTGGGCGGCATTTCACCCGCCGGAGTTCGCGACCCGCTTCGATCCGCTGGCGCCGCTCACGCTCACGAACTTCGCCCGCGCGTGGAACGTCGCGCCGTTCGCGCGCTATTTCCTCAACACGTTCATGATGGTGACGCTGATCCTCGCGCTCCAGTTCGTGCTGTGCACGCTGGCCGGGTTCGCCTTCGCGCGCTTCGCGTTCGCCGGCCGCAACATCGCCTTCGCGCTCGTGCTGGTGCAGCTCATGGTCATGCCGGAGGTGCTGATCGTCGAGAACTATCGCACCATGGCGCGTCTCGACCTGGTCGACACGATCACCGGCATCGGGATGCCGTACTTCGCGAGCGCCTTCGGCATCTTCCTTCTGCGTCAGACCTTCAAGACCGTGCCGAAGGAACTCGACGAGGCCGCGCGCGTCGAGGGCTGCGGCATGCTGCAGGTTCTGTGGCGCGTCTACGTGCCGCTCGCCCGGCCCACGTATCTCGCGTACGGGCTGGTCTCGGTGAGCTACCACTGGAACAACTTCTTGTGGCCGCTTGTCGTCACCAGCTCGGTGGAGACGCGCCCGCTCACCGTGGGCCTCGCGATCTTCGGCGCCCCCGAGTCCGGGGTCGACTGGTCGGTGATCTCGGCCGGCACGCTGATGGCCGTGGCGCCGCTCCTGGTCGCGTTCCTCCTCTTCCAGCGCCAGTTCGTCCAGTCCTTCATGCACGCCGGCATCAAGTAGCGCCGCGCGGCGGCGCCTTCGCCAGCTACTCCGCGCGCGGCAGCCGCAGGCCGATGCGTCGCACGTGCGGCCCTTCCATCACCGCGACGGTCAGCACGAGCCCCGCGCACTCGACCGTATCGCCTTCGACCGGCTGGCGGGGCAGCCGAGTGCGAAGAAGGTCGCCGAGCGTCGCGTCGGGTGGAGCGTCCGCCGGGAGAGCGGCGCCGTAGAGCGCGAGCACGTCCGCGGCCGGCGCATCAGCGTCGAACAGGAACTCGCCAAATGCACGGTGCCGCGCGACCGTCGCTGCCTCGGCATCGGCGAGAAAGAGATCGTCCAGTTGGGGCACCGCGGTTGCTGGCGCGACGATCGCCACGACGTCGCCGGCCGCGAGCGTCCCCGCCTCCGCCGGCGCGAGCGGCTCCCCGTTGCGCATCACCGACACCACACGCGCTGGCGACGGCAGTTCGACCTCCGCGAGCGGCGTGCCGGCGAGCGTTGAGCGCGGGCCGATCGCGAACTCGACCAACTCGATCCTGCCGGCGCCGCCGGTGAGCTGCACGCGCGCTTTCGGCTCGGCGCGCGGCGGGAGCGTCACCCTAAGGGCGCGAGCGGCGATGCCGACGGTGGTGCCCTGCGCAAGCAGCGAGCCGAGCACCACCACGAACGCGACGTCGAACAGCAGCTTCGCCTCCGGCAAGCCGGCAAAGAGCGGGAACATTGCGAGCACGATCGGCACCGCGCCGCGCAGCCCCACCCACGCGACGTACCAGGTCTCGCGTGCGCGGAACCGGAACGGCGCAAGGCACGCCCATACGGCGACCGGGCGCGCGACCAGGATGAGAAAGGCGGCTACGCCGAGCGCCGGGACGAGCACGTGGACGAGCTCGCGCGGCGTGACCAGCAGGCCGAGCAGCAGAAACATCACCGATTGCGCGAGCCACGCCATGCCGTCCATGGCGCGCAGGACGTCGTCGCTGGCCGGCGCGCGCGCATTCCCGACCAGCACGCCGATGAGATAAACGGCGAGAAACCCGCTGCCGCCCACCACGTTGGTGAGCGCAAAGACCGAAACGCCAGTCGCGCTGAGGAGCAGTGCGTCGAGGCCGGTGCCCATGCGTAGGCGCGGAAGCGCGCGGCTCGCCGCCCAGCCGAATCCCAGGCCGGCCGCGGCGCCAATGCCGAACTGCTCGACCAGATCCATCGCCAGCCGCCCGAGCGGCAGATCGCCCGGCGCGAGGGCGACCTCGATCAGCGCGACGGTCAGGAACACCGCCATCGGGTCGTTGATGCCCGACTCCGCTTCCAGCGTGGCGGCGACGCGGTCGCCGACCCTCACTCCCGTGGACTTGAGCAGAGCGAACACAGCTGCCGCATCGGTAGACCCGACGATGGCGCCGAGCAGTGCGGCGATCCGCCAGTCGAGGCCGAAGACCCAGGCGGCGAACGCGGCGACAAGCGCGGCGGTGATCGCGACCCCGGCGCTCGCGAGCACCAGTGCCGGCCGCAGCGCCACCCGGAAAACGGCGTACTGCGTCCGCAGCCCGCCGTCGAGCAGGATCACCGCCAGCGCGACGTTGCCGACCAGGAACGACAGCGCGTGGTCCTTGAACACGAGGCCGCCGGGACCGTCCTCGCCGGCAAGCATGCCCACGACCAAGAACACGAGCAGGAGCGGCAGACCCATGCGCGCCGAGAGCGCCCCGAGCAGGAGCGCCGCGAGCAAGACGAGTGCGCCTGCGAGCAGGATCTGGTTGAGTGCTTCCATGGCTCCGCGCGCGGTTTGGCGTCGCCGACCGCGCATCCAACTTCCCGGCCGGAGATTACCGGACCCGTCGCCTGCTGTTGAGCCGACTCCCCGACGCGTAAGCCCCTGGCCGCAGTAAACTAACCGGTCCGAAGCGCCCGCCGCCCCGGGGCGCCCCAGGGGGACGCACGATGACCGACCTCTCCGTCAGCCGCGAGCTCACCGCCTACAAGGCGCAGCACAAGGTGCGCTTCGTCACGGCGGCGTCGCTCTTCGACGGCCACGACGCCTCGATCAACATCATGCGGCGCATCCTGCAGGCGTCCGGTTGCGAGGTGATCCACCTGGGCCACAACCGCTCGGTCGAGGAAGTGGTGGTCGCCGCGCTGCAGGAGGACGCGCAGGGCATCGCGATCTCGTCCTACCAGGGCGGCCACGTCGAGTATTTCAAGTACATGCTCGATCTCCTGCGTGAACGCGGCGGCGAGAACATCAAGGTGTTCGGCGGCGGCGGCGGCGTGATCGTGCCGGTCGAAGTGAAGGAGCTCGAGGCCTACGGCGTCACGCGGATCTACTCGCCGGAGGATGGGGCGAAGCTCGGCCTGCAGGGCATGATCAACGACATGGTGAAGCGCTGCGACGAGAATCTCGCGCTGCATGCGCCCAAGGACCTGAAGGCCATCAAGGCGGGCGATTCACGTGCCCTGGCACGGCTGATCACTGCGCTCGAGGCAGGCGCCTGCTCGAGCAAGGTTCTCGAAGAGCTCGCGCAGGCCGCCGACACGGCGAAGGCGCCCGTGCTGGGCATCACCGGGACCGGCGGCGCAGGCAAGAGCTCGCTCACCGACGAGCTGGTGCGCCGCTTGCGGCTCGACCAGGGCGACCGGCTGAAGATCGCGGTGATCTCGATCGATCCCTCGCGCAAGAAGACCGGCGGAGCGCTGCTCGGCGACCGGATACGCATGAACGCAATCAACACGCCCAACGTGTTCATGCGCTCGATGGCGACGCGCGAAGCCACGGGCGAGATCTCCAAGGCGCTGCCTGAAGCAATCGCCGCGTGCAAAGTCGCTGGATTCGACACCGTCATCGTCGAGACGTCCGGCATCGGACAGGGCGACGCGGCGATCGTGCCGCACGTGGACGTGTCGCTTTACGTGATGACCCCCGAGTTCGGCGCGGCGAGCCAGCTCGAGAAGATCGACATGCTCGACTTCGCCGATTTCATCGCGATCAACAAGTACGACCGCAAGGGCGCCGAGGACGCGCTCCGCGACGTGCGCAAGCAGTACCAGCGCAACCGCCAGCTCTTCTCGGCAAAGGCTGACGACATGCCGGTGTTCGGTACCCAGGCCAGCCGCTTCAACGACGACGGTGTCACCGCGCTCTACCATGCGATCGCGCCGCAGCTCGTCGAGCACGGCCTCGCACTCGAGGCCGGCAAGCTGCCCAAGGTCAAGCACAAGGCATCGACCAGCAAGCAGGCAATTGTCCCGCCGCAGCGGGTGCGCTATCTCGCTGAGATCGCCGAGACGACGCGCGGCTACAAGCGGCACGCCGTCGAGCAGGCCCGCATCGCCCGCGCTCGCCAGTCGCTCGTCGACACGAAGCACATGCTCGAGTCATCCCCGCGCAAGCGGGGATCCAGCACGGCCCCGGACCTGGATTCCCGCGTACGCGGGAATGACGAAGTCGTGCCGGAGATCGACGCCCTCATCGCCGACCGCGACGCGAAGCTCGACGACCGCTCCAAGAAGCTCCTCGCCATGTGGCCCGACATGCAGAAGGCCTACTCGGGCGACGACTACGTCGTGAAGATCCGCGGCAAGGAGGTGCGCACCAAGCTCGTCGGCGAGACGCTCTCCGGCACCAAGATCCGCAAGGTGGCGCTGCCGCGCTATGAGGATCCGGGCGAAGTCCTCAAGTGGCTGATGCTCGAGAACGTGCCGGGCTCGTTCCCGTTCACCGCGGGCGTGTTCGCGTTCAAGCGCGAGAACGAGGACCCGACCCGCATGTTCGCCGGCGAGGGCGACCCGTTCCGCACCAACAAGCGCTTTCACCTGCTGTCGAAGGACATGCCGGCGAAGCGGCTTTCCACCGCGTTCGACTCGGTAACGCTCTACGGCTTCGAGCCCGACGAGCGGCCCGACATCTACGGCAAGGTCGGTAACTCTGGCGTCTCGATCGCAACGCTCGACGACATGAAAGTGCTCTACTCAGGCTTCGACCTCTGCGCGCCCAACACCAGCGTGTCGATGACCATCAACGGCCCGGCGCCAACGCTTCTGGCGATGTTCTTCAACACCGCGATCGACCAGCAGGTGGACAAGTTCAAGGCGGACAACAAGCGTGCGCCCACCGAGGACGAGCTCGACAAGATCCGCGAGTGGACGCTCGATACGGTGCGCGGCACGGTGCAGGCAGACATCCTGAAGGAAGACCAGGGGCAGAACACCTGCATCTTCTCCACCGAGTTCAGCCTCAAGGTGATGGGCGACATCCAGGAATATTTCATCCACAACAAGGTGAAGAACTTCTACTCGGTGTCCATCTCGGGCTATCACATCGCCGAGGCCGGCGCGAACCCGATCTCGCAGCTCGCGTTCACGCTCGCGAACGGCTTCACCTTCGTCGAGACCTACCTCGCGCGCGGCATGCACATCGACGACTTCGCGCCGAACCTCTCGTTCTTTTTCAGCTACGGCATGGATCCCGAGTACGCGGTGCTCGGCCGCGTCGCGCGGCGGATCTGGGCGGTGGCGATGAAGCACCGCTATGGCGCGAACGAGCGTAGCCAGAAGCTCAAGTTCCACTCGCAGACGAGCGGGCGGTCGTTGCATGCGCAGGAGATCGCCTTCAACGACATCCGCACCACCTTGCAGGCGCTGATCTCCACCTACGACAACACCAACAGCCTGCACACCAACGCCTACGACGAGGCGATCACCACCCCCACCGAGGAGAGCG
>JBFJOO010000015.1:0-63112 GCA_041617635.1 Burkholderiales bacterium | reverse complement strand
CCGGCCTGCGGCGGGCGATTT
Organism: Burkholderiales bacterium; assembly: GCA_041617635.1. Classification (GTDB taxonomy): domain Bacteria; phylum Pseudomonadota; class Gammaproteobacteria; order Burkholderiales; family SG8-39; genus JAABRB01. The sequence goes on along the minus strand of JBFJOO010000015.1, from coordinate 63,091 downwards.
GTGCCGCAGTCGTCGGTGGCGGGTGGTTTGTTGCGCCCTGTCGTGTGTTGTCTGGGCGCAGCAAACCGGGCCCCGCCCCGAGGACGCGCTTTGCGGCACCATGAGGCGGCCGCAGGCCGGCTCACCCTCTGTGATCAGTCGAGCGCCGACGTTTGTTCAGCGCGGCTTCGCGTCGGCAGGCTTTGCCTGCAGGGACTCGCGAGTCGCGGCGAGCTCACGCTCGAGCTGGTCGATGCGCGATTGCATCGCGCCGAGCCGGGCGTTCAGCCGCCCGACATTGAAGAACGTCACGTTTTCGGCGGGCGCGTCCATCCGTGCGCCGTAGGCGAGCCACGAGGAGTCGTACACCTTCACGTTCGTGAAGCCGAGGCTCTGCAGCACGCCGGCGGTCTGCGACGCGCGCGCGCCGCTCTGGCAGTAGACGATCGTTTCCTTGGCGGGATCGAGCTTCCCGTAGACGGACCGGAGCTCGTCCATCGTTTTGAGTGCCATGCCCTCGTTGGTGCGGACCTGGCGGCGCGAAAGCTTCGCGACGGTGTCCGGGTCGCGCCAGTTCTGCTCGTACGGGATGTTCACTGCGCCGGGGATGTGGCCGCCGCGCAGGCTGCGGATGTCCTCGCCGACGAACTCCGCGGGCGTGCGTACGTCGACGATCTGCACGTCGTTGCGCCCGATCCGCGCGATCATCTCGTCGGTGGTCGCACTGACAGCTGGATTCGGCACGAGGTGCAATGCCACGGGCGGCAGAGTGCGCGCCTCGCGCTCGATCGGCAGGCCGGCGTCCGCCCAGTCCTCGATGCCGTCATGATAGACGCGCGCGTTTCGCCCGCCGAAATACTGGATCGTGTAGAGCCCGAAGTAGGGCACCCAGGTTCCGCGCGTTCCGTAGACGATGATCTCGCGTGCGGGGTCGAGGCCCGCCTGGCCGAGAATGCGCTCGATCTTCGGCAGCGCGATGAAGTCCTCGGTGTTCGGGTCGCGCAGCACCCAGGCCGGGTCGTCGATGTTGACGGCGCCCGGCAAGTGGCCGCGCCGATACTCCTCGGCGCTGCGCACATCCCAGATGATGACGCCGCGCCGCGCTGCGTCCTGCACGGCTGCCCGGTCGGCGACCGTACCCGCCCGCGCAACGTGCGGCGTGACCGCAAGAATGGTGAACAGGCTCGCTGCGATCAGTGCCCGCATTTCGCTCCTCCTCGAGCCGGGGGTCACCACGCGACCTCGGTGGAGATCACCCGGGCGCTCGGCCCCGCCGCGCGGCCCAAGTCCCGGCGCCAATACAGAGCAGAGACAGCAACACGGCCGGATAGTTGCCGGCCAGCACATAGGGGGTGGCGCCGACGCGGCCCCGGACCGCTCCGGACAGTACCCCTTCGGTGAACGACGGTAGCCGCCCCCGGACGTGACCCCGCTCGTCCACGATCGCCGTCACGCCCGTGTTGGTGGCGCGCAGCATCGATCGTTCGGTCTCGAGCGCACGCATCCGCGAGATGCGCAGATGCTGCGCGGGGGCGAGCGAATCCCCGAACCAGGCGACGTTGCTCACATTGACGAGGAGGGTCGCCGCGGGGAGCTGACGGATGATTTCCTCCCCGAAAGCATCCTCGTAGCAGATGTTCACGGCGACCCGCTGACCGGCGATCGCGAGCGGCTGCTGGTCGGCGCCGCCCGCGGAGAAGTCGGAGAGCGGGATTTTCAGAATCGCCAGCACCCAGCCGAACCCCGGGGGAATGAACTCGCCGAACGGGACCAGGTGGTCCTTCGCATAAGTCTGGCGCGGTGACGACCCGATGCTCACCACCGCGTTGTAGTAGCGTCCGCGCGTGTCGCGCATCGGCACGCCGATGATCGCATCACCGTTCCGCGCCGCGATGGGCAGGCGCAAGCGCTCGAGGTATTCCGGGTCCACCGCTTCGAGGAATCGCGGGATCGCGGTCTCCGGCATCACGACGAGGCGGGCATCGGTCGACGCGGCAAGACGCGCGTAGGTCGCGAGCGTGCTTTCATAGCGGCCGGGGACGAACTTGAGCGCCTGCGGAATATTGCCCTGCAAGAGGCCGACCGAGACCGGATCGCCGTACGGCGCGGTCCAGGTGACTCGCGCGAGCGCGAGGCCCCCTGCGACGGCGATCACGAGCAGGCCGGCAGCGAGCCGCACCGTTCGCTCGCGCCGGACGGCGAGCACTATGCAGCCGGCCGCGAGCGCGACCAGGAACGAGACGCCGTAGGTTCCGGCGACCGGGGCGTAGCCCGCGAGCGGCGAATCGAGCTGGGAGTATCCCAGCGCGAGCCAGGGAAAGCCGGTGAAGATCCAGCTGCGCAGCCACTCGGCGAGCGTCCACAGCCCGGGAATCAGCACGAGGGCCCGCGTGGCCGGCGCGCCGCCGAGCCGCGCCTGGGCGTATCCGACTGCGGCCGGATAAGCCGCGAGAATCGCGCAGAACACCACGGTCGCGATCGCGGCGAGCGGCGCCGGCATCATGCCGAAGTCGTGCAGGCTGACGTACACCCAGCTCACGCCGCCGAGAAACAGCGCTGCACCGAACGCGAATCCGAGCCACGCCGCCTCGCGGGCCGAGCCGGTGCGCAGCCAGAGCCATACCAGCACCGCGAACGCGGCAAGTGGCACGAAGAAAACGGGCCAGTCGCCGAAGCCTGCAATCGAGATCGCGCCCGCCGCAGCCGCGACGGCGAGGCGCACTCGGGCGGACGAAAGGGTCAAGACGAGGCGGGCGCGGGCGCCGGCGCCGAAGCGCGCTCCACGAGCAGCGCATGCAGCCGCCGCGAATCCGCGCGCAGCACCTGGAACCGCAAGTCCTCGGCGACGATGGATTCGCCGCGCTTCGGCAGCCGCCCGAACTTGCTGATCACCAGGCCGCCGATCGTATCGTGCTCATCATCGGGAAAGCTCGTGCCGAAGCGCTCGTTGAAGTCGGCGATCTCGGTCTGCGCCTTCACGCGCCAGCGTCCGGCTTTCTCGCGCTGGATGTTGTCCTCGACCTCGTCGAAATCGTACTCGTCCTCGATATCGCCCACGATCTGCTCGAGCACATCCTCGATGGTGACCAGGCCGGCGACGCCGCCGTACTCGTCCACGACGATCGCCATGTGATTGCGGTTGGCCCGGAAGTCGCGCAAGAGCGCATTCAGCGGCTTCGACTCCGGGACGAACACCGCCGGCCGGAGCATCTCACGGACGTTGAACTCCTCCTCGCCGGCGTAGTAACGCAGCAGATCCTTGGCGAGCAGGATGCCGATGACGTGATCGCGGTTGCGGTCGATCACGGGAAAGCGCGAGTGTGCGGTGGCGATCACGTGCGGGACGAACTTGTCGGGCGTCTCGTTGATGTCGATCACGTCCATCTGCGTGCGCGGCACCATGACGTCGCGCACCTTCAGCTCGGAGACGGCGAGCGCGCCTTCGATCATGGAGAGTGCGTCGCTGTCGAGCAGGCTGCGCTCGAACGCGGAGTGCAGCAGCCGGATGAGCTGCTCCCGGTCCTCCGGCGCGCGCACGAGGAGCGCGCTCAGCCGCTCCAGCCAGTTGGGTTTGGGGCTACTGCCGTCTTCTTCCACTCCTCAACCCTCCCTCCCGTACGGATCGGAGTAGCCGAGCTTCACGAGGATCCGCTGCTCCGCGGCCTCCATGCGCTGCGCCTCCCGATCCTCCACGTGATCGTAGCTCTGGAGGTGCAGCAGGCCGTGCACCACCATATGCGCGCAATGCGCCACGACCGTCTTGCCCTGATCGCGTGCCTCGCGCGTCACCACGGGCGCGCACAGCACGATGTCGCCCGCCAGGGTCCGACCTGCGACCGGATACGCGAACGTTAGCACGTTGGTCGCATAGTCCCGGCCGCGATAGCGGCGGTTGAGCGCGCGGCCTTCGGCGGCGCCCACGAACCTGACCGTCACGTTCGCGGCCCGTCGCAGGGCCGCCCGGGCCCAGCGCTCGACGGTCGCGCGTGCCGGCAGCCCGGTGCGCCGTACGCCGTACTGCACCGTCACCGCCAGCCGCGCCGCGCGCCGTGATGACGCGGTGGCCACGCGTCGTGATGACGCGGCGTTTGGGCGTCGGGACGCGGTGTCCGCGCGTTGGGACGCGGTGTCCGCGCGTTGGGACGCGGTGTCAACCGTCGCTGCGCTCATGCCGCTCGTATGCATCCACAATCCGGGCGACGAGCGGGTGGCGGACCACGTCGCTCGACTGGAACTCCGTGAACGCGATGCCGCGCACCCCGTCGAGGATCACGCGCGCCGCCACGAGCCCGCTCGTCTGGCCGCGCGCGAGGTCGATCTGCGTCACGTCGCCGGTGACGACCGCCTTGGTGCCGAAGCCGATGCGCGTCAGGAACATCTTCATCTGCTCCGGGGTGGTGTTCTGTGCTTCGTCGAGGATGATGAAGGAATGGTTCAGCGTCCGCCCCCGCATGTACGCGAGCGGCGCGATCTCGATCGCGCCGCGCTCGAACATCCGTCCGACCTTGTCGAAGCCCATCAGATCGTAGAGCGCGTCGTAGAGCGGGCGCAGGAAGGGATCGACCTTCTGCGCGAGGTCACCGGGCAGGAATCCGAGGCGCTCGCCGGCCTCGACCGCTGGTCGCACCAGCACGATCCGCTTCACCGCGTCGCGCTCGAGCGCGTCGACCGCGCAGGCGACCGCGAGGTAGGTCTTGCCGGTCCCGGCCGGACCGATCGCGAACGTCACGTCGTTCGCGAAGATGCTCTTCAGGTAGCCGCGCTGGCGCGGGGTGCGACCGTGCAGATCGGCGCGCCGGGTGAGCAGCGTTGGCGCGTCATCGCCTTCTTCGTCCGTCGGCTGCTGGGCCTCGACCAGACCCAGCTGGATGTCGTCCAGGGTGAGCTCGCGCCGGGCGTCGGCGTAGAACTTCTGCAGGACCTGCGCCCCGCGCGCGGTCTGGCTGGGTGTGCCGCGCAAGGTGAAGCGCTCGCCGCGTCGCGCGATCGAGATGTCGAGCGCGCCCTCGATCTGCCGGATGTTCTCGTCCAGGGCGCCGCACAGGTTTGCCAGGCGCTGGTTGTCGACCGGGGCGAGCAAGACTTCGACGGGCTTCGATTTCAAGTCGCTCAGTCGATCCTCTGCGGGTTAATAGGTGTCACGACGCGACCGCCGCATCGTGCGGCGCCGCGATGCGCCCGCGCAGGCTGTGCGGCAACGCGGCGTCGATGTGCAGCTCGATCGTCTTTCCGACCAGATCCCCGCCGCCGGGAAAATTCACCACGCGATTGTTGCCGGTGCGCCCGGCGAGCTCGCGCGGGTCTTTCCGTGAAGGACCCTCGACGAGCACGCGCTGGACCGTGCCCACCATCGCGGCGCTGATCCGGCGGGCCTCGATCTGGAGCGCGGCCTGCAGGCGCGCGAGGCGCGCGAGCTTCTCCTCGCGCGGCGTCGGATCGGCGAGACTGGCCGCAGGCGTGCCGGGCCGCGGGCTGTAGACGAAGCTGAACGAGCCGTCGAATCCGATTTCGTCGACGAGGCGGAGGGTTTTCTCAAAGTCCACCAGTGTCTCGCCCGGAAATCCGACGATGAAATCCGACGTGATGGAGACCCCCGGGCAGGCTGCGCGCAGCCGGCGGATGATCGACTTGTACTCGAGCACCGTATAGCCGCGCTTCATGGCGGCGAGCACCCGATCCGACCCCGACTGCACGGGCAGATGGACGTGCGGCGCGAGCTTGTCGAGCGCACCGTGGGCATCGATCAGGCGCTGCGTAAACTCCTTCGGGTGCGAGGTGGTGTACCGGACGCGCTCGATGCCGGGCACTTCCTGGATGTATTCGAGCAGCAGGGCGAGATCGGCCCATTCCCCATCCGCCATGGCGCCGCGGTATGCGTTGACGTTCTGGCCGAGCACCGTGACTTCCCGCACGCCGCCCTCGGCCAGCTCGGCGATCTCCGCGATCACGTCGTCGAACGGGCGCGAGAACTCCTCGCCGCGCGTGTAGGGCACGACGCAAAAGCTGCAGTACTTGCTGCAACCCTCCATGATCGACACGAACGCCGTCGGGCCCGCGACGCGCGGCGCGGGCATGCGGTCGAACTTCTCGATCTCGGGAAATGACACGTCGACCTGGGATTGCCCGGTTCCGCGGCGGGCCCGAATCAGCTCCGGCAGGCGATGCAGGGTCTGCGGGCCGAAGACGATGTCCACGTACGGCGCGCGCGCGACGATCGCGGCGCCCTCCTGGCTCGCCACGCAACCGCCCACGCCGATGAGGAGATCGGGATTCGCGCGCTTGAGGTGCTTCACCATGCCGAGGTCGGAGAACACTTTCTCCTGCGCCTTCTCGCGCACCGAGCACGTATTGAAGAGAATGACGTCGGCGTCCTCCGGACGCTCGGTCGGCTCGATGCCTTCCGCCGCCCCGAGCACGTCGACCATGCGGGCCGAGTCGTACTCGTTCATCTGGCAGCCGAACGTCTTGATGAAGACCCGTTTCGTCTGCTTCATTGCTGCGCGGGTTGCCCGGTACCGGTCGGGGACGACGGAAGGACTTGCTGTATCGGCGTGCCCGTCGGTCCTTCCGCGGGCCAGAAGCCGCCGGGCGAGTTCGGATTCGGCCGTGCCGCTTCGCTGCGGGTCAGGATCCAGACCTTGAAGAGATCGCCGTTCCGGTCCAGCGTGTACTCGACGAGCGAATTGCGCGGGATCTCGGTGGGCACGATGGTCAGATTGTTCTGCGCGAAGATCAGCGCCCCGGGCGCGAGCTTCATGTGCCGCCCGTTCACCGACACGACGCCCTGCATCACGTGCGTGAGCTCGCCGCGCAGCACTTCCTTGGGGATCGTCCGGAACTGCGCCCACGCGGTGGCCGTTGCAAGCGCGGCGAACACGGCGATCAGCGCAGTTAGTACTTGTTTCACCAAAATTTTTCGAGTCCTAAGGGACGCCGGGATGGCCCGCTATTTTAGGGGGTTTTGGTCCGCCCGCGCGTGGACGTTGCACAGGCGTCAGGGATTCTGCGCCGTGCCCGATTGTCACCTTACAGATCAGGTATTTGGGATCGCAAGCCCGTGTTCTTTCCGGCACCGAAACTGACCAAGGGACGCGTGCGCCTGCCGCAGAAAGTGTCCGTTTTTCTTACGGTGGCGGACGCTTCTCTTCTGCAACTGTTTGTCCAGATTCGGCTTTCGCGCCTGGCATGGGAATCGCTAGCGGAGCCGGGTCGCTCGCTTGACGAGCCGTCTTCCAGGCAAGGCCCCCTATGCGTAACGGCGTCGGTGCGCTCGCGGCGTGTGCGTCAGCGTGTCTTGTCTGGGGGGCGACCGCCCACGCCGGGGTGGTAAGCGTCAATCTCAATTTCGCGACGGTAAACCAGAATCTCTGGGGGCCGGGCGCGGCGGTCATCATCGACGAGTCGATCACCATTCCCCCGCCGGCCGGGATTAGCGGCAATCTGAATCCCGGCAGCTTCAGCGATCCGACCAGCGCACTGGCGAGCTTTCTCGGGTTCGATGTCGGGGTCAAGATCTCGCCCACCGCCTCGTTCGCTGCGGGACTGACCGCGAGCTTCTACGCGAATTCCGGGTCGATCAACCTCAACTATCCCAAGAACGTCCTGTTGACGATTCCCAGCGAGGTCCAATTCGGGCAGCCGTTCGCCGTCTCCGCTTCGCCGCCTGGTCCGGTTTCGCTGCTGAATCTCGCCAATACGCCGCTCAACGCCGTGGTCGCCGCGGCGGGGTCGGGATACGCGACGCCGGCGCTAGGTAACCTGCTGATCGATCCCGTCCTGCACCGCTTCGAGCCCACGGCCGGGTTCACGACCGTATTCCCTTATGCGGAAGCCAAGGTCGATCTGGACTTGAAGGCGTCCGGAAAGATCACCACGGCAGGCTGCCTGGTCGTCTGCTTCGATGGGCCGAGCATCAATCTCGGCAGCGTCGATCTGAGCCAGCAGCTCTTCGAGCTCAGCACGCTGAGCGGCCTGAAGGTGCTCGACAAGCCGGTGGTGCCCTTCAATCAGACCGTCGACGTGGCCCAAGGCGTTTCGATCGGATTCAGATCCCCGAACATCAATCTGAGCGGCGTGTTGCTCGCCGACGGCTCTTTGGAAGGGAGTGGGGCGCAGACGTTCCTCGATTTTTCCTTCAACGTGAACCAGCTCATTCCGCTGGTCGGCCAGATCCTGCAGAGCAATATCGGGCCCGTCGGATACGACCTCTTGTCGGTAACGCCGACGGTTTCCCTCGGATTGCAGCAGCAGATCAGCTTCGACCCGAAGCCGATGGTCGCGCTGCAGTTCAATATACCCGTGCGCGACAGTCGCGACGACAAAGTGAAGAACCTGGTCGTCTTCCCAATGGGAGAGACCGTCGAACTGCTGCCGACGATCGGCGGCGGGGTGGTGTCGGGCGGTTCCCTCCTGGCGAAGCCGACGTTCTTTCTCGACAACACCATCCACAATACGACGACCCTGGTCTTAAGCGGCACCCTGACCGTGCAAGCGCTCGAGATCATGACCGGGGCGACGCTCGGGCCGTTTTTCGACTCGGGCGCGATCAATCTCGGCGACATCCCATTGCTCGTATTGAACGATCGGTCATGGACGCTGGACATCGCGCCGATCACCGGCCCGACACAGACGATCACGCGGACCGGCCTCGGGGCGATCCTGGACTACAGCGTGGCTCTCAGCTCGCCCGGCAGTACAAATTCGCTTGGCCATTCGCTCTACGACCTGTTTGCAGCGGGCGATCCGGTGACGCAGGTTTTCGGGCAGGTCATGCAGATCGGTGCGAGCCTCATTCCCTGCGGAACGACGGAGTTACCGGACCCGAGCTGCCAAACGGTGTTCTTGGCCGATGACGACGTGTATCGCGGCAACGAGCCGCTCGGCCGACTTTTCTGCATTTTCTGCAATGACCTGTCATTGCTTTTCGCGCCGAACAGCCCGATCTTGCTCGACGTGGCCACGGGGGAAGCACTGCTGCTCGCCGATCTGTCGCAGTTTCCGCTTCTGACCGGTTTGGGCCAGCTGCTCGATCCCACGAGCCCGCTCTACGATGCGCAACTCGCCACGAGTCAGTATTACGCGAACTTCGTCAGCACCCGAGCAGCGCTGGAGGGACGGTCGGTCCCAGAACCCGACGCGCTGATGCTCCTGCTGACCGGGTTCATTGCGCTGGCGCTGCGGCGTCGCAGGATCCGACAGGGAAATCGATCCCGCCAGCCGAGCGCGTCGCGCCCGCAATAACTTCCCGCAAATCAACTCGAAACGAAGGGAAGTGGTGGCGAGTCAGGGATTTGAACCCCGGACCCACGGATTATGATTCCGCTGCTCTAACCGCTGAGCTAACTCGCCACGCGGGGCTGGATTATAAGGCACCCACATCAGCAGGCCTAGGCGCCGAGTCAGCCGCGGCGCCGTCGGTTGCGCCTGAGCGGAAGGTCACGAACAGGAGGGAACCGGCTGGTTCCCTCCCGTTACCCTCCTTCCCGCTTAGAGCGTCGCCGTTTGCGATAGGGCTCTAGAATCCGCCCATGAGGTTCGATGTCGTCGTCGTGGGGGCAGGGCTCGTGGGGGCGAGCTTCGCGCGGGCGCTCGAAGGCGCCGGCATGCAGGTCGCGCTCGTCGAGCCTGGCGCGCCGCCGCCGCTTTCCGACGCGTGGGACAGCCGCATCTACGCGATCAGCCCGGGCAATGCGGCGTTTCTTGCCGGGCTCGGCGGATGGCGGTCGCTGGATGAATCGCGCATCGAGTCCGTGCGTCGCATGGAGGTCTTCGGCGACGCGCCGGGCGCGCGCGTCTCGTTCAGCGCGTACGAGACGGGCGTGGCGGAGCTCGCATTCATCGTCGAGTCGGGGCGCCTCCAGCGCGCCTTGTGGGACGGGCTCGTGGCGCAGCGCGATGTGCAGCTCTTCGCTCCCGCGCGCTGCGCCGAAATGGCGATCGACGATCGAGGTGCGACGCTCGTGCTGGAGAGCGGTGAGCGCATCGAGGCAGCGCTGGTCGTCGGCGCCGACGGCGCTGCGTCGTGGGTGCGGCAGCAAGCGGGGCTGTCCGCGGCGGCGCGCAGCTATGGCGAGCGCGGCGTCGTGGCGAACTTCGCATGCGGTCGTCCGCATCGCGGCACTGCCTATCAGTGGTTTCGCCCGGACGGTGTGCTCGCCTACCTGCCGCTGCCCGGGGCGCGGATGTCCATGGTCTGGTCGACGCCCGACGCGCACGCGGACGATCTGCTCGACCTCGCGCCGAATGCGCTGTGCGAACGCGTCGCAGAAGCGGGGCGCCAGGTCCTGGGAGACCTTGGGATCTTGACGCCAGCGGTGAGTTTTCCGCTGCAGATGCTCGTCACCGAGCGTAGCGTCGCGCCGCGCGTCGCGCTCATCGGCGACGCCGCCCATGTCGTGCATCCGCTTGCGGGGCAGGGTGTGAACCTCGGATTCGGCGATGCCCGCACCCTGGTCGCGGTGCTGCGCGCGCGCGAGCCGTTCAGGGACTGTGGCGAGCTCGCACTCTTGCGCCGCTACGCACGGGCGCGGGCCGAACCGATCCTCGCGATGCAGCGGGTCACCGATGGGCTGCAGAGCCTGTTTGCGGCGCGCGGAAGGCTTATTCCCGAAATTCGCAACGCGGGATTGAACTTAACCGACCGAATGCCGGTCTTGAAGAATCTGCTTGTGCGCCAGGCCTTGAGCTGAGCGCCGACCGGAAAGGACGCTTAATGAGAAGTGTTACACGTTTGGCGGCCGCGTTCGCCCTGCTCGCCTTGTCCAGCATGGTGCCGCCGGCGCTGGCGGACGAGGCCCAGGTCAAGCGCGCGTTCGAGGCGCGCCACCAGGGCGTGAAGGTCGACAAGGTCACCAAGACCTCGTTCGCCGGCCTGTACGAGATCCTCGTCGGCGACGAGATCGTCTACACGGACGAGAACGCCGAGTATCTCTTCATCGGACGCTTGATCGATGCGCGTACCCGCACCGATCTCACGGAGCAGCGGGTCGACAAGCTGACGTCTGTGCCGCTGAAGTGGAGCGATCTGCCGCTCGAGCAGGCGGTCAAGACTGTGCGCGGAGATGGCAGGCGCGTCATGGCGATATTCTCCGACCCGTATTGCCCGGCCTGCAGGCAGCTTGACACCGCTCTGCAGGAAGTGAACAACGCGACCATTTACACCTTCCTGTACCCCGTCATTCGGCCCGAGTTCCGCAAGCATTCCGAGGCGATCTGGTGCTCGAAGGATCCGTCGCAGGCTTATTTCGACCTAGTGTTGAAACGCAAGGTGCCGGACGCCGCGGCGAACTGCGTGACGCCGATCGACAAGAATCTTGCGCTCGGGCGCAAGCTCAAGGTGAACTCGACGCCCACGCTCTACTTCAAGGACGGGCGCCGCGTGAAGGGCGCGCGGAATCCCGAGCAGCTCTCCGCGATTCTGGACGAGACGTCTCGTTGACGGTTACGGCGGGCAGCTGCATTCAGCGGCCCGGCGCCGCCGGCTCCGGAACCGGATAGCCGTTCGGCAGCAGGACCCACATCTTGCCCAGCTGGCGCATCCGGCCCGCGAGCCGGCCGGCTTCGCGGCCGGTGCCCCAGAAGAAATCCGCACGCACGGGACCGCGAATCGCTCCGCCGGTGTCCTGCGCGATCATCAGCCGCTCCAGCAATTCATCGGAGTTCGGCCGCGTCGTCGCGAGATAGACCGGCGCGCCGAGCGGGACGTAGCGTCGGTCGACCGCAATCGAGCGCTCCGCGGCGAGCGGCACGCCCAGCGCACCGATCGGGCCCACGTATCCGGTGGCGGCACCGGATCCCTCGCCCCCGTCCTTCGCCGGCAGCTCGCGAAAGAAGACATAGCTGGGATTCTGATTCAGCAGCTCCGCCACGCGCGCAGGATGAGCGCGCGCCCAGGCCTGAATGCCCTGCATCGACGCCTCCTCGAGGGTGAGCTCGCCCTGGTCGATGAGATAGCGCCCGATGGACGCGTAGGGATGGCCGTTCTGGTCCGCGTAGCCGATCCGCACCGTCTCGCCACTCGGCAGTCCCACGCGTCCGGAGCCCTGGATCTGGAGAAAGAACGCTTCGATGGCGTCGTCGACCCACACGATCTCCTTGCCGACCACCGGGGCGATTCCGCCGTCGATCTCGGCGCGCGAGTAATACGGCACCACGCGCCGCCCCTCGACGCGGCCGCGCAGCCGCAGGTGCTTGGTGTCGGGCGCCACGCTCGCGAGATCGATGATCAGCAGATCGTCCGGCGGCGCATACAGCGGGTAGAGGAAAGGCGCGCGCCGTTCGCGGCTGCCGTTGAGGAGCGGCTCGTAATAGCCCGTGACGCGCCCTTCCGTGGTGCCGTCCGGATTCGTGACGCGATACGGCGTGAAGTTCGCTTCGAAATACGCGCGGATCGCGTCGGTCGTCGGCGCTGCGATCTCGGCAGCCTTGCCGCACGCGGCGACCCAGCTGTCGCGGAAGCGCAGCGACCGGCAGCTCCGCAGGAATGCATCCCAGGCCGCGGCGAGATCATCCGCAGCCCAGCCGGGCAGATCGGCGTAGCTCGCGCGCTCGAGCGGCGGCGCATCGGGTTTCGCCGGCTCCACCACCGGGCAAACGGGGCAGACGGGGCAGGGTGATAGGGCCGGGCAGGAAGCCTGTTGAACGGCGGCATCTTTCGGCGCGGTGCCGCAGGCAGCGAGCGTGAGCATTGCGATCGCGAGCACAGGTACCGACACCAGTACGGAAAACCGGCGCGGGACGCGTATCATCGGATTCGTGTCACCAGGCATTGCACGGGCAGTATAGCGGCGCACATGGAGAGCGGGCTCTGGATCTTCATTCTCGAAGCCGCGGTTGCGTTGGCGATCGCGATTCTCATCGTCTGGTGGACGCTGCCGAAGAAGAAGCGCGACGATGATTGAGCGGTCGAGCGTGCGCTCACGCGTAGCGCGAGCGCACCGGCAGGCCCAGTCGGCGCAGAAAAGTGAGCGTCGGCTGCAACGAGCGTTTCACCAGCTCGTTGCGAGCCGCGCTCGCCGCAGCCAGCGCGGCCCACTGCGCACCGCTCGCCGCATCTTTTTCGAGCGCAATCCTGTAGACCGCCGGCGGCGGAAAGAACACGCAGCGCGCGAACTGGTCGATCACGACGCCAAGCGCCGCTGACGTGACGCGCCTCTGCGTCGTCGAGGCCGCTCGCGCGAGCGCTTCGACCGTCGCGCGGGCGTGCGCGATGTGCCGCGCCTCGTCATGCATGTGCAGCTCGACCATGCGATACACGACCGCGGAGACGGTCGATTGCTCGACGCCGGCGCGTACCATCGCGTTCATCCGGTTGGGCAGCTCCTCGCCGGCGAGCACGGTCGTCCAGAAGAGGAGCCCGTCGGCGGGCGCGTGGCGGCCGACCTGGCGCGCGAGCCACGGCCGGTGCGCGCGCGCGTCGGGGATCGACACGCCGCTACGCGTCATGAGCTCGAGGAACATCAGGCTGTGTCCGGCCTCTTCGCGGATCTCGTGCAGATAGCGGGTCTTGAGCGCAGCATCCGCGGTCTCGTCGAGGCCGCGAGCGAGCTGCGCGATGAAGAGCGACTCGAGCCAGAGTCCGGTCTCGAGCAGATGCACGAACTCGAAATGCGAGAGGCGTTGGCGGTCGGCAAGCGACCGGCGCTCGAACGCCGGCGTCCCCGCGAGCGACAACGCCTCGGGCGGCAGCCACCAGGTGTCGCGCGCCACGCCCTCCCAATTCAGCTTGCCCAGCGGATCGTGGTAAGGCAGGCTTTCGTCGTTGAGCGAATGAACCAACGCAGGGGGCATCAATTAGGGCTCCGCAACCGATTCCCGAATCTAGCCTGAGCCGACCCATGCTGCAAAGTGTCTGGCCCAATCTGTCCTGATATGCACTTCGATCTTTTTTATGAGCTGGCGATGCCGCCGTTTCTCCAGCGGACCGAGCGGCAGGCCGTGGATGACGCGCTCGGCGAGCTCGAGATCGCCGAGCGCGCCGGCTTTCACTGCGCGTGGCTGGTCGAACATCATTTCATGCGCGGTTACTCGCATTCGTCCAAGCCCGAGCTCTTCCTCGCGGCGGCCGCGCAGCGCACAACGCGCTTGCGGCTCGGGCTCGGCGTGATTCCACTGCCGTACCATCATCCGATACACGTCGCCGAGCGCGTCGCGACGCTGGATCTACTCTCCGGCGGGCGGCTGGAGGTCGGCATCGGACGCGGATTCTCGCCGCGCGAGTACGAGGTGTTCGGCGCGCGCATGGCGGAAAGCCGGGAGCTCACCGAGGAGTCGCTCGCGGTGCTGCGCGCGAGCTTTGCCGACGGTCCGCTGAATCACGCGGGGCGACGCTACCGCTTCGAAGCGCTCGACATCCTTCCGGCGACGGTGCAACGACCGCACCCGCCGCTCTGGACGGCGGCGGTCAGCCCGGAAAGCTTCGACTGGGCCGCCGAGCAGGGACTCGGCGTCCTTGCCGGGCCGTTCAAGCCATGGTTCATGATCGAGCAGGACATCCGCAGATACCGCGCTGCCTGGCGTCATCCCGATCCCGCGCGCATGGGCATGACCGTCGGCATCTTGTGCCTGCGCGACGGCGCGCGCGCGAAGGCAATCGCGCGGCCGGCGTTCACGTGGTTTTATTCCGAGCTCCTGCGCGCCACGGCGCCGGTGCTCGAGCGCCTGTATCCGTCCTACGAGCGGTTCCGCGAGATCGGGCGATTCCGATCGCTGCTGCGGCTCGGGGCGCAGCCACGCCTCCTCGAGGCGGCGGGCATGACGGTGGCCGGATCGCCGGCGGAATGCATCGAGCGCCTAGCGCGCTACCGTGACGCGGGCGTGACGCATCTGCTGTGCGCAATCGGCGCCGGCGCGGTGGAAAGCGCAGTCGTACGCGAATCGATGGCGTGCCTTGCCGAGGAGGTGATGCCGGCACTTGGCGCGGCCCGATCGCAATGCGCGTCTGCGTGACGGGCGCGGCCGGGCACCTCGCCCAAGCGCTGTTGCCGCCCCTTTGTGCCGTCGACGGGGTCGAAAGCGTGATCGGCGTCGATTGCGTGCCGCCAGGATTCCGGCATCCGAAGTTCGCGCCGGTGGTCTGCGACATCGCGGACGATGCGGCGCTCGCCGAAGCCAGGCGCGCGGACGCATTGGTTCACCTCGCCTATGTCGTCACTCGCGGCCGCATGTCGGCTCGGGAAATGCGCCGCGTGAATGTCGCGGGTGCGCAGGCGATCATCGCCGCCGCGGCCTCGGCTGGCGCGCGGACAGTGGCGCTTTCTTCGGCCGCGGTCTACGGGAGCGGCGCCGCCGTCGCCGAGCGTGCGCCGCTCGCGCCGTTGCCCGGCTTTCTCTACGCCGAGAACAAAGCCGAGCTCGAGCGCTGGATCGCGACCCGGGCGCCGCGAACGGCGGTGCTGCGTCCGCATATCATTCTCGGCCCGCATGCACTGCCGCTCATCCGGCAGCTCGCCGCGCTGCCCGTGTATCCGCGCCTGCCCGATCCGCAGCCGAAGCTGCAATGCGTGCACGAGTCCGACGTGGCGCGCGCCGTTCTGCTCGCCTTGCGCTGCGATGCGGCGGGGGCGTTCAATCTCGCCTGGCCCGAGCCCTTCATGTGGAAGGTGCTGGTGCGGTCACGGCATCCGCGCGCGATGGGGCTGCCCTTGACCTGGATTCGGATCGGGCTGTGGATGGCCTGGCGATCGAGCGGTTGGGGGGGTGAGCCGGGCTGGCTGGCCGGCGCCGCGCGCTCGCTCACGCTGGATTGCACACGCGCGCGCGACGAGCTCGGCTGGACCGCGCAACACGATCCGTTCAGCACAGCAGGCTAGCGCGAGGCGCGTCAGTGCAGGACGCGCGGCACCGATAGCGTGAACTCCGGGATCGAAGCGTCGAAGCGCGTGCCGTCCTCGGCGACCATCTGGTAGGCGCCGCGCATGGTCCCGACCTGCGTGGCGATGGCGGTGCCGCTCGTGTACTCGAAAGCCTCGCCGGGCCGGATGAGGGGCTGCTCGCCCACCACGCCGAGCCCGCGCACTTCCTGCACCTGGCTCTCCGCGTCGGTGATGACCCAGTGCCGGCTGATCAGCTGGGCGGCGAGGCTGCCGGTGTTGCGTATCGTGATCGTGTAGGCGAACACGAACCGTCCCGCCTCCTCGTCCGACTGGTCGGCGAGGTACTGGGTCTGGGTCGAAACGCTGATCTCGTACCGGCGATCCGGTTCGGCATCCATGGCGCTTATTCCACAACAGATATTCCACAATAAATATTCCGGGCGCACAAGCACGCCCTGCACGGCACGCGCGTAACGGCTACGCTGCGATGCGGGGTCAGTCCGCCCCGATTCCGATTAGAATCCTTCCGCAACCGCAGGTTCCGAACGTCATGCCCAACCGAACACATCGCATTGCGCCCAGCATCCTGTCGGCCGACTTCGCCCGGCTCGGCGACGAGATCCGGGCCGTGGTGGCGGCGGGCGCCGATTTCATCCATTTCGACGTGATGGACAACCATTACGTCCCCAACCTCACGTTCGGCCCGCACGTCTGCGAGGCGATCCGGCCACTGACCGACGCGGTCATCGACGTGCACCTGATGGTGAAGCCGGTCGACCGAATCGTGCCGGATTTCGCCGCGGCGGGCGCGAACATCATCAGCTTCCATCCAGAGGCGAGCGAGCACGTGGATCGCACGATCGAGCTCATTCGCGCGAGCGGCTGTCGCCCCGGCCTGGTGCTCAATCCGGCCGCGCCCCTCGACTGGCTCGACTACACGTTGCACGCGCTCGACCTGGTGCTCGTCATGTCCGTCAACCCGGGCTTCGGCGGCCAGAAGTTCATTCCCGCCGCGCTCGACAAGCTGCGCGAAGTTCGCAAGCGGGTGGATGCGCACGCGCGGCAAACCGGGCGAGAGATCCTGCTCGAGGTCGACGGCGGCGTGAAGGTCGAGAACATCGGCGAGATCGCGCGCGCGGGTGCCGACACCTTCGTGGCGGGCTCGGCGATCTTCGGCGCGCCGGACTACAAGGCCACGATCGACGCCATGCGCGCCGAGATCGCCAAAGCCGCCTGAATGGGCCGCATCCGGGCCGTCCTGGTCGACCTGGACGGCACGCTGCTCGACACCGCGTCCGATCTCGCCGCTGCGGTGAATCGCGTGCACGCTGATCTCGGACTGCCCGCGCGCGATCCGCAAGTGGTCGCCACCTACGTCGGCAAAGGGCTGCCGACGCTCGTGCGCCGCGCGCTTGCCGGGACGCTCGACGGCGTCATCGACGAAGCGCTCTTTCAGCGTGCGTGGCCGCTCTTCGAGCAGCACTATGAGAGCGAATCCGGGCGGCAGGCCCGGCCCTATCCAGGCGCACGCGAAGGCATCGATCGGATGCGGGCGCTCGGTCTCCCGCTCGCATGCGTGACCAACAAGAGCGAGCGCTTCACACTCGGGCTGCTGCGCGATACGGGGTTCCTGGAGGCATTCGATACCGTGGTGTGCGGTGATCAGGTCACGCGCAGGAAGCCCGACCCGGCGCCTTTTCTCGTGGCGTGCGAACGCCTCTCCGCTTCCCCGGCCGAGGCGCTGGTGATCGGCGACTCAGAGAACGATGTCCGAGCGGCGCGCGCCGCCGGCTGTCCGGTGTGGTGCGTGCCTTACGGGTACAACGAAGGGCGCCCGTTCGAATCCCTGGCGTGCGACCGGGCGGTCTCGACGCTGAAGGATGCCGCCGAGATCCTCGCGCGAGGCCCCGCGAGCCGCGAGGTCGAGTGAATCGTAGATCTCGAGTGAATCGTAGATCGATAGGTTCGATGTAGCGGGTAATTCGCGCGGCGCACGGGCCGTTGTCGGGCGCGGGCAGGCGGTGCTATATTCCAGCGCGTCTTCGTTCTTGTTCGAACCGAGCCTTACATTTCATGAGCTGCCCGCTCTTCGGAAATCGGAGCTTTGCTGCCTGGCACGACTGGCGCCGCTGGCGCCCGTAAGCCCGCAGTGCGCGCTGTGGCGCGCTCCGAGTCACCGTCAAGAGCATCCATCAGGAGCAGTTCATGACCGAAGCCGAGTTCAAGCGGCTCGCAGCGCAGGGGTTCAACCGGGTTCCCCTGGTCCTCGAGACCTTCGCTGATCTCGATACGCCGCTCTCGATCTATCTCAAGCTGGCGAACCGGACCAATACCTATCTGCTCGAGTCGGTGGTCGGCGGCGAGCGGTTCGGCCGCTATTCTTTCATCGGTCTTGCATCGCCGGTGCGCGTGCGCGTGATCGGCCGCGCGGTCAGCGTCTTGCACGGCGGGGCGGAGACCGAGCGGACCGAGACCGACGCGCCGCTCGCATTCATTCGCGAGTACCTCAAGCGTTTCCGCTCGTATTCGCGCCCCGGGCTGCCCCGCTTCTGCGGCGGGTTGGTGGGCTATTTCGGGTACGAGACGGCGCGCTGGCACGAGGCGCGTCTCGGGAACCGCCCACCGAAACCCAACACCGTCGGCTGTCCCGATGCGCTGTTTCTGCTCTCCGAGGAGATCGCGGTCGTCGACAACCTGTCGGGGAAGCTCTATCTCGTGGTGTTCGCGGATCCGGCGAAGCCCGGCGCCTTCCAGGACGCCCAGGCGCGGCTGCGCGAGCTGCTCGGCGCGCTGCGCCTGCCGCTGCCGCTCAGGCCCCAGGAGCCGTCCGCGCCGACTTCCGCCGCGTCGAACGTCGGCGCGCCCGCGTTTCGCGCCTGGGTCGAGCGGGCCAAGCGCTACATCTACGACGGCGACATCATGCAGGTGGTGCTCTCGCAGCGCATGAGCCAGCCGTTCGCCGCGCCGCCGCTCGCGCTATACCGGAGCCTCCGCTCGCTGAATCCGTCTCCGTACATGTTCTACTTCGATCTCGGCGATTTTCACATCATTGGCGCTTCGCCCGAGATCCTCGTGCGGCTCGAGGGCGACGCGGTCACCGTGCGCCCGATCGCCGGGACGCGCCGGCGCGGGGCGGACGCGGAGGAGGACGCGCGACTCGCCGCCGAGCTCCTCGCCGATCCCAAGGAGCGCGCCGAGCACGTGATGCTGGTGGATCTCGGCCGCAACGACGTCGGCCGCGTCGCGCAGGTGGGCTCGGTGAAGGTGACCGAGACGATGACCGTCGAGCGCTACTCGCACGTGATGCACATCGTCTCGAACGTGGAAGGCCGGCTGAAGCCGGGCCTCGACGCGCTCGATGTCCTCGCAGCGACGTTTCCCGCCGGCACCGTGAGCGGTGCGCCAAAGCTGCGCGCGATGGAGATCATCGACGAGCTCGAGCCCGACGCGCGCGGCGTGTATGCCGGAGCGGTGGGCTACCTGGGATTCAGCGGCGACATGGACCTCGCCATCGCGATCCGCACCGCCGTGCTCAAGGAGGGCATGTTGCACGTGCAGGCGGGCGCCGGCCTGGTCGCCGACTCAGTTCCCGAAAGCGAGTGGCAGGAGACCTGCAGCAAGGCCCGCGCCCTGCAGCGTGCCGCCGAGATCGCGCTCGCCGGTCTCGATACGCGGCTGGAGGGCTAGCATGTGTTCGATAAGCGGAAGCGGATCTGTGATAACTGCGCACTCACTCGTCTCCCGCGGAACCCCGATGCCGAGCAAGTTCCTCAACCCCATTGAGCAGGGCGAGCCGGCCCGGTGCGAGCTCATGGTGCCGCAAACCGCGTCCTCGAGCGCAGGGAGGGTACGGAGGGGCCCCTCCCCCTCTCCGCCGCAAACCGGGACCCATAGGCGGGCGCTTGCGGCCGTAGGCGCCGGACGGGCATGGCCGCTGACCCCGCCTGCTCGAAGGCGGGACGATGTCGCGGGCGCCAAGGAGCAAGTCGCATCAAGGCGAGGCAGTAGAATCGAGCGCCGGGGGTCGGCATGCTGCTGATGATCGACAACTACGACTCGTTCACCTACAACCTGGTCCAGTACCTGGGCGAGCTCGGCGAGGACGTGCGAGTGGTGCGCAACGACGCGATCACGTTGGAAGAGGTGGGAGCGCTCGCGCCCGAGCGGATCGTGGTCTCGCCGGGCCCGTGCACGCCGAACGAGGCAGGCATTTCCGTGCCGCTGATTCGGGAATTTGCGGGCCGCATTCCGATCCTCGGCGTATGCCTGGGTCACCAGTCGATCGGCCAGGCGTTCGGCGCGCGGATCGGCCATGCGCGCACGCTGATGCACGGCAAGGTCTCCACGATCCGGCACCGGAGTCTCGGCGTGTTTCGGGACTTGCCCGAGGGGTTCAGCGCCACGCGCTACCACTCGCTCGCGATCGAGCGCGAGTCGCTGCCGGACTGCCTGGAGGTCACCGCCGAGACCGACGACGGCGAGATCATGGGCGTGCGCCACCGCGCGTTGCCGGTGGAGGGCGTGCAGTTCCACCCGGAGTCGGTGCTCACCGAGCATGGGCACACGCTCCTTCGCAATTTCCTCCAAGACACGGGAGCAAGGTCATGGGCATGACGACGCAGGAGGCGCTCACGCGCTGCATCGAGCACCGCGAGATCTTCCATGACGAGATGCTCGATCTCATGCGCCAGATCATGAGCGGGGAGATGTCGCCCGTGCTGATCGCGGCCGTCACGATGGGGTTGCGCGTCAAGAAGGAGACGATCGGCGAGATCACCGCCGCCGCGCAGGTGATGCGCGAGCTCGCGACGAAGGTGGTCGTCAAGGACCCTGAGAACCTCGTGGACGTGGTCGGCACGGGCGGCGACAGCGCGCATACCTTCAACATCTCCACCGCGGCGAGCTTCGTCTGCGCGGCGGCGGGCGCGCGGGTCGCGAAGCACATGGGCCGCGCGGTATCGAGCAAGTCGGGCGCCGCGGACGTCCTCGAGGCGCTCGGGGCGAACATCAACCTCAAGCCGACCGAGGTCGCGCGCGCGATTGACGAGCTCGGCGTCGGATTCATGTTCGCGCCGAGCCATCATGCGGCAATGAAGCACGCCGCGCCGGTGCGCCGTGAGCTCGGCGTGCGCACGATCTTCAACATTCTCGGCCCCCTCACCAATCCGGCGGGTGCTCCCACGCAGCTGATGGGTGTATTTCACTCCGATCTCGTCGGCATCCAGATCCGTGTGCTGCAGCGCCTCGGCGCACGCCACGCCATGACGGTGTGGGGAATGGAGAACCTGGACGAGATCTCGATTTCGGGGCAAACCATGGTGGGCGAGCTCAAAGACGGGCGGATCAACGAGTACCGGATCCATCCCGAGGACTTCGGCCTTCCGGTGCACGATCCGCGGACGTTGCGCGTGACGACGGTCGAGGAGTCCCGCGATGCCGTGCTGCGAGCGCTCGAAGGGAAGGCGAGCTCGGCGCGCGACATCGTCGCGCTCAATGCGGGTGCGGCGATCTACGTGGCCGGCAAGGCCGCGACGATGCAGGACGGCGTGGACCGCGCATTCGAGACGATCGCGAGCGGCGCGGCGCGCGCGAAGCTCGACGAGTTCGTGAAATTCACCCAGCAATTCGCCAAGGCTTAGGCGCACGCACGGTCACCCTGGAGAAGACGATCCGCATGGCACAGAAATTCTCGCGCGCGAAACCGAGCCCCCGCTACGAGCGCCTGGTCCGGCAATACCAGATCATGCATCGCGAAGGCGAGACGCACCTCGGCATCCCCCCGGACCAGACCTTCCCGGGAAAGAGCCTGCCGCCGCAGGCGCCCCGCATCAAGCGGCTGATCGATCTGACCGGCGCGCGCGAGGTGTTCGACTACGGTAGCGGCAAGGGCCAGCAATACATGCCGATGCCTTTTAGCGACGAGTCGGGAGTGGTCTACGCGGATATCCCGTCGTGGTGGAGTGTGCCGGTCACCTGCTATGACCCTGCGTATCCCCCGCATTCGGCGCTGCCCGAGGGCGAGTTCGATGGGGTCATCTGCACCGACGTCCTCGAGCACTGCCCCGAAGAGGACATGGAATGGATCATCGGCGAACTTTTTGGCTTCGCCCGCCGTTTCGTGTTCGCCAACGTTGCCTGCTTCCCCGCGGGGAAGCGCTTACCGAGCGGGCAGAATGCGCATTGCACGATTCGCCCGGTGAAGTGGTGGCGCGCGCTGATCGAGGCCACCGCACGAAGACACCCCCGCACCCTCTACGAATTTCGAGTGACCTACGACGAGCGCACGCCGGACGGTCCGAGCCGTATCGAGGGCGTGCTGACGAACGAGGAGGCGTGGCGCGCCAGCAAGCCCGCCTGAGCGTGTCGCCGCCCGCATGCCGACCGTCATTCCGCAGGAATACGCAGCGCTCACCCGCGAAGCCCAGGCGTTTCTGGACGCGGGCCGCCTCGGCGACGCCGAGCGCGCGCTCACCGAGATCACCAGACTCAATCCCCGCGAGCACTACGCGTGGGGCCTGCTCGGAAGGATTGCGCTCGAGCGGGGCGACGCCGAGGTTGCCCAGGCGCACGTTGGACGCGCCCTCGAGCTCGACCGGCGCAACGCCGATTACCTCAACGTGCTTGCGATCGCGCAGGCGGAGACCGGCGATCTGGAGCGCGCCGAATCTACGCTACGCCGCGCGCTGCGCGAGCGCCCGACTCATGCGAACGCCCATTACAACCTCGGCAAGCTCTTCGAGAAGCGCGGCGATTTCGCCGCTGCACGCCGCGAATACGAGCGCACCCTGACGCTCGACCCGAAGCATCAGGGCGCACGCGGCAACTGCGCTCGGGTGCGCCAGTTCCTCGGTGATCTGGAAGGAGCGGTGGCGATTCTCGAACCATCGGTGGCCGATGGCTCCGCAGAGCCCTGGAATGTCATCCTTTACGCCAAAGCGCTCATGGCTGCGCGCGGCCATGGCGCTGCATTGTCAGCCTATGCGGAGGCCTGCCGCCGTCTCCCGTTGAGCGGGCTGCTGCGACGCACGTATGCTCACGCGTTGCTGGCGGCGGGGGAGTTCGCTCACGGCTGGCAAGAATACCTGGGACGCGACGTGAGCGGTCCGGCGCCGCGCGCAACGCTGCCGAAGCGACTGCCGCAACGCCTGGACGGGCGCGATCTGCGTTTGCTCCCGGAGCAGGGGCTTGGCGACATCCTCTTTTTCCTGCGCTTCGCGCCGGAGCTCGTCGCGCGCGGCGCGCGCGTGCACTTGGCGGCGCCGGACTCGCTCGCGCGGCTGCTCGACCAGACGGGTCTCTTCGCAAGCGTGGCGTCGCAGCCTGACCATTCCGGCACGGGAGACGAGAATGCGATCTCGGTCGCCGACTTGCCCTGCGTCCTCGCAAGCGATGCGCCCGTGCCCGCCTTTCGGCTGGTCGCAGACGCCATGCTCGAGGCCGACTGGCGCGCGCGCCTCGCGGCGCTGGGCCCGGGTCCCGTCATCGGCGTGACGTGGCGCGCCGGGACGGATTTTCGCCGGGGCCCGGAATTCGGTCTGGACGCGCGCGCGCTGTCGAAGGAGATCGACGGGAGCGCCCTCGCCACGGCACTGCGTCACACACCTGGCACGCTGGTCGCGCTGCAGCGGCAGCCTATCGCGGGGGAAGTTGCCGCGCTTGCCGCGGCGGTGGGCCGTCCGGTGCACGATCTCTCGGCGGTGAACGACGATCTCGACTCGATGGCCGGCCTGCTCGCGGTGCTGGACGAATACGTCGCGGTCAGCAACACGAACGTTCACTTGCGCGCAGGCCTCGGGCGCACGAGCCGGGTGCTCGTCCCGTTTCCGCCCGAGTGGCGCTGGATGGCCGTGGGCGACGGATCGCCTTGGTTTCCCGGCTGCTGCGTGTATCGTCAATCCCCGGAGCGCAGCTGGTCGAACGCGCTCGAGAAGCTGCGAGCCGATCTCGAGCGCCCCGCGCAAGGGCGAGGGGAGGCCGCTTGAGCGATATTCTCGAACGCATCCTCACCGTCAAGCGCGAAGAGGTGGCGCGCGCGCAGGGTCTGCGGCCGCTGACCGCCGTGCGCGCGCAAGCGGCCGCGCAACCGCCGGCGCGCGATTTTATGGGCGCGCTGCGCGCGAAAATCGGGGCGGGCCGGGCGGCGGTGATCGCGGAAATCAAGCGCGCGAGCCCGAGCAAGGGCGTGCTGCGCGCGGCATTCGACCCCGCCGCCATCGCGCGGTCCTACGCCCGGCACGGCGCGGCCTGCCTCTCGGTGCTGACCGACGCGCAATTCTTCCAGGGCGCGGCGGAGCACCTCGCCGACGCGCGCGAGGCGTCCGGCTTGCCGGCGCTGCGCAAGGATTTCGTCATCGACGAGTATCAGGTGCACGAGTCGCGCGCCCTGGGGGCCGACTGCATTCTACTCATCGTCGCGGCGCTCGACCCGCCGCGCATGCGCTCGCTCGAGGCGGCGGCGCAGGCGCTCGGCATGGCCGTGCTCGTCGAAGTACACGACCCGGCCGAGCTCGAAATGGCGCTCGACCTCGCTACGCCGCTCGTCGGCATCAACAACCGCAATCTGCGCACCTTCGAAACTCGCCTGGAGACGACGCTTGACCTGCTGGCCCGCATTCCCGGCGACCGGTTGGTGGTCACCGAGAGCGGCATCCTGACGCCGGCCGACGTCGCGCGGATGCGCGCCAACGCGGTCCAGGCGTTCCTCGTAGGCGAAGCGCTCATGCGCGCAGCCGATCCTGGAGTGGCACTTGAGGAACTGTTTGTATCTTATTGAATTATTGAAATTTATCGTTTCGACTGCTTTTGTTGCGCCAGCACAACAGAAAAGCCGCCCCAGAGGGCTTTTTCGACGGGTTTTGTTGCGGGCGGTTTCGCGCGTTTGGCAGAATGCTCCCAGCTTCCCGATACGCTCGGAGGAGTGGACGGCGCAGGGGGGACCCGGCGCTCTAGGCAATCTCATGAGGAGTAACTCTTGATGAACAAGAAATTGATGGCAGCCGCGGTCGCCGGCGTGCTCGTCGCTCCCGCTGCGTTCGCGCAGTCGAGCAACGTCGAGCTGTACGGCCGGGTCAACGGCGGCTTGGACTACTACAAAGCTCCCGGGGCGACGCAAGGCGGCGGATACCCCGTAACGGATTCGAGCCGCGAGGGCCGCTTCCGTGTGTTCGACAACAGCTCGCGGGTCGGCGTGCGCGGGACGGAAGATCTCGGTGGCGGCTTGAAGGCGATCTTCCAGATCGAGTCGGGCGTCAACATCGACAACGGCACCGCGCAAGTGGGTCAGGGCGGTCAGGCGAACGTGTCGACCGGCAACTGGGGCACGCGTGACACCTGGGGCGGCCTGCAGGGCAACTGGGGACGCGTGACCTACGGTCGCCAGTCGATGTACTGGGTGAACGGCGTGAACGCGCAATATGCGGGCAGCTGGATCAACACCGAGATTCCCTGGACGAACGGCACGAACCTGGGTCGCGTGAGCGGCGGCGGCATCGTGGCGGCGCGCGTGAGCAATACGCTGCAGTACACGTCGCCGACCTGGGCCGGGAACAACTTCACCCTGAGCTGGTCGCCGGGCGCGCAGGAAGCGGTGCAGGCCAGGAGCGCCAGCGTCGAGCCCGACGGTCAGATCTGGGCAGCGACCTGGCGCGGCACATTCGGCCCGGTCTACGGCCAGTTGGACTACGCCAACGTCAAGGCGAACGAGCTCGGTCCGACGGCAGTTGGTAACCCGACCCCGGGTCTGACGTTCCAGCAGAAAGGCCAGTTGTACAAGGCCGGGGTGAGCTGGGGCTACATGCCCGGTTCGCGGATCGGCCTGATCTGGGCCCGCACGTCGCAGAACCTGGCGACCGGCTTGGTCGCCGGCCAGACCGTGAAGAAGGACGGCTGGACGCTCAACTGGGAGCACACGTTCGGCAACATCCAGGCGATGGCGCAATACGGCTGGACCGGCAACATCAAGGGCTGCGCGGCGGCCAACGCGGTGACTTGTGCCGATAGCTCGTCGAAGGGCTTCATGATCGGCGGACGCTACCTGCTGTCGAAGCGCACCTGGCTGTATGTCTCGTACAACCAAATCACCAACAAGTCGAACGAGTTCGTCGACTACACTGGTGCGGCGATCACCTCGACGACGGGCGCTCCGACACCGTACGGCGCGGACCCGCGGGTCCTCGCGTTCGGCTTCTTCCATCACTTCTAAAATCTGGCGTAGACCGGATTGGAATGGAAACGGGCGCTTCGGCGCCCGTTTTTTTTCGTGTCGCGGGAACTAAGCGCGTCACGGGTGGCTGGATAGAAGGGTCACGAACGGGAGGGAACCGGCTGGTTCCCGCCCGTTACCCTCCTTCCCGCCAAGCGAAGACCCCTCAGGGCCAGGGCACGTTATCCTTGGGGAATGTTGAGTATCCTTGACCGGCTGATCGTGGAGATCGACAGGGGCGTGCGCACGATCGTCGGCGTGCACGCGGGCGCGCGGCCAACGCCGGGGCGCGATCTCTCCGAGGCGGACCTCGACGACGAGTCGCGGCGGCACGCCGCGGGGCTGATGCGCGTCAACCATTGCGGCGAGGTCTGCGCGCAGGCGCTCTACCAAGGCCAGGCGCTCGCCTCGCGGAACGATGCGCTCAAGCGCAAGCTGCGCGCGGCGGCCGACGAGGAGGAGGACCATCTCGCCTGGACCCAATCGCGCATCCTCGAGCTCGGCGGACGCACGAGCCTGCTCAATCCGCTCTGGTACGTTGGATCGCTGGCAATCGGATATGCGGCGGGAAAGGCGGGCGACACGTGGAACCTCGGCTTCCTCAGGGAAACCGAGCGCCAGGTCGAGCGTCACCTCCAGGGGCATCTCGAGCGGCTCGATGCCGCGGACGCTCGAACGCGTGAGATCGTCGCGCAGATGAAAGTCGACGAGGCCGGACATGCCGACATGGCGGCGCGGCTCGGAGCGCGCGAGCTCCCCGCTCCGGTGAAGCGCGCGATGGCGGCCGTCGCGAAAGTCATGACGACCCTGTCTTACCGCGTCTAGCGCGACGGGTCTCGACGTATCTGCGCTGAAGGTCATGCATCCGGACTATCCTGCGCTGGTTCGCCAGGTCGATGAGTGCATGGCGCAAGGCCGCGTCGACGACGCGGAGCCTGCGCTTCGCGCGATGGTCGGAATCAATCCACGCGAGCACTACGCCTGGAGCCTGCTGGGCGAGGTGGCATTGCGTCGGGGCGACGCGGACATCGCGGTCGGCTACCTGGAGCGCGCGACCGCGCTCGCGCGCAACAACGCGCTCTACCTGAATCTCCTGGGGGTCGCCCAGACCGAGCTCGGCCGGTACGAGGAGGCGATGGCTGCGCTGCGCAAGGCGGCCCGCGTGAAGCCCGCCTACGTCGAGCCGCACTACAACCTCGGAAAGGTCCACGAAAAGCGCGGCGATCTTGCGGCCGCCTGCGAATCCTATCGCCGGGCGATGGCGCTTGACCCGGACAACCCGGATCCGCCCCACCAGCTCGGGCGTGCGCTCTACCTGCGCGGTGACTACGGCGGGGCAGTCAAGACGCTGGAGGAGGCGGTCGCCCGCCATCCGCGCGACGAAGCGTGCGCAATGATGCTGGGGACCGCGCTTGGCGCGGCGCGCGGCGCGGAGGCCGCCATCGCCTGGTACCGCGAGGCGGTGCGCCGCATCCCGGAGGGCGGGTCGGTAGCCCGCAGCCTGGCGCACGCCCTGTTGCGGGAGGGCGATATCCGCGACGGGTGGCGCGAATACCTCCGGCGCAGGCTCATCGGCTCCGCGCCGCGCGAACGCCTTCCGGAGCCACTCGCGCAGGACTTGAATGGCACACAGCTCGTTCTCCGTGCCGAGCAAGGGCTCGGGGACATACTGTTTTTTCTCAGGTACGCGCCCGCGCTCGTCGCGCGCGGCGCCCGCGTCGTCGCGGCGGTGCCGGCGCGCCTGGTCTCGCTGTTGGCGCGCACTGGGCAGTTCACCGAGGTCATCGACGAGCAAGCCCTCGCCGAAGGCGATCCGGCGCAGATCTACGTGGGCGATCTGCCGTTCCTCGTCGGAGCCGACAGCCCGCCCCTCGCACTGCCCCTGCGTGCGGATTCGGAGCGGGTCGAGGTGTGGCGTGCACGTCTGGACGCCTTCGGATCCGGCCCCTATTTCGGCTTCACCTGGCGCGCGGGGACCGACTTTCGGCGTCAAACCGAATTCGGCGGAGAACTGCAGGCGCTCCACAAGGAAGCGCCTACCACCGTGCTCGGAACGTTGGCGTCTAGCTTGCCGGGCACGATCGTATCGCTGCAGCGGTTGCCTGACGCGGGCGAGGTTGAGTCGTTCGCGGGCGCCGTCGGTCGCCCGGTACTCGACGCCGCGGCCGCGAACCAGGACCTGGAGGACGCGCTTGCGCTGCTCGCGCTCCTCGACGAGTACGTGTGCGTCAGCAACACTAACGTGCACCTCCGCGCCGGGCTGGGCAAGGGCGGGCGGGTCCTGGTGCCGTATCCGCCCGAGTGGCGCTGGATGGCCGACGGTGATTCCTCGCCATGGTTTCCGGGATTCGCCGTGTATCGTCAGCCGCTCGATCTGCGGTGGGACGACGCGCTGGCGCGACTCGCGGGCGACCTTGGAGCCGGGCACGGGCAGTAGGCCACTGTCTTTTCCCTTCCCCGGCGAGGAGCGGTGAGAGGGAAACGGCGAGCGCTTGGCTCGCACCAAGGAAAAGGGCGCGGCTCGCGCCGCGCCCTTCCCATGGCCTCCCTGTGCGCCGGCCGCGCCGGCGCCAGCCTTACTCAGAACTTGAAGCTACCCTGGACCCCGAGGATGTCGATGCTCGTCTTGTATTGCCCGACGAGGGTGCCGGGCACGGGGGCCGGCCCCGGAAGCCTGCTGTCGGCAGTGTTCACCCAGATATGGGTGTAGCCGACATCGAGCCACCAGTTGGGTGACGGCTTGTAGCGCGCCCCGATTGCGAGCCAGATGCGGTCGTCATCCGGCAGCCGCGGTGTGCGGAACGCATCCTGCACGGGGCTCGTGTCGTACGCGGCCCCTGCGCGCAACAGCCAAGGTTGGCTGATCTCGTACTCGATTCCGCCGCCGACGCGCCAGCTGTTCTTGAAGTTGAGCGGGGTGTTGGCGGCGGCGGTTCCTGCGCCCGGACCACTCGTGCGAACGATGGTGAGATTCTGGATCGCGTCCCAGCCCGTCCATGTCCAGTCCGCCAGCAGCCGGGTTTTCGGGTTCAGCTGATGCGAGACGCCCACCGAGAAATTGTTCGGCAGCTTGATGTCGGCCTTGACCGTTCCCGCGCCCGCGGCCAGCGCCGGGGTGTTGAAGGTCAGGTCGCCCTCGACGGTGTAGCTCAAGGTCGAGCGATAGGTCATGCCGATGCGGGTATCGGGTCCCAGCGCGAACAGCGCGCCGACGTTCCAGCCCCAGCCCCAGTCGTCGCCTTTCACTTGCGCGATCGAGCCGGGGACAAGCGGGCTCGCGGCGTTGGTGAGCTTGGCGTCGAGCCTCTGGTAGCTCAACCCGGCACCGACTTGGATGGCGTTGTTGACCTTGAACGCCACGGTCGGGTTGATATTGAGCGTCTTGATCTCGGACCTGATCCCGTGGAACTGACCTGCCCACCGGGTATCCCATTCGGTGGCGAGGCCGAACGGCGCATTGATCGCGAGGCCGACCGACCATTGCGGATTGATCATCCAGGAGGCGTACGTGGCGGGCACGAGCGCGGTCTCGCCACCGTTGCCGCCATTACCGAAGGCCGAATAGGTGGACGTGCCACTGTCGGTGTACTTGGTGTCCGGGATGATGTAGTTGAGTGCGATGGCGCCCTGGATTCCCGGCAGCAGCGCCGTGCCGGCGGGGTTCCAGAAGATGGTGCTGGCGTCCTGCACGGCTGCCGCCATGCCGGAGTACGCCAGACCGAGGCCACTGGCGTTCTGCTCCTGAATCTGGAAGCCGCTCGCTAGTGCGTTGGTCCCGAGAGTCGCGAGGGCCGTGCCGACTGCAACTGCTAAGAACCTGTGCTGGGATTGTTGTTTCTTCATCTCCGTTCTTCTCCGCTTCTCGTTTTCTGACCCAGCGCGCCTCCTCCGCAGCCGCCCTGATCAGCATTGCGCAGTATACGAACGCCTCTACGGCTTCACAATGGAAATACAATGGCTTAAGGGCCTTTCGTTGCTAGAAAGCAACACCAAGGGCAAGATCTTTAGGGCGGATCACGTGCGAGCGGGTACCAGAGAGAAATTGGCCGGATTGCGGAGGCCATTCGCCATGTTCGGCCCCCGGCAGTGGCGAGCTACGCGTCGGCGACGATCTCGTGCGTGACGGTCATTTCGGCTGTCTTGCCGAGCATGGCCGAGGCAGAGCAGTACTTTTCGTGGGAGAGATGGACCGCCCGCTCGACCGCGGTGGGCTTCAGATCGCGGCCGCGCACGACGAAGTGCATGTGGATACGGGTGAACACCTTGGGATCGACCTCCGCGCGCTCGGCGGAGAGGGTCACGTGGCAGCCGCGCACGTCCTGGCGGCTCTTCTTGAGGATGAGCACCACGTCATAGGCCGTGCAGGCGCCGGTACCCGCCAAGACCGTTTCCATCGGGCGCGGGCCGAGGTTGCGCCCACCCCCATCTGGCGCGCCATCCATGACGAACGCGTGCCCGCTCCCGGTCTCGGCGATGAAAGTCATGCCGCCCTCCAGCCCGCCCCAGCTCACCTTGCATTCCATGGCCACACGCTCCGAATGACAAGCAGGCATTCTAGCGTTCGGTCGAGGCGCTGGCGGGCCTGCGTCCGGGATCATTGTGCCTTGCACCAAACTGGGCTCGGCCAAATTCCGACCGATCCCGCCGTTTCAGGGTGCCAATGACACCGGGATGAGCCAAGGCCTACTAATCCATTGTGGTGATGAAGGATTATTTCTTGAGCCTGTCCATAAGTTGTGATCATTCGCCCATAAGCATACTTATGCCGCAACGCACCAAATTATGCTTGCACCACGCAATCCTGGGCGCGATAATGACTTCAGTTCGGAATCGTCGAGCGGCAAGCTGGCGATTCCAGGGTTTAACTCCTCCACCCTCCTCCTTTGGTGGATTCTGCGCAGCCACACCGGCTGCGCTTTTTTTTTGCCCAAGCTTTTGATTTGACGGGGCAAGCTCGGCGCAATACAATGCCGGGCTTTAGTCCGCAGTCGCCCAACACCGATACAACGAATCCATGAAAACCTTCTCCGCCAAGGCCGGCGAGGTACAGCACGACTGGTATGTCGTGAATGCGGCCGACAAAGTGCTCGGCCGACTCGCAGCGCAGCTTGCCGCGCGCCTGCGCGGCAAGCACAAGCCCGTGTACACGCCGCACGTCGACACGGGCGACTACATCGTCGTGATCAACGCGGCGAAGCTGCGCGTCACGGGCGCGAAGCCCGTCCAGAAGCTCTACCGGCGGCATAGCGGCAAGCCCGGCGAACTGAAGGAAACGCAGTTCGCCAAGCTGCACGCGCGATTTCCGGGGCGGGTGCTCGAGATCGCGGTGAAGGGCATGCTACCGAAGGGGCCGCTCGGCTCGGCGATGTACCGGAAGCTGAAAGTCTACGCGGGCGACACGCATCCGCATTCCGCGCAACAGCCCAAAACGCTGGAGATCCAGTAATGATCGGCGAGTATTACTACGGCACCGGCCGTCGCAAGAGCGCGGTCGCACGCGTTTTCCTGAAGGGCGGCAAGGGCCGCTTCATCGTCAACGACAAGCCCGTCGACGAGTACTTCGGGCGCGAAACCGGCCGGATGATCGCGCGTCAGCCACTCGCGCTCACCAACAATCTCAGCACGTTCGACATCCTCGTGAACGTAGTGGGCGGCGGCGAGTCGGGTCAGGCGGGCGCGGTGCGCCATGGCATCACGCGCGCGCTCATCGAATACGACGCAGCGCTCAAGCCGTCGCTGTCGAAGGCCGGTCTCGTGACGCGCGACGCGCGCGAGGTCGAGCGAAAGAAAGTCGGTCTGCACAAGGCGCGGCGGCGCCCGCAGTACTCGAAGCGCTGATGACCGCATAGCGAGTACGCAGAAGCCGCCCGCGAGGCGGCTTTTTTGTCTGTGCGAAGGATGTCGTCGCAGGGCGACACCGGGCGAGGGACGAATCGATGATCAAAGTGGGAATCGTCGGGGGAACCGGGTACACCGGGGTGGAGCTGCTGCGACTGCTGGCCCAGCATCCGGACGCGGAGCTGGTCGCAATCACCTCCCGCACTGAAAAGGGCATTCCGGTAGCCGACCTGTTTCCGAGCCTGCGCGGACGCGTCACGCTCGCATTCAGCGATCCCGCCGACGCGCCGCTTACCGAATGCGACGTCGTGTTCTTCGCCACGCCGAACGGGGTCGCCATGAAAGAGGCGCGGGCGCTCTTGGAAGCCGGCGTGCGCATCGTCGATATCGCCGCCGATTTCCGGATTCGCGACGTCGGCGAATGGGAGAAGTGGTATCGAATGAAGCACGCGGCGCCCGAGCTCGTTGCCGAGGCGGTCTACGGATTGCCGGAGGTGAACCGCGCATCGATATGTAAGGCGCGTCTGGTGGCCAACCCCGGTTGCTATCCGACCGCGGTCCAGCTCGGCTTCCTGCCGCTCGTCGAAGCGGGCGTTGTCGACGTGGAGCACCTGATCGCGGACGCGAAATCGGGCGTGAGCGGCGCCGGACGCAAAGCCGAGACGCATATCCTCTTCTCGGAGGCGGCGGACAACTTCGCCGCGTACGGCGTGGCGGGACATCGCCACTGGCCGGAGATTCGGCAGGGCCTCGCGCAGGCGGCCGGAAAGCCGGTCGGCCTCACGTTCGTGCCGCACCTCACGCCGATGGTGCGTGGCATTCACGCGACCCTCTATGCGCGGATCACGCGCGACATCGACTTCCAGGCGCTCTACGAGACCCGTTACCGGGCCGAATCGTTCGTGGATGTCCTGCCGCCCGGACGACATCCCGACACGCGTTCGGTGCGCGCGGCCAATGTGTGTCGAATTGCCGTGCATCGACCACACGACGGTGACATGCTCGTCGTGCTTGCGGTGATCGACAACCTCGTGAAGGGGGCCGCCGGCCAGGCCGTGCAAAACATGAATCTGATGTTCGACATCGACGAGACGACCGGTCTCGGACAACTGCCAGTCATACCGTGAGCGGCCATGCGCAAGCTCCTGCGGCGACTGCGCCAGCACTTCGGTATCGCGGCGCCGCGGCTCGCGGTCAGCCCGCATATTGCCTGGTACTGGCGGGCACTGCGCGTGATCGTGGTGCTTTCGATATCGGGTGCGCTGGCGCTGTGGATGTACGACGCGGGGCGCCGATTCGCGGGGTTCGATCGGGGCGTGCTAAACCAGGAGCTGGAGCGACTTCGGGCGCGCGTCGCCGAAGTGGAGGACGACCTCCCGAAACTGCAGGCGATCGCCGATTCCAGCGATGCGCGACTGAAGATCGAGCAGACCGCTCAGCGCAACCTTGCGCGCCAGATCCAGGAGCTGGAAGCGGACAATGCGCGGCTGAGGGAAGACATCGCGTTCTTCGAGAACCTCTCCGCACAGGATCATGCCGACGACCGGGTGACGGTCGCGCGGTTCAAGGTGGAGAGCAATGTCATTCCCGGCGAGTACCGCTATCGCGTGCTGGTGATGCAGGGCGGGTCTCGACCGCGCGACTTCAGCGGAAGACTCCAGTTCATCGTCAAGATGCAGCTCGATCGCAAGGATGTTATGCTGGTCGTTCCCGACGAGACGTCGGAACCGCAGTCGACCTATCAGATCACATTCAAGCGGTTCTTTCGGGCCGATGGTGTGTTCCGGGTCGACCCGAACGCCAAGGTGCGATCGGTCCAGGTACGGCTGCTCGAGAAGGGCTCGGGCCAGCCACGGGCGACGCAGAGCTACAACCTGTCCTAGCCGCACAGCGGCACAATCATCTCTGCGTATCCTTTCGCGCGGTCCACGAATCGTAATCGAGGAGGCTCCATGTTCAGCAAGAAACCCTCCAAACCGCAGAATCGAATCGACAGCCTGATCGGAGCAGGGACCCGGATCGAGGGCAGCGTCATCTTCAGCGGCGGCCTGCGCATCGACGGCGAGGTCAAAGGCGACGTCGCGTCCGCCACCGATCAGCCGAGCACGGTGGTCGTGAGCGAGCAGGCGCGCATTGAAGGCGAGGTGAGGGTCACCCATATGGTGGTGAACGGCACGATCGTCGGGCACGTGCACGCGACGGAGTTTCTGGAACTCCAGCCGCGCTGCCGGGTCACAGGTGATATCCACTACACAAACCTGGAAATTCACCTCGGGGCGGTCGTCGAGGGGCGGTTGGTGCACGCGGCCGCGAGCAGCGAGGGGAAGGCGGTCGAGCTCAAGTTGGCAAAGGGCAATCGATCCGATTGACCGGCCCTGCGCGGCAGGGAACAATACCGGGTGAATGTCAGTATCGAGGAGCACGTAATGAATGCCGTGACGGAAATGCCGATGCCCGCGCCACTGGTCTTCACCGACAGCGCGGCTGGCAAGGTGAAACAACTGATCGACGAGGAAGGCAACGCCGACCTCAAGCTGCGCGTGTTCGTGACCGGCGGAGGCTGCTCCGGCTTCCAGTACGGGTTCACGTTCGACGAGTCCACGAACGACGACGACACGGTCATGGAGAAGAACGGCGTGCAGCTCCTGATCGATCCGATGAGCTACCAGTACCTGGTGGGCGCCGAGATCGACTATCAGGAAGGCATCGAGGGTGCGCAGTTCGTGATCAAGAATCCCAACGCGACCAGCACCTGCGGCTGCGGCTCTTCGTTCTCGACGTAAGCGCGGAACTCCGTGTCGAAAAACGGGGCCTTAGGCCCCGTTTTTCGTTGCTGGTAGCGGCATGTAGACATCGCGGTTGTCGCGGGAAGAACAGTAGGTCACGAACGGGAGGGAACCGGCCGGTTTCCTCCCGTTACCCTCCTTCCCGCCAATAGGCTCTGCAGTGTTTACGCGCACCGGGAGGGGAGGTAACGGGGGGGAACCAGGCGGTTCCCCCCTGTTCGTAACCTACCGGGGTTGCTCTTGTTCCCTCCCGTTACCCTCCTTCCCGCTAAGACCGGGCCGCGCCGGGTGCGGGGTTAGCGCGGGTAGATCGCGCCGAGGACGCGCGGGCCGGCAGCGCCGGTTACGGAAGGGATGTTGCCGGGTCGTGCGGCAAGCGCTTCGCGCGCGAGCCACGCGAACGCCGAAGCCTCGACGAGTTTCGGCGGAAGACCCAGCACACCGGTATCCGCGAGCTTGCGGCCAGGCAGGCGTGCCGCGAGGCGTCGGACCAGGTGGCCGTTCTGGGCGCCGCCGCCGCAGAGCAGGACCTCGGTCGCCGACGCGCAATGACGCTCGATGGCGCCGGCGACGCTTGCCGCCGTCAGCTCGGCGAGCGTCGCCTGCACGTCGGCCGCTGAATGGCGCTCCGGCGCAAAGCGTGCGAGCCAGGCGTGATTGAATTCCTCGCGGCCGGTGCTCTTCGGCGGAGGCGCCGCAAAGTACGGCGCGGCGAGCATCGCGGCGAGCAGGGGTTCGATCACCGTGCCGCGCGCCGCCCAGGTGCCGTCGCGATCGAAAGGGGCGCGCTGGTGTGATTGGACCCAGCTGTCGAGCAGGATGTTGCCTGGGCCGATATCGAAGCCGCCGACCGGCCCATCCAGAGGAAGATCGGTCAGATTCGCTATCCCGCCGAGGTTGACGAGCACGCGATGCGTGTCGGGCGAGCGAAATCGCGCGGCGTGAAAGGCGGGGACGAGAGGCGCGCCCTGTCCGCCCGCGGCGATGTCGCGGCTGCGAAAGTCGCATACGGTGCAGATGCCGGCGCGCTCGGCGAGCACTGCGCCGTTGACCACCTGTACCGTGTAGCCGCGGTCGGGCCGATGCCGCACGGTTTGTCCATGGCACCCCAGCGCGATCACGTCTGCGGCATCGACACCCGCGGAATCGAGCAATGCGCGCGTCGCGTCGGCGTAGAGCTGCGACAGCGCCACCCCGAGCAGCGCGGCACGCCCGAGCTCGTCCGCGCCGCGCTCATTCAGCGCGAGTGCTTCGGCTCGGATTTCGGAAGGATAGGCGAGCGAGTGAGAAGCGATCGGCAGCCACGGCGACCGCTGGAAATCGACGAGCACGGCGTCGACACCGTCCAGGCTCGTGCCAGACATGAGCCCAGCGTAAAGCTCGGGCACGGCGAACCGCGACGCTAGTCGAGCGCCGCGATCGACACGCTGCGCAGCCGGGCGAGTTGCGCGGCGTACGGCTCGGTCTCGGCGCGGAACGCCTGCATGCGCGCGGCCGGAACGGGCTCGGCGGACGGGAAAACCATCTGCAGCGGGTTACGATGCTCGCTACCGACCCGGAACTCGTAATGCAGGTGCGGACCCGTCGCCCAACCGGTTGACCCCACGTAGCCGATGACGTCACCTTGGCTGACCCGCGTGCCGCGGCGGATGCCGGCGCCGAACTTCGAGAGGTGCGCATAGAGGGTGCTGATCTGGCCCTTGTGCCGCAGCACCACGACATTGCCGTAGCCGTTCTGCCGGTCAATCTGCTCGACCACCCCGTCACCGGTTGCCCGCACGCGCGTCCCGGTCGGCGCACCGTAATCAACCCCTCGGTGCGCGCGCCACGTCTTGAGCAACGGGTGAAAGCGCCGCGTCGAGAAACCGGAGGTGACGCGTGAGAACTCGAGGGGTGACCGCAGGAAGGCCTTGCGCAGGCTCTGGCCGTCCGGTGCATAGTAGCTGCCGGCATCCAGATCCTCGCCGAACCAGACCGCGCGGTACTCCCGGCCGTCGTTGATGAACTCGGCGGCGAGCACGCGACCGGACTTGATCGCGCGGCCCTGGTGATAGAGAGTCTCGTAGATGACCGAGAAGCGATCGCCCTTGCGCAGATCCCGGTGGAAATCGATGTCGCCGCCGAAGATCTCCGCGAGCTGGATCGCGACCGAATCCGGGAGTCCCGTGTCGTCGGCCGCTGCAAAGAGCGACGACCGGATCTCGCCGGCCTTCATGTGCACGGCGCGGGAGAACTCGGCTGGCTCGTCCACCACATCGAAGCCGTCGGGCGAGCGGTCGAATCCGAGGACGGTGTCGTGCCCTGCCACAAAGCGCAGGCTGAGCAGGTCGCCATGGTCGGCCGTCAGCGCCTGTACGATCATGCCAGGGCGCAGGGACCGGAACGGCTTGGCGCGCCCGTTTTCCCGGACGAGCCGCGCAGCGACGGCCGGGTCGACTCCGAGGCGGGCCAGCAAGGCGGCGAGCGTATCGCCCCGGTCAAAGCGTTCCTCCTGCCAGAAGACATGCGCCGCCTCGGCAGGCACCTGCGCGGTCGAAATCGCGAGCTTCTCCACGACGGTGACGCGCTCCACCACGGGCTCGGCGGTGTCCCGGACGGTTCCGAACGCCGTGACCATGCCGAAAAGCGAAAAAACCGCGACGGCCAGCGCCGCACGGCGCTTGCGGCGTTTCCGTGGCGGATCGAGGTGCGCTAGAATCAACGCCTTGTTTTTCTGCATGTTTTCTCTGCGATGCTGCTCAGTGTAGCAAAGCTTTAACAAGACTCCAAGAAAAATTTATCCATCCAATGAGTGACTTGGCCAAACAACTTCAAGTAATTACTAGAGGCTGTGGCGAGTTGCTCATCGAGGCCGAACTCGCCCAGAAGATCAAGCGCGGCAAACCCCTCCGGGTCAAGGCAGGGTTCGATCCTACCGCCCCGGACCTGCATCTCGGGCACACGGTCCTGATCAACAAGATGCGCCAATTCCAGGACCTGGGGCATCACGTGATGGTCCTACTCGGGGACTTTACCGGAATGATCGGCGATCCGACTGGTCGAAATGTCACACGCCCGCCGCTCACCCCCGAGCAAATCGCCGCAAATGCGGAAACCTACAAGGCGCAGGTGTTCAAGATCCTCGACCCGGACCGGACCGAGATCCTGTTCAACTCCGAATGGGGCAATGCGCTCGGCGCCGCTGGCATGATCAGGCTGGCCGCCAAGTACACCGTCGCGCGCATGCTGGAGCGCGACGACTTCGCCAAGCGGTTCAAGGCCAACCAGCCGATCGCGATTCACGAGCTCCTGTACCCGCTCGCGCAGGGGTACGACTCGGTCATGATGCGGGCCGACATCGAGCTGGGCGGCACGGACCAGAAGTTCAACCTGCTCGTGGGCCGCGAGCTGCAACGCGAGTTCGGGCACGAGCCGCAATGCATCCTCACCATGCCGCTGCTCGAGGGGCTCGACGGCGTGAACAAGATGTCCAAATCGCTCGACAACTATGTCGGCATCACCGAGCCGCCGCAGGAAATCTTCGGCAAGCTGATGTCGATCTCCGATCCGCTGATGTGGCGCTACATCGAGCTGCTCTCGTTCGCGTCGCTCGACACGATCCAGGGCTGGCGCACCGCGACCGACGCGGGACGCAACCCCCGTGACATCAAGGTGCTGTTCGCGAAGGAGATCGTGGAGCGCTTTCACAGCCGCGCGGACGCCGAGCGCGCACACCGCGAATTCGAGGCCCGGTTTCAGCGCCACGAGCTCCCGGAGGATCTTCCCGAAGTGCGTCTCTCCGGGGCGAGCGGGCCCATGCTCCTCACGCAGGTGCTCAAGCAGGCCGGCCTCACCGCCAGCACGTCGGAGGCGCTGCGGATGATCGAGCAGGGCGGCGTCAAGCTCGATGGGGAGCGGGTCAGCGACAAGGGCATCGCGCTATCGCCCGGCACCACCGCGGTCCTGCAGGTCGGCAAGCGCAAGGCGGCCCGGGTCACGTTGGGCTGAGCGAGCCTCCGACCACGATACCTGCCCATGACCGGATCGCGAGCTGCCCGCGCCCTGTCGGCGCTGATCTGCGGAGTCGCGTTCGCGGCGCCCGGCACGGCCCAGCCGCTCACGAAACTGGTGTTCATCACGAACTGGTTCGCGCAGGCGGAGCACGGCGGCTTCTACCAGGCGGTCGCCGAAGGGATTTATCGCAAGCACGGCCTGGACGTCGAGATCCGCATGGGCGGCCCGCAGGTAAACGGCTTGCAGATCCTGGTCGCCCGGCAGGCGGATCTCTTCATGGGCTACGACGTCCAGACCGTGCAGGCCGTGGCGCAGGGGCTTCCCGCGATCACCGTGGCGGCGACATTTCAGAAGGACCCCGCCGCGATCATCGCGCACCCGGACGTCAAGTCTCTCGACGATCTCAAGGGACGCCCGATATTCATCAGTGCCGCGAGCCACACCACCTTCTGGCCCTGGCTGAAGGCGCGTCACGGGTTCACCGATGCACAGCTGCGCCCGTACTCCTTCAGCGTCCAGCCGTTCCTCGTCGACACGCTCGCCGCGCAGCAGGGTTACATCACGTCCGAGCCGTATTCGATCGAAAAGGCCGGCGTCAAGCCGTCGGTCTTTCTGCTCGCGGACCTCGGCTATCCGCCGTACGCCGAGACGATCGTGGTGACACGCGGCACGCTGGCCGCGCGAAAGGGCGCGATTCAGCGGTTCGTCCAGGCGAGCGCGGAAGGATGGAAAAGCTATCTTTCCAATCCGATGCCGGGCAACGCGCTCATCAAGCGCGACAATCCCCGCATCGAGGACGCGCTGATCGCGCACGGCATTGCGCGCATGACCGAGTACCAACTCGTCACCGGCGGGGATGCGGCCACGCTCGGAATCATGACCATGACCGACGCCCGCTGGGAAAAGACCGCGGAGTTTATGCGCTCGGCAGGGCTGGTCAAACCGGGCTTTGAAATCCGCAGCGCCTACACGCTGGAACTCGTACGAAACGCCGCGGTATTGCCCTGACCCCGCCGGGCTTGACCGAGATCAAATCTCCGCGCGGGTCACTCCCCTAGCCTGACGCATACCGCCTCCTTTGCGCGGGGGCAAATTTATTCGCGCTGTTTTGGAGGGAAGCCGCGTGATGCGTCCGAGCGACAGGGCGTCGGACACTCTGATCGAAGAAGCCATTGCGCGCGTGCTGGAGGCCGAGAACGCCGCGCGGGCGGCGACCGAGGCTGCACGCGGCGCGGCGGCCGCACGGATCGAGGCCGCGCGGGCCATGGCAAACGAGGTCGCGCAGCGAGCGGAGCGGCGAATCGGCCGCATCCGGAGCGCATTCGAGCAACGCATCGCGGCTGCGCAGCGCGAGGTCGAGGCCGATATCGACGCGCTCGCCCGCTCGGCAGGAAAAGACGCGCAGATGCTCAGCCGCGAAGCGGACGCGGTGGAGTCCATCGTGGTGGAGCTGACCGGCGGCGATCATGATTGACAGCGACGCGATCGAGTACGCGCAGGCGCGCCTGCAGGCCCGCTTCGGCGCCCGGCCCAGCGCAGCGGCTTGGCTGAGGATCGAAACGATTCGCGAGCTGCCGGCGTTGTTCGAGGCGACGCGCGCGACCGCGTTTCGGCCGCTGGTGGCCGGCCTCGCGCCTGATCATACGGTGCACGAGCTGGAGGCCGGCCTGCGAGCGCACTGGCGCGCACTCGCGCGTGAGGTGACCGGCTGGCTGCCGGGCGACTGGCAATGCGCCGCAGCGTGGTTCGCGGTTATTCCCGATCTCCCGGTGATCGAGCATCTCCTGCGCGGCCGCGCGGCGCACGTGTGGATGCGAGACGACCCGGTGTTCGGCGCGCTGGCCGATTCCGATCCGCAGGCGCGGCGCGCAATGCTCGCCGAGAGTGGCCTTGCGGGTCTTGACGTCGATTTCGCGGCGGATGCGGGGCCGACCGCGCTCGCTGAGGCGTGGATTGCGGAGTTGCGCGCAAGGCTGCCGGATGTCGCTGGAGACGAGGCGTTGCATCTGGACGGGCTCGGGCGGATCCTAAGGGAGCATCGCCAGGCGATCGTGACGGCGCATCCCGGCGAAGCGGTCGGGCTGCGTCGATCGCTTGCCGCACGCCTCGAGGGCCTGTTCCGGCGCGCGGCGCTCACGCCCGCCGCCGGTTTCTGCTACCTCGCGCTCGCGGCACTGGATTTCCTGCGTTTGCGGGGCGAGATTGCGCGCCGCGCTGCGCTGCCGCGACTCGGGCTGGCGGCGTGATCCGTCCACAACCGGCACGCTGGTTCGAGGCGCTGACGCCGCGCGATGACGCGACCATCGCGCTTGCGGCACTCGCCGCCACCGGCGCCGTCGAGCTCGAGGCGCGAAATGCGTCCGGCCTGCCGGAGAGCCTCGCCGCGGCGCGGCCGCTGCTCGTCGAATTCGCGAACCTTGCGGCGCGCTACCGGGCGTACTGGCCGAGCGCCGGCCTCACGCCCGCGGCGTTTCCCGAGGCGCCGAACGCCACGCTCGCGCGCACGATCGCGCGCGTCGGCGCCTGGGCGCCGCAGGCCGAGCCGCTCATTCTCGACTTGCAGCGTGCCGAAGCCGAACTGGGCGAGCTCGGATTGTGGCGCCGAGTGATCGAAGGCATGGGCCAGAGCGCGATCGATCTTGCCTCGGTCGCGGAAGCAGGTCCGCTCATCGAGGCATCCCTCGGGGTGTTTCCTCCCGACGCGGTCCCGGCCGCGCCGCCGACCGGCTTGCTGCGCATCGTGGCGCTCGACGACGCGGTGTACGCA
This sequence comes from Burkholderiales bacterium, assembly GCA_041617635.1. Taxonomy (GTDB): domain Bacteria; phylum Pseudomonadota; class Gammaproteobacteria; order Burkholderiales; family SG8-39; genus JAABRB01. The sequence goes on along the minus strand of JBFJOO010000015.1, from coordinate 21,715 downwards.
CTGGTCGTCGGCACCGGCGAGGACTTGTCGCACTTTCACCAGCAGGCCGCCGCGCTGAAGGGGCGCATTCATGAAATTCCCGCCTGGCTGCGGCCGACTGCACAGGAGTCGCTCGGCCACATTGCCGCACGCACCGTCGAGCTCGACGCGGCGATTCGCGTGCTGCGCGAACGCCTCGAGGCGCTGAATCGCGCGCACCACCTGCATCGTTCGATCGGGGATGCCGACCGGCTGCAATGGGTGATCCAGCACGTGCACGCGCTGGAATGTACCGATTGTTTCGCGTTGATCACCGGCTGGACGAGCGAGTCGGCCAACACGCGCCTCGTCGAAGCCCTTGATCGCTCGGGGGCGCGCGCGCTCTTGCACTTTGCGGCGCCGCCGAAAGGCGCGGCCGCTCCGCTCCTGCTCGTGAATCCGTGGTGGGCAAGGCCCTTCGAGATCTTCAGCCGAGCGCTCGGAATGCCGGCTCGCCACGAGGCGGATCCGACGTTGCTGCTCGCGGTGACCGTACCGCTCATGTTCGGCTACATGTTCGGTGATCTCGGACAGGGTCTCGTCCTGGCGGCAGGCGCGTTTCTGCTCCGCAGGCGCTTTCCGATCGCGCGCCTGTTCGTGGCGGGCGGGCTATCGGCCGCCGTGTTCGGCGTCGCGTTCGGCAGCGTCTTTAGCCTCGAGCACCTGATCCCGCCGCTCTGGCTTAGCCCGCTCGCCGCGCCGCTCGTCGTACTCGCGGTGCCGCTTGCATTCGGCGCGGGACTCCTCGTGCTCGGTCAGCTGTTCAACGGCATCGAGGCCTACTGGCGCGGCCGCTTTCGGCACTGGCTCGCAGTGGACGCCGGCCAGCTCATCGCGTATCTCGCAATCCTTGCGGGAATCTTCGACCCGCTCGGGTTCGCCGTGGCGGGCGCCGCCTTTCTGTACGCCTGCGCGGGCGGAGCGCTGGTGAACAAGCGCGTCGGCGCTTTCCTCACGACGCTCGGCGAGCTTGTCGAACGCATTATCCAGCTTCTCGTCAACACGCTGTCCTTCGCGCGCGTCGGAGCGTTCGCGCTCGCGCATGCCGGTCTATCGGCAGCGGTCGTGGCGCTGATGGAGTCGAGCGAGAACGTGGTGCTGCGCGCGCTGATACTCGTGCTCGGCAATGTGATCATTCTGACACTCGAGACGCTCGTGGTGGCCGTCCAGACGACGCGCCTCGTGCTCTTCGAGTTCTTCACCAAATTCCTCGTAGCGGGGGGGCGCCCGTTCCGCCCGCTGACCATACCCCCTTTCATGGCCCAGGAGAGCAAAGCATGACGATCCGCACCCGACTCATCGGCACGTTGCTTGCGATCAGCGTGGTTCTCAGCGCGGGTGCCACCGCGTTCCTTCTGCTCGTCCCGGCGGCATTGGGGCAGGCGCCAGCGGGGGCCTTTCTCCTCGAGAGTATCGTCTGGGTAGGCGGCCTGATCGGCGCGGCGCTCGCGACCGGCCTAGCCGCGCTCGGCGCCGGGTACGCCGTGGGCAAGGTCGGCGCAGCGGCCATCGGCGCGCTTGCCGAGAAACCGGAGCTCTTTGGGCGGCTGCTGATTTTCGTGGGCCTCGCCGAGGGGATCGCGATTTACGGCCTGATCATTTCGATCCTCGTTTTGAATCGTCTGGTTTGAACCGCTCCTGGCCATCGACATGCGGCTCACGATCTACGTCGGTGACGAAGTGAATGGCGCGGGATACCGGCTTGCCGGCGCGCAGGTGCGCGTGCCCGAACCCGGCCGGGCGGCCGAGGCGCTGGAGGAAGCGCGGGCGCAGGCATCGCTCGTGCTGGTGAGCGCAGCGCTGGTCGCGCAAATCCCCGCGGGCCGCCTCGCCTCGGCAGTGGCGGAGATCTCTCCGCTCACCCTGGTGGTCCCCGATCCGGCGGGCGGTGCGCCGGTGCCGGACCTCGCGAAGCGCCTGCGCAGGCAGCTGGGCATGGAAGGATGAAGGTCACCGATACCGAGCGTGCGTTGCTCGCGTTCGTCGATGCCGACCGCGCGCGGCGCGTACACGCGATCCTTGGCGAAGCGGATGCGCGCGCGCGCGCGATTCTCCAGGAAGCCCACACGCGCGCGCGGCGCGAAGTGCGCGACGCATTCCTGGCGACGCGCCTGCGTGCCGAGGAGCGCCTCGTTACCTTGCAGGCGCGACTCGCCACCGCGCGGCGGCTCAACGCGCAGCGCCATGCGGCAGGCATCCTTGCAGCGGAGTGGGCGGCGCTTCCCGAAGCGCTGCTCGCGCGCTGGCGGCGCGCCGAGACACGGCGGCGCTGGGTGCGGCACGCGACCCGCACCGCGCTCGACAGGCTGCCGCGCGGCGGCTGGCACATCGAGCATCCCGCCGATTGGACGGACGCGGAGCGCGCGGAGCTCGCGACCGCTCTGACGGGCGAGCTCGACGGGGCGCCGAGCTTCGCGCCCCACGGCGGGATCAAGGCCGGCCTGCGCATACACGCAGGACATAACGTGATCGATGCGACGTTCGACGGCTTGCTTGCCGACCGAGAGGCGATCGGCGCGCGGCTCCTCAGTTTGACCCCACGAGAGGCTCCATGACAGAAGCCCGTATTCGCTGGATCAGCGGCCCGGTGTTGCGCGCGGCGACCGATGGGGGCTTCGCGTTGCGCGAGGCGGTGGAGGTCGGACCGCAGCGTCTGCTGGGCGAAGTGGTGTCGCTCGATGGCGACGAGCTCGTCGTGCAAGTGTACGAGGACACGACCGGACTCAAGCCCGGTGTGGTGATCAAGGGCACCGGGCAGCCGCTCGCGATCCGCGTCGGCCCCGGGCTGCTCGGCAACATGTTCGACGGCCTGCTGAGGCCGCTCGCGGCCACCGACTCGACATTCGTTGCGCCGGGCGTCGCCCCGGTGCGCAGCGGCGCGCTGGCGTTTCGCCCGACCGTCGTGAAGGGCGACCGCTTGGCCGGTGGCGCAAGCTTCGGCGAAGCCGATGGCGCGGGCGGCCGCGTCCAGAAGTGCCTGGTGCCCCCCGATTGCGAGGGCGAAGTGTTGTCGATCGCGGCAGCAGGCGACTATTCCGAGGACGCAACCCTGCTCGAGCTGCGCAACGACGCGGGCGCCACGCACGCGATCGCAATGAGCCATCCCTGGGCGGTGCGCGTGCCGCGGCCGGTGCGTGCGCGATTGCCGGGCTTGAAGCCGCTCGTCACCAGCCAGCGCATCCTCGACTGCCTGTTCCCGATCGGGCAGGGCGGCAAGGCGGCGATTCCCGGTGGTTTCGGCACCGGCAAGACCGTGCTGCTCGAGGCGCTCGCAAAAGGGTGCGACGCGGATGTGATCGTCTACCTCGGCTGCGGCGAGCGCGGCAACGAGATGGCCGGCGTGCTCGAGGAGTTTCCCGCGCTCACCGATCCGCGCAGCGGGCGCCCGTTGATGGAGCGCACCGTCATCATCGCCAACACGTCGAACATGCCGGTCGCGGCGCGCGAGGCGAGCATCTACAGCGCGGTGACGGTGGCCGAGTACTTCCGCGACCAGGGCCTGCACGTCGCCCTGATGGCCGACTCCACGAGCCGCTGGGCCGAGGCGTTGCGCGAAGTGTCCGGCCGGTTCGGCGAGCTGCCGGGAGAGGGCGGATATCCGGCCTATCTGTCGAGCCGGTTGGCCGATTTCTACGAGCGCGCGGCAGTCGTGGAGACGCTCGGCGGCGCGAACGGATCCGTCACGATAATGGGCGCGATCAGCCCGCCGTCGGGTGATTTCTCGGAGCCGGTCACCAGCCACACCAAACGCTACGTGAGGGCGTTCTGGGCGCTCGACGTGAAACGCGCGCAGGCGCGCTTCTATCCCGCGATCAATCCGCTCGGCTCCTATGCCGAGGATACGCACGTGTACGCCGAATGGTGGGCGGCGAACGGCAATCCCCAGTGGCTCGGCCTGCGCCGCAGGTTCCTGACGCTGCTCGACGAGCAGGCGCGCCTCGAGCGCATGGCGCGCATCATCGGCAAGGACGCCCTGCCGCTCCGGCAGCAGCTGACACTTTTTTGCGCGGAGCTCGTGAACGAGGCCTTCCTGCGCCAATCGGCGCTTTCGCCGGTCGATCGCGCCGCCAGCCCGGCCCGGCAGTCGGCGATGATGCGCCTGATCGGCCGTTACATCGATCTGGCAGAAGCGGCGGTGAGCGCGGGAACGAAGCTCGAGGCGCTCGCGGCGCTGCCCTGCCACCGCGCGCTGCTGCGGATGAGCGAGGAGATCGGCGAGCAGGATATGGACCGGTTTGCCGCGCTCGGTGAGACCGTGGAGCGCGAGATCGGCACCTTGGTGCACACGCTGGAGCAGGGCGATGCAGCCAAGACTGCTGGTTGAAGGCGCGGCGCGCAAGCTCGACGGACCGCTGCTTTTTCTCCGGCGGACCCACGAGGTTGGCTTGCACGACGCGGTCGAGGTGCGCGGGAACGACGGTCGCGCGCGGCTCGGCCGCGTGGTGGCGCTCGACGATGAGCGCGTCACGATCGAGGTGCTCGAGAATACCGCCGGGCTGGGACTGGCGGAATCGGTGGTGCGCTTCTACGGCGAGCCGCTTACTTTCGCGATCGGGCCGGGCATTCTGGGGCGCGTGTTCAACGGCGTCGGACAGGTGATCGACGGCGGGCCGCCGATCGCCGCGCGACAGAACTCGCGGATCGAGGGCATGCCGATCAACCCGGTCGCGCGGGCGACGCCGCGGGATTTCATCGAGACGGGCGTCACCGCGGTGGACCTCATGAACAGCTTGGTGCGCGGGCAGAAGCTGCCGATCTTTTCGGGAGGTGGCCTGCCGCACGCTCGGATCGCGGTGGAGATCGCGGGACACGCACGGCTGCGCAGCGGCAAAGGGGGCGATTTCGCGATCGTGTTCGCCGGGATCGGCGTGCCGTTCGACACCGCCGAGTTCTTCCGCGCGAGCCTGGAGAAGTCAGGTGCGCTGGAGCGGACCGCGCTCTTCCTGAACCTCGCCAGCGACTCGAGCACCCAGCGGCTGCTCACGCCGCGCTTCGCTTTGACCGCCGCGGAGTACCTGGCCTTCGTCGAGGGCAAGCACGTGCTCGTGATCCTCACCGACCTCACGAACTACTGCGAAGCGCTGCGCGAGGTGTCCTCGAGCAAGGGCGAAATCCCGAGTCGCAAGGGCTTTCCCGGATACATGTATTCTGACCTTGCGACGCTCTACGAGCGTGCGGGCTGCATCAGGGGCCAGCCCGGGACGCTCACCCAGCTGCCGATTCTCACCATGCCCGCCGATGACATCGGGCACCCGATTCCCGACCTGACCGGGTACATCACCGAGGGGCAGATCGTTCTGTCGCGGGATCTCGATCGGCGCGGCGTGTATCCGCCGATCAACGTGCTGCCGAGCCTGTCGCGGCTCATGAAGGATGGCACCGGCGGGAAATACACGGACCCCGATCACCCGGCGCTCTCGAGCCAACTCTACGCGGCGTACGCGCGCGCCGCCCAGACGCGCGTACTGGCGAGCGTGGTGGGCGAGGAAGGGCTGTCCCCGACAGACCGGAAGTACCTCGCATTCGGCGGCGAATTCGAGCGGGCGCTCGTCGGCCAACCCGGCGCGCGCAGCCTCGACGAGAGCCTCGCCGCCGGTTGGGACCTGCTGAAGTCGCTGCCGAAGGCGGAGCTCACGCGGCTGTCGGACAAGCAGATCCTCATGCATATCGAGAAGTGAGGAGCGAGGTGAGCGAAGTCACGCCAACCCGCAGCGCGGTGATCGAGCGCAAGGATGAACGCATCGCGATGCACGAGGGCTACGTGTTTCTCGACGAGAAGACGATGCTCCTTGCGGGAGAGATCGTGCGCCAGCTGCGCGACTACGAGGGCAGCGCGAGCCGGTTCGCGGATGCGCAACGTGCGGCCGTCCAAGCGCTTGCGCTCGCAATCACGCAGCATGGGCTGGAAGGATTGCAGGTGTACCCGCCGGGGATCCTGGACGAGGCCGAGCTCCGCGTCACCGAAAGTTCGCTGATGGGGGTTCGACTGCTGTCCGCCGAGATCGCGGGCGACCCTTTGCCGCCGGTCGCGCCCGCCGATGCGTCTCCCGAGGCCGAGGCGTGCCGGGAAGCCTACGTGGCGCTGCTAGGGCAGGCAGCGGCGCTCGCTGCGTTGACCGGCAATCTCGAGCGGCTCTATCTCGAATACAGGCGCGCCTCACGCCGCGCGCGCGCGTTGCAGGACGTGCTCCTTCCCGAGCTCGATCACAGCATTGCCGAGCTCGAGGCGCGGCTCGAGGAGCTGGAGCAGGAAGACGCGATCTGGATGCGGCCGCGTCACCCCACCGACTAGCCGCCACCTTTCCACGCCAGGACGACGTCTCCTACGTGGAGTGGTTTAGGCCCAGCGGGAAGGAGGGTAACGGGAGGAAACCAGCCGGTTTCCTCCTGTTCGTGACCTACGGGTTTTGCCTTGGAGGAAACCAGGCGGTTTCCCCCTGTTTCCCTTCAGTGCAACCGCTTGCGGTTCGACGGCAGGCTCGCAGCCTGCGGCTGCGTTGCGGTGCTCGGCTTCACGACGCTACCCTGCTCGGCCCAGGTGCGCTGAAAGAGCTGGTTCACCAGCGCCACCGCCTCGCCGATCTCCGAATCGCCGAAATGGCGCGAGAGCAGGTGCGCCACGTCGTCCACCATGCGCTGGCGCTGGGCTTCCCTGATCGCTTCCGGCGTCGGGCCGACGAACACCACGCCGTACTCGTCGGTCCCGTCGTCGTGGTAGTAGGTGACCTCCACCTCCGCAGCACGCTCGGAGTAGGGATTGAGCCCCTGGAGCGCCTCTTCCACGATCTCGCGGAAATTCCGGCCTACGTCGCCCGTCCAGCAGATCTCGAGGAGCCGGCGGCGTGCGTCGTACGCGACGCCGGGCTCGTCCTCGTAAGCGCTGTGCGCGTCGGCGAGCGATTCCTGGTCGATGTACGCGAGCCAGGGCCGCAGCGCGATCTCGATCTGCGCCAGGGTCGCTCCGGGGCGCATGGGAATGGTGCCGTGGACGTGGACTTCGATACGCATTGTGCGAGGCTCCATCGGGGTGCCGTGGGGGTCCGGGTCATGCGGTCGCGGCTTGCGCGACACGCCGATTCTACCGCTCCGGTGAAAGCCCGCCCGGGCTGGGGCGCACCCTCAGCGCCCGCCGCCGCGCGAGCGGCCGGATCGGCGCCGGCCGCCACCGCGGCGCGCCGGCTGTTCGCGCTGCTGCGGCGCATTGCTCCAGCTTCCCGAGCGCATAGGACCGGGGCCGCCCTCGCCCTGGCCGCGTCCGCTGCCACGGCCCGAGCGCATCGGTCCCTGTCCCGCGTTGCCTCGCCCGCCGCCGCCCTCCCCGCCGCGCCCGCCGCGTAACGTCGTGTAGAACTGATCGACGAGCGGCATGACCTCGCGGCGCGAGATCTCGAGACCGCCGCCTTCACCTTCGGGGCCGTCGTGAATCGTCTTGTAAATCAACGTCTCGAACTCGCGTCCGCCGCCACCCGCACTCCCGCCGCGCCGCTGGGAGACCTTCTTTGCCTCGATGAAGGCGCGCACCAGCGCCTCGGCATTGGCCTCCAGATCGAAGCGGGCGTCGCCCGTCAACCCATGCCGCTCGGCGGCGGCGTCGTCAAACTGCGCAAGACCGGCACGCGAACTCTCGGGGTCTGCCGCGTCGGGATTCAAGCCGCTGGCGACCCGCGCGATCGCGAGCAGGTGCGCCGTCTCGCGTTGGGGGAGGCCGAAGAGCGCCGATGCGGCCACGACCGCCTCGATGGCGTGTTCCTGCACGTCCTCCGACGCATCGCCCCAGAGGCGGCTCTGGCCGGCGGCGCGCCCATCGTAGTGCTCGATCGGCTCGTTGAAATGCGACTCGGGTGCGACGTTTGCGGGAGGCTGGCCCGCGTGCGCGTAGAACCGGCTGAAGTCAGGCATGAGGGTAGGGCGCGCCAGCGGCTCGCCGCGCGGGTGGGACCAATGCAAGGCGTCGCCAAGCGCACATAGCGCCCGGCTGCGCCCACCTGTCGGGGTTGGACGACGGTTTCATTACTGCTTTGCCTTTCGATCGCGCGGCCTTCCGGCAGGGCGCGATCCGTAAGCCGCTCTCGGGAGAAATCGGCCGCCCATCTACCGCTAATCACGACTTAGGCGGCTGCGGCTTGTGCCCGCTCAACCTGAAACATCGCGGCCTCGATGATCTACAAGGGGGCCGACTGGGAGCGGGCGCCGCTTCTTTCTAGCCATGCCATTCTAGATGGGTTGTCCCGCAGATGCAAAGCGGATGTACGCGCGGTCCGCAAACCCGCCCGGAACACGGCTTTGACGTGGGTCAAGGCTGCCGGGCGGTGGGCCGTGAAGATGGCGGGAGAGTCCATCGGTCAGGAAGGGGTTAGGCATGTCACGCTTCGTTGCCGCTATTTGGTTTGCCGCGCTCGGGCTGGGGCACCCCGCGGCCGCGGCGGATGTCGCGCGCGGGCAGGCGCTCTACGAGGCGCGGTGCGTCGGCTGCCATTCCGAGAGCGTGCATCGGCGCGACAGCCGCAGAGCGGTGAGCTTCGAAGGCGTCCTCGCGCAGGTCAGCCGCTGGAACGCCGCGCTCGGCGGCGACTGGAAAGCCGAGGAGATCGAGGACGTCGCGGTCTACCTTAACCAGCGCTACTACCAGCACTCCTGCCCGGCCTCCATATGCCCGCCGGGGCGTGCGTCAGCGACCCAATCCGAAACCATAGTCGCCCGGTGACCGCTTCGGCCGACCTGGCGCTTTCAGGCCTCGACCTCCAACTCGAGCAGCGCGTAGGAAAGCGTCTTGCCGTGCGCATCGAGCGCGAGCGAGGTGGTGACGCCGGAGTCGAGCGCCTGTTCGCACACGAACTGCAATGCGTGGATGAGCGGCAACTCGAAGCGGCGCACTTCCCCCTTCACGATGCCGGCAAGGTGGGCGCGCACCCGCTCGCCCGTGACCTGCTCGACGAGGAGCGGATAATCCTCCGGGCGATACGGGAACAGCGACAGGATGAGGGTGTCGCCCTTGTCGCCCGCCCGGCAATGCGCGATCTCAGCGAGTTTTCGCGCCATAGCGGTTCTGCAACAGGACGAACTCGGCGGTCGCGAGGCGCCGGGGCAGCAGTGTCGAGACGATGCCGAGCCGCTCCCCGATGGATTTGCGCAATCCCCCGCCCCCCGCGGGTCCGTTCGTGAGCAAGGCCTCGACCTCCCAGCAAATCCGCTCGGCGAGCGCGCGCTTGTCGGTGCGACCCGCGACCCGCAGGCGAACCTCGTACGGGGCATGCGCGTGCCCGAAGCTCGACCGGTGCGACGAGTCGATGCCGATTCGGTCGATGCGCAGATCGGGAACGGCGTCCTGCAATCGCTCGCGGAGCACCGCCGCCGCGAGATCGGCCCGCGCGCGCGCATTCGCCCCGGCGTAGGAAATCTCACCCTCGCCGAACCATCCCGCCAGAAAGCCCACGCTCACCTTCACCGCTTCGGTGCGCGGTCGCCCCGTTGCGCCGCCCACGGCGACCCGGTCGGGACCGACGTCTGCCAGCCGCACGCTCGTGAAATCCGCGACGACGTCCGGCGTGACATAGCCGGTAGGATCGGTGACCTCGTAGAGCAGCTGCTCCTTCACCGTGGCGAGCGTCACCGCGCCGCCGGTTCCGGCGACCTTGCTGATCGAAGCAAACCCGCCCGCATCGACGTCGGCGTATGGAAATCCGAGGTGGGCGAGATCGGGCACCTCTTTCATCCCCGGCTCCGCGAAATAGCCGCCGGTGATCTGTCCGGCGCACTCCAGCAAGTGGCCGACCACGGTCCCGCGCGCCAGACGATCCCAGTCGTCGAGCGCCCAGCCGAACTCGTGCACGAGCGGCGCTACGAAGAGGGATGGATCGGCCACCCGGCCGGTGATGACGACGTGCGCGCCGCTTGCGAGCGCGGGCAGGATGGCGTCGGCGCCCAGGTACGCGTTCGCCGAGACGATCTTGCCATGCTCGCCGAGCGGTCGCCCGGATTCGAGTGCGATCATCTTCGGTTTGATGCTCTTCAGGACGTCGTCGCCGGTCACCGCGGCGACCTTCACGCGCAGGCCGAGCCGGCGCGCGACTGCGATCACGACCTTCCCGGCGCCGAGCGGATCGGCCGCGCCCATGTTGGTGACGACGCGCACGCCGTTGCGCGCGACGAAGGGCAGCAGGGCCTCCATGCGCGCCTCGAGCAGCGGGTCGAAGCCGGTGCCGGGCGCCTGGCGCATGCGCATCTGGGCGGCGGCGACGGTGCGCTCCGCGAGGCACTCGAGCACGAGGTAATCGAGCCCGCCCTGCGAGGCGAGCACGACGGCCGGCTCGATGCGATCGCCCTGAAATCCGGCTCCGGCGCCGATACGAAGCGTTTTTGCGTCAGGCATGGCGCGTCTGGTGCTGGTCTGCTTGCGCCCCGCGGCGCGCGGGCAAGTATAGCCGTGCGCCGTCCCCGCCCGTTGCGTGCGCCGGAACCGCTAGAACAACTGCTCGCTCCGAGGTCCGAGGCCGAGGCGCATCATGGTGCGGACCGAGCGGGCCTCGCGGCGCGCCGCCGCGCGTGCCGCCTCGCGCGCAACCGCGTTGCGCAAGCCGATGATCGTGGCCTCCACGAGGAGAAGGAACAGGAGCGCGGTCACCACGCCGGCGATATACAGGATGGCGCCTTCCGCCCCCGAGGCCGTCGTGGCGACCACCCTGGCGACTGCGACCGATGCCACCGCTGCGCCGAGGCACGCAACGGCCAGCCGCGTGGTGCCTAGCACCCGGCGATAGCGGGGGCCGAGCCGGTGATGGCGGGCGACATGATGCGGTACCGCGATGCCGTGCCGATGCAGCACCCACACCAGCGCCGCGATGCAGCCGTAGAGCCCCGGATCCACGCTCGTGCCTGCCTCCTTGCACAGCCTGTTCGCTCCAGCCACTATATGTTGTGGTCGATGGCCGGATTACCCCTGTATTCTGGGGGTTGGGCCTGCGCAAGTATTCCGGGTGCGGGGCGCGAACGTGCGCTATGTCACGTCGCGGGGCATGCGGAAGTGCCGGAAGTGCGACAGCAACTGCTGCCGTTCGCCACGGCCGTACGTGGGAGCGATGCGGCGGCGGCTTGCGCTCCGCGCTCCGCGCGCCGCGCGCCGCGCTTCGCCTGCGTCCGGCGCCGGCACCTGGCGCGAGCCGGACACCGAGCCCGTGCTCGGGATGTGCGGCATGCTCTGGCAAGTCGCGGTGCTCGATTCGTGCACCCCATAGCGCCGGACTTCGCCCGTTCGCCCGGCCCATGGGGCGCCGCCCATCGCGCATTCTGCTGCGCCGCAGCGTGCACGCGCTCGAGGCGCACTAATCCTGCGCCTGCACCACGCAAACCGCGATTGTTTGGGGGCCCAATATTATCGTTGACACGCGTGCAGGGAGCTACGTAGAGTGCTGCGAGAAGCATGAAAAAACGCGTGTCCCTGGCGTTTCCATCGGGGCGTACGCGACGCACCGAACGCGTGGGCGCAAACCTATCGGTCCGGGGATTGCCCGGACGGGGGATTTCGCCGTCCCGCTGGTGAAGGCGACGGGGTCAACCGCCCGAGATCCGACGCATCCGGTCGAGGGCAACAACCGAGGAGAGAGACGTGGAACGCAGAACAGCATTGAAGGTGGCGCTCGCGGCGGCGTTCGCGGGCACGGTGGCCACGCTCGCGGGAGGCGCGGCGCTCGCCGCGGATCCGATCAGGATCGGCGCTGTCGCGCCGAAGACCGGACCGCTCGCCGCCGGCGCCGCGGTCACGCACTGGCCCAACATCCAGCTCTGGACCCACCAGGTGAACGAGCGCGGCGGTTTGAAGATGAAGGATGGAACACGCCGCAAGGTGGAGATCATCGAGTACGACGACCGGACGAATCCCGGCGAGACCATCAAGGCAGTGGAGCGGCTTGCGACGCAGGACAAGGTCGACTTCATCCTCGCACCCTACGGCTCGGGCCTCAACCTGGCAGCGGCGCCCGTCTACGCGAAGTACGGGTACCCCCAGATCACGTCGACTTCCATCACCGACAAGAACTCCGAGCTGACCAAGCGCTATCCCAGCATCTTCTTCACGCTGGGGACGACCACTGCGCTCGCCAACGCGGTCGCGGAGATCCTCGTCAAGCTGCGCGCCGACGGCAAGATCGGCAACAAGGTCGCGATGGTGAACGTGGCCGATGCCTTCGGCATCGAGCTCGCCGAGGCGGCGCGGGAGATCTTCAAGGGCGCTGGTCTCGAGATCGTCTACGACAAGTCCTACCCCCTGGGCACGCAGGATCTGTCACCGATCGTGAAGGGTGCGAAGTCGGCGAATCCGGATGCGTTCGTGGCGTGGTCGTATCCTCCCGACACCTTCGCGCTGACCGCGCAGTCCAAGATCGAGGGCCTCGACGTGAAGGCCTACTATACGGCCGTGGCCACCGCGTTCCCGGTGTACGCCGCCAAGTTCGGCCCGTCGGTGCAGGGCGTCCTCGGCGCCGGGGGCGTGAACCCGGATACCCCGGAGATGAAGGCCTACTACGCCGCGCACAAGAAGGTGACCGGCAAGGACGCCGACTACTGGGCCAGTCCGGTCATGTACGCGACCCTGCAAGTGCTCGAGCAGGCGATCGAGGCGGTCGGCGTCGACCGCAAGGCGGTCACCGACCACGTCAAGAACACCACGTTCAAGACGGTCATGGGGCCCTGGAAGTTCACCAACCAGATGATTCACGATTTCTGGACCGTCGGGCAGTGGCAGAACGGCGTGTTCTACGGCGTGGCTTCCACCGGGCTGCCTGGCGCGAAGCCGGTGAACACGAAGACCGGCTGGTAATCTCCGGCTCCCGGTTCAGGCAAGAACCCCGGTGTGAGGTCCTGACACCGGGGTGTTTTTTGCTCTAGCGTCCCCGCTTCCCCGGTCCCATGGACATCGTGATCACCGGCATCCTGCTCGGGGCGACCTATTCGCTGATCGCGATGGGGCTCACGCTGCAGTACGGCGTGGCGCGCATCATGAATCTTGCGAACGGCGAGATGCTGGTCGCCGGCGCTTTCGGCGCGTTCTGGGTGTTCACCGCGCAGAAGATGAGCCCGTTCACGTCCGCGGTCTTCGTCGTGCCGGGGGCGTTCATTCTGAACTGGCTCATCTATCGCTACCTCATGCGGCCGCTGGTGCGCCGGGCCAGGAGCCGCGGCATGTTGGAGGTGGACAGCATCCTCGCGACATTCGGCCTGGCGTTTGCGTTCGTCGGGATCATGCTGCTCATCTTCGGCGGCGGGTACTTCACCTACTCCTACCTTGACGTGGCGTTCCCGATCTTCGGCAGCCCGTTCGGCCTGAACCGGGTGGTGGCGTGCCTGATCTCGGTGGTGATCTGCGGCCTCCTCTACTGGGGACTGAACGGGACGCGCACCGGCATGGCGATACGCGCAGTCGCGGTCGATCCGGCTGCCGCCGGGCTGGTTGCCATCGACGTGCCGCGCATGTCCACCTTCGCGTTCGCGCTCGGCGGCGCTGTGACGGCCGCCGGCGGCATCGTCCTCAGCACGTTCCTCACGATGGACGCATCGATCGGCATCGTCTTCACCATGAAGGCCCTGATCATCGTCATCATGGGCGGAGTGGGCGACGTGCGCGGCGCGATCATCGCATCGTTGATTCTCGGTCTTGCCGAAACTTTCGTTGCGAGCGTGATCGACCCCGGGCTGACGCTGGCCGCCGCTTACCTGCTTTTCCTGCTCGTCCTGCTGTTCCGGCCCGAAGGCCTGTTCGGGAGGCGCCAGTCATGACCGGGCGGGAAATCCGCTCCATGGCGCTGGCCGTCGTCGCGTTCGCGATCCTCGCCTGCCTGCCGCTGCTTCAGGATGGCTATCTGCTGTCGCTCGGTGTCGGCATCGCCATGTACACCGTGCTTGCGACCTCCTGGGCGCTTTTCTCCGGGCCCACGCATTACATCTCGCTTGCGACCGCGGCGTTCTACGGGCTCGGCGCCTACGTCGTGTCGGCCGGAATCGGCGTCGTTCCCTACGTGGTGCTGCTCGCCCTCGCGGGTGTCGCCGGAGGGCTGGTGGCGGCGCTGGTCGGGCTCACGACGCTGCGCCTCTCCGGGGTGTATTTCGTGATCTTCACGCTCGGACTCGCGGAGCTGATCCGCCAGATGGTGACCTGGGTGCAGAATAATCTCACCGGCAGCCGTGGCATGTACGTGTTCACCGACATCACCGAGCGCGTCATCTACTGGGAGTTGCTGGGGCTCGCTGCGGTGGTGTACCTGGTCGGCTGGCTCGTTGCACGCTCCCGCCTCGGGTTCGCCCTGCGAATCATCGGCAACGACGAGGTGGTGGCGGCGCACGTGGGAATCAACTCGGCGGCGTCGAAGCTCGCCCTGTTCGTGATCTCGGGAATTTTCGCCGGGATGGTCGGAGCGGTGATGGCGCCCCGGTTCACCTACATCGAGCCGAGCATCGTCTTCACCCCCGAGCTGTCGTTTCAGGTGGTGATCATGGCGCTCCTTGGAGGCGTGCATCGGCTGTGGGGACCGCTCGTCGGGGTGATCCCGTTCACCATCCTCTGGGAGCTGGTCGCGGCGCGGTTTCCGAACCAGACGGTCCTGATGCTCGGCATCGCCTTCCTGCTGATCGTCTATCTGATTCCCCACGGAGTGGTGGGCCGGATCGAGGCTGCGATCAAGCTTGCCGGACGGAGCGTGAAGCATGGCTGAGCGAACGGTCCTGGACGTCCAGGACGTCAGCAAGCGCTTCAGCGGGCTGCTGGCCGTGGATGACCTGAGCTTCGCGGTGCGGGAGAACGAAGTCATGGGACTGATCGGCCCGAACGGCTCCGGCAAGACCACCGTGATGAACCTGATCTCGGGCCTGCTGAAGCCGACCGATGGCGAGATCTTTCTCGGCGATCGGATGATCTCGAATCGCCCGGCGCGCTACATCGCGCGCGCCGGCGTCGCACGCACGTTTCAGCTGGTGCGCATCCTGCCGTCGCTGACGGTGCTGGAGAACGTCATGGCGGGCGCAGTTTTCGGCCACCGGCGCCTGTGGGGTCGCGCGCTCAGGAAGTTCGCGCTCCGGCAGCTGGAGCGGGTCGGCATCGGACATGCCGTCGACGCACCGACCGCATCGCTCACCTATATCGACGAGAAGCGGGTGGAGCTCGCGCGCGCACTCGCCTCCGATCCGCGCATCCTGCTCTTGGACGAGTGGCTCGCCGGATTGAACGCCACGGAGCTCGCGATCGGAATCGACCTGATCCGGAGCCTGCGCGAGGAAGGCCGCACGGTCATCCTGGTCGAGCACGTCATGGACGCGATCCGGAGCCTGTGCGACCGCTGCGTCGTCATGAACAGCGGCGCGAAGATCGCCGAGGGAACCCCCGAGGAAGTGCTCGCCGACAAGGAGGTGATCCGCGCCTACTTGGGAGACGAGCATGCTTGAGTGTCGCGGCCTGTCGGTCTTCTATGGGCAACACCGAGCGCTCAATGACGTCTCGATCCGGACCGCGCCCGGCGAGATCGTCGTGATCCTCGGCGCGAACGGCGCGGGCAAGAGCACGCTCCTGCAGGCCATTGCGGGGCTCGTTGCGGCCTCCGACTCCGGCCAGATCACGCTCGACGGCAAGTCGATCAAGCACCTCGCGCCGCATCGCATCGTCGAGGCGGGGTTGGCGCTCGTGCCGGAGGGGCGCCGCATCTTCGGCGACCTGACGGTGCTCGAAAACCTCGTTCTGGGCGCATACGCCGACCGCGCGAGAGAGTCCGAGAAAGACAATCTGCAGAGAGTGCTCGCTCTCTTCCCGCGCCTCGCCGAGCGCAAGCGGCAGGTCGCACGCACCATGAGCGGCGGCGAGCAGCAGATGGTCGCCATCGGGCGGGCGATGATGACCGCGCCGTCGATCCTGATGCTGGATGAACCTTCGCTCGGCCTGTCGCCGATCCTCTGTTCCGAGCTCTTCAAGGCGCTGGCAGAGGTTCGCAAGACGGGCGCCGGCATCCTGCTGGTCGAGCAGAACGCAAAGCAAGGTCTCGCCATCGCCGATCGCGGCTACCTGCTCGAGAACGGTCGCATCGTCGGCGAGGGCTCCGCGGCGAGCCTTGCGCAGGACCCGGCCGTGCAAAAGGCCTATCTGGGCGGCGCGGCTGGTGACAAGGCCGCAAGCTCGGCACGGAAACCGGCGCAAGCGCCGCAAGAGTCCGCCGGACGAGTGGCGGTCCCGCAGCCCGTGGTGCCGGGCGGCGTTCCGGCCAAGGGGGCCGACCGGCTAATCCCCGGATCGATCAACGACCTGGTCCAGCGCGCAACGGCCATCCAGTCGGAGCACGTAAGGGCGATGCGCTCCGAGCGTCCGGTGGTCAGCTCCGCCAAAGCGGCTGCCGCTGCGGTCGGCGCGCGTGGCGATTCGCTGCAGGAGGCGATTGCCAGGATCGAGGCGGCAGCGGTCAACGCGCGCACGCGGGGGCGGGAACGGCAATCCGACGACAGCGCTGAGCGTGAGGTCGCGAAAGGAGACTGACATGGCGCGAGTGTTCGATGGCATGTTCATCGGAGGTCGACCGATCTCCACCGGAAAGACGTTCGCCGATCTGAACCCGTCCGACGGCTCGGTGTGGGCGCAGGTGCCTGACGGCGGCCGCCAGGAAGCGCGTGCGGCGATCGACGCGGCGCATGCCGCATTCGGCAGCTGGTCGGCACTGCCGTTCAACAAGCGCGCTCACTACATGATCAAGGTGGCGGAGGTCTTCGAGCGGCGCCAGATGGAGATCGTCGAGGCGCTGCAGGGCGAAGGCGGCGGCTGGTTCGGCAAGGGAATGTTCGAGACCGGTTACGTGCCCGAGATTTTCTATGCCGCCGCCGCGTCCAGCTATGCGCCGATCGGCGAGGTGATTCCCTCCGAGCACGGCAAGCTCTCGCTCGCCGTGCGCCAGCCGATGGGCGTGATCTCCGTCATCAGTCCATGGAACGTGCCCGTTCTGCTCACCGGTCGCGGCATCGCCTTCGCGCTCGCCGCAGGAAACACGGTGGTGTTGAAGCCATCCGAGGAAACACCCTATTGCGGCGGGCTGCTCTACGCCGAGGTCTTCGCGGAGGCGGGTGTCCCGGAGGGTGTGCTCAACGTGGTGACCTGCTCGCGCGCGAACGTTCAGGCGGTCGGCGACGAGATGATCGAGAACCCGCGGGTGAAGGGCATCTCGTTCACCGGGTCGACCGCGGTTGGCCGCCAGGTCGCCGCGCGGGCCGGTGCCCACCTGAAGAAATGCTGCATCGAGCTCGGCGGGAAGGATGCGCTCATCGTCTGCGACGATGCCGACATGGAGCGCGCGACCGCTGCCGCGAATTTCGGCAGCTTCATGCATCAGGGCCAGATCTGCATGTCGGTGGAGAAGGTGCTGGTGCACGAGAAGATCTTC
Source organism: Burkholderiales bacterium (assembly GCA_041617635.1). Lineage (GTDB taxonomy): Bacteria > Pseudomonadota > Gammaproteobacteria > Burkholderiales > SG8-39 > JAABRB01. The sequence continues at coordinate 4,301 of JBFJOO010000015.1, read as the reverse complement.
GACGCGTTCCTGCACCGGTTCGTCGAGCGGGCCGCGAAGCTGAAGGTCGGCGACCCCGCCAAGGACAAGTCGCACATCATCGGCCCGCTCATCAACGACCAGCAGGCCGCCAAGGTGAAAGGCCAGATCGACGATGCGGTCGCCAAAGGCGCGCGGATCGTCCTCGGCGGCAAGGTGAACGGGCGCTTCGTCGAGCCGACGATCCTCGTCGACGTCACCCCGGACATGCTGGTCTACCAGGACGAGACGTTCGGACCGGTCGTGCCGGTCATACCGTTCCGGACCGACGACGAGGCGATCGCGATCGCCAACGACACGGAGTACGGCCTTTCCTCCGGCGTGATCACGCGGGACGAACGGCGCGGACTCGCGATCGCGCAGCGGCTCGAGACCGGGATGTGCCACATCAACTGCTCGTCGGTGAACGACGAGCCGCACGCGCCGTTCGGCGGATCGAAGGCGTCGGGACAGGGCAGGCACGGCGGACGCTGGGCGACCGAGACCTTCACCGAGACCCGCTGGATCACGGTCGAGCGCGGCGGGCGCCCGTTCCCGCCGATGTTCTGATCAGCGGCCAGACTAAGACCTGTCTCAAAATGCGCCTGCGCTCGCAAAGTAAGGGATATACAAGAGGGAACTCCCCCTTGTTCGTACGACCCCTCTTGCATCAACAAGCACGGTCGCGATTTCGAGATAAGTTCTAGAGCACTGAACGAGGAAGAAAAATGAGCACCGCAATCACCTGGACACTGATCGTCCTTGTCCTGCTGGCGATCGTCGTCGTCGTGGCCGCCCGGTTCTTCGAGCGTGCGTCGCGCGAGACGAGCCTCGTCAAGACGGGCGTCGGCGGCCGCAAGGTCGTCATGGACGGCGGCACGATCGCGATCCCGTACTTTCACGAGATCTCCCGCGTGAACATGCAGACCCTGCGGCTCGAGGTGCGCCGTGCCGGTGAGGCGGCTTTGATCACCAAGGACCGCATGCGCGTGGACGTGGGCGTCGAATTCTACGTGTCGGTCATCCCGAGCGAGGAAGGCATCGCGCGGGCCGCCCAGACGCTCGGCAACCGGACCTTCCACCCGGACAAGCTGCGCGAGTTGATCGAGGGCAAGCTGGTCGACTCGCTGCGCTCGGCGGCGGCGCGGGTGACGATGGACGAGCTGCACGAGAACCGCGGCGCCTTCGTGGCCGGAGTGCGCGAGAGCCTGAGCGAGTCGCTCGCACGGAACGGGCTCGAGCTGGAATCCGTCTCGCTTACGGCGCTCGATCAGACGCCTTTCAGCGCGCTCGACGAGAACAACGCCTTCAACGCCGTCGGCATGCGCAAGCTCGCCGAGGTGATCGCGAAGTCGAAGAAGGAGCGCGCGGAGATCGACGCGGACGCCGAGGTATCGGTCCGCAAGGCCACGATGCAGGCGACCAAGCAGAAGCTCGCGATCGACCTCGAGGAGCAGGAGGCCGAGATCTCCCAGGTCCAAAGGCTCGAGACGCTCAAGGCCGCGCAGATCGCCGAGGTGGTGAAGCGCAAGGCGGAGGGCGAGCTCGAGGCCGCGCGCGCACGGATCCAGATGGAGCAGGCGATCCGCGCCGCCGATATCGCCAAGGACAAGGACCTTCGCGCCGCCGAGATCGCGCGGGAGCGCGACATCGAACTCGCCAACCAGGAACGCCAGATCACGGTTGCAAAGCACTCGCACGAGGAGAGTAAGGCGCGGGCCGCCGCCGACCTGGTCAAGGCCGAGGCGACGAAGGCCGCCGAGGCCATCGCCACCGCCAAGCAGGTCGCGGAAGCCGAACGGCGCAAGGAGATCGCGCTGCTCGCGGCCCGCCAGGACGGCGAGATTGCCGGCACGCGGTTGCGCATGCAGGCTGCGGCGGAGAAGGATGCCACCGCGGACCGGGCGAAGGCGAGGCTGGAAGAGGCCAAGGCCGACGCGGACGCGACCGATCTGCGGGCTGCGGCGCGCAAGGCGGAGCGGATTGCGGAGGCCGAAAGTCAGCGCGCGATCATCGATGCGGAGAACAAGATGGACGACCGCATCGTCTCGATGCGCGTAGCACTCGCGAAGCTCGACGCGCTTCCGAAGATCGTCGCCGAGATGGTGAAGCCCGCCGAGAAGATCGACTCCATCAGGATCCACCAGATCTCGGGGCTCGGTGGGCAATCCGCCAGTCAGGCGGGCGGCAAGCCCGTGGTCAATCAGGCGCTCGACTCGATCATGGATATGGCGGTGCAGTTGCCGATGCTGAGGAAGCTCGGCGAGGAGCTCGGCATGAATCTCGAAGGCGGGATCGCGGGTCTTTCCGGAACGTCGCCGACCGACGGAAAGGAAGCGTCCGACGGTTCAGCCTCCAAGCCCAAGGACTCGAAGAAGAGCTGAACCAGTGCCGCATCGCACGCAGTTGCAATCTGAAGGAGGCGCGTCATGTACGCCGACACCCCGAAAGTTGTCGAGACGAATCTCATCATCGGCGGCGAGTGGACGCCCGCGCGCGACCAGAGCCGCTACGACATCTGCAACCCGGCGCGGCCGGACGAGCTCGTCGGCTGCGCGGCGATGGGGTCGCGCGAGGACGTGGACCGCGCATGCCGGGCCGCGCACCAGGCGTTCTCCCAGTGGTCCAACCTTACCTATGCGGAGCGCGCGCAGTACCTGAAGCGGATCGCGGACGCGGTGGTCGCCGACCAGACGGAGCTCGCTCAGCGCGTCCGGCTCTTCACCCGCGAGCACGGGAAGATCTTGAAGGAGGCCGAGCTCGAGATGACGCGGCTCGGCGACCGGTTTCTGATCGCCGTCTCCTACGCCGATCGCCTCGCCCAGGACGAGGCGCTGCGCGGGCCGCCGTTCGACACGGTGATCACCCGGCAGGCGCGCGGCGTCGCCGCGCTGATCGTGCCATGGAACTGGCCGCTCTCGATCCTCGGCGCCAAGCTGCCGCAGGCGCTCTTGGCCGGCAACACGGTGGTGATCAAGCTCTCCCCGTACGCGCCGCTCGCCCCGGCCCTCACGATCCGCAAGATGGCCGAAGCCGTGCCGCCCGGCGTGATCAATCTCCTCACCGGGACGACCATCGAATCGGGCGATGCGCTCCTCACACACCCGCTGGTGCGCAAGATCAACTTCACCGGCAGCGTGGAAGTCGGCAAGCACGTCATGGCGATGGCGGCACGTAATCTCGCGCACGTCACGCTAGAGCTCGGCGGCAACGACGCCGGGATCGTCCTCGAGGACGCCGAGCTCGACGCAGCCGCGTTCAAGCGCATGGCGATGGGCACCTTTCTCTCCTCGGGACAGGTCTGCATGGCGCTCAAGCGGTTGTATGTACACCAGTCGCGCTACGACGAGGTGGCGACCGGCTTCACGGCGGCCGCGTCTGAGTACGTGGTCGGCGACGGCCTAGATCCGGCGGTCACGATGGGCCCGCTCAACAATCAGCGCCGGCAGGAGGCGATCCGCGAGATGGTCGCCGAAGCGCGCTCGCGCGGCGCCGAGGTGCGGGAGGTCGGCACGGTCGCCGACGCGGGCGTCTTCGCGCGCGGCTACTTCCACCGCCCGAGCGTGGTCCTCACCACCGACCACGGCTTGCGCGTTGTGCGCGAGGAGCAGTTCGGCCCGGTCCTCCCGATCATCCCGTTTCGCGAGGAGCGCGAAGCGATCCGGCTCGCGAACGATTCCGAGTTCGGCCTGTGCTCTTCGGTCTGGTCACGCGATCGCGACCGCGCCGTGCGCATCGCGAAGCAGCTCGAGGCGGGCTACACCTACATCAACGGCCATGGCGCGCTCGCGCAGGACCATCGAGCGCCCTTCGGCGGATTCAAGTGGAGCGGGATCGGCCGCAACCTCGGCTACGAGGGCTGCCTCGAGTTCCAGGAGTACCACAGCATCTCTGGCCCGGCTGGCTGGCTTCTCTAGCTTGCTGACAGAGACTCATCGCGCGGGGCGAGTCGGCCCGGTTCAGGCTCATGGTGCCGCAAGGCGCGTCCTCGAGCGGGTACCCGGCTCGCAGCGGCCAGTCAACACACGACAGGCCGCGCACGAGCCACCCGCTTGACGAGGACTGCGGCACAAATCGCCCGCCCCGGGCCGACTCGCCCCTTGAACATGCCTCAGCATGCATGCGCCAGAAAAACCGCACGCTCTTTACGGCGGCTGCGCAGGACCGGCGTCTCTCGGGTCAGCGGCCGTTGTCTGGCCGGCGCCTTTGGCCGCGCCCTCCGTCGCGGGTGGTTTGTGCGCGGGTAGTCGTGTGTTGACTGCCCGCCGCAAACCGGGTCCCCGCAGGAGGGCGTTTGCGGCCGT
>JBFJOO010000014.1:0-64597 GCA_041617635.1 Burkholderiales bacterium | reverse complement strand
TCGCCCGGGCGGTTGGACAGGAAAATGTGCAGCATCTCGGTCGAGCCGATGCCGTCGAGGATCTCGACCCCGAAGTGCTCGGTCCAGCGCTTGCCGATATCCGCGGGCAGCGCCTCGCCCGCGGATGCGCAGACGCGCAAGCTCACCGCGGACCGCTTCGGCAGCGCGGGACTCGCCAGGAGCGCCGCATAGAGCGTCGGCACGCCGTAGAAGATCGACGGCTTGTGCTCGATGATCCGCTTGAACACCGCGTCGGGAGTCGGACGCTCAGCCATCAGGACCGTGGTGGCGCCAACCGCCATGGGGAACGACAGCGCGTTGCCAAGGCCGTACGCAAAGAACAGCTTCGCAGCCGAGAAGACGACGTCCTGCTCGCGGATTCCGAGAATCGGACCGCCGTAGAGCTCGGCGGTCTGGATCGGACTCGAATGGACATGCACCGTCCCCTTCGGCGTCCCCGTCGAGCCCGACGAGTACAGCCAGAAGCACGGATCGTCGCTCGTGGTGGCGGCCGGATCGCACGTGGGAGCGGCCTTGTCCATCAGCGCCTGGAGGGAGAGTTGCTTGCCGGCATTCTTCCCCGTCACGATCACGTGTTTCAGATAGGGGGAGGCCTTGATCCCCGCTTCGAGGTTCGGCAGTAGCTGCTCGGACACGACCAGCGCGCGCGCACGGCTGTCCCGGAGCATGAACTCGTAGTCGGCGGACGTGAGCAGCGTGTTCACTGCCACCGGAACGATACCCGCCTTGATGGCGCCGAGGAACACGCTCGGCCAGTCGATGGTGTCGAGATGCACGAGCATGACCCGCTGCTCCATCTCGAGACCGAGGCCCGTCAGGGCGTTGGCGGCGCGGTTCACCCGCTCGGCCAGGTCAGCGTAGGTGTAGCGACCAGCGTCGTCGATATAGGCGACCTTCGCGCCGCGTCCTGCGGCGAGATTGCGCTCGATCAGGTCGTGCGCCGCGTTGTAATCGCGCGGAATGTCCAGCACCGGCGGACTGACGGTGTGGTCAGCGGAACTGAGTTTTGCCACAGCCCGCTCCTTTTCAGGTTTTGGTGAATTCAATCGCGCCGCCCGGCAGCAGGTAGAGCACCAGCGCCTTGCCATCGGTCACCGTCGGGTGGTGCGCGCTGTCCGGACCGTAGACCAGCCACCCGGCGCCGTGTCCATCGAACTTCGCGCCCGGCGATGTCGGCATGATCATGTCGATCTCGCCGTTCGGGTGGCGATGATGCGGTCCCTTGACGCTCTCCATCTCGACCACATCCACGCTGCAGCCCGCTGGCCCGCCGTCCGGCTTGACGACCCGGCCGAATCGGATGCCCCCGGCTTCGCGGTTGCACATCCATCCCGCCGCGATCGCGGCATGACACGCCCGCTCGATGGCCTTGAACGCCGGGCCGTCCGCGGAAAACTTCCCGTTCAGCTCGGTCTGCAGGCTCGCATCGAGCGGCCTGCCGCGAATGCACTCCGCCACCGGCGCGAGCAGCTCACTGAAATCCTGCGGTGTCACACTCCCTCCTTCGATCGCAATCGGCGCACCTAGGCAGCCGCCTGCATGCGGTCCCGTGCCGCGGCAATCCAGGTGCCGATCCACTCCTCGGCCACCTCCTCCGGCATCGTTCCGGCGCTCGCGTCGTGACGCAGCACATCCCCGATGCGCTGCGCGCCGAGCTCGGTCAGCACGGTGTCGAAGCGTTGACCGCCGTTGCAGAACGTATCCGCGTAGGTCCGATCACCGAGCGCGATCACCCCGTACTGCACCGCCGCCAGGTCGGGCCGCGCGGTCTGCAGCGATTCGTAGAGCTGCTTCGCATTGTCAGGAACGTCACCCTGGCCGTAAGTCGAGGTGCAGATCAAGAACAGCTTGCCGCCGGCAAACACGTCCGCGTCCAGGCCGTCCATGGGCTTCACCGTGACGGCAGTTTCCCCGTCGTCGAGCACGAGCTCGAGCGCCTGCGCCACCAACTGAGCGGTCCCGGTCATCGTTCCCACGAGAATCGTCAGATCCAACGACATGGTCGCGTTCTCCTGGCTGCGTGGCAATCCGCTCTGATGGACACCTCATGCGCTCGGGCAGGGGCGAGGCGGATCACGCTTGATTTCTCTTAAAGATGAATTATAATGCACACGCCGCAAAACTCAAGCACTATAATTCATATTCGGATTCGCTGTTTTGGTTTCGCGTGCAGGTCCCAGCATAGAGAAGGCCGGCAGATCAATGCAATCATCAGGAGACCCACAAGCGATGGGCGCCCCCGTGGTCGCGGACCAGATGGCCCGCAAGGCCGAGCCGGCTGTGCGCGAACCGCGGGAAAGCGAATTCCTTCTACGGCTTGGCGAGCGCGTGCGCGAGGCGCGCGCGCGCCGCGGTATGACCCGCAAGATTCTGGCGCGCGACTCGGGGGTCTCCGAGCGCTACCTGGCTCAGCTCGAGTCGGGGCGGGGGAATTCCTCGGTCCTGGTTCTGCGACAGATTTCCGAAGCACTGAACCTCCCGCTCGCGGAGCTGGTGCGGAACGATAACGGCCAGTCAGTCGAACTCCTCCTCACCCAACAGTTCCTGAAGCGTCTGCCGCCCGCCAAGCTGGCCGAGCTGCGCGCCCAGTTGCTGCGCGATTTCGGCGCCACGGCGAGCGATCGCCGCAAGCACATCGCCCTGATCGGCCTGCGCGGCGCCGGCAAGTCGACCCTCGGAGCGGCGCTCGCGAAGGCGCGCAGTGTCGCATTCATCGAGCTCGACCGCGAGATCGAGGCCGATGCGGGCACGAGCTTGAACGAGGTCTTCCTGCTGCACGGCCAGGCGGGCTATCGCCGCTATGAACGGCGCGCGCTCGAGCGCATCATCGAGGGCAGGGACGAGTGCGTGATCGCGACCGGGGGCAGCATCGTCTCGGAGCCGGCCACCTACGAGCTCCTGCTCTCGACCTGCTTCACGGTGTGGTTGAAAGCGGCGCCCGAAGAGCACATGAGCCGCGTCGCTGCGCAAGGCGACTACCGGCCGATGGCGGGCAATAGCGAGGCGATGGAGGATCTGCGTCGCATTCTCGCCGGACGCGCAGCGCTGTATGGCCAGGCGGACCGCACGGTCGACACCGCGGGCCGCACGATCGAAGCAAGCCTCGAGTCCCTGCACCGGGCGCTCGAGAGCTGACGAACGGAACCCACGAAGGAGACACCATGAGTGCAGTACTTGAAAAGCCGGCTGGCGGCGAAGCGCGCGAGCTCGTCACTTTCGACACCCATCCCGATCAATATGTCCACTGGCGCCTCGCCATCGACGGCCCGGTCGCGACGCTTTCGATGGATGTCAACGAGGAGAAGGGAATTCGGCCCGGCTACCGCCTGAAGCTCAACTCCTACGACCTCGGCGTCGACATCGAGCTGCACGACGCGATGCAGCGGATCCGCTTCGAGCATCCCGAGGTGAGGTGCGTGGTCATCACGAGCGCCAAGGAGCGAATGTTCTGCTCCGGGGCCAACATCTACATGCTCGGCCTCTCCTCCCATGCGTGGAAGGTGAATTTCTGCAAGTTCACCAACGAGACGCGCAACGGCCTCGAGGACTCGAGCCGGCACTCGGGCCTCAAGTTCCTTGCCGCGGTGAATGGCGCCGTGGCCGGCGGCGGCTACGAGCTTGCGCTCGCCTGCGACGAGATCCTCATGATCGACGATCGCTCCTCGGCGGTCAGCCTCCCGGAAGTCCCGCTCCTGGGCGTGCTGCCCGGCACGGGTGGCCTCACGCGCGTCACCGACAAGCGCAAGGTCCGCCGTGACCTGGCGGACTTTTTCTGCACCACGACGGAAGGCGTCCGTGCAGATCGCGCCAAGCAGTGGAATCTTGTCGATCACACCGCCAAGCCGCAGGCCTGGGCCCAGGCGGTGAAGGATCACGTCGCGCGCATGGTCGGCGAAAGCACGCGGTCCGGGACCGGCAAGGGCATCGCGCTGCCGCCCGTCAAGCGAAAGATCGACGCTGCCGGCTACCACTACGACACGGTGGACGTGCAGATCGACCGCGCGGCGCGCACCGCGACACTCACCGTGACAGCGCCGGCGCGGCCACAGCCGGGCGACGTGATGGGCATTCATACCGCAGGTGCGGCGTGGTGGCCGCTCGCCATGGCGCGCGATCTCGACGACGCGATCCTGATGCTGCGCGCCAACGAGCTCGAGATCGGCACCTGGCTGCTCAAGACCCGCGGCGACGCCGACGCAGTGCTCGCCGTGGACAAGGCGCTCAAGGCGAACGAGGGTGACTGGCTGGTGAAGGAGACCATCGGCATGCTGCGCCGGTCCCTTGCCCGCCTGGACGTGTCGTCGCGCACGCTCTTCGCGATCGTCGACCAGGATTCGTGCTTCGTCGGGACGCTCGCGGAGCTCGCGCTGGCCGCCGACCGGAGCTACATGCTGCACCTTCCGGACGAGCCGGCGAATGCGCCGACCATCGTCCTCTCGGAGATGAATTTCGGCGCCTACCCGATGGTCAACGCCTGGACGCGCATCCTGACCCGCTTCTGCGGCGCGGAACAGCCAGTCACGGCCGCGCGCAAGCGGATCGGCGAGAAGCTGGCCGCCGAGGCTGCGGGCGAGCTCGGCCTCGTCACCTTCACGCCCGACGATCTCGACTGGGACGACGAGGTGCGCATCGCGATCGAGGAACGGACAAGCCAATCGCCCGACGCACTGACCGGCCTGGAGGCGAGCCTGCGGTTCCCGGTCGCCGAGACCATGGAGACGCGCATCTTCGGCCGGCTGACCGCCTGGCAGAACTGGATCTTCAACCGGCCGAACGCCGTGGGCGACGAAGGTGCGCTGAAAGTGTTCGGCAAAGGCACCAAACCCAAATTCAACTGGGAGCGTGTCTAGCGCCGCTGCAAAGTCGAAACCGACCAGGACGGCCGCAGATATCCGTCATTCCCGCGGAAGCGGGAATCCAGTGAGCGCGCGTTCAATGGTCCTGGATCCCCGCGCGCGCGGGGATGACACCGTCAGAGCTTTCCTAGAAAACAGAGCATCGAAGGACCCTCATCAGGAGCCAACATGAGCATCAATTACGCCGAGAAGATTCCCAACAACGTCAATCTTGCGACCGATCGCACGCTACAGCGCGCGCTCGAGCACTGGCAGCCCAAGTTTCTCGAGTGGTGGGGCGCGCTCGGGCCGCACGATTTCGCCGGAAACGACGTCTATCTCCGCACCGCGGTCGGCGTGGATGCGCAGGGCTGGGCGAGCTATGGCAGCGTGAAGATGCCCGATTATCGCTGGGGCATCTTTCTCGCGGACGCGATTCCGGATCGCACCATCGGGTTCGGGGACTCGTACGGCCAGCCGGTCTGGCAGCAGGTGCCCGGTGAATTCCGTGCGCAGTTCCGCAGGCTGATCGTCACCCAGGGCGATACCGAGCCCGCATCGGTCGAGCAGCAGCACCTGCTCGGGCACACCTGCCCCTCGCTTTACGACCTGCGCAATCTCTTCCAGGTGAACGTCGAGGAAGGCCGCCATCTCTGGGCCATGGTCTATCTGTTGCACGCCTACTTCGGGCGCGACGGCCGTGAGGAAGCCGAGGAGCTCCTCGCGCGTCACTCCGGCGATGCCGACAAGCCGCGCATTCTCGGCACGTTCAACGAGCCCGTCAGCGACTGGCTGTCGTTCTTCATGTTCACCTATTTCACCGATCGGGACGGCAAGTTCCAGCTGAAGAGCCTCGCCGAGTCCTCGTTCGATCCGCTCGCCCGGACCTGCCGCTTCATGCTCACCGAGGAAGCGCATCACATGTTCGTCGGCGAGACCGGCATCGGGCGCATCATCCGGCGCACGCTGGAAGTCATGCAGGAGCTCGGGACCGACGACCCGGAAGCGATCCGGCGCCACGGAGCGATCGACCTGCCGACGATTCAGCGCTATCTCAACTACTGGTTCACCTCCTCGCTGGATCTGTTCGGATCCGAGGTCTCGTCGAATGCCGCGACGACGTTCGCGAACGGGATCAAGGGCCGTCCGGACGAGTCGCAGTTCGAGGACCACGTCTGTACCGACGCCGTGTACGAACTCGAGGTTCCGGGCAAGGACGGCGGCGTCGCGAAGGAGTCCGCCCCGCTGCGCAATGCGATGAACGAAGTGGTGCGCGACGCCTATGTGAAGGACTGCGAGATCGGGGTCAAACGCTGGAACATGGCGATCAAGCGGGCGGGACAGGCGTTCGAGCTCGCGCTGCCGTCGCGCCGGTTTCGCCGCTCCATCGGCGCGTGGGCCGGCGTGGCCACCGACCCAGCTGGGGCGCTCATCACCCGCGAGGATTTCGCCCGGCAAGCACCATCGTGGATACCGAGCGAGGCCGACCGCGCGTTCGTCCGCAGCCTCATGAAACAGGTGAAGGAACCGGGCAAGATGGCCGGGTGGATCGCTCCCCCGGACCGCGGCATCAACAATCTCCCGGTCGATTACGAGTACGTCCGGCTGAACTGAGCGTCCAGCGTGCGGACGGGCGCTCGCCGCGCGCTGCGCTGTGTCGTGGCGCTCCTGGTCCTCGTCGTCTGCGGGACCGCACGCGCCGCGGAGGCGCCGCCCTACGATCCGCGCGTCACCTCCATCGCGCAGTTGCTCGCGGGGGTCGTGCCGGACTACGCGTTGCACGCGCGCGTCGCCGCGCTCGACGCCTGGCGTGCGCATCGCCAGGCGCTCGCTCCGCAATGGACGAAGCTGCGGTCCGGTCGGCTCGGGGCGATCGAGTCCTGGCGGGACGAGGCACTCGAGCGCGACCTGCCGAAGTGTCGAACGCTCTTTTATCCCTTCAGCGGTCCGGATTTCCTGAACGCCTACCTGCTCTTTCCGCTCTGTGACGCCTACGTGTTTGTCGGGCTCGAGCCGCCCGGATCGATTCCCGAGCTGGATCGCATGTCCGACCCGGATGTGGGCCGGACGCTGCGCGAGATGCGCGCTGCGCTGCAGGATCTCCTGGCCCATAACTTCTTCATGACGAAGCACATGGCCCAGCAGCTGGACACCACGCAGATCAAGGGCGTCGTGCCGCCGCTCCTTGCATCCATGGGCGCGATCAGGATCCGCATCATGGGGGTCGAGCGTTTCGTGCTGCCGGCCGCGCGTCCGGGCCGCAACCCGGTCGTCAATGGGGCACGAGTCTCCTTTTTCCACCCTGACCTCGGCCGTCCGCAGGTTCTGATTTACCTCGCTGCCGATGTGAGCAACGCCGGATTCGACCAGACCCCCGAGCTCGCCGCGTACTTCGCCGCGCTGAAGCCCGCGATGGTGCTGGTGAAATCGGGATCGTATCTTCTGCACCGCCCCTACTTCAGCCGGCTGCGCGACACGGTGCTCGACGTCGCCGCGCTCGTCGTCCAGGACGACACCGGGATCCCGTATCGAGTGCTGCAGGAGCGCGGCTGGACCGTGCGGCTGTATGGAGACTACACCGCCCCGATTCCGCTCTTCGCCGGCGATCGACAGGCCGACCTCGCGGTGGCCTACCAGAATCGCACGGACACGCTGCGTCTGCCGTTCGCGTTCGGCTACAAAGGGACCCGCGGAGAGTCGAACGCGATGGTGGCGCGCATCGAGAATCGGTGAGTGCGCCGACACGCGCCGGCGCTTCCCTCTGATCCGCCGCGACCGGCCGGTCGCGTAGAATGCGCATTTTCGCGCGATTCTCGCCATGCTCCCGCTCTCCGGCATCCGCGTCGTCGAGTTCTGCCAGGTCGCTGCCGGCCCGTACTGCGGAATGCTGCTGGCCGACATGGGCGCGGACGTGATCAAGGTCGAACCGCCCGACGGCGACGGCCTGCGCCAGTGGCCGCCGATCACGAGCGGCTATTCCGAGAACTTCGCGTCGCTGAATCGCAACAAGCGATCGGTGGTGCTCGATCTCAAGCAACCGGCAGACCGGGACGCGGCGCATAAGCTCGCGCTGTCCGCCGATGCGCTCGTCGAGAACTTTCGCCCGGGCACGCTGGTCAAGCTTGGTCTCGGCTACGCAGTGCTCGCGCAGGAAAAGCCCACCATCGTCTACTGCTCGATCTCCGCGTACGGCCAATCGGGTCCGCGCGCGCAGGAAGGCGGGTTCGATTTGACGGTCCAGGCGATCGGCGGCGTGATGAGCGTCACCGGCGAGCGCGACGGCGCACCGGTGAAGTGCGGGGTGCCTATCTCGGACTTCGGGGCCGGCCTGTACGCCGCCTTTGCGATCGTCTCCGCGCTGCGGAAGGTCGACCGCGAAGGGGTGGGTCAGCACATCGACGTGTCGATGCTCGGGGCGACGCTCGGGATGGCCGCCCTGCAGACGAGCGAGCACTTCGGCACCGGGCGCGACCCGATGAAGCTCGGCTCCGCGCACCCCCGCAATGCGCCGTATCGGGCATTCCGCGCGCAGGACGGCTATTTCGCGATGGCAGCCGGCAACGACCGGCTGTGGCGTGCCGTATGCGCGGCGATGCAGCGGACGGATCTGGCCGACGATGCGCGGTTCGCGACCACGGCGCTGCGCGCGCAGAATCAGGAAGCACTGCGGGAGCAGCTCGAGTCGGACTTCGCCAAGCAGCCGGTCGGGCATTGGCTGCGGGTATTTGCCGAGCGCGGCGTGCCCTGCACGCCGATCAACACCTACTCCCAGGTGCTCGTCGACCCGCAGGTAGACCACATGGGATGGGTACAGCCCATCACCTTGCCGGGCGGTGTGCAGACGCGCACATTTGGGTCGCCGCTCTGCATGACGCAAGAGGCCTTTACCGTGTACCGTAATCCTCCGGCCCTTGGCGAGCACACCCGCGCGGTGCTGGCCGAGCTCGGCATCGATACGGGGAGCGAACCATGACGAACCCGACCCGGTTTCGCGATTTCATCGCGCGCATGAGCACGCTCGTCGACCTGCATGGCGCCGACGAGAAGCGGATCTTCGCGGAGGGCGCGTCGCTGCTCGCCGCGCTCGTCCGCCACGACGATTGGCTGCCCGCCGAGGTCGCCCGCGAGTCCGCCGAGTCGTATCGTCAGTACCTCCTCTATTGCGATCCCCGGGAGAGGTTCTCGGTCGTGAGCTTCGTCTGGGGGCCCGGCCAGCGCACCCCGGTGCACAATCACACCGTCTGGGGCCTGGTCGGCATGATGCGCGGCGAAGAGCTCTGCGAGGAGTACGCCCCGCCGGAACCCGGGCGACCGATGCGCAAGACCGGCGAGCATCGCGTGCGGCCTGGAGACATCGACAAGGTCTCGCCCACGATCGGCGACATTCACGTGGTGTCGAACGCCCTCGTCGACCGCCCGTCGATCAGCATCCATGCGTACGGCGCGAACATCGGCGCCGTCGCGCGGCACGTGTTCGATCCGCGCACCGGGCAGGCTTCCGCATTCGTGTCGGGATATCACAATTCGCAGCTGCCGAACTTCTGGGACCGCTCGGCCGAGGTCCGGGCGCGCATCGCGGGGTGAGCATGGAACTCGTCGTCGAGCATGACGGACCGGTCACGCTGCTGACCCTGAACCGACCCGAGAAGGCGAACGCGCTTTCTCCGGACCTGGTCGAGGCGCTGCACGCGTCGGTCAACGAAGCGTACCGCGATGGAACGCGTCTGCTCGTGCTCTCCGGCAACGGTCAGCATTTCAGCTCGGGATTCGACTTCACGGATTTCGAGACGGCGCCCGAGGGGGAACTGCTTCGGCGCTTCGTGCGCATCGAGCAGCTGCTGCAGACCCTCTACCACGCGCCGTTCGCGACCCTGGGGCTCGCGCAAGGCAAGAACTTCGGCGCCGGTGTCGATCTGTTCGTTGCCTGCGGCGTGCGAATCGCCGCACCCGAAGCAAGCTTCCGGATGCCCGGGCTGCGGTTCGGCGTGCAGCTCGGGACGCGCCGCCTGGCGGCGCGGATCGGCGCGGACCAGGCACGCACCATGCTCGCCGCAAGCAAGACCGTCAGCGCAGCACATGCCTTGAGTATCGGACTCGTGCACCGTCGGACCGCCCGCGACCGCTGGGGCGAAGACATCGTTGCGGAGCGCGCACGCGCAGTCGCCCTGGGCGCCAGTGCCGTCGTACGGCTGAACGCCGCAACCGTCGGGGATACGCGCGCTCAGGACATGGCCGATCTGGTCGTGTCGCTTGCCGAGCCAGGCCTGCACGATCGGATCCGGACATTCCGCGAGCGCGACTGATCTGCGGGCCGGCCCTCTGGCGGAAATCCGCGCATTTCACCCTCGGCATCGTCCGCCCGGGCTACTCGCCCGTACGTCCTTCGCGGCGTAATATGGGCGCCGCCCGACGACGCTCGGGAACCATTACCGCGCGCGTGGGCTCTGACCGAAGGCCGCGCGAATCACATCGGCCGACCCATGGAGGCGCCATGAGCGAAGACACCGTGAAGCAGGATTCCACCAAAGGGACGAAAAGCGCCGTCGCCAAAGTAGTCAAGAGCGACGCCGAATGGCGCAAGCAGCTGAGCGACATGCAATACCGCGTGGCGCGCAAGCACGCGACGGAGCCAGCCTTCACCGGAAAATACCACGATCACAAGGAACCGGGCGTCTACACCTGCATCTGCTGTGGCACCGAGCTGTTTGCCTCGGATCACAAGTTCGATTCCGGAACCGGTTGGCCCAGCTACTGGACGCCCATCGCGCCCGAGAACGTGGGGTCCCGGGAGGACTTCAGCTTCTTCATGCGCCGAACGGAAGTCCATTGCGCGGCATGCGAAGCACACCTTGGGCACGTGTTCGAGGACGGCCCCGAGCCCACCGGGTTGCGCTATTGCATCAACTCGGCGTCGCTCGACTTCAAGGGAAAATGAACGCCCCCCGCGGATCGGTCCCGTCGCAACGTGGCATAATCGCGCGCCAATGAAGTTCCTGTTCGACCTCTTTCCGGTCATCCTCTTCTTCATCGCCTTCAAGGTCACCGACATCTATGTCGCGACCGGTGTCGCGATCGCCGCCACCTTCCTGCAGGTGGCGTGGCTCGCCTTGCGCGGCCGCAAGGTCGACCCGATGCTCTGGGCGAGCCTCGGCATCATCGTGTTATTCGGTGGCGCGACGCTGCTCCTGCAGGACGAGACATTCATCAAATGGAAGCCCACCGTCCTCTACTGGCTTTTCGGAGTGGTCCTCGCGGGAGGCATCCTGGCCGGCAAGAACTTTCTTCGCATGCTGCTCAAGGATCAGATGCAGTTGCCCGACGAGGTTTGGTCCCGGCTCACCTGGAGCTGGACCGGGTTCTTCCTCTTCATGGGAGCCGCCAACCTGTTTGTCGCCTACAGCTTCTCCACCGACACCTGGGTAAATTTCAAGCTCTTCGGCGGGATGGGGCTGATGTTCGTGTTCGTAATCGCCCAGGCCATGTTCCTCGCGAAGCACGTCGAGGAGCGCAAGTAGTGCAGCCGCTCCTCGAGGCGGGCGCCACGTCATGACCCAGGGCGTCGAAAGCCAGATTCGCGAACGGCTTCAGGCTCTGGACCCGGAACAGCTGGAGCTCCGCGACGACAGCGCCTTGCACGCCGGGCACGAAGGCGCCAAGAGCGGCGGCGGACACTTCGACCTGACCATCGTCTCGGCGCAATTCGCCGGACAAAGCACGCTCGCAAGGCATCGCTTGGTCTATGCAACGCTCGGGCCGCTCATGCGACGCGAGATACACGCGCTCGCGATCAAGGCTTACGCGCCTGGCGAGCCCCGACCCTCACGCACCACTCCCAGAAAGGATACTCAATGAGCTCGCTTTCCCTGCGGCCCGCGCTCGCGCTTGCTTGCGCACTCGCCTTCGCCGCGCCCGCCCTCGCCCAGCAGGCGAAATCCCCCGGACCGGCGCCGGCCAAGGTGACGAAAGTGAACGGCGTTGCGATTCCAGAAGCGCGCATCGACGTGATCGTGCGCATGCAAGCCGAGCAGGGCACGCCCGATTCGCCGCAACTTCGCGCGGCGATTCTCGAGAGCCTGGTCGCGACAGAGCTCATGGTCCAGGAGGCAACCCGCACGGGTATCGCGAAGAAGCCCGAGGTGCAGCTGCAGCTCGACCTCGCGCGTGGGCAGATTCTCTCGCATGCGTATCGTGCCGACTTCGCCAAGACCCACCCGGTGACCGACTCTGCCTTGAAGGCCGAGTACGATCGCATCCGCGCAGGTGTGGGGGACAAGGAATACAAGGCGCGCCACATCCTGGTCGACAAGGAGGACGAGGCGAAGGCGATCGTCGCCAAGCTGAAGAAGGGGGAGAAGTTCGAAGAGCTCGCCGGCGCGTCCAAAGATCCGGGGTCCAAGGCCAACGGCGGGGCGCTCGAGTGGAACTCGCCGGCCGGTTACGTCAAGCCCTTCTCGGACGCCATGGTCAAGCTGGAGAAGGGAAAGTACACGGAGCAGCCCGTCCAGTCGCGGTTCGGCTGGCACGTGATCCTGCTCGAAGACGTCCGTCCGGCGAAGTTTCCGTCCCTCGACGAGGTGAAGCCGCAGCTCACGGAGCGCCTGCAGCAACAAGCGCTCGAGAAGAACGTCGCCGAGCTGCGCGCCAAGGCGAAGATCGAATAGCCCCGGCGTGCCGCTCGAGGCGCGGCAGCCCGCGCCTCACGTCGTAAAGCCGATCTTCCGGTGCGAGCCGTCGCAGAACGGCTTGTCGAGCGAGCTCCCGCAGCGGCAGAGGCGGCACTTGTCGCCGCCGAATCCGGCCGCGCCGTCGGCGCCGTAGATGGTCACGGGACCTTGAATCATCAGCGGGCCGTTCGGCACCGGCACGATGCGCAGCGGCCCGCCGTCGTCCGGCGCGTCGCCGCCTTTGGGGATGAACACTCCGTCATCGGGAAACCCGGCGGCGATGTGGCTGCTGTCGCAGAACGGCTTGTCCTGCGAGTTCCCGCACCGGCACAGCCAGACCCCCGATTCCTTGCGCACCAGATTGCCCTCTGCATCGAGCACCTCCACCTCGCCTTCGATGTAGAGCGGTCCCCGCGCATTCAGCTGCACGACGTTGTTCGTGCTCATTCTGACGTCTCCTAGCTGCCTCTTTTCACCATCCGGTTTGCCGATTCTACGTAGATCGAGGACGCCTCAGTAGGTGTTCTGGACCTGCGCAATCTGTGGAAAACGCCGCCGCACAATCTGCTCCACCACGTTCCTGAGATCCAGCGCCGCGCGCGGGCAGCCGGCACACGCACCCTTGAGGCGCACCCGCAGGACGTTTCCGCGCAGCTCCACGAACTCCAGGTCCCCGCCGTCCCGCATGAGGATCTTGCGCGCCTCCACCAGTGCTGCCTCGATGTCGACCCGGTCCGGCAGCGGCGCCGCAGGATCGCTTGCGACGCATTCGGCGAGCTGCTTGGCAAACAGGTGCTGCTCGCGCGAGATGCGTAGCGCCGCGACCGGATCGGTCTCGTATAGGGCATCCAGCTCCGCCTCGGTGTAGAACGGCGCATCGAGCTTCATCGCTCGCCCCGACTCGCTAACCGACCCACGCCCGCGCGTTGCGGAACATCCGCATCCACGGACTATCTTCGCCCCAGCCTTCCGGATGCCACGACATCTGCACGGTGCGAAAGACCCGCTCGGGGTGCGGCATGAGGGCAGTGAACCGGCCGTCTGTCGTCGTAACACCCGTCACGCCACCCTCCGCGCCGTTGGGATTGAGCGGATAGCCATCCGTCGGCGCGCCCCGATTGTCGACGAAGCGCAGGGCCACGGCGGCGCGCGCCCGCGCATCCGGTGACGAGAACTCCGCGCGTCCCTCGCCATGCGATACGACGACCGGCAGACGGCTGCCGGCCATGCCGCGAAAAAAGAGCGAAGGCGACTCGGCCACCGCGACGGTCACAAAGCGCGCCTCAAACTGCTCTGAGCGGTTGCGACGAAACTTGGGCCAGTCCGCCGCACCCGGAATGAGCTCGTGCAGATTGGACATCATCTGGCACCCGTTGCAGACGCCGAGCGCAAACGAGTCCGGACGGACGAAGAACGCTGCAAACTCCTCGCGCGCGCGGGGGTTGAAGAGGATCGATTTCGCCCAGCCTTCCCCCGCGCCCAGCACGTCGCCATAGGAGAATCCGCCACACGCCGCGAACCCCTTGAACTCGGTGAGGGAAACGCGACCGGCGATGATATCGGTCATGTGGACGTCGCGCGCCTCGAACCCGGCACGCTCGAACGCTGCGGCCATCTCGACTTGCCCGTTCACGCCTTGCTCGCGCAGAATCGCGATGCGTGGCCGTTGCGCGACTGCGACGTACGGCGCAGCGATTTCTTCGCCCAGATCAAACGTGACCATCGCGGAGAGTCCCGGATCGTCCGCATCGAGGATGCGATCGAACTCTTCTGCGGCGCACGTTGGATTGTCACGCAGCGCCTGCATGCGAAACGTCACCGTCGACCATTCGCGCTGCAGCGCTTGACGCGACTCCGCCAGGACCGGCTTGGCGTTGCGGATCAACCGGATCTCGTCGCGCGAGTTCGGATGACCGATGACATGCGCGGTCAGTCCAGCCTCGTTCAGGGCCCGGATCACCGCCGAGCGATCGTCGCTGCGCACCTGGATCACCGCCCCGAGCTCCTCGGAAAAAAGCGCGGCGAGCACGCGCTCGAGATCGCGGCCCTGCATCAGCTCCGGGCGACGCTCGTTGCCCTCCACGTCAAGCGCGAGCGGGTCGTACGCGAGGACATCGAGGTTGACCGTCACACCGGTGCGCCCCGCGAACGCCATCTCGCAGAGCGCGGCGAACAGACCACCATCCGAGCGGTCATGGTAGGCCAGGATCCGCCCTCCCCGGTTGAGATCCTGGATCGTCGCGAAGAACCCCTTGAGCGAATCGGGCTCGTCCAGATCCGGCGCGGAGTTGCCGACCTGTCCATACACTTGGGCGAGAATCGAACCGCCGAGCCGGTTCCGACCGCGCCCGAGGTCGATCAGGATGAGCTCGCTCGACCCGGCGTCGCCGCGCAATTGTGGCGTCATCGCGGTGCGAGCGTCCTCGCACGGTGCGAACGCCGACACGATCAGGGACAGCGGCGCAACCACTTCCCTCTCGGCTCCGTCCTCCGACCACGCCGTGCGCATGGACAGCGAATCCTTGCCGACCGGAATCGAGATCCCGAGCCGCGGGCAGAGATCGAGCGCGACCGCGCGCACGGTGTCGTAGAGCGCGGCGTCCTCGCCAGGGTGGCCCGCAGCCGCCATCCAGTTCGCCGAGAGCTTCACGCGCGAGAGCGCGGCGATCGGCGCTGCTGCTAGGTTCGTGATCGCCTCGCCGACGGCCATCCGCCCGGATGCCTCCGGGTCGATCAACGCGAGCGGAGTCCGCTCCCCAACGGCAAACGCCTCCCCCACCGTAGTCTCGAAGCCGGCGAGCGTCACCGCGCAGTCCGCAACCGGCACCTGCCACGGTCCAACCATCTGATCCCGCGCGCACAGTCCACCGACCGAGCGGTCGCCGATGCTCACGAGAAACGTCTTGTTCGCGACGGTCGGGGCGCGCAGCACGCGGCGGCATGCCTCGCCAAGGTCGATGCCGGCGAGCTCGAGCGCCTCGATCGCCGGTACAAGTCGGCGCACATCGCGCCGCATCCTCGGCGGCTTGCCGAGCACCGCCTCGAGATCCATGTCGACCGCCACGTTGCCGAAATGAGGATCGCTCACGACGAGCCGGCCAACTTCCGTCGCCTCGCCGAGCACCGCAAACGGGCAGCGCTCGCGTTCACAGATCGCGCGGAACTCTGCGAGCCGGTCGGGCGCGATGCCGAGCACGTAACGCTCCTGCGCCTCGTTGCACCACACCTCGCGCGGCGTCATCCCGGGTTCCTCGCTCGGCGTGGCGCGCAGGTCGATCCTGGCGCCGCGTCCCGCCGAGTGGGCAAGTTCCGGCAGCGCATTGGAGAGGCCCCCTGCGCCGACATCGTGAATCGACAGGATCGGCGTCGCTTCGCCACGCGCCCAGCAGGCATCGATCACCTCCTGCGCGCGGCGCTGCATCTCGGCGTTGCCGCGCTGCACCGAATCGAAGTCCAGCTCGGCGACATTGGCGCCGGCGTTCATGCTCGATGCGGCCCCACCGCCCATGCCGATCAGCATTCCGGGCCCGCCCAGCTGTATCAGCAGGGTCCCGGGCGGAAGCGCCGCCTTGTGCGCGTGGCCGGCCCGGACGTTTCCGACGCCGCCCGCGATCATGATGGGCTTGTGATAGCCGCGCACGATCCCGCCCGACGCGAGCTCGAACGCGCGAAAATAGCCGGCGAGATTCGGGCGCCCGAATTCGTTGTTGAACGAGGCCGCACCGATCGGCCCTTCGAGCATGATCGCGAGCGCCGAGGCGATGCGGGCCGGTCGCCCGAAATCGCGCTCCCAGGGCTCGACGTGCCCCGGGATCCGCAGGCTCGAGACCGAGAAGCCGCACAGGCCCGCCTTGGGCTTCGCGCCACGCCCCGTTGCGCCTTCGTCGCGAATCTCGCCGCCGGACCCGGTCGCCGCGCCGGGAAACGGCGCGATCGCCGTCGGGTGATTGTGAGTCTCCACCTTCATCAGTATCTGGGTGGGTTCCTCCACGTATCGGTAGTAGTCGTCCGCGCCGGCAAAGAAGCGACGCGTGCTGCGCCCCTCCATGATCGCAGCGTTGTCCGAATAGGCGACGATCGTTCCCGCTGGATTGGCGGCGTGCGTCGTGCGGATCATTTCGAACAGCGTGTACGGCGCGCGGGCACCGTCGATGATCCACTCGGCGTTGAAGATCTTGTGGCGACAATGCTCCGAGTTCGCCTGGGCGAACATGGTGAGTTCGACGTCCGTGGGATTGCGTCCGATGCGCGCGAAGAGCTCGACGAGATACTCGATCTCATCCGCCGACAGCGCGAGGCCGAGCGCCCGGTCGGCGTCCTCCAGTGCCGCGCGTCCATGTTGAACGACGTCGATATGCTGCAAAGGGCGCGGCGCGAAGTGGCGAAACAGCGCATCCACGGCCGCGATGGAATCGAGCACGCACTCGGTCATGCGGTCGTGCAAGTGGGCCGCTGCCGCGTCGCGCGATGACGGGTCTGCGCCGGCGAGGTGATAGGCCACCCCCCGCTCGACCCGGCGCACCGCTGCGATTCCGCAATTCCGGACGATCTCGGTAGCCTTGGACGACCACGGAGAGATCGTGCCAATGCGGGGCACGACGATCAGCGCCGCCCCGCTCCGCTCCGGAGCCGGGTCTCCATAGGTGAGGAGGCGCTCCAGAACGGCCCGCTCCCCCGCCTGGAGCGCACGCTCCACCTCGACGAAGTGCCAGTACTCCGCACCATTCGCTCGCAGCTCGGGTGAGATCCGGCGGAGCTCGGTGTTCAGCTTTTCTAGACGGAACGCGGAGAGCGCGTCTGCCCCACGCAGCTTGAGGATCGACATGACGGGTGCGGCGGTAGGCCAGGATTATAGCGGCCGCCCGGCGCGGCCGCTCTCTGGAAGGCCGGCAAGGTCAGCGACCCGCCTGCAGCTTCGAGACCGAGCCGGTGAGCGTGATGTTTCCGCGCCGCACGCCCGCCGGCGTGTCCATTTCCGCGGATATCCGACCGCTGATGGTGTCCGATGACGTGAGCTCGATGTTGCCGCTCGCGGAGAGCGGACCGGCCGACAGCCGCAGCTCGCGCAGCTGGATTTGCTCGGGTCCGGAGGTAAGCCGACCGGTGACTTCGGCGAAGCTCGTCGAGCCCGCCGTGCTCGAACCGGTCTGAATCATCCGCACGAGATCGAGATTCGAGAGCTGGCCCTTCCCGATGCTGAACGTACCCTCCGTCCGCGGAGCGTCGAAGAGCCTCTCACCGCTCTGCGCCGTCGCGACGACCTTGCCCCCGCCATCCAGCCGACCCGACGAAAGCACGGAGGGAACGATCCGGGTCGCATCGATCTGTTTCAATTCCACATCCGCCTCGAACGACCAGCCCGCGTCCCAGCGCAAGCTGCCCTTGCCCTTCAATACGCCTTCCAGCAGTTTCCCGTCGAACTCCGAAAGGTCGAGCCGCTCGGGCACCGCCACGCCCCGGCCACCGAAATCCTCGATCGGCAGCTTTATGCCCAAGACGCCCTGCAGCTCCTTCGCGGTGATCTCCACCTTGGCCTTGCCGCCCTGCGGCTCGATCTGCACGGACAGCTTGTTCCCTGCGGTGGACGCGGTCAGCGTCTGCACCGCCCCGTCGCGCGTGACGACCGCTTCGACGGCGAGTTCTGGCAGCGGCACGCCGGGCAACGCGAGCTTCACCCCGTGCGCCTGGACACGCTTGATCACGAGCTCGCTTCCCTGCACCTTGCCCCACAGGACGCGCCCCAGCGCAGCCGGCTGTGCGTTGACGCCCTGCAGCTCCACGGAGCCGAACACACGCGTCTCGCCGAAGAGCGAATCGATGTCAGGCGAGCCTTTGACGGTCGCGATGCGGATCGCACCGTCAGCTCCGATCACCACGTTGCGCAGCGTCACGGTCGGGAGCGGAAGCAGCGAGAACTCGCCGACCCCGATCTTGACCGGCTGGCCCAGGGCGCGCGAGGCGATCTTGCCGTAGAAAGCCGTGTCGAGCGGAATGAACTGGGCAGCGATGAGACCGACCACCAGCACCACCGCCAGGGTGCCGCCGAGAATCTTGCCGACCCGTCCGGCCTTTCCGGACTTGATCGCGTCGAGCCGCGCAGCGACCTCGGCGCGCTCCTTCGCGGCTTCCTTTGCGCGCGCCTCGGCGCGCTCGTCTGCCTCGGCCTTCTCGCGCGCGCGTTCCTCGCGTCGCGCGCGCGCTGCAGTCTCGGCTTCCGCCTTCGCACGCGCCTTCTCTTCCTCGCGTGCACGGCGTGCCGCCTCGGCGCGCTCCTTCTCGTCGGTTTCGCGCCGCGCTTTCTCCTCGGCCTCGCGCTGCGCCCGCTCCTCAACCTCGCGCTTCGCACGCTCCTCGGCCTCGCGCTTCTCGCGTTCTTCGGCCTCGCGCCGCGCCTGCTCTGCGGCCACGCGCTGCGCCCGCTCCTCGGCCTCGCGCCGCGCGCGCTCTTCCGCCTCGCGCGCTGTCCGCTCCTGGGCCTCCCGACGCGTACGCTCTTCGTCCTCGCGGCGGCGCCTGGCCTCGGCTTCGCGTTGCGCCTGCTCCTCGGCGACCTTGATCCGTTCCTCGAGCTCGCGGCGGATGCGCTCCTCGGCCTCGCTCTCTTTGCGGCCGCGCTCCTCCGCCGCACGCTTTTCCCGCTCCTCGAACGCCCGCCGCGCCCTCTCCTCTTCCTCGCGCTTCGCCCGCTCGGCGACTTCGCGGCGCGCCTGCTCTTCCGCTTCCCGCTGGGCCTTCTCGTCCAACTCGCGACGCGCCTTCTCCTTGGCCTCGCGCTTGGCGCGCTCTTCGCTCTCGCGCTTCGCCTTCTCGTCGGCCTCGCGCTTGGCCTTCTCGGTCGCTGCGCGCTTGGCTTTCTCCTGGACCTCGGCTTCGCGCCTAGCTTTCTCCTGGGCCTCAGCTTCGCGCCTGGCTTTGCCTTCCCCATCCTTCGCGCGTGCCGTTGCCACTCGACGCGCCACGTCGTCGGCCTCGGCGGTCTGGTTCGCGGTCTCGGCCGCGCGGGTAGGCGGGCGACTGGCGAGATTGCTGAAATCGAGATCCTCGCCCTCTTCCTGGACAATGGGCACTTGCGAGGGCGGCGAGATGCTAGTCGGCGCGGACACGAACTCGCGCACGAACCCGTCCTTGGTCAGCTTGCCGAGCGTTTCGAAAAGCTTGTTTTCGGCAAACCTGTCCAGCTTCTGGTGGATATCCCCGACGGTCGCCTTGCCGTCGACCTGGGTCAGTACGTTGCGGAGCTCGCGGGACAAGAGGCTCGTCTTCCCGGTCACCTCCATCAGGCCCTTGGCCGTCTTCGTGAGGACGGTTCTTCTATCCATAACCCCGCGGTCACCCTTTCACGGACACATTCACGGACACATTCTCGGACACATCACCCGACCGTGGATGCTAGCACTTCGCCCCCCATGCCTGCAGGCAAAAATGCCACGCATCCGGGACCGAGCGTGCGCTGTCAGAGGCGATTGTTTCGCATTGCCGGCGCCATGGAAGGCCCGTTTCCGTGCCTTTTCGCACATGCCCGCGAGGTGGCTTGCCCCTAGAATCGGACCTCATCCCTCGCCGAGACACGCTCGTGTCCCAGACGGACTTTCGCTTGCTGCGAACGATGGTGGTCGAGGACCAGGCCGTTCCGCGCCGGATCGCGGTCGAGATACTGCGTGATCTGGGGGTCGCGGACATCCTGCAGGCCGAAGACGGTCAAGACGCACTCGAGCAGATTCGACGGGGCAGCACGCCGCCGGACGTCATCATCTGCGACCTCGACATGCCGCGCATGGACGGCGTGGAGTTCATCCGCAACGTCGCCGAGGCCAACCTGCGTGCCTCCATCGTCTTGGCGAGCGCGGTGGAAGCGCCGGTGCTCGCGTCGGTCGAGGCGATGGCTCGCTCGCAAGGAATGGCTGTGCTGGGGGTGCTCGAAAAGCCAATGACACCGCAGAAGCTCGGCGAAATGCTCGCCCGTCATGGATCGATGCAAGCAAGCTACGGCCGGCTCGCGCACCCTCCGGTCGATCCCGCCGAGCTCGAGGCCGCGATTCAGGATCACCATATCGCCCCACACTTCCAGCCGATGGTGCGCATGTCCGACGGTGAGATCGTCGGCTTCGAGGCCCTGGCCCGCTGGCGCCATGCTAAGCGAGGCACGCTCTACCCCGAGATGTTCATACCCATTGCCGAGTCGTCCGGGCTCATCGACTCCCTCACCTGGGTGATGCTCGAGCGCGCCGTCGCGGAGGCGGTACGCTGGCGCGAGGCGGGCCACCGCTGGACCATCTCGGTCAACCTGTCGCTGCCCTATCTCGAGCGCCAGGGGGTCGCCGACCGTATTGCGGGGCTGGTCGAGCGCCATGCCCTACAACCCGGCAGCGTGGTGCTCGAGGTCACCGAAAGCCTCGCGGCAACCCAGATCTCCCAGGTACTGGGAAACATCGCACGACTGCGAATGAAGGGTTTCGGCATCGCGATCGACGACTACGGAACGGGGTACGCGTCGTTGCAGCAGCTGTCGCGCATGCCCTTCACGGAGCTGAAGATCGACCGCTCGTTCGTGAGCGGCTCTCCGGAGCGGCCGAATCTTCACGCGATCCTTCGCTCGAGCGTCGAGCTGGCCCGACTGCTCAACCTCGACTCCGTGGCGGAGGGCATCGAAACGCCGGGCGAATGGCATCAGCTCGACAGCATCGGATGCGACGTGGCGCAAGGCTATCTCGTCGCCCCGCCCATGCCTCCCGAAGCCCTGCTCGGCTGGGCCGACGCCTGGGCCGGCACCGCGTAGACTTCCGCTAGGGTTCACTTGGCGGGAAGGAGGGTAACGGGAGGGAACCAGCCGGTTCCCTCCTGTTCGTGACCTACCGCTCCTACGACGAGCAAGGGCACGGCGGCTCAATGCGGATTGCTACCCGAGGGGGCGACCATATCCACCCCCACCGGGGGTCTCGATGACGAAGACGTCGCCGGGACCAACCTCGGTCTTGTCCGCACCACCGAGCTCCGTGCGCGTGCCGTCGGCGCGCTCGACCCAGTTGCGCCCCAGCGCCCCAGCTTGTCCGCCGGCCATGCCATACGGGGCGATCCGGCGGTGACCGGAAAGTATGGCGGCCGTCATCGGCTCGCGGAACCGGATGCGGCGTATCGCGCCGCTCCCGCCGCGCCAGCGGCCCGCGCCACCGCTTTCGCGACGGATGGCGAACCGCTCGAGGAGCACCGGAAACCGCCACTCGAGCACTTCGGGATCGGTGAGGCGCGAATTGGTCATGTGAGTCTGCACGCAATCCGTCCCGTCGAACCCATCCAGCGGAGTGCCATCCGGCGCGAGCGCGGTCGCGCCGGCGCCTGAGCCGCCCGCCACGGTCTCGTAGTACTGGTAAGTCGCGTTACCGAAAGTGAAATTGTTCATCGTGCCTTGCGACGCGCCCATGATCCCGAGCGCACCGTACAGGGTATCCGTGATGCACTGAGAGGTCTCCACGTTTCCGGCTACGACCGCGGCCGGATAGCGCGGCCGCAGCATCGACCCCTCCGGAATGATCACCTCGAGCGGCTTCAAGCACCCGGCATTGAGCGGAATGTCGTCGTCGACGAGCGTTCGGAACACGTAGAGCACGGCCGCCATGCATACCGCGGAAGGCGCATTGAAGTTTCCGTCGAGCTGCGCCGATGTCCCGGTGAAGTCGATCACCGCGCGCCGCCCAAGCTTGTCGATCGTGATGCGCACGCAGATCACGCCCCCGTTGTCCATCTCGTATCGAAACTTGCCGTCCTTCAGCACGTCGATCACGCGGCGCACGGCCTCCTCCGCGTTGTCCTGCACGTGCCCCATGTACGCGTTCACGACGGCGAGCCCGAAGTGCTCGACCATCTTGCGCAGCTCCTGCACGCCTTTCTCGTTCGCTGCGATCTGCGCCCGCAGGTCGGCAAGGTTCTGCGCCACGTTGCGTGCCGGATAGCGGCCCGAAGAGAGCAGCGCGATCGTTTCGCTCTCGCGCAAGCGTCCGCCCTCGACCAGCTTGAAATTGTCGATGAGGACTCCTTCATCCTCGACCGTTCGCGAGTCCGGGGGCATCGATCCGGGGGTGATTCCGCCGATGTCGGCATGATGGCCCCGCGATCCGACGTAGAAGAGGACCCTGCCCCCGGCGGAGTCGAACACCGGCGTGATGACCGTAACGTCTGGGAGGTGCGTCCCGCCGTTGTACGGGGCGTTCAGCACATAAACGTCGCCCGGCCGCATGGTCCCGGCGTTCCCGCGGATCACCGTCTTGATCGACTCGCCCATCGATCCGAGGTGCACCGGCATATGCGGGGCATTGGCGATCAGATTGCCCATGCCGTCGAATAATGCGCAGGAGAAGTCGAGCCGCTCCTTGATGTTCACCGAGTACGCCGTGTTCGCGAGCCGCACGCCCATCTGCTCGGCGATCGACATGTAGAGATTGTTGAAGATCTCGAGCATCACCGGATCGACGCTCGTGCCGATGGCGACCCGGGCGGGGCGCGCCGTGACGCGCGTCAGCACGAGATGATCCCGGCGCGTCACCTCGGCCTGCCATCCCGGCTCGATGACGGTCGTCGCGTTCGCCTCCGCGATAATCGACGGCCCAAGCACGCGGTCGCCCGGTTGCAGGGCCTCGCGACGAAACACCGGCGTTCGGTGGCGCGCCGCGGCCGAGAACATTTCCACCGTCTCGGCGGGTTCGGGGGGGCCGCTGCGAGATCCCGGCGGCACCGCCGATTCGGTCGGCGCGTCGGATGCCCCGATCGCCTCGACGGAAACCGCCTCGGCGATCAGAGCGCGACCGCTCATGAGGAAGCTGAACTGCTTCTGATAGGCGACTTCGAACTCGGCCAGCATGGCCTCCAACGCCCCGAACCCGACCGGCAGCGCCGTGTCGGTCCCGTCGTAGCGCAGATGCACGCGCTTGATCACCTGAATCCGCTCGGCGGCGATCCCCTGCGCAACGACCTCGTCGCGCGCGACGTCCGCCAGACGCTCGAGCACCGCGGCGATTTCGGCCATGTGGGCGGGCTCCAGCCGCAGCTCGACCGACTGCTCGCGCAAAGCGGCGATGTCGGCGAGCCCCATTCCGTAGGCGGAGAGCACGCCCGCCAGCGGATGGATGAACACGCGGGTCATGCCGAGCGCATCGGCAACCAGGCAGGCGTGCTGACCGGCGGCCCCGCCGAAACAGCACAGGGTGTAGTCGGTGACGTCGTGGCCGCGCTGCACCGAGATTTGCTTGATCGCGTTCGCCATGTTGCCGACCGCGATGTTGATGAAGCCTTCGGCCACCTCCTCAGGCGTGCGCCGGTCGCCGGTCGACCGAGCGATCTCCTCGGCGAGCTCGGCAAAGCGCTTACGGACCGTCTCCGTGTCCAGGGGCAGTTTGCCGTCGCCGCCGAACACGGCAGGAAAGAACTGTGGCTGGATCTTGCCGAGCATCACATTGGCATCCGTCACGGCCAGCGGGCCGTCCCGCCGGTAGCAGGCCGGGCCCGGGTTCGCCCCCGCCGAGTCCGGGCCGACACGGTAGCGCGCCCCGTCGAAATGGAGGATCGACCCTCCGCCGGCGGCAACAGTGTGAATGCTCATCATCGGCGCGCGCATCCGCACACCGGCGACCAGCGTATCGAACGCGCGCTCGAACTCGCCCGCGTAGTGCGACACGTCGGTCGACGTCCCGCCCATGTCAAAACCGATGATCCGGTCGAAGCCCGCGCCAAGGGAGGTTCGCACGGCGCCAACGATGCCGCCGGCGGGGCCGGAGAGGATCGAATCCTTTCCCTGAAAGCGGCGCGCATCGGTCAGCCCGCCACTCGACTGCATGAACATCAGGCGCACCCCGCCCAGCTCCGCCGCCACCCCGTCGACGTAGCGGCGCAGGATCGGCGAGAGATAGGCGTCGACCACGGTCGTGTCACCGCGCGAAACGAGCTTCATCAGCGGGCTCACCTCGTGCGACACCGAGACCTGCGGATACCCGAGCTCGCGCGCGATCGCCGCGACCTGCGCTTCGTGCGCCGAGTAGCGATAACCGTGCATGAGCACGATCGCGACCGAACGGTAGCCCTCGTCGTACGCCGCCTGCAAGTCACGGCGAGCCTGCGCCGCGTCGAGCGCCACCACGACTTCGCCCTGGGCGCTGATCCGTTCGCCCACTTCCACGACCTTGGCATAGAGGAGCTCGGGCAGCACGATGTGCCGCGCGAAGATCTGCGGGCGGTTCTGGAACGCGATGCGGAGCTGATCCGCGAGCCCCTGCGTGATGAAGAGAACCGTGCGCTCGCCCTTTCTCTCGAGCAGCGCGTTGGTGGCGACGGTCGTTCCCATCTTCACCGCTTCGATCGCGTCGCCCGGGATGGGATCGGCAGCACCCAGCTTTAGGAAGTGGCGGATACCGGCAATCGCCGCGTCGTCGTACCGCTCGAGGTTCTCGGAAAGCAGCTTGTGCGTCGCCACCGTGCCGTCCGGACGGCGGGCCACGACGTCGGTGAAGGTCCCCCCGCGGTCGATCCAGAACTGCCAGCGGGCGGATGTCGGAGGCGTGCTCATCTCGACCGAGATTCTAACCGTGCCGTGCTAGACTCGGCCGCCCTCGCGCGCCGTCGACCTCGCTGTCGATGCACTTGCGTCCTGCCGTCCTGATGCCCATTTCGACGTCGTCCGTCTGGTTCACGATCCTGCTCGGAGTTCTGCTCGGGTTCACGCCCCTCGGCACGGACACCTTCCTGCCGGCCATGCCGACGATCGCGCGCGACCTCGGCGCCGATCCCGCGGCCGTGCAGTTCGGCATCACGACGTTCTTTCTCGGCATCGCCAGCGGACAACTGGCCTGGGGACCCATCTCGGACCGGTTCGGTCGCCGGCCGGCGCTCCTCGCCGGCTGCGCGCTCTTTTTCGTGGCGAGTCTCGCTTGCGCGGCCGCCGGATCAGTGGCGGAGATCGCAGCACTGCGGCTCGTCCAGGGACTGGGCATGTCGAGCGGGCCCGTCATTGCGCGCAGCATCGTGCGCGATCTCTACGCGCGCGAGCGTGCTGCGCGGCTCCTCGCGCAGATGATCGTCGTCTTCAGCGTCGTACCGATCGTCGGGCCGCTCGCGGCTGCCGCCCTGATCACCTGGCGCGGCTGGCCCGCGATCTTCTGGATGCATGCCGTAGTAGCGGCACTGCTGATCGCCACCACGCTCCTCGGGCTGAAGGAGACCGCTCCGTCCGCACGCGCGTCGATCAATCCACTGCGCATCGCGGCGAACTTCGGATCGCTGCTCGCCGACCGGCGGTTTCTGTCACCCATCGCGACGACGCTCTGCACTTTGGCCGGAATCTATGCCTTCGTATCGAACTCCGCTTTCGCGCTGGTCCAGGGCGCCGGGGTGACGATCGTCCAGTACAGCGCGCTCTTCGCCGTCGTGATGGTCGGCGGCATTGTCGGCGCCTGGCTGAGCGGCCGGCTGGTGCTCCGGGTCGGCATTGCTCGCCTGGTCCGGATCGGCACGGTGATCGCCGCCACGACCGGCCTCGCAATTGGCATACTCGCGTGGCTTGGCGTCACTCACTGGTCGGCGCTGATCGTGCCGATGATCGGTTACATGTTCGCCACCAGCTTCATCCTGCCGAACGTGACGGCCGCCGCGTTGTCGCCGTTCCCGCACGTGGCAGGCGCTGCCTCCTCCCTGCTCGGAGCCATCACTTTCACGCTGGGCGCACTGATCAGCGCCGGCCTGGGCGCGCTCTTCGACGGAACCACCCGACCGCTCGCGGCCGTCATGGCGATCGCGGGCCTCTCGGCGTTCGCCGTCCACTCGGCTCTCGCGCGCTTCGATGCTGCGCACCCCGGCAAAGGCCCGTCGCATGGAGAAGGTTGACTGCATCGTCGTCGGCGCCGGTGTCATCGGCCTCGCCGTCGCGCGCGCGCTCGCGCGCGCGGGCCGCGAAGTGATCGTCCTCGACGCCGCGGAAACCATCGGAACCGAAACGAGCTCGCGCAACAGCGAGGTGATCCACGCGGGGATCTATTACTCCCCCGGCTCGCTCAAGGCGCGGCTCTGCGTCGCCGGCAAACAGGCCTTGTACGCCTACTGCACCGAGCATGGCGTGCCGCATCGCAATTGCGGAAAACTCATCGTCGCCACCGCGCCGGACCAGATTGCCGGGCTCGACAAGTTGCGGGCGCAGGCGGCTGCCAACGGCGTCACAGACCTGCGCGCGCTCACCGCGGACGACGTGCGCGCCATGGAGCCCGAGCTCCGTTGCGTCGCGGCCCTGCTCTCTCCGTCAACCGGGATCATCGACAGCCACGCATACATGCTCGCGCTGCGCGGCGATGCCGAATCGCACGGCGCGATGCTCGTCTTCAAATCTCCGGTCGTCCAAGGCGCGGCGGGCCGCGACGGCATCGTGCTGGAAGTAGGCGGCGCCGAGCCGATGACCGTTCTAGCACGGACGGTGGTGAACAGCGCCGGTATTCACGCGCCGCGCCTCGCCGCGCGCTTCGCGGGATTTCCCGCGGCGCACGTGCCGCCCTGTCACTACGCGAAGGGCAACTATTACAGCTTGAGCGGGCGCGCCCCGTTCTCCCGGCTCGTGTATCCGATGCCCAACCAGGCCGGGCTGGGCGTGCACATCACGATCGATATGGCCGGCCAGGCGCGCTTCGGACCCGACGTCGAGTGGATCGATCGCATCGACTACAGCGTCGACCCGCGGCGCGCCGATCGCTTCTACGCCGCGATCCGCGAGTACTGGCCGGCGCTCGCCGACGGCCGCCTCGAGCCCGGCTATTCGGGAATTCGCCCGAAAATCGTCGGCCCGGGCGAGCCGGCTGCCGATTTCGTGATCCAGGGCCCCGCCGACCACGGCGTCCCCGGCCTCGTCAACCTCTTCGGCATCGAGTCGCCGGGCCTCACCGCATCACTTGCAATTGGAGATGAAGTTGCTCAGCGTGTCTAGGCGCTTCTGAACCATGGAAGCCCCGTGGAGGCGGGTCAGTGGCCATGCCCGTCCGGCGCCTACGGCCGCAACCGCCCTCCTGCGGGGACCCGGTTTGCGGCACCATGAGGCCGCCGCAGGCCCGCTCGCCCCGTGCGAGAGGTTCGCGCCTTCGTGCCGACGTTGACAGCCGCTATACCCTCAATTAGCGTGTGTGCACTCGGGGTCCGAATCCCGACGCCAACAGCCAGTCACCCCACGGAGGAATGAACATGATCAGGAAAACCCTTGCCGTCACGGCCGTCGCGTGCGCATTCGCCGCGTCGCCGGCGCTTGCGCAGACCAAATGGGACATGCCGACGCCCTACCCCGATGCGAACTTCCACACCCAGAACATCACGCAATTCGCGGCCGATGTAGCGAAGGCGACGAACGGAGCGCTCGAGATCAAGATCCACAGCAACGGTTCGCTCTTCAAGCACCCGGAGATCAAGAACGCGGTGCGCGGCGGTCAAGTGCCGATCGGTGAGTTTCTCCTTTCGCGCCTGGCGAACGAGAACGCGGTGTTCGAGGTCGATTCGGTGCCGTTCCTTGCGACAAGCTACGACGAGGCGAAGCGCCTCTGGGCGGCGTCCCGCAACCCGACGGAGAAACTCCTCGACAAGGAAGGCCTGATGGTCCTGTTCTCGGTGCCCTGGCCACCGCAGGGGCTCTACGCCAAGTCTCCGGTGAACTCGGTCGACGACTTGAAGGGCGTGAAATTCCGCGCCTACAACACCGCCACGGAAAAGCTCGCGAAACTGGCGGGCGCCGTGCCGACGCAGATCGAGGTGCCGGACATCCCGCAGGGGTTCACGACCGGGCGCGTCGACGCGATGGTGACTTCGCCCTCCACCGGCGCAAACTCCAAGGCGTGGGATTTCGTCAAGAACTACTACGACACCCAGGCCTGGCTGCCGAAGAACATCGTCGTGGTGAACAAGAAGGCTTTCCGGTCGCTCGACAAGAAGGCGCAGCAGGCGATCATGACGGCCGCCAAGGACGCCGAGGCGCGCGGCTGGCAGATGAGCATGAAGGAGACCGCGGACAAGACCGCGGTGCTCAAGGAGAACGGCATGACCGTCCACACGCCGACGCCGGCGCTCATGACCGGGCTCAAGGGCATCGGCAAGGAGATGACCGACGAGTGGACCCAGAAAGCCGGCGCGGACGGCCAGGCGATCCTGAAGTCCTACTCGAGCATGAAGTAGCCGCAAGAGATCTTGCTCTCGCGGGGGGCCTCGGCGCGCGAGCGCCCGGGCCCCTCGCCTTGATCACCACGGCATGCGCGCGCTTCTCGACGGACTGTACCGGGCGAGCGGAGCGGTCGCTGCGTTCTTCCTGATCGCGATCTGCGTCGTGGTGCTGCTCCAGGTCGGCGCCAACCTGATCGACGTGCTGATCAAGGCGTTCGGCGGCGAGGCGATCGGGCTCGTCATCCCCTCTTACGCCGAATTCGCCGGATTCTTCCTCGCCGCGTCGTCCTTCCTCGCGCTCGCCTATACGCTCCGCGCGGGCGCCCACATCCGCGTCGAGCTCGTGGTGCAGCACCTCGGCAAAGGCGTGCGCCGCGTGGCGGAGCTCTGGTGCGTGGCCGCGAGCGCGGCTGTCGCCGTGTACTTCACGTGGTACAGCACGGACCTCGTTCTCGAGTCGATCGAGTTCGGCGATCTGTCACCGGGCATCGTTCCGGTCCCGCTATGGATCCCGCAGGCGGCGATGGCGCTGGGACTTGCAGTCCTCGCCATAGCGCTGCTCGATGAGCTCGTGAGCCTGCTGCGCGGCGGCGAACCAGGCTACGTGCAGTCCGACGCGCGGGGTCCTGCAGAGCACGAGTGATGGACCCGACGCTTCTCACTGCGCTGCTCGTGATCTTCCTGTTCGTGCTGCTCGCGAGCGGCATCTGGGTGGCCTTCTCGCTCCTCGCGGTCGGCATGATCGGCATGGCGCTCTTCACCCAGGCGCCGCTCGGTCAGGTGCTCGCCACGACAACCTGGGGGTCGAGCAACTCGTGGGCCCTGGCGGCCCTGCCGCTTTTCATCTGGATGGGCGAGATTCTGTTCCGCTCGCGCCTCTCCGAGGACCTCTTCGCGGGCCTCGCGCCGTGGATGACGCGACTGCCCGGGCGGCTGTTGCACGTGAACATCCTCGGCTGCGGAATCTTCGCGGCGGTGTCGGGATCGTCGGCCGCGACGGCCGCGACCATCGGCAAGATGTCGATGCCGGAGCTCATGAGGCGCGGCTACGACCGCAGGATGGCGATCGGCACCCTTGCGGGTTCGGGAACGCTGGGTCTTCTGATTCCGCCCTCGATCATCCTGATCGTGTACGGCGTCGCCACCGAGGAGTCGATCGCGCGCCTGTTCATCGCGGGCATCATTCCGGGCGCCCTGCTGGTCCTGCTTTTCATGGGCTACGTGGTGACCTGGGCGCTGCTCAAGCCGTCCGGCGTGCCCGCCGAGCAAGCAGCGTTCGACTGGGCCGACCGACTTGCCAGCGTGCGAAAGCTCGCGCCGGTCGTGCTGCTGATCGCGGGGGTCATCGCGAGCATTTACCTCGGCATCGCGTCGCCCACGGACGCCGCCGCCGTGGGCGTGCTCCTGTCGCTCGTGCTGTCGTGGCTGTCCGGAACGCTCACGCGCGAAACGTTCGTCGAGGGTCTGATGGGAGCCACGCGAACCTCGTGCATGATCGCCTTCATCCTCGCTGGCGCGGCGTTTCTCACCGTCGCAATGGGCTTCACCGGCATCCCGCGCCGACTCGCAGAATGGATCGGTGCGCTCGAGCTGTCGCCGCACATGCTCATCTTCGCCCTCACCGTGTTTTTCGTGGTGCTGGGCTGTTTCCTGGACGGCATATCGGTCGTTGTCCTGACCACGTCCGTGATTCTGCCGATGGTCGAGCAGGCGGGCATCGACCGGATCTGGTTCGGCATCTACATCGTCCTCGTGGTCGAGATGGCGCAGATCACTCCACCGGTGGGGTTCAACCTCTTCGTGTTGCAGGGCCTCACTGGAGACGACATCCTCGCCGTGGCGCGCGCCGCAATTCCATTCTTTGTGATCCTGTTGCTCGCCGTCGTACTGATCGTCATCTTTCCCGGCATCGCGACCTGGCTGCCGACGCGCATGGCCCAGGCAGGATGATCGTGCCGCCGAGGTGCTGAACCCGCTACACTTTGCGTCATGTCCCCGGCGTTTCATGCGCTCTACCTGACCGACGAGATACGCGCCCTCGAGGCGCGCGCCATCGCGGATGATCCGCAGCCGCCGCTCATGGAGCGCGCTGGAGTTGCGGCAGGCGAGCGGGCACGCGCGCTCGCCGGAGAAGGACGCGGCGTCCTGGTGCTGGCCGGGCCCGGCAACAACGGCGGCGACGCCCTCG
This sequence comes from Burkholderiales bacterium, assembly GCA_041617635.1. Classification (GTDB taxonomy): domain Bacteria; phylum Pseudomonadota; class Gammaproteobacteria; order Burkholderiales; family SG8-39; genus JAABRB01. The sequence goes on along the minus strand of JBFJOO010000014.1, from coordinate 33,728 downwards.
AGGTGGCCGCTCACCTCAAGCGCCTGTTCTACCGCGTGGATGTCGTGTTCCCCGGCGATGCGGCGCGCCATTCGGCAGATGCGAAGTCCGCTCTGAAGAAGTGGAGCGTCGCGGACGGCAGGCTTCTCCAGGCCATTCCCGCCGACACGCGCTACGACCTCGTCGTCGACGGGCTGTTCGGGATCGGACTCGAGCGTCCGATCACCGGCCGCTATGCCGAGCTCATCGAGCAGGCCAATGGGCTCCCCAGCCGCAAGCTCGCGCTCGACATACCGAGCGGGATCAACGCGGATACCGGCATGGTGATGGGCGTCGCCTTGCGGGCCACTCACACGATCACGTTCATCGCGCGCAAGGCAGGACTTTTCACGCTGGACGGACCGGACTATTGCGGCGAGGTGTCGACTGCCCCGATCGGTCTCGATCCCGAGGCGTTGCAGCCGCCGCGCGGCAGGCTCGTCGATAATGCGCTGCTCGCCGCCCCGCTCGTCCTCCGCCCACGCAACTTTCACAAGGGTCTCGCTGGAAGCGTGGCGATCGTCGGTGGCGCGGCGGGAATGGTGGGTGCCGCCCTGCTCGCCGGCCGCGCGGCAATGCGCCTCGGAGCCGGAAAAGTGTTTCTCGGCCTGCTCGCCGACGCTCCGCCACAGGTCGACATCGTCCAGCTGGAGCTCATGCTGCGCGATCCGGATACGCTGCTCGCCGGACGATCCGTGAACGCGGTGGCGATCGGTCCGGGAATGGGGACAGATGCCAGCGCGCAGCGACTGCTCACGCAGGGTCTGGGCCTCGCAGTGCCGCTTGTCGTCGACGCCGATGCGCTGAACATCATCGCGGCGTCTCCTGCCATGCAGTCGGCGCTTGCCGGTCGCCCCGCCGCGACTTTCCTCACTCCGCACCCGGCAGAGGCAGCACGCCTGCTCGGCGTCGATGCGGCGGCGGTGCAGGCAAATCGCGTAAAGGCGGCCTGCAGGATCGCGGAACAGTTCCGGTGCTGGATCGCGCTGAAGGGCAATGGCACGGTCATTGCGGCACCCGATGGGCGCTGGTGGATCAATACCTCGGGCAACCCCGGCATGGCGAGCGCCGGCATGGGGGACGTGCTGACCGGCATGATTGCCAGCTTTCTCGCGCAGGGCCTGGACGCCGGTCCGGCGCTCCTCGCGGGCGTGTACCTGCACGGCGCCGCGGCGGATAGCGCCACGGCGGAAGGCCGTGGGCCAATCGGTCTCACGGCGAGCGAGGTCGTCGATGCCGCACGCGCTCTGCTGAATCGCGGCGCGGCCTGACCGCATCTTCTCGCACCACCGCCACGCAACGCGCGGTCGATTTCCTCCCTGGGAGTAGCACGAATGCTGCGAATGCATCTGCTGGTCGATGCGGGGACATTCCTGGGCAAGGTGTGGAAGCTGACGCGGCCCTACTGGTTCGCGGAGGAACGCTGGCGTGCGCGCGGCCTGCTTGCGGCAATCGTCGCGCTCTCGCTCGCGCTGGTGTACCTGCTGGTCGCATTCAACCAATGGAATCGCGATTTCTTCAACGCGCTCGAGCAGAAGAACGCCGACGACGCCCGCGACCTGCTGATCTACTTCGGGTTCCTTGCCGCGATGTTCATCGCCGTCTCGATCTACCGGCTCTACCTGCGACAGATGCTCGAAATGCGCTGGCGCGTATGGCTCACGAAGCAGTACCTAGGAGATTGGTTGGCGGATCGAACGTACTACCGCCTGGAGCTGAGCGGTCGCACCACGGACAATCCGGATCAGCGCATTTCGGAGGACCTGAACAATTTCACGACGGGCACCCTCACGCTTGCGCTCGGCTTGCTTTCCGAGGGTGTGACGCTGCTCTCTTTCATGTTCATTCTGTGGACCGTATCCGGCCCGATCACCCTGAGCATCGCGGGCCTGTCGCTGACGATTCCGGGCTACATGCTTTGGGCGGCCCTGATCTACGCCACGCTCGGCAGCGTGCTCACCCACTACGTCGGTCGTCGCCTGATCCCGTTGAACTTCAACAAGGAGCGGCTCGAGGCCGATTTCCGTTTCTCGCTGATACGCGTCCGGGAGAACGCGGAGGGCGTCGCGCTCTATCGCGGCGAGCCCAGCGAGTCGGTGAGCCTGCTCGCACGATTCGAACGCATCCGGGCCAACTGGTGGGAGATCATTCGGTACACGAAGCGCCTGACCGCCTTCACAGTGGGCTACAACCAGGTTGCAGTGGTATTTCCCTTTCTCGTCGCGCTCCCGCGTTTTTTCTCCGGTGCCATTTCGCTCGGGCAGCTGATCCAGATCACGTCGGCGTTCGGCCAGGTGCAGAGCTCGCTCTCCTGGTTCGTCGACAGCTACGCCCAGCTGGCGGTCTGGAAGGCGAGCGTCGATCGTCTGATCACGTTCAACCTTGCGCTCGCCGATGCGAAGCGCGCCGCGGACCGTGCCGACGGGATCGTGATTGCGGAGGGCGACGGCGCGGTGGTGGCGCGAGATCTGCACCTTGACCGGCCCGATGGCCGCCCGATCGTGTCGGGGGTCAGTCTCGCGATCCAACCGGGCGAGCGGTTGCTGGTCACCGGCTCGTCGGGCGCCGGCAAGAGCACGCTCTTCCGGGGCCTATCCGGAATCTGGCCGTTCGGGACCGGCCGGGTCGAATTCCCGCCCGACGCGCGAGTGCTCTTTCTCCCGCAGAAACCGTACATCCCGATCGCGAGCCTGCGCGATGCGGTGAGCTACCCGGCGGGGCCCGGCACATTCACCGATGAAGCGCTATGCGCCGCGCTCCGCGACTGCAAACTCGGATCCTTCGAGGACCGGCTGGACGAGATCGCCAACTGGTCGATGAAGATGAGCGTCGGCGAGCAGCAGCGCCTCGCCGTCGCGCGCGCGCTGCTCCTGCGGCCCGCCTGGCTGTTCCTGGACGAAGCGACCGCTGCGCTCGACGAGGCGACCGAGCGCGAGCTCTACGAGTTGCTGGGCGAACGCCTGCGCGACTCGGCGATCGTGAGCATCGCGCACCGTCCGACGGTCGGGGCGCACCACACGCGCCGCCTGGAGCTCACGCCCGGAGCTGCGGCCTCTCGGGTAGTTGCCGCATGATGCGGCGCCGGGCTACTTCTCGATCTGCAGGGTGAGTGCGCCGGGACCATCGGCTCCGCCGCGCGCGATTTCTTCCGCGGTCGCACGTCGCACGTTGCGGACTTTGCAGGTGAATTTGACCGCCACGCCAGCGTAGGGGTGATTAGCGTCCAAAACGACCTTCCCCGCGGCGATGTCCGTGACCCGATAGATCGTCGCGTCGACACCTTCGCCAGGGACCCCCTCGAACCGCATGCCCACGTCGAGCGTCTCGGGAAAGCGCGCGCGCTCCTCGATCCGCAGCAGGGTCGCGTCGTAGTCGCCGAACGCGTCCTCGGGCTCGAGCCGGAGCTCCAGCCGCGCGCCGGTCTGCTTCCCCTCGAGCGCCGCCTCGACGGCGGGCAGCAGATCATCGTATCCCCCGTGCAGGTAATCCACCGGCTGATCGGACCGCTCGAGCACGTTACCCCACAGGTCGGCCAGCTCGACGTCCAGGGAGACGATCGTGTCCTTCGCGATCTTCACGCACGCAATCCACGCACGAGGTCGAGCAATTCCTCCGCGTGTCCGCGCGGCGTGACGCCGTAAAGCGCGTGCCGCACGATGCCCTTCTTGTCGATCACGAACGTGGAGCGCACCACGCAGCTGCGCCGCTGACCCTCCGACTCCGGGTCGCGCCAGACGCCGTACTTGCGGCAGACCTCGCCCTCCGAGTCGGCGAGCAGCGTGATTGAGAGACCGTTCTCGTCGCGAAATTCCGCGTGAGTGATGCAGTCGTCGCAGGAGATCCCCATGACGACGCAGTCCTCCGCGGCGAACTGATCTTCCAGGTCGCTGAACTCGATCGCCATGAGAGTGCAGGCGGGCGTCCCGTCCTTCGCGTAGAAGTAGAGCACCACGTTCTTGCGACCCTTGAGCCTTGCGAGGCTCACGGTCTCCATGTCGGCATCCGGCAGGGAGAACGGCGGTGCGGCTTGTCCGGGCTCTAGCATGCGAGGCGATCTGTGAGTCGCGGCGATTCTAAACCAGTTTCGCGCCACGTAAAGTGGCGCGACCTCCTATAATTTCGGGATGCGTTTCTCGTTGCTCGGCGGGCTCACGCCGCGCGTCTTCCTCGCCCGCCACTGGCAACGCCGACCACTTCTGGTGCGGGGAGCAATCGCCGCGTTTCGCGATCCCCTGACGGTCGCAGCACTCATGCGACTCGCCGCGCGCGACGACGCCGAATCGCGCCTGGTGCATCGCTCCGGCCGGAAGTGGTTGCTCGCGCACGGACCGTTCTCACGCGCCGCGCTGGCGCGCATGCCCGACTCGCGCTGGACATTGCTCGTGCAGGGGGTCAATCATTTCGCGCCCGCGGTCGATCGCTTGATGCGGAAGTTCGCTTTCGCCTCCTATGCCCGGCTCGACGACGTCATGGTGAGCTATGCCGCGCCCGGGGGCGGCGTCGGACCGCATCTCGATTCCTACGACGTCTTCCTGCTGCAGGGCATGGGAAGGCGCCGCTGGCGCCTCGCGCGGCCCCGCGCATTTCGTCTCCAGGCGGGCGCGCCTCTCAAGATCCTGAGCGACTTCCGACCCGAGCAGGAGTGGGTGCTGGAGGCGGGCGATCTCCTCTATGTCCCCCCGGGCTGGGCACACGAGGGAACCGCGCTCGAGCCCTGCCTGACCTACTCGATCGGCTTTCGCGCGCCCACCGCCCAAGAGCTTGCCACCGGATTCCTGCAGTTCCTGGAGGATCGAGTCACGCGCCAAGGCGTCTACGCCGATCCGGGCTTGAAGCCGCAGCGTCATCCCGCCCGGCTGGGGGAAGAGCTCCTCGAACGATATGCACGTCTGTTGCGCGGCCTGCCGGGCACGCGGTCCGAGGTCCAGGAGTTCCTCGGATGCCACCTGAGCGAACCCAAGCCCCACGTCCGGTTCGAGCGGCCGGCGCGGCGGCCCGGACTGCGCGCATTCAGGCGCTCGATCGCCGAGCGGGGGATTCGTCTCGCCGCGGCGACGATCATGCTTTACCGCGGAAGCCGATTTTTCGTGAATGGTGAGCCCGTGACGGCCCGCGAAGATCGGGCCCTCCTCGCGCGACTGGCCGACCGGCGCGCGCTCGAACCGGGGATTTTGCCCGCGGAAAACGCCGCCCGGCTGCTTTACACTTGGTTTCAGTCCGGATATCTCGAACTGGGGGTAACCGATGGATAAGACGCTCGCCCACCTTGTTCCGCAGCCCGCGCGCCGGGTGATCACGGTACGCAGCGAATATCTCGCCGCCTTTGACGAGCTCGTCGCGCACGTCCGCCGGGAGCTGCGCATCTTCGATCCCGATCTGGTGCAGCTCGAGCTCAACGCTCCCGACCGGGTCGAGAGCCTGCGCCGATTCTTGACGGCGAATCGCGACAACCGGCTCTACATCGCGGTGCACGATCCAGATCATCTCGCGCGTCACACGCCGCGCATGATGGATCTGCTCACCCAGCTCGGCACGAACATTGCAGTGCATCGCACCGAAGGCGATGCCGCACGTGCTCAGGATTGCTTCGTCCTCGTCGACGCCGAGCACGTGATCCGGCGGGCGGTGGCCGCACAGTCGCGCGGCGTCGTGCTCACCGACGATCAGAAGGAGGCGCACGCCATGCGCGAGCGCTTCGAGGAGATCTGGCACAGCTCGGTCCCGGCCGTCTCCGCGACCAAGCTCGGACTCTAACTAGGTCACCGACCGCCAGCCGAAGCCCTCCTCCTGGCTGGCGATACCGATCCAGTCCGGGTCGCAGTTCAACGCGCCGGCGAGCGCATTACGCGCCAGGTCCGGCGTATTGTTCTCCTGTGAAAGATGCGCCGCGACGATGTGCTGGAGACCTCGCGTGTCCAGCGCCGCGAGCAGCCGCGCCGCCGTTTCGTTCGCGAGGTGCCCGAATGCTCCGCCGATCCGGCTCTTCAGCCAGGCTGGATAAGGTCCGGCTGCGAGCATGCGCGCTTCGTGATTGCACTCGAGCACCAGTGCCTCGCAGCCCGTGAGCATCGACTCGATATGCAGTGTGGAGGTGCCCGTGTCGGTCAGCACGCCGACCCGCCGTGCGCCGTCGGAGAACACGAACTGGGCCGGCTCGCGCGCGTCGTGCGGCACGGGATAGGGCCGGACTTCGACGCCGTCGATGGCGAACGGCGTGTGGCTGTCGATGATGCGCACTCGCTCGCCTGGTGGCGCGCTTTCGCCGATGGCGCGCCAGGTGCCGTGCGTCAACCACACCGTCTTCCCGTGACGATCGGCGAATGCGAGCGCGCCGTCGGCGTGGTCGCTGTGCTCGTGGGTGACGAGGATTGCGTCGATGTCGTCCGGTGCGAGGTCAAGCCGGGCGAGGCGCCGCTCCGTCTCGCGGAGCGCCAGCCCGCAATCCAGCATCAACCGGGTGCCGCCGGACTCGACGACCAGCGAATTGCCCCGGCTGCCGCTCGCAAGCGAGGCGAATCGCATGCGCGGCCGGCCGGGGCGGCTACTTGAGCTGGTTGTAGAGCAGTCCCAGGATCTTGCGCGACGTGTCGGACGCTTCCGGGGCGCCGTTCTTGCCGAGCACCTTGACCTCGCTCGAATCGTCCTTCGCGTCCGTGATTTGCACCTGGTACTGCGGCAGCTTGGTCAAATCGATCACCGGGTCCTTGCGCCAGAACGCGAGCTTCGAGAGGAGCCCGCCCGAACCCTTGGTGCCGCCGTCCACGTCGGGATCGATGTAGCGGACGTAGTAGAGACCCTTCGACCGGTCGCGATCCTCGACGGTGAACCCGGACCGGTCGAGCGCCACGCCGACGCGGCGCCAGGCGCGATCGAACGGCTCGGCCAGCTCGAGTGCGCCCGGAGCGCCGCTCGCGCCGTTGATGAGCTTGGCCCGGTTCTCGGGACGCCCGCTGGCCACCATCGCCTTCGCGCGCTCCTCTTCGACGCCGAGCCGGACCATGAGCCGGCTGAGGAACTCCGCTTCGAGGACGGGATCGGGCGGACGCGGCATCCACTTGGAGCTGTCGGTCTCTTTCGTGACGCCCGATCCGGTCAGCTCCTCCACCATGCCCCGGTGGGTGATGAAGATCTCGACGGTGTCCGGCGTCTTGCTGCGCTCCATGCGGGTGCGGAACTTGTCGCGCTCGCCCGTCGAGTACATGCCGTCGATCACCTTGCCGAGCGTCCGGCGGATCACGTCATCGGGAATCTTCGCGCGATTCTCCGCCCAGTCGGTCTCCATCACGCCGGCCTCCGGATTGTCGATCCGGATCAGGAAGCCGTTCTCCTGCCAGAACTCCCGCACGACCGGCCAGAGCTTGTCGGGATCTCCCTTGACGACGAGATACCGCTCGCTCCCCACGCGCTCCATGCGCACCGAATCGGACGTCGGCAGGACGTCGGTCCGGCCTGGGCGAACCTGTCCGGTCCGCTCCTGATTGTACTGCGAGTAGGTCGCCGTGCTGCTCGTCGGCAGGTCGGGTACCGCATAGCGGTTGTCGCTGCCCGGCCGGGTGAGGTCCGGCGGAACCTCGAGCGGCGGCAGTTTGCCCGCCGACTTGTATTCGATCGACTGGCCCTCGAACAGGCTGTTCCAGCTGCAACCCGCGATGAAGACCGGCAACAGCGCCGTGACCAGCACGCGCCTATTCTTGCCCCACTTCACACCCCACTTGATCATGCTCCTCTTCCCTCCACGATTCGCAGTCCGGCTGTTGGTATCGTGATGCCGGCCTCTCTAATCGCCTCCCTTACCGCCTCGTGATGCTGCGCTGCCAGCGGCGTCAGGGGCAGCCTGATGCCCCCTTCGATATGCCCCATCTCCCGGAGCGCCCACTTTACCGGAATCGGGTTTGCCTCGACGAACAACCGCCGGTGCAGGCCGAGCAGCGCCATGTTGATCTCCCGCGCCTCCACCAGCTTGCCGGCGAGCGCAGCGGCACACATCTCGTGCATCCGGCGCGGCGCGACATTGGCCGTCACCGAAATCACGCCATGCCCGCCGAGCAGGATGAGCACGAGCCCCGTCGCATCCTCGCCGCTGTAGATCGCGAATCCGCGCGGCGCGCGCTTGATAAGATCGGCGGCCCGCTCGATATTGCCGGTAGCGTCCTTGATGCCCACCACATTGGGGATCTCCGCGAGCCGCAGGGTCGTCTCGTTCGCGAGATCGGCTACGGTGCGGCCAGGGACGTTGTAGAGAATGTTCGGAATGTCGACCGCTTCGGCGATCGCGCGGAAGTGCCGGTAGAGCCCCTCCTGCGTCGGCTTGTTGTAGTACGGCACCACCGACAGGCACGCAGCCGCGCCCGCCTTGTGCGCCGATTCGGTCAACTCGATCGCCTCGGCGGTCGAGTTCGCACCGGTTCCGGCGACCACCGGGACGCGTCCGTTCGCATGCTCGACCGCGATGCGAATCAGCTCCTTGTGCTCGTCGAAATCGACCGTCGGCGATTCGCCCGTCGTGCCGACGACGACAATGCCGTCGGTGCCCTCGTCCACGTGCCAGTCGATCAGCGATCTGAAACGCCCGATGTCGAGGCGTCCGTCTTCGAGCATCGGGGTGACGATGGCGACGAGGCTTCCCGTGATCATGTCGTAATCCCTAATCCCTAATGATCCGTTAATCCAAGAATCGAATTTCGCCCTTGAAACGAATGCTAAATTTTAACGCCTTTGGCGCCTCGCCACGCACCTTTCAGTTCAAAAAAACCCCGTCCGCTGCGGCCCGGACGGCGCAAAGACGCTGAATCGCCGCTGGTTTCGGATCCGAGACCACCCCCTGCTCGAAGGCGACCGGCGTCAGCTCGCCAGCGGTCCGCTCGAGCAGCTCGCCCGGAGCGAGCAGGAAATCGGGATTGGAAGGCCGACCGAACCGCTCGTTGCCCCGCATGAACGTCTCGTAGATGAGCACGCCCCCCGGAGCCAGCGCGCGGAGCAGGTACGGGAAGAGCGGTCGGCTCAGATAGTTGGCGACGATCACCGCGTCGAATACCGCCTCCGCGAGCGGCCAGGGCGCGCCCTCGAGATCCGCGACCCGCGTCTCGATGCCCGGTGTTCCCGCGAGGCGCGTCAGGGCATCGGCATCGCGGTCCACGGCCATGACGGTGTGGCCGCGCCCGGCAAAATACCGTGCGTGACGCCCGGTTCCGCACGCCACGTCCAGCACTCGGCCGCCCGCCGCCACCAGCGGCGCCCAGCGCGCGATCCAGGGAGAAGGCGTCTCGATTTCGTGCATGTTCGTCATTGAAGCACCGCTCGTGCGACCACTGAAAGCCCTACCCGTTCCGCGCACCGCTGTTATCGTGGCCCCGTACCGGCACCCGCCCGCTGAAAGGAGAGTCCCTGATGCCGTTCAAAAGCGAGAAAGTCGAGTTCGAGGGCAGCCAGGGGGCCAGGCTCGCGGCGCGGCTCGACCTGCCTGCCTTGCCCCCGACGGCATTCTGCCTGTTCGCCCATTGCTTCACCTGTTCGAAGGACACCCGCGCGTCCGCGCACGTCGCCGCGGCGCTTGCGGAGCGCGGATTCGCTGTCCTGCGATTCGACTTCACCGGACTCGGCGGCAGCGGCGGCGACTTTGCCAACACGAATTTCTCCTCGAATGTTGCCGACCTCGTTGCGGCAGCCGGTTTCCTGCGCACCGCATACCGGGCGCCGGCGCTGCTCGTGGGGCACAGTCTCGGCGGGAGCGCGGCACTCGTCGCCGCTGCGCAGATCCCCGAGGTGCAGGCCGTGGCGACGATCGGATCGCCTTTCGATCCCAGCCACGTGCTCGAGCGCATCCGGGGTCGCGCCGACATCGAGCGCGCGGGTGAAGCCGAGGTGGATATCGGCGGGCGGCCCTTTCGCATCCGCAAGCAGTTCCTCGATGACCTGTCGGGCCAGCGGCTCGCCGACATCGTCGCGGCGCTGCGCAAGGCCCTGCTGGTCATGCACTCTCCCCGCGACACCATCGTCGACGTCGAGAATGCCGCGCGGATCTTCGCCCAGGCCAAGCACCCCAAGAGCTTCGTGTCCCTCGATCCGGCCGATCACTTGTTGACCCAGCGCGAGGACGCCGTGTACGCCGGGCACATCCTCGCGGCGTGGGCCGCGCGCCACATCGTTCCTCAAGCGCCGAAGCCGCCGGCTGCCGTGGCAGGCAAGGTCGTCGTCCAGGAGACCCGCGAGGGAAAGTTCACCCAGCTCATCGCGGCCGGACCGCACGTGCTGCGCGCCGACGAGCCCGAGTCCGTTGGCGGCCTCGACACGGGCTTCACGCCCTACGACCTCCTGCTCGCCGCGCTCGGTGCATGCACTTCGATGACGCTGCGGCTGTACGCCGAGCGGAAGCACCTGCCGCTCGATCGCGTGACCGTCGAGCTGCAGCACGCCAAGGTCCACGCCGAAGACTGCGCCGAATGTGAATCGACCGGGGGCAAGCTCGACCGGCTCGAGCGCATTCTGCACCTCGAAGGCAACCTGGACGATGTCCAGCGCGCGAAGCTGCTCGAGATCGCCGACAAGTGTCCAGTGCACCGGACGCTGCATGGCGAGATCTCGGTGCCCACCCGGCTTGGAGATTGATCTCACTTCCGCTAGGCGCAGCAGCGGTTCGGTCAAAAAATTTAGAAGCTCGACCCGGGTTGCGCGAGGAACGCCAGCTCCTCGGGCGTCGACGGGCGTCCGAGGATCTCGTTCCGGTGCGGAAAGCGTCCGAATCGCGCGATGACGTCGTGATGCCGGCGCGCGAAGTCCAGGTATCGCGCGCCCGATGGCTCGGGCGCGAGTGTCGCGAACAAGGCGAGCGACTGGCGCTGCATCGCGATGTCCTCGGCGTGCTCGAACGGCAGATAGGCGAAGATTCGCTCGACCGGCAAATAAGCGCCGTCGAATCCCTGCTCGACGATCCGCCGCCCGAGATGGAGCGCGCGCGGATCGGTCGCGAACGCACGCGGCGAACCGCGGAACATGTTGCGGGGAAATTGATCGAGCACGATGACCAGGGCCAGCGCGGCGAGCGGCGTGCGCCCCCAGGCGTCCAATCGCCCCGCTTCGGCCGCCTCGAACACTGCGAGAAAACGATCGCGGATCGCGACATCGAATCCAGCGGACTTCTCGAACCATGCCTTGCGCGGCAGTCCACGCTCCGCGGAGCCCGGCGCGCCGAACCAGAATTCGATGACGTCGCGCCAGTGCGCGGACATGCCAATCAATCGACTATCGTTTGGGATTGTTCGCGGAGGTACTGCTGCAGGTAGTAATACGAGCCGATCGCCTTGCCCGTCGAGCCCGATCCCTTCCACCCGGCGAACGGCTGAAAGCCCGGCCATGCGCCGGTGGTGGCGCCCTGCGGCCGGTTCAAATACGTGACACCCGCCTCGATCCGATCGAGGAACCTCGGGATCTCGTCCCTCGCGCCGTAGAATCCGGCAGTCAGGCCGTACGGCGAGTCGTTCGCTCGATCGATCGCCTCGTCGAGCGTGTTAACCGCGCCGACCAGCACAAGCGGGATGAACTTCTCCTCGCGCCACAACCGGAAATCGAACGGCGCCATGCCGACCGTCGGCGCGCAGTAATAGCCCTTCGCGAGGTCGCCGTCCTTCAGATGCTCGCCGCCGATCAGGATCTCGCCGTGTTCCGCGAGGTTGTCGACGCATTTCGCGTAGCGCGCGTAGGCCGCCTTGTTGATCACCGGGCCCATCCAGTTCTCCTTGACGGTGGGATCACCGACCCGGAGCGCGCGCGTCAACGCGACGAGCCGCGTGACGAGGTCGTCGGCCACCGCGCGCTCGACGAACACCCGCGAGGCCGCCGAGCATTTCTGGCCCTGCAACCCGAACGCGGAGCGGACGATGCCGGCCGCCGCGCGCTCGAGATCGGCGTGCGCGCTCACGACCACGGCGTTCTTGCCGCCCATTTCGGCGATGCAGGGGCGGGGAAACGGGCCACCAGCGAACGAGCGGTAGATGCTCATGCCCACTTCGTGCGAGCCCGTGAATGTCACACCGCACAGGTGCGGATGCTGGACGAGCGCGTCGCCCACGGTCGCGCCGTCGCCCGAAATGTGGTTGCACACCCCCGGCGGCAACCCCGCATCGCGCAGCACTTCGGCCAACAGCGAGCCCGCGAGCGCCGTGTCGCTGGCGGTCTTGAACACAACGGTATTGCCGGCCACCAGCGCCGCGCCGATCGGTCCGCCGGCCAGCGCGTAGGGGAAGTTGAACGGCGCGATGACGGCCCAGGCACCGTACGGTTTCAGGACGGTGCGATTGCGGCTGACGAATCCCTTCAGCGGATCATTGGGCAGAGCGCGCGCGAACCCCCCGTGCTCCTCCATCTGGTCGCAATACCAGTAGAGGAGATCCGCGGTCTCCTGCACCTCGCCGAGCGCCTCCATCCGATTCTTGCCCACTTCCAGAGCGATCGCCGCACCGATCTCGTAGACGCGCTCCTCGATCAGCTGTCCGGCACGCCGCACGAGTTTCACCCGCTCGCGCCACGGCGTCGCAGCCCAGCCGGGAAACGCGCTCCGGGCGGCTGACACGGCAGCTTCCACTTGGGCGCGGTCGGCGCGCTGAAACGTTCCGACGAGCCAGTCGCGATTGATCGGGCTGCGGACCTCGAACTTCTCTTCGGCAAGGATCTCGCCACCCCCGATCCACATCGGCTGCTCAGCGCCGAGCTTGGCCTTGACCTCGGCGAGCGCCACCTCGAAGCGGCGATGCAGCTCGGGAGGCGGATCGAACATCGTCGAGTACGTCAGCTTGAACGCGGTCGCTTCGGTCATGACTTTCCTCCGCCCGGACGCGCTCGCTCCGCCTCGGGCATGCGACGCAAGACGAGCAAACGATTGTTGGCCGGCATCGCATTGTCCTCGACGAGCGTGCAGCCGACGGCGCTCGCACGTGCCACCACGGCCTCGCAGTCGCGGATGCCCATGTGCGGCGCTTGGGCGCGCAGCCCCGCATCGAAGCGGGCGTTGCTCTCCGAGGTGAAGCGACCGCCGTAGTTGAATGGGCCATAAAGGAAGAAGTGCCCGCCCGGCCGCAGCGCAGCCGCCGCCCGGGCAACCATCATTTCGGCTTCCGGCCAACTCATGATATGCGCAGTGTTCGCGGAAAAGACGCCGTCGAAGGCCGATTCCGGCCAATCGCCGCCGTTGACATCGAGCGGGATCGCCGCCCCGAGGTTGGGCAGCGCCGCCGCGTCGATCCACTCGCCGATGCCGGGCAGGTTCTCGGCCCGATCGCTCGCCTGCCAGAAAACGTGCGCCAGCGCGCCGGCGAAATACACCGCGTGCTGGCCGGTGCCGCTACCGATCTCGAGCACGCGGGACGGTCCGGTGAGCCAGCGCCGCAGGACGGCGAGGATCGGGCCGCGGTTGCGCTCGGACGCTTCGGAGAACGGCCTCATACCCGGGTCGCACGTGCCGGGATTCGGGTCTGGATTCGCCTGCGCTCCATCGCTCGGGCTCAACGTTTCCGCTGCGCACGCCAGGCCCCTTCGCGCCCGCCGCCACGCACCGTTCCGACCATCTCGTCCGCGCTGACCTGGCCGACGAACTCGAGCGGGCCGCCCGCTGCCGGGACGTCGAATCGGATCTCCGCGCCGCGCAGCGCGGGTTTCGACAGCGTGACGCGTTCCGCGCCCAGCTTCAGGTCCCCTTCGATCGCCTGGAAGTTCTGCGCGATCGACAAATCCGCTCCGCCGGCCGGGAGGCTCGCGCTCTCGAGCCGCCATTCGCCACGCGCGTCGGCGGGGATGATCCAGAGCATCACCCGGCTCGTCCCGCCTCGCCCATCATTTTTTTGCGGTGCATAGAAGCTTTCCACGTGGTCCGGCCGCCAGCTCTCCATGTCGAAGTCGTGCGCGACGAGGCGCGTGCCGGGCTCGAGTTCCTTCAGGAGCTTGTCCCGGAGCTTGCGGTTCACGTCGGGGAGCAGGTACACGGTGATCACCGTCGCGTCCGATAGATCGACCGCGAAAAGATCGCCTTCGATAAAGCGGGTGCGATCGGCCACGCCCTGCTCGACGGCGTTCCGGCGGCTCAGCGCCACCAGCTTCGGGTCATATTCGACTCCCATGGCGCGCGCGCCATATCGCTTTGCCGCGGCGATCACGATGCGACCATCGCCGGAACCCAGGTCGACGACGTAGTCCTTGGACGTCACACCGCCGAGCGCGAGCATGCGCTCGACGACGAGCGGCGGCGAGGTGACGAACGGCGAGCTGGTGTCGGTCTGCGCGGCGGCCGCACGCGCGCCGGCGGCCAATGCTGCAAGCAGGACAATGCGAATCAGAATCCGTGGCATGGAAGGCTCGGGAATCGGCGGGACGTTTTATCTTACCCGAGCGGGGCACGCTTTTCGCGCACACGCCGATTTGGCCCGCAGGCCCAGACGATCCCGGGGCTGCAACGTGGGCATGCCGCCTCGCTTAGTATTCGGACTGCGCTCGCGCGCCCCGGTAGCTCAGTGGATAGAGCAGCCCCCTCCTAAGGGGCAGGTCGGACGTTCGATTCGTCTCCGGGGTGCCATCTTCGCTTTGCGGACAGATGGTTGCACGCGAGCGCGACGAAGATGCAACCCGCCTCCACGTCAGCGGCTCCGGGCCGCGCAAGCTCCTGAGGCGCCCGTGGCGGAAGTGGTGCTGCGCGGCGTCACCAAGCAGTTCGGGTCCTCGCCCGTGCTGCGCGATATCGATCTCGAGGTCGCCGACGGCGAGCTGGTGGTGCTCGTGGGGCCGTCGGGATGCGGCAAGTCGACGTTGCTCCGCGTGATCGCCGGGCTCGAGGAGCTGACCCGCGGCGCGATCGAGATCGGCGGCCGCCGCGTGGACGCCCTGCCACCCCAGGATCGCTCGGTGGCGATGATGTTCCAGTCCTACGCGCTCTATCCGCACATGACCGCGTACCAGAACATGGCGTTCGGTCTCTCGCTCGCGCGTTACGACCGGGCGGAGATCGCCCGCCGCGTGCAAAGTGCCGCGGAGAGACTGCAGCTCGGCGCCTTGCTCGAAAGGAAACCCGCCGGGCTCTCGGGCGGGCAGCGCCAGCGCGTCGCCCTCGGGCGCGCCATCGTTCGCGATCCCGCCGTCTTCCTGCTCGACGAGCCACTGTCCAATCTCGACGCCGGGCTCCGCGCGCGAACCCGGCTGGAGCTCGCGAAGCTGCACCGCGAGCTCGGCGCCACGATCCTCTACGTCACGCACGACCAGCTGGAGGCGATGACGCTCGCGGAGCGGCTGGTGGTCTTGCGCGACGGTCGCATCGAGCAGGCCGGCGCGCCGCTCGAGATCTATCGGCGCCCGCGCAATGTCTTCGTCGCCGGCTTCATCGGTTCACCGGCCATGAATTTTGTCGCCGCTCGCATCGTGTCCGCGGACGCCCGGGAGGTCGTCTGCAAGCTTGCAGGTGGCACGATTTTACGGGCAGCCGTGAATGGAACCCGCCTCCGATCCGATGAGCCCGTCACGGTCGGCGTGCGCCCCGAGCACCTCCAGCCGACCAGCGATTCGCAGGCCCCGCTGAACGGAATCGTCAGCGTGGCGGAACTGGTCGGCGAGGCATGCTACGCCTACCTGGAGATTGCCGGCACGCCCGACGGGCTCCTCGTCGCTCGCCTGGACGCCGATTCGGGCGTTCGTGCGGGTGCCAAGCTTCGACTGAACGCGCCCCCAGAGCGTGTGCACGTGTTTGACGCCACCGGCGAGGCGCTGGCGCATCACGGGAGCCCCGACCAGTGATGGGCGTCTGGCGAGTCGCCCTCACCGCGCTCGTACTCGCCACGGGTGGCATCGCGCACGCCGCAACGCTCACGATCTCCTGCGGCGCGGTGGGCCGCGAGCTCGAGATCTGCCGCGAAGGCGCCGAGCTATGGGCGGCGCGCACCGGCCATACGGTGAAGCTCGTCTCGACGCCCAACTCGAGCTCGGAGCGCCTCGCGCTCTACCAGCAGCTGCTGTCGGCCGGCGCGCCGGACCTGGACGTCCTGCAGATCGACGTCGTCTGGCCTGGCATCCTCGCCGGCCACCTGGTCGACCTGTCTGCAGAGGCCGAGGCGGTGCGCGGCGCGTTCTTTGCGCAGCTCGTCAGCAACAATACGGTCGGCGGGCGCTTGGTCGCCCTGCCCTGGTTCGTCGATGTCGGACTGCTTTACTACCGCAGCGATCTCCTCGCCAAACATGGCCGCCCGGTCCCGCGAACCTGGGCGGAATTGACTGACACGGCGGCGCACATCCAGCGGTCGGAGCGTGCCGCGGGTGCTGCGCGGATGTGGGGTTTCGTCTGGCAGGGCCGCGCGTACGAGGGGCTGACGTGCGACGCGCTCGAATGGCTGGCGAGCCAGGGTGGCGGAACGATCGTCGACGCCGCTGGCCGCATCACGGTGAACAACCCTCAGGCAGCCGCCGCCGTCACGCGCGCAGCAGGCTGGGTGGGTCGCATCACCCCCGAAGGCGTGCTGAACTACACGGAGGAAGAGTCGCGAGGCGTGTTTCAGAGCGGCCTTGCGGTGTTCATGCGCAACTGGCCCTATGCGTGGAACCTCCTGCAGAGCCCCGAGAGCCCGGTGCGCGGCAAGGTCGGTGTCACCCCGCTTCCGGCGGCGGGCGACGGACGTTCGGCGGCTGCGCTCGGCGGCTGGCAGCTCGCCGTCTCGCGTTATTCGCAGAATCGCGCGGCCGCCGCTTCGCTCGTCCTCTTTCTCGTCAGCCGCACCGAGCAGAAACGCCGGGCGCTGGCCGGCGGATACCACCCCACGCTCCCGGCACTCTACGAGGACGCGGAACTGCTCGCCGCCAATCCGCTGTTCGGGATTCTTCGCGAGGCACTCGAGGATGCCGTGGCCCGGCCCGCCGCCGCAGTCGGCGCCGATTACAACCGCGTGAGCTACGCGTTTGCGAACGCAGTGCATACCGTGCTTGCCGGCCAGAGCGATGCCGAGTCCAGCCTGCGCGCCCTCGAGCGCCAGCTCCGGAGACTGAAGCGGCGCGGCGACTGGCCCGCGGCGCGTGCCGGAAAGGCCCCACCGTGAGCATGACGGCGCTACGCGCGCGCCGCGCACGATCGGCCTGGTGGCTGATGGCTCCGATGATCGTCGCGCTCGCGATGGCTGCGGGCTGGCCGCTCGCACGCACCGTCTGGCTGAGCTTTACCGACGCGACCCTTGCCGCCCCGGGGGATATGGCATGGATAGGAATCGCGAATTATCTCGAGCACGACGGCGGCCAGTGGTACGGCGTGCTCGCCGATCCGCAATGGTGGCAGGCGGTCCGCAACACGCTCGTCTTCGCAGTCGTCTCGGTCGGTCTCGAAACGGTGCTCGGCCTGTCGATCGCCCTCGCGCTGAGCACGCCGTTTCGCGGACGCGGTCTGGTACGCGCCGCGGTGCTCGTTCCGTGGGCCATTCCGACCGTGGTCTCGGCCAAGCTATGGGCCTGGATGCTGAACGACGAGTTCGGGATTCTCAACCACGTGCTCCTCGGTCTCGGGGTCATCTCCGTCCCCATCGCCTGGTTGGCCAGCCCCGATCTCGCGCTCGCGGCGGTGATCGCGGTGGACGTCTGGAAAACCACGCCGTTCATGGTGCTCCTCATCCTCGCCGGACTGCAGATGCTGCCGCAGGACTGCTACGAGGCGGCGCGCGTGGATGGCGTGCATCCAGTGAAGGTCTTCTTCCGCGTCACGCTGCCGCTGCTGTGGCCCGCGCTCTCGGTCGCAATCGCCTTCCGTGCGCTCGACGCGCTGCGGATCTTCGATCTCGTCTACGTGCTCACGTCGAACGCGACCAGCACCATGTCGATCTCGGTCTATGCGCGCCAGCAGCTGATCGACTTTCAGGACATCGGCTACGGGTCGGCGGCGTCGACGCTCGTCTTCCTGACGGTGGGTCTCGCCGCCATCGCCTACCTGCGCCTCGTGCGGTTGCGCCCCGGGGAGGCGGCGTGACCGGCCGGCGGCTTATCCGCCGGGCGGCCTTCGTCGCATTCCTGGCAGCGGTGCTCGCCTTCGCGCTCTTCCCGCTCTATTACGCGCTCGCCACGTCAGTCACGCCCTCCGGCGAGCTCTTCCGGCCGGCATTGTTCCCGGACCGCTGGACCGCCGAGCACTATCGCGGAATCCTCGCCGGGCCGTTCCTGCGAAGCATCCTGAACTCTGCGCTCGTGAGCGCGGCCGTCGTGGCGCTCACCCTGGGACTTGCCCTGAGCGCGGCGTACGCTCTCGCGCGCATCCGGTTTCGTGGCCGTGCGGCGGTCCTTTTCGGAGTGCTCGCGATCTCCATGTTTCCCCAGATCGCAGTGCTGGCCGGCATGTTCGAGCTGGTCCGCTCGCTCGGGCTCTTCGGCTCGCTGGGTGCGCTGATATTTTCCTACCTCACGCTGACGCTGCCGTTCGCCGCCTGGGTGCTCGCTACTTTCGTGCGCGGCATCCCCTTGGAGCTGGAGGAGGCCGCCGCACTCGACGGGGCCAGCCCGCTCACCACGCTGGTCCGCGTGTTCGTGCCGCTCCTGCAGCCGGCGCTGGTGGCGACGGGTTTGCTGGTCTTCATCGCCGCCTGGAACGAGTTCCTCTTCGCGCTGACCTTCACTCTGTCGGACGAGAGCCGCACGGTCCCCGTTGCCATCGCCCTGCTATCCGGCGCGAGCGCCTTCGAGCTGCCGTGGGGATCGATCATGGCGGCTGCCGTGCTTGTCACCGTACCGATCGTCGTTCTCGCGCTCGTCTTTCAGCGCTACATCGTCCCGGGGCTCCTCGCGGGGGCGGTCAAGCAGTGAGATCCCGGACGCATCCGGTTGCGAGGAGCTACGAAAGCACCCCGGATGCGCTACTGCGCATCCGGTTGCTTTGTGGGCTGCGCGACGTCGAAGGCCGGCAGCTTCATGCACGCGTCGAAAATGCGCAGCGCCGTCGGATAGGGCGCGAGATCGCATTCGTACCGCTTGGCGTTGAACACCTGCGGCACGAGACAGCAATCCGCCAGCGTGACGCTTGAGCCCAGGCAGTAGGACCCGGAGCGCGCTTCGGTGACGAGAAACCGCTCGAGCATCGCGAATCCGTCCGCGATCCAGTGCCGATACCAGGTGTTGATGCCGGCCTCGTCGACACCGTAGGTCTTGCGGACGTGCTTGAGCGTGCGCGGATTGTTGAGCGGGTGGATCTCGCACGCGATGATTCCCGCCAGCGCGCGCACATAGGCGCGGTCGAACGGGTCCCTTGGGAGGAGCGGCGGCTCCGGATAGCGCTCCTCGAGGTACTCCATGATGGCCAGCGACTGGATGAGCCGCCTGCCGCCATCCTCCAGGGCAGGAAGCAATCCCTGGGGATTGACCCCGCGGTACGCCGCCTCGTGATGTTCGCTCTTGGCGAGGTTCACGAGGCCCGGCTCGTACGCGATGCCTTTGTGGTTGAGCGCGATGCGCACACGAAACGCCGCCGAGGACCGGAAATACGTGTATAGCTTCATGATTGCCTCCGCGTGCCGTCTGGCTGCCTTACCCTTTCAGCGGTTCGCATTGGAGTCTAGCCCATCCGCCGACCGGCTTGCGCGCCCCACTCCGCTGCGCAACAATGCGCGCTCGCGCTGCGGGAGAGCGATCGATGTTTCCAGGCAAGACCTACGAACAGGTGAAGGTCGGCGATTCGTTCAGCTCGTCGCTCACGATCACCGAGACGCACCTGGTACTGGCGGCCGGGCTGTTCGGCGACTTCAACCCGCTCCACGTGGACGAAGCTCACGCGCGCGATTCGCGCTTCGGCGGTCGCATCCTGCATGGGCCATTCACCAGCGCGCTCGTCTCGGCGCCCGTCGGCATGTACTTTCACTCGACGGCTATCGCCTATCTCGAGCACACCTGCCGATTCAAGGCGCCGGTGAAGCCGGGCGACACGCTGACTACCACCTGGACCGTCGTGGAAAAGCACGTCAAGCCGCGGCAGCAGGGCGGCGTCATTCTCCTGACCTGCGCGTGCCGGAACCAGCTGGGCACCGTCGTCGCCGAGGCCGACGGGAAGATCCTGGTCAAGAGCGCAGAAGCCGCTTAGTCGAACCGTGCCCGCTGCTCAGCCGCCCCGTGCCCGCACCAGGCGGCGCCGGATGGAGCGCACGCCGAGCGCGACCAGCACCGCCACGACCGGAATGGACACGCCGGTCGTCAGATCGACATCGATTGGCGCGCCAGATGCCTTCAGCGCCTTCGCCGCATACCCGACCAGACCCACGACGTAATAGGTGATGGCCGCGATCGACAGGCCCTCCACGGTCTGCTGCAACCGCAGCTGCAGATGCGCGCGCCGATCCATCGAGGCGAGCAGCTCCTGATTCTGACGCCCGCGCGCGATCCCGACGCGCGTCGCAAGCAGGTCGTTCGCCCGCGCGACGCGCTCCGACAGCTCGACCATCCGTCGCGCGACCGATTCGCAGGTCGCCATCGCCGGTCCGAGGCGGCGGGCCATGAACTCGGCAATGGTCTGCGTGCCGGGAAGCCGTTGCTCGCGCAACTCCGCGATCCGGCTCTTCACCAGGTCGTAATAGGCGGCCGTCGCGCCGAACCGGAATCGCGACTCGCCGATCGCGCTTTCGACCTGCGCCGCGAGCCCCGTCAACCGCTCGAGCAGAGCCTCGTCGGTGCCCGCGCCGCCAGCCAGCGTGGCGGTGACCTCGGCAAGCTCACTTTCCATCGCGCGCACGCGCGGCCCCGCGGCACGCGCGATCGGCAATGCCAGCAGCGCCATCACGCGATACGTCTCGATCTCGAACAGCCGCTGCAGCGTCCGCCCGACCTGCCGGCGCGACAGCTCGCGGTCGATGACCAGGCATCTGCCGAATCCGTCGGCATGGACACGAAAGTCCGTGAACACGTCGCCCGCACCGTCGCCGACCGCGGCGCCGACCACGTGGTTGCCGTCGAAGCAAGCGGCGATCGCCGAGGCGCCGAGCATCGGCTGCGCGCGGTCCAGGACGTCGGCGTGCGTCGCAACCATCGTGCTCGCCGGGATCCCGGCGAGCCAGTCGGCCGGCACGGCATTGACGGCCGGATCGGCGAACGGCCGGGCACCCGCGCCGGGCCGCGCGAACATGTAGCTCGAGAACTCGGTGTGCCGCTCCCAGGTGACGCGAAACGGGCCGAGATCCACGCTGAAATGCGTTGCATCGGGCGGCGGCGGATGAGCGCCGTAGCGGGCGCATAGCGCCGCAATATGCGCGTGCTCCCGGTCGCGGCCATCCGGATCGACCGCCACCGCGAGATAGGACACGCGCACGGGGGGTTGCAGCGCCTCCTGCGGCCGCGCATGGATCTCGTTCGCCAGCAGGAAGCGCTGCGAATGGTTCTCTGGCAAGTTCACGGTGCGGATCGAACGGTTCGCGTTGCAGTCGCGTGGCTCAAGAAGCGCCGCGCTTGCGCTCCTCTTCGCGCAGCCGCAGCACCCGCCGCTGCACCTTCCCGGTGGTGGTCATCGGCAGCTGGTCGATGAACTCGATCTCCTTCGGGTACTCGTACGGCGCCAGCTTGCCGCGCACATGCGCTTGCAGCTCCGCAGCAAGCTCGGGCGACGCAGCGTGGCCCGGCTGCAGCACGACGAACGCCTTGACGATGTTGGTCCGCTCGGGGTCGGGACTGCCCACGACCGCCGCGTTCGCCACCGCCCGGTGTTTGACCAGGCAATTCTCGATCTCCGACGGCCCGATGCGATAGCCGGCGCTCTTGAAGACGTCGTCCGCGCGTCCCTGATACCGCAGGTAGCCCTCGGCGTCACGCTGCGCGAGATCGCCGGTACGGCACCACTCGCCGGTGTACTTCTTGCGGGTCGCCGCGTCGTTTCGCCAGTAGCCGAGAAAGAACACCGCGTCCAGATCCCCGTGGATGTCCGTGCGGTGCACGGCGACTTCTCCGATCTCCCCGACCGCTACCTCTTTGCCGGCGTCATCGATGACGCCGACGCGGTGCCCCGGATACGGGCGCCCCATCAACCCCGGCTTGGCCGGCCAAAGCGCGCTGCAGTTGCCGACGATGTAGTTGATCTCGGTCTGGCCGAACATCTCGTTGATCGTGACACCAAGGCCCTGCTCCGCCCATTCGAAGACCGTTTCGCCGACCGCCTCGCCGGCGCTCATGATCGAGCGCAGCGGCAGGTCGAAGCGGGTCCGCGGCTCCGGCACCGCCTTCATCATCATCTTCAATGCGGTCGGGAACAGGAAGGTGTTCCGGATCCCGTACTTCTCGATCAGGTGGAAGGCCTTTTCGGGATCGAAGCGCCCGCGGTAGCCCAGGATGGGCTGGCCGTAGTACATCGTCGGGAGCAGCGCGTCCATCAGACCGCCGGTCCACGCCCAGTCGGCGGGCGACCAGAACATGTCGCCCTGGCGCGGGAACTCATTGTGCGAGAAGGAGAATCCCGGCAGATTCCCGATCAGCACCCGGTGCGGCTTGAGTGCTCCCTTGGGCGGCCCCGTCGTGCCGCTGGTGTAGACCAGCAAGGCCGGATCCTCGGCATGGGTGTCGACGGGCGTGAACCGGCGCGCGGACTTCTCGAGCAACGACTCCCAGGGCACGACGCCATTCTCGCGCGCACCGGCGACGCCGATCACGTGCTTGAGCGCCGGCAGCTTGTCGCGCACGGCAAGCAGATTGGGCAGCGAGGCCGGGTCCACGAACGCGACCGCCGTCTCGCTGTTCAGCAGGCGGTATTCGAGCGCGTCCGGACCGAAGAGTATGGAGAGCGGCATCGCGATCGCGCCGGCCTGATAGCTCGCCATGTGTGCGATCACGGTCTCAGGGCGCTGGGGCAGGATGATGCCGACCCGCTCGCCCTTCTTCAGCCCGAGGCCGACGAGCGCGTTCGACAACCGGTTTGCGTCCTGCTGCAGGTCCCAGTAGGTATAGGCCGCCGTGGCGCCGCCTTCGTCCTCCCAGTAAAGGCAGAACCGATGGCGATCCACGGCATGCCGCCCGCAGCACGCCCAGGCCATGTTGAACCGCTCCGGGACTTCCCAGCGGAATGCCTGATAGATCTGTTGGTAGTGGTCCTGCATGTGCCCCCTCCGGTCCGCGCGTCAAGTTAGCATGGGTCGGACAGCGGGAGAAGCGTCGGGACCGCGTAGCGCGGGTGCCAGCCCCGCCCGGATCTCCGGCGGGGGCTCGGCAAAGATTATGGTCGGGCGATCACTGCAGCTGACGCAGCCGCTGCGCGACGAAAGCCATGAGTTCCGGCGACAGATTCCCGGTGGAGCGCGCGTTCTGGAAGGCCGACGCTGCGTGATTCTGCCGGCCGAGCGCCTGTTCGGAGATGCCGAGACCCATCCACCATGGCCCGACGTTCGGGTTGATCATCAGCGCAGCGCGAAATTCCTGAACGGCCTCTGCATGACGGCCCGCGCGTTGCAACAGCGCGGCGTGGAAGCTCCGATAGTGCGGATTGGTCGACGCATGCGGCGCGTGGCGCTCGAGAACCTGCAACGCGCCCGACGAGTCACCGCGATCGATCATGAGCCGCGCAAGCAGGCTCGCGAATCCGATCTGCTCCGGGGCGAGGCGCAACCCCTCCTCCAACTCGCGCTGCGCATCCTCGAGCGACCGGCGCTCGACGAGCAGCGCAACGAGCGTCTGACGTGCCTGCTGGTGTGCCGGCGAGAGCGCCAGGGCGGCGCGCAGCTGCGCCATGGCCTCGTCGATGCGGCCCTTGTTCATCAACGTGATCGCCTGCCGGAACTCCGCGTCGGCAGCGGGTCGGGACGGGTCACGCAGTTTCTTGTCGATCCGCAGCCCATCCGGCGTTTCGGGGATGGCCGCAGGGGCGGTCGACCTGTCCGGCGCGGGCGCCGTGGCGACCTGGATCGGGGCGGGCTTCGGCGCCGCGACGACCGGCTTTTCGGGTGCTGTGAGCGCGGCGACCGGATCGGGGCGCGTGGCGCGCGGCGCCGCCGCATCCGATTCCGTGGCGGGCACAGCAGGCTGCGCGAGCAGCTTGGCCGGTTCACGCACCGGCTCGACGGGCGCCAGCCTGGTTTTCTCCGGGGCTGGGCGCGCCGTCTTGGCCGGAGCGCGTGGGGCAGGCTCATCGTCCTTCACCGCGCCCTTGTTGGCGCGCGGCGGGTTGTCACGACGCGGTTTCGCCGCCGCATTCGCTTCGGCCGGCGGCATCACCGGAGGCACCAGAACCTCCGCCTGCGCGAAGTTCGCAGCGGTGACGTCCGATCGAGCTTCGCCTGCACGCGGTACCGCCTGCTCGATGACGGACGGCGGCGTCGGCGCCGGAACAGGAAGCACTGGCGCCGGCTGGGAGTCAGACCGGATGACCGCCGCTTCCGACGCGAGTGATGCAACCTGCGGCACCGCCGCCCGGTTGCTGGTCCGAGACGCAATCTCGGGCTCACCCGGGGCCATCCCGAGCAATTTCGTCAGACCACCGAGCCCGGGCTTGAGCAGCCAGGTCCCGCCCGCGCCCACCGCGATCGACGCAGCCAGCACGGCGGCGATCCGCCAGCCAGTCCGCGGACCGCGGGCCGCCGAGACGGGCCGGAGATATTGTGGGAGTCCCTCACCGGCCTGCGAGTTGCGCCGGTCGAGGTCACGCAGCATTTGGTTGACGACGCTCATCGCAGCAACGCCCATCCGAGGCTCGTGCCCGTGACACACGCCATCGCGAGCCAGACCCAGGCCGGCTGTGCGAGGCGCGCGGCCGGCGTGTCCCGGATTGCCGCTCGCACGTCACCCCAGCCCACGCGTCGTCCGCCGTGGCCGAATGCGAGCATCAGCGCCTTGTTCGCGATGATGTTCACCAGCCGCGGCACGCCGCGGCTGGCCCGAAAGATCACGCGGGCGGCGGCGCGCGTGAAAACCTCGCCCCCCGCGTAACCCGCGACAGCCATCCGGTGGGAGAGGTAATGCCTGACTTCCTGCCGCGTGAGGGCCGTCAACCGGAACTCGAAGGTGATCCGCTGGCGCAATTGGCGGATCTCGGGGCGCGCGAGCTTCTCGTCGAGCTCCGGCTGTCCGAAGAGCACCACTTGGAGCAGCTTGCGTTTTTCGGTCTCGAGGTTGGTAAGCAGGCGCACCGTCTCGAGCGTCTCGATCGGCATCGCCTGTGACTCGTCCACGCACAGCAGCACCCGCCGCCCGGCCGCCGCGTGCTCGAGGAGCGCCTCGCGGATGATCCGCAGCAGATGGTGCTGGTCGAGCGCCGCCTCCCAGTTCAGCTGCAGCTCCTCGGCGATCGCGCGGATCAGGGTCAGCGGACGCACCGAGGGGTTCGGAAGGTACGCAGTCGTGTACTCCGGGCCGAGGGTGGCGAGCAGCTTGCGACACAGCAGGGTCTTGCCCGTGCCCACCTCGCCGGTGATCTTGATGAAGCCCTCGCCATTGTCCACCGCGACGAGCAGCGTGTTGAGGCCCTGCTGCATCGCCGAACACGAGTAGTAGAAGGTCGTGTCGGGCGTGATCCCGAACGGGGCCTCGCGCAACCCGAAGTGCGATAGGTAGATCATGGAGTCCTCCCCGGCGCGGCGGGCGGCAGCATGTTGAACATGCGCTCCCGGGTCGCCGCGACGTCCGCGGCGGAGTCCGCGCTCGACTTGATCACAGTTGGCTTGATGAGAATCACCAGTTCAGTCTTCTTGGCGACCCGCGCGCGGTTCGAGAACAGGTGTCCGATTCCGGGAATGTCCTGCACGAAGGGCAGGCCGGTCCGCTGGTCGATGCTCTGGCTGCGCATCAGGCCGCCGATCGCGACGATGTTGCCGTCGGCGACCTTCACCACGCTGTCGGTCTCGCTCACGCTGCTGCGCGCGGTCGGCAGGGTGACTTCGCCCCCGAACACCTGACCCAGATTGATGCGCTTTTCCTGCTGCACCACCTCGCTCACCTGTGGGTGGATGTGCAGGACGATGCCGCCCTCGCTGTCGATCTGGGGCGTGATGTCCAGGGCCACGCCGGAGAAGAAAGGCTGCAGGGTCAGGGTGGGGAAGCTGGTCGTTCCGGTGTTGACCGCGCCGACGTTGGTGCCCGACGTTCCGCCGCTCACGTTGGTGATGAAGAACTCGTCGTTGCCGACCTTCAGGACGGCCTTCTGATTGTTGAGCGTTGCGATGCGCGGGCTGGACAGCACCTGCACGCTGCCCTGGCCCTCGAGAAACTCAAGCAGCGCCGCGAAATTCCCGGTCTGGAACGCGAGCCCGAAAAGCGACACGCCGGGAAAATTGGTGAACCCGCTGATCGTCTGCAGGAACTTGTTGTCCGTGGTGGTATTGGCGATCGACCGCCCGGTGGGGTTGGCCGACAGGTTCGGCGAAGTCAGGGCGCCGGTGGTCGAGAGCGTGGTGCGGGGACCGATCAAGCCGGCCGAGAAGTGGTTGCTCGGAAACGCCGCCCAGTTGATCCCCGCCTGGAACTCGTTGCCGAGCTGGACTTCGACGATCTTCGCCTCGAGCATGACCTGGCGATCGATCGAGACCTGGATCGCCTCCAGGTACTTCTCGATGTTCCTGATCTCGGCGGGAAGCGCCTTGACGACGAGCACATTGGCCTGTGCATTGACGATGACCTGGCGGCCACGCTCGGTGCCGATGATCGATCGGAGCGTCTCGCCGAGCTGGTCCCAGAAATCGGTCCGGGTGGACGTCTCGACCCGGGCCGAAGCGGTGACGCGCCCTGCTTGCCCACCCGCTTGAGCGGCGCCGGCCGCCGTCGCGACACCGAGTGCCGCGCCTGCCGCACCCCCTGCCCCGAGCACCGGATTCGGCGCGTCGGAGACCGAGCCGGAGGTGATGCGGACATCGGTCCGGCCGACGCGCTGCCCGATGAGATAGTTGACCTTGAACACGCGGGTCTGCAGCGTGATGGGCTGAATGTAGATCCGCGTGCCCTCGATCTTGTACTCGTAGCCATAGATCTCGCGGATCGAGTCGAGCGCCTCGATCACCGTGACATCTTTCAGCGTCACCGAGATCGTACCCGCGACTTCCGGATGAACCAGCATGCTGTAGCGCGTTCCGGACACGATCGCCATGAAGACCTGCTGGGCAGGCGCGTTGCTCACGGCGAGGTCGAAGCGCTGCTCGATCGGCCGGCCTTCCACGGTGGGCAGCTCCACGCGCAGCGGCGGAATCAGGGCCTGGGTCGCGGCCGCCTCGCTGGCGCTCTTGCCGCCACCCGAGCGTTCGGCCTCGTTCAGCACGCCCTGGAGCTCGGGATCGAGCGCGTTCGGGCGCGGTGGAATATTGCAGCCAACCAGCACGCCGGCGACGAGAATTGTCGTGACCCACTTCATTTCGTCCTGGCCCCTCCCCCGGAAACCCCGCGTCCGCTGCGCTCAAGTATTCGCTTCTCGACGTCGGGGAAGAGCTTGACCACCATCGTGCCTTCGTCGCCGCGCAGCGTGACCTCTGTCTCCGTGATGGCCACGACACGCGCGCCGCGGAATCGATCGCCGATCGAGACCTTGGTATCGTCGATCAGCGCGTAACGCTGCGCCGTCGAGATATAGATCGAGTGCAGGGCCGGTCCGGCCGCCGGCGCGCCGCCCGCAGGCGCCAGGGTCGCCGGGCGCATCGGATCGACGAGGGCCTGAGCCTGCGCGCTGGCGCCCAGACAAGCGAGGAGCGCGAGCAGGGAGTTGATGACCATGCGCAGTCTCATACGGTGATCCATGCGCGGTCCAGGCTGATCGTGTACACCGTGAGCTTCATGGTGACCGCCGGATAGTCCGTGGCCGCGAGCTCGACCCGACCCCAGTACATCTGGTACGAGAGATCTTCCAGCCCATCCAGGTAGCGCAGGAGATCGAGGTACGTGCCCCGCAGGGTGAGCTCGACGCCGTGGCGATAGACCTGCGACTCGGATGCCCTCGCGATTCCGGTTGCGGGCAGCAACGGCGCGAGCGGCAGCGTCTTCAACTCGACCAGCTCCAGGCCCCGCTCGCGCGTGATCAGGCTCGCGAGCAGTCCGCGGATGCGATCCGGCGGCACGATGCTAGCATTCAGCCCTTTCAACGTGCGCTCGTTTGCCTCGAGCCGGCTCTTGATCTCGGCAAGCTGCGCGCGCGTGGCGGCGTCCGGATCGACCGTGCTCGCCTGAAGGAGCTTCTGGACCTCGCTGTTGAGCGCGCGCTGCGCGCCCTGCTGCTGGGAAATCTCGCTGGTCATGCGGCGCTGCCGCTCGAGCTTCGGGGAGATCAGGCCGACATACAAGACCAGGATGATGACGGCCGCCGCCGCGACGAAGATCATGGCGCGCTCGCGCAGCGTCATCGCGTCGATGCGCTCCGCGTAGCGGGTCCACATCTCCTTCATGATCCGCGCCCCGATTTCGCGTCCGCCCGCACGCCCTTCAGCGTGAATTCGACGAGTCGTACGGCGTGCGCCGGCGGCTGCGATTGAGCCTTCGAGCCCGCTTCCGGCGTCGCCTCCCGGACGCTCAGCCGCAGCTCGCCGAACGCGCGTCCGCGCAGTGCCGGCTCGCCGTTCAGCATCTGGATATAGGCCGGCACGAGCTCGGGCCGCACTGCGCGGCCGCTCAGGTCGATTGTGGTACCGCCCGCAGAGACCGTCACGCCGGTCAGCCAGAGACCCTCGAGCGGCCGGCGCGCGAACGCGGTGAGGTAGCTCGAAAATCCGCCGGTGTCACCGAGCGATCCATCGCGCAGCGCTTCGAGGAGCAGTTGCTGTTCCTTGAGCGCGTTCTCGGCGCGCCGCAGCTCATCGGCGAGCGCGGCGCTCTTCCCACGCCCCTTCGTCTGGGCCGTGAGCTCGGCGAGTCGCGCGCGCGTCTCGGCGCCTTGTGTCTCGGTAGCGACCCGCTGCGCGTCAAGCGCGCTCATCTGGACCAATACCACCGCGTACATTGCGCCGAGCGCAACTACGATGATGCCGAGCGCCTGAACCATCGTCCAGGCGGAGAAGTAGCGCTTCTGCCGCAGGAAAAGCGGGTTGAAGAGATTGATCTGCTGGCTCATAGGGCCGCCGTCTCGCGCCGCAGCGCGGCCCCGACCAGGTGGAAGAGCCGCCACTCCGCGTCGCGCGCCATCTCCCCGCCCGGAATGTCGAGGACTTCCGCGAGCCGCACGCTCGCCACCGGAACACCGAGGTGACGCTCCAGATGCGTCACAAGGCCGCTCTCCTTCTCCTCGGGTCCGACCATCACGCGCCCGATCGCGATCGCGCTGTGCTGGCGCTCGAAATGGTCGAGCGAGCGCTGGAGCTCGAGGAGCATGCGCTCGTGCGTATCTGCACGGTCGCGCATCCCCGCCGCGGCCACCTCGGCTGCGCTGATGTCGATGTGCCGCGCCATGTAGAGCTCGCCTTGCGCGCTGATGGTTAGCAGCGCGTCGCGTACACCCAGATACAGCAAGGCGACTGCCCGCTCGTCGCGCTCGTAAAGTGCGGCGATGTTGCGCTGCGCGGTTTCGGGAATATCGATGACGGTCAGCGGGATGACGGCCTCTTCGAATCGACGCATATAGCCGTGCACGACATCGTTGCGCGCAGCCACCGCATACATCGAGTGCCCGCGTGCCGGTGCGTTCTTCGGCGGGGGGATGTCGAGCACGTCGAGCGTCGCATCGTCGACGTGATAGTCGAGCAGATCCTTGACCCGCCAGCGGATCGCGGTCTTCAGCTCGTCGCGCGGAACGTTCGGCGCGTCAACCAGCAGGAGCTGGTACTCCCCTGGGGCGAGCAATGTCGCACAGTCATAGCGTGCCAGCGCCATGTCGCGACCGCTTCTTGCGAGATCGTCGCTCGCGGCGAGCTCACGGGACCCGAACTGGAGAATCTGCGGCTTGCCGGTCGACGCGTGGTGGCCATGAACAAGATCGAGTCGGTCACCACCGACGCCAATGACCATCCATCCCGGCTCCTTGGTCTTCTTCTTCAACCAGCCCAAGCTCGGCACCCCTCCGAGGTAAAGTCCGACTTGAAGTTATCCAAATAACCTATTGTTGTCAATGAATTTTAAGGGTCAACGAGGGAGTCAGTCCCGCCCGATCCCGCAACACCACCCGCGCGTGGGCCAGC
Organism: Burkholderiales bacterium; assembly: GCA_041617635.1. Classification (GTDB taxonomy): domain Bacteria; phylum Pseudomonadota; class Gammaproteobacteria; order Burkholderiales; family SG8-39; genus JAABRB01. Next base: position 3,684 of record JBFJOO010000014.1, on the reverse strand, counting down.
TCGCACGAAAGTGACGGAATTCCATAACAAACAAGGAGATGAGGCGCGCAAACCGCGCCAAATCGCAATCGGCGCCGCGCCTAGGGGAGAGACCGGCTAGTAATTCTCGCGCCGGTAAATAAAGCGATTCGACGAGCGATCCGGACCGTACACCCCGAATGAGGCGCGCGCGACCGGGTCGTCGTCGTAATTCGTGGCGGGATTGGCATCGTCATCGGTCGCGTTCCACCGCCCCTTCAGGTAGGAGCGCGCCGCACTCGTCGCGGGCGGGCCGGGACCGCCGACTGCGTTGCACGCATTGCCCGACGCGGTGCCGAGATTCACGCGCAGGTCGACGCTGCCGTCGTTTCCCGAACCCGGCGCAGCGAGCTGCGGGGCGGCCGCACCGCTGGTGAAGGCGATCGGATCCGCGTTGAACGCGGTCTCGCATGCCGCCAGGTTGCCCTGGAAATTCGCAAGCGTGAACGCCGACCGCGCGAGGGTCGTGCAGCTGTCAAGCGTGTTGGGCAGGAAGCCGATGCCGTTCCAGTACTCGACCTGCATGGGCACCGTCAGCGCCGCGATCTCGGACCCGAATGCGCTCGTGAGCCGCAGCCGACCGAAGCGGATCTGGGTGTCCGCTCCGACCTGCGCACGGTCGTTCGGGCCACCGGTGGTCGAGAAATCGAGCGCGCCAGGCGCGATTGTCACGGTGTCCGGATCGCTCGGTGCGATACCGAGCTTCACCTGGTTGAACGGACCGTCCGGGTTGTCCGGGCTGGCGCGCGTGAGCGAAAGCGTTGCCTGGATGTTGCTCGCCACGCCGCTGCCCCAGGCGCCGGTGGTGCCGAGCGCAGTGTCGATGCGCGGAGTGAGGTTGGTGCTCGATGCGATATCGCGTGCACCGAAGCCGAACGACGCCGGCGCCGTGAGGTCGAGCCGCGCAAAGCTTCCCCGGTAGTTGGTCGTCGTCGCGTTCGCGGTGTTCTGCGCCGTGAGCGTGTACTGTAGCCGTAGCGGCTCGTTCATGTAAGTGAATGTCGAGGCCGGGGCGCAAGCGCTCGCCGATCGATTCGTCAGGGTGGCCGCCGAGAGCGCGAAATGGCTGGGGATGAACCGACCGACGCCCGCGAGTCCCGCCGCGCCGGCCGTCACGCTCTGTCCGCTCGCGAGATAGTTCGCGGTCGTGGCGAAGAGATTGATGATCCCGACCTCGCTGTAGGTCATCGTCTGGGTGCGCGCGCCCGCGCTGAATCCCGTGAACAGGGTGTTCGACAGCGCGCCTGCGGCGCCGCCGGCCGGCTCGGCCAGCGTGTGCGAGACCGAGGCGGTGGCCGGCGTCGACTCCAGGCCGAAGTTCGGCGTTGCGCTGTTCCCGGCGATCTGCGCCTGCGAATCGGGCGCGCCGTCGGCGTCCGCGTCGTCGCCGCTCTTCCATGCGACCGCGGTCAGCGTGACATCGAAGTTTTGCCCCGCGCGCCGGAACACCGCGCTCGTCGGCCCGGTCACGCCCGAGGGCACGCCGGAGATGCGGAATCCGAACGGCCGGACGGTGATGTTGCCGCTCGCGCCGTAGGTGGACGTCAGCCCGGCGACCGGAGGCGTGAAGCGGACCCGGGCATGCAGCCGGATGTTTCCGGCATCGGGGTAGCTGAAGCTGAACGCCGCCTGCGAATTTGCGCCGAAGAGTACGCTTGCCGTGGCGTAGGTCCCGGCATTCGGGCCGACCGATCCGGCCGCGTTCTGCGGCAACGCGGTCGTGACGGCATTGTTGGTGAACGCGACCTGCTGTCCGGCCTGGCATGCGCCCGGATTGACGCATTCCGACGCGAGCTGGACCGACACCAAGCCCGTGAACACACCCGTACAGGCACCGCTCAGATCCGTCCGGATCGCCTGCAACACCAGGCTCTGCGTGTTGTAGCCGATGTTCGACGGCTTGCCGGAGATCTGGGCCAGGATCGGGTTCCCGAGCGTCGGCGCGCCCTCGACGAACCGGAAGAGCGAATCGGCAAACGTGAGCGAGGGATCTTCGCTCGCTGCTTCGCTGCGCGTGCCGTCCGTGACGTTGACATTCAAGGTCACGGGGGTCGCGTGGCGAAGATTGGCCGTGAAGCTCGATTGTCCGCCCGGCCAGGCGTAGGTTGCCTGCCCGTTGTTCAGATCGGACGGCGTCCAGGTCCCCGTCCCGGCGACCAGCGGCGCGAGCCACACGCCGGTCCCGGTCGAGGTCGTCAGGCTGAGCGTGGTCCCAGCCGGCACGTTCACCGGGTTGTGGCTCGCGTCATGGGCGGTGACGCGCACCTGCGAGGGCTCGCAGGTGATGCCGGTCGCACCGTTCGGAAAATCGATCGCGTAATGGCTGAGATTCCCGCCTGGCCTGAGCGCGACCAGGACACCGAGCCGGCGATTCGAGCTCGCACCGGGCGTGACGACGCGCGAGCCCGTCGGTCCGCTTGCCACTGCGGTCGCCTCGTACGCGCCGGTCACGGCAAGTGAATTCTGCCCCCGCTGCGCGCCCAGCGTCATCGGCGCGCTCCACGTGAAGCCCGTGTTCGCGAGGATCGCCGCGCCGCCGACGAGCATCCGGCCGGGTCCGCCGACTGTGACGCCGGGAATCGTGATCGTGGTTCCGGAAGTCTCCAGCTCGACCGAGCTCGCGCTCTCGATCGGGGCAGCCGTATCGACGCCGCGGAAAGCGAACATCACCCCGGCCGCGTCGCGGTTGCCGCCCCACGACCACGTGAAGCTCGTGCCGGGAATGACGTCCGCCGCGGTCGCGATCTTCCAGTCGAACACGATCAGGAGATCCACGTTGCCGGAGGACGGGGTCCGCAACGGCGGCTCGAAGACGCGCGTCCAGCCGCCGGGCGACGTCAAGTTGCCGGGCGGCCGGTCCCGGACGGTCATGATCCCGATCAGCAGATCGCCCACGGCCGCCCCCGCGGGAACGGTGAGCGGGAGGTCCGGGCCGTTGGTGACGCCGTTGTTCGAGCTCGCGACGAACGTGATCTGGCCGTGCGCCGTCCCGGTGAGCGCCACGAGGGCGACGATCGCGCACAGACGCGCGAGCACGCCCCCCGCGAGTCCGGCCCGGATCGGCCGCGCGCTCACGGCGCCGGGGCTCCGACGGTGACGCGCAGCTCGCGCTCGACGTAGGTCGCGTCGGCGCCGCCCGGGCACGCGGCACGATTGCATGCGGTGGCGGTGATCTGAAACGCCCGGATCGGCGGCGGCCCGACTTCGACGTGCGAACTCGACTGGCACTGCACCGTCACGCTGAAGCCGGCGAGATTGCCGGCGAGCGCCACGGTGCTCGTGGCGGGGCAGCTTGCGCTGCGCAGCGCCCGGTACGTGCCGACCTCGATGCCGGCGCGCGCGGCCTGCAGCGCCTTTGCGCCGAGCACGTCGAAGGCGAGCGTCCGCTGCTGCCCCGAGAACACGTTCGTCAGGAACGCGCCGAGCAGCGCCAGCACCACCAGGATGAACACGGCGGCAATGGCGGCGAAGCCGCGCTCACGGCAGGTTGCTGACATGGGTCTCATGGTAGAGCGTGACGCTATCGCCGCCGCGCGTGAGCCGGAGCCGCATCGCGACGATGCTGTTGCGCTCGAGCGCCGGATTCGCCGGCGCGGCGTCGTAGGCGATCTCGCACTCCTCGACGAAGCTCGCCAGGATCGCGGTCGTTCCGGCGCCCACCGCCGT
>JBFJOO010000013.1:0-66804 GCA_041617635.1 Burkholderiales bacterium | reverse complement strand
GGACGGACTCTTCGATCGGGCACGCGGCCGCATGGTCGGCTCCGACGAGTACCTGACCAAGCCGTTCACCAAGGACAGCTTGCTGAAGACGGTCGGCGCGCACGCGCCGAGCCGAGTCTGATTCCGGAACTGAGAGGCACCCATGGCCGTGCAGAAGATCCTGGTGGTCGACGACTCGCCGACCGACCGGCAGTTCATGACGGAGACCCTTGCGAAGAAGGGCTACAAGGTGGTCACCGCTGACAGCGGCGAGGATGCCGTCGTGAAGGCCAAGAGCGAGCTGCCCGACCTGATCCTGATGGACGTGGTCATGCCGGGCCTGAACGGCTACCAGGCCACGCGCGCGATCACGCGCGACGAGGCGACCAAGCACATCCCGGTGATCATGTGCACGAGCAAGGGCGCCGACACCGACAAGATCTGGGGGATGCGCCAGGGCGCGCTCGACTACCTGGTGAAACCCGTGGATCCGCAGCAGCTCCTCGCGAAGATCGCGACCATCAACTGACCGACGGAAACCACCGGACACGGCAATTCGGCCATGGCGAAACGCATCAGCCTACGCGAGTTTCAGCAGAATCTCGTTCATCGCCTGAGCGAGGCGGCGGCTGCGACGGACGCGCCGGCGGCGCGCCTCGGCGTGGAGGTGGGCGGCGAGCGGTGGCTGTTGCGCCTCGAGGAGGCGGGCGAAGTCATGCCGGTGCCGCCCATCGCGCCCGTGCCGCTTATGCGCTCGTGGTATCGCGGACTGACCAATATTCGCGGCAATCTGTACAGCGTGGTCGATCTCGCCGCGTTCCAGGGCGGGGCCGACACCTCGCTCACGCCGGACAGCCGGCTGATCCTGGTGGCGGATCGCTTCAGCATGGGCGCCGCCCTGCTGGTCGGCCGGATGCTGGGCCTGCGCAACATCAGCGCGCTTGAGCGCCAGGAGGAGACCGCGCAGCGCGCCTGGGTGAGCGGCTCCTATCGCGATAGCGAGGGGCAGCTCTGGCGGGAGCTCGGCATGGCCGAGCTGGTCTTCGACAACGATTTCTTGCAGGCGGGCATCTAGCCGCCGATACATCCGATCGATTCAAAAGGGGTTAATCGCGTCGCGTCCCGTCCGGCCTGTCGCGCCTCCGTTCCAAGGGGGTCGGCCGCGATGCAGATGAGGTGCTAGGGGGTAACATGGCAGTCAAGCTTTCCGCACTCAATCTTCCGTTCGGCAAAGGCAAGCCCGAGGCCAAGCCGGCCGAGCGCAAGGTCGCCGCCCCCAAGCGGCCCGTCAAGGCGGCGCCCGACGCGCCGAAAGGGGCCGCCGGCGGCGCTGCCGGGCGCATGTCCAAGCTCAAGAGCATGCCGCTCTCGCGCCAGACCCAGGTGCTGGCGGTGCTGCTCGTCGTGTTCGCGGTGGCCGCCATTGTGCTCACGTTTCTCCAGCTGCAGGGGGCGACCCAGCACGCTTCGCAGATTTCGGCGACCGGCCAGATGGCGGTGCTCTCGCAGCGCATCGCAAACGAGTCGCAGCAGGCCCTGCAAGGCAACCCCGCGTCCTTCGCGCGGCTGCGCGACAGCCGCGAGCGGTTTGGCTTGCTGCTGAATACCCTGATCAGCGGCGGTGAGGTGGGCGGCATGCAGCTGCCCGCCGCCTCGGAATCCGAGAGGGCGGCGATCGAAAATGTGAAGGCGATCTGGGAGAAGACCAATCGCGGCGCCGGGCTGATGATCAGCCAGGAAAAGAACCTGGTGACCCTCGGACAGTCGGTCAAGACGATCAACGCCGACAACCCCACGCTGCTCGATCTCGCCGAGCAGGTTGCGGCGCTCAAGCTGCAGACGCAGTCCTCGTCGCGCGAGATCTCGCTCGCCGGCCAGCTGGTGATGCTGACCCAGCGGATGGCAAAGAACGCCAACACGCTGCTCGCCTCCGACGTCGTCGACCCGGAGGTGACGTTCCTCCTGGGCAAGGACTCGAACACGTTCCGCGACGTCCTGCAGGGGATGACGAAGGGCAGCGACACGCTGCGGATTCCGGCCGCGCGCGATCCCGAGACGGTCGAGAAGCTCCGCGAGCTCGACGCCGCCTACACAAATTTCCGGCAGTCGATCAACGCGATTCTTGGCAGCTTGCAGCCGCTGGTGAACGCCAAGCGCGCGGGCGCCCAGGTCGTGCAGGACTCTTCCGCGCTGCTCGGCGCCGTGAACGAACTCGAGCAGCGCTTTCAGGGTTCGCGCGGCGACCAGACGCTGTTCCTCGCGGCCATCGCGCTGTCGATCCTGCTCGTCCTGGTGTTCGGGGCCATGATCGGCAAGTCGTACCTGGACGAGAACCGGCGCCGGCGCGACGACAGCGAGCGACTGCGCGAGGACGCCGAGCGGGTGAACAAGTCCAATCAGGAGGCGATTCTGCGCCTCATGAACGAGATGGGCAGCCTCGCGGACGGCGACCTCACCGTGCAGGCCACGGTGACCGAGGACATCACCGGCGCGATTGCCGACTCGGTGAACTACACCATCGAGGAGCTTAAGGGCCTGGTGGGCCGGATCAACAGCGCGGCGGCCCAGGTGACGAACGCCACCGAGTCCGCCCAGCAGACGTCGGTGAAGCTCCTGCAGGCCGCCGAGAAGCAGTCGCGCGAGATTCAGGAAGCGAGCGCGTCGGTGCTGAAGATGGCCCGCGCCATTAACGAGGTGTCCGCGAGCGCGTCGAAGTCCGTGAGCGTTGCGCGCCAGTCTCTCGGCGCCGCGCAGAAGGGCCAGGAGGCGGTGCAGAACTCGATCGCCGGCATGAACGACATTCGCGAGCAGATCCAGGACACTGCAAAGCGGATCAAGCGGCTCGGCGAATCCTCGCAGCAGATCGGCGAGATCGTCGAGCTGATCTCCGACATTACCGAGCAGACCAACGTGCTCGCGTTGAACGCCGCGATCCAGGCCGCATCGGCCGGTGAAGCGGGCCGCGGCTTCACGGTGGTTGCGGAAGAAGTGCAGCGACTGGCGGAGCGTTCCGGCGAGGCGACCAAGCAGATCGGCGCGATCGTGAAGACGATTCAGACCGACACCGGCGACGCGGTGGCGGCCATGGAGAAATCGACGCAGGGCGTGGTCGACGGGGCGCGCCTGTCGGACAACGCGGGTCAGGCGCTGGGCGAGATCGGCGAGGTGTCGCGCCGGCTCGCGCAGCTGATTGAGGAGATCTCGGTCACCGCGCAGGCGCAGGCGCAGGCCGCCGGTGTCGTGGCGACGTCGATGCAGGACATCCTGAACATCACCCGCCAGACCACCGAAGGCACGAAGCAGACCGCGGTCTCGATCGGCCAGCTCGCCAAGCTCGCCCAGGAACTCAAGGGCTCGGTCGCCAACTTCAAGCTCCAGTAGAAGTTGACTTGGAATCGGCGGTGGTGCCACTTCAACGCAAGGGCGGGATAAACGAACAAGGGGGAAATCCCCCTTGTAAATCCCCGGACGAACAAGGGGCGTGCCCCTTGTATATCCCCGCCGTGCCAGGTCGACGCGAGTAGCGATGGTTGCTGCCCGGCTGTCGAGGAGACACGTGCCGGCGCAAGCGACCGAATGGATTTGAGAGGAGTGCGATAGGCGTGGCGGGTGAGTTCGACATTGGGCCGTTGACCTGGGTCAAGGGCGAGATCGACCAGGCGCTGGAGAAGTCGCTGGCGTGCCTGCGCGCGTACGCTGCGAATCCGGCCGAGACCACCCAGCTCAAGTTCAGCCGCACGCATTTTCACCAGGCGCACGGGGCGCTGCAGATCGTCGGCCTGGACGGCGTCACGCGCGTCTCGGAGGAGCTCGAAGGCCTGCTGAGCGACGCCGAGAAATCGGGCCAGCCGCCCAAGCCCGAGATGGTCGCGGCTGCGGAGCGCGCTTACTCTTCGATCTCCACCTACCTGGATCAGCTGCTCGCCGGCGAGCCGAACCAGCCGCTGCTGCTCTTCGCCGTGTACCGCGATCTCGCCGCGGCGCGCGGCAAGGACTCGGCGGATCCCGTCGATCTTTACTACCCGGATATCTCGCGGCGCCCGCCGCGGCGCGAGCGCGCCCCATCGGCGCACACCGGTGATGCGCTGATCCAGCACTACCGCGACGCGCGTGCGCGCTATCAACGCGGGTTGCTTAAGCTCATCAAGAAGGACCCGACCGGCGCGGAGGACATGCGCGCCGCGGTCACGGCCGTCGAAGCGGCGCAGACCGTGCCGGCACAGCGCACGTTCTGGTGGGTCGCGCTCGGATTCTTCGATGCGATGGTCGCGCGCGCAATGTCCGACAGCCCGATGCTGATGCGGCTGTGCAACCGCATCGAGCACCAGCTCAAGCGGCTGTTCGAGGGCTCGACGAACGTCGCCGAACGCCTGCTGCGCGAGGCGCTGTTCGCGGTGGCGCGCGCCCGACCGGCCACCGAGCATCTCCGGCAAGTCCAGGAGACCTTCGAGCTCGCCGGCTCGATCCCGGGCAGCTTCGAGCTGAAATCGGAATCCTCGGGCCAGCTGCCCGGGGTGCGCGCGATGCGCGAGCTCGTCGCGCAGGCCAAGACCGCCTGGAACAAGGCCGCCTCCGGGCATCAGGCGAGCCTCGCCGCGTTCCGCGACCAGACTGGGCAGCTCGCTTCCCGCGCGGCGGAGTCGGGCGACGAGCTGCTGAAGGCGCTCGCCACGGACATCGCGGTCACTGCGAAGTGGCTCGGCGACACGCCCGACAAGGTGACCGACGCAGTCGCGATGGAAGTCGCCACCGCGCTGCTGCTGGTCGAGAACGCGACCGAGAACTACGCGCGCCTCGGCGACGAGTTCAAGCAGCAGGTCGCGCTGATGCGCGGCCGGCTGCAGGGCGTGATGCAGGGCAAGATGCCCGAGGGGGCCGCGCCCGTGCTGGACGAGATGTCCCGGCGCGCCCAGGAACGCCTGCTGATGAGCCACGTCGTGGGCGAGATCAACGCGAGCCTGCGGGCGGTCGAGCAGGCGCTCGATGCGTTTTTCCGCGATTCCGCGCAACGCCCCGAGCTCGTCGCGCTCGACAAGCCGGTGCGCCAGGTGCTCGGCGCGCTGACCATGCTGAACGAGGACCGCGCCGCCGCGGCGCTTTCGTCGTGCGCGGCCGAGATTCAGCGCTTCGCATCGCCTGATTACGCGCCGGCCCAGTCCGACTTCGAGCGCGTCGCCGGCACGCTCTCCGGACTCGGCTTCTATGTCGATGCGCTCCAGCACGGCAAGGCCGATTTCGACGCCTTCATGACGCCCATCGGCAAGCGCAAGGAAGCGCTCGCCGAGGAAGCGGAAACCTCCCAGGCGAGCGCCAGCGTCGAGGCGGGCCTCGCCAAGGGCAAGCGCGAAGTCCAGACGCTCTTCGAGCAGTGGCGGAAGACGCCGACCGACGCGGCACTCAAGGCCAAGCTCGAGGAGAATCTCCAGGCGCTGCAGAAAGATGCGAGCCTGACGGCGGACGGCGCGCTCGAGGCACGCGTCGCCGAGATGCTCGCGGTCCTCAAGAAGAGCGACGCCAAGACTTTCGACCCCGTATCCACGCAAACGCTCGAAGGGATCACACCCGGCGCCGCCGAATCGGCGCCCTCGCCGAAGACCGAGGAGCTCGTGGGTGCGAGCGCCGAGAAAGTCGACGCCGAGCTCCTCGCCGTGTACCTCGAGGAGGCCGGCGAAGTGCTCGCGACCATCGGCCAGAGCGTCGAGCAGGTGCGCGGCGAGCTGCACAACATCGAGGAGCTGCGCACCATTCGCCGCGGCTTCCACACCTTGAAGGGCAGCGGCCGAATGGTCGGCCTGACCCGCCTCGGCGAGGCCGCCTGGGCGGTTGAGCAGGTGATGAACAAGTGGCTCGAGGAAGAGCGTCCGGCCACGCCCGACCTGCTGACCCTCGTCGTCGAGGCACAGTCTTTCTTCGGCGCCGCGGTCGAGGATCTCAAGCGCGGCGGCGCGGGGCCCGACGAGGCCGCGATCGTCGCGCTCGCGCTGCAGGTCAAGTCCGGCGCGCCGCTCAGCGCGCCGGCCGAGGCGCCCGAGACAGGTGAGGAAGCGTCAGTCGAGGCAGCCGAAGCACCCGCAGTGGAGGACCAGGCTGCGTCCCCAGAGATTGAACAGGCGCCCGAGCCCGTCGAACCCGGCGAGACACTCACCGTGCCGCAGGAATCGGCGCCCGAGATCGACTTCCCCGCGTTCGATGCGCCGGACCTGACACCGGCGCCCTCCGTCGATTCGCCCGCGTTCGATCGTCCGGACCTGACCCCCGCGCCCGCTGGGCCTGTGGCGAAAGAGCCGGCGCTCGGGCCGATCTCGCTGGATTTCTCGCTCCCGATGCGGACGCTGAGCCCCGCGCCGGAGGTACCGCAGGCCCCGCCCGCAGTGGAGCCGCCGATCGAAGACCTGCTGCCCGCCGACACGACGGCTGCGGACAGCGCGGACGAGACGGTGCGCGTCGGCGACGTCGAGCTGTCGCGGACGCTGTACGAGATCTTCACGAGCGAGTCCCGCGAGCATCTGGACGGGATCGCCCAGTCGCTGCGCGCGGCCGAGGCCGGCGCTCCCGTGAGTGTTGATTTCCGGCGCGCCGCACACACGCTGGCCGGAATCGCCGGGACCGTCAGGTTCGACGGCATGTGGGCCGTCGGACATTCGCTCGAGCACATGCTTCACCGTGCCCAGGACCGCCCGCTCGCCGCCGCGGAGCTCGACGTCGCACGCGACGCGCACGCGAGTCTGGAAAAAATGGCGGCGGCGGTGACCGGCGGTGTTGCGCCGCGCCCGGACCCGGATCTCGTCGCGCGACTCGAGGCGACCGCAGATGCGCCTGCCTCCAGCGACTCGGGCGAGTCCGCCGATACGCTCACGCTCCCGGGCGAGGCGGGCGCGGAGGACGCGCTCGATTTCACCGCCCTCACGCCGGAGGCCGAAAGCTCAGCCGCTGCGCCGGGGAATGTCGTCTCCTTCCCCGCCGCGCCGGAGAGCGTGGCGACGCCTCCCCTCGATGTGAAGGTCGAGGAGATACCCATCGAGCGGCGGCGCAGCCCGCGCGACGAGCTTGCCCCGGCCGCGCCGCCTGCCCCCCCGGCCGCGCCGGCCGCTCAGGGTCAGACCGTGACCGTCGAGGAAATACCGGTCGAGCGGCGCCAGCGCCGCCTCGACGACGACATCGATCCCGAGCTGCTGCCGATCTTCTTGGAGGAGGCGCACGATCTCATCCCGGCGGTGGGGCAGGGACTGCGCGACTGGCGCGCGAGCCCGGAGAACGCGGCGGCTGGCCACGGTCTGCAGCGCGTGCTGCACACCCTGAAGGGCTCCGCGCGAATGTGCGGCGCCATGGCGCTCGGCGAATTGACCCACTCGATGGAGACCAAGGTCGAGAACGCGCTCGCGCTCAAGACGCTTCCCGACTCGCTGTTCGACGAGTTCGACACGGCCTACGACCGGATGGGGCTGCTTTTCGAGCGCATGCAGCATCCCGATGCGCTCGCGCCCGCCCCACCCGAGCCCGCGTCGGTTGCGCCCGCTGGTGTCGAGCCCGTCGACGAGGCGGTGGCGGAAGAGGCCCCGGAGGCCGATGTCACCCTCGCCGCGCCGGCTGCGGCGCGTGCCCCCGGCGCAGCGCCCGCAGCACGTCCAGCGGAGCAGGATCCCGCCGCTCAGACCCGCGCGATGCTGCGCGTGCGCGCGGAAGTGATCGACCGGCTGGTGAACGAGGCGGGCGAGGTCAGCATCGCGCGGAGCCGGATCGAGGGCGAGCTGCGCGCGCTGAAAGTCGCGCTCTCGGAGCTCACCGACAACACGAACCGGCTGCGGATGCAGCTGCGCGAGATCGAGATCCAGGCCGAGTCCCAGATGCAGTCGCGCCTTTCGCAGGTGCAGGAAGTCGAGACGCCGTTCGATCCGCTCGAGTTCGACCGGTTCACGCGCTTCCAGGAAATCACGCGGATGATGGCCGAGAGCGTGAACGACGTCGCGACGGTGCAGCAGAACATCCTGCGCGCGGTGGGCGACGCGGACGGCGCGCTCTCCGCGCAGTCGCGGCTCACGCGCGGCCTGCAGACCGATCTGATGCGCATCCGAATGGTTCCGTTCGCGAGCGTCTCGGAGCGTCTGTACCGCGTCGTGCGGCAAGCCGCCAAGGAGACCGACAAGCGCGCGGTGCTCGACATTCGCGGCGGTCAGGTGGAACTCGACCGCTCGGTGCTCGAGCGCATCACTGCGCCCTTCGAGCACATGCTCAGGAACTCGGTGGCGCACGGCATCGAGCCGCCCGCCACGCGGATCGAGCGCAGCAAGCCCGAGCTGGGCGAGATCAAGATCGAGGTGCGGCAGGAAGGCAACGAGATCATGCTCATGGTGTCGGATGACGGCGCCGGCCTTAATCTGCCGCGGATTCTCGAGAAGGCGCGCGCGCAAGAGCTCGTCGCGCCGGATCAGACGCCGACCGACGCCGAGATCGCGGATTTCATCTTCCATCCGGGGTTCTCAACCGCCACCGAGGTGAGCCAGCTCGCCGGCCGCGGCGTCGGCATGGACGTGGTGAAGAGCGAGGCCGCGGCGCTCGGCGGGCGCATCGAGACGCATACCGAGCTCGGCAAGGGCACGCGCTTCCTCATCTACCTGCCGCTCACGCTCGCCGTCACCCAGGCGGTGCTGGTGCGCGCCGGCCCGGTTCGGTTCGCCATTCCGGCGGTCATGGTCGAGCAGGTCCGCCAGGTCAAGGCGCCCGAGCTCGCCGCCAGCACCGAGTCGGGCGAAGCGCAGTGGCAGAACCGCAACTATCCGTTCCGCTACCTGCCGCGCCTGCTCGGCGACTTCGACAGCCAGCCCGAGCAGAAGCGGTTCCATTCGATCATGTTCGTGCGCAGCGGCGCAAACGTCGTCGCGATCCACGTCGACGAAGTGGCGGGCGCGCAGGAAATCGTGGTCAAGAACACCGGGCCGCTGCTGTCGCGGATCGCCGGCATCACCGGCGCGACGGTGCTCGGCTCGGGCGAGATCGTCCTCATTATCAACCCGGTGATCCTTGCGGGCCGCGAGCCGATGGCGTTCGCCACCTCGGGCGCGGCGGTCGTGGTGCAGGAAGAGGCGCCGGTGATCAGCATCCCCACGGTGATGATCGTCGACGACTCGCTCACGGTGCGCAAGATCACGGGCCGATTGCTCTCGCGCGAGGGCTTCCACGTCCTCACTGCGAAGGACGGGGTGGACGCGATCGAGCAGCTGCAGGAGACGGTTCCGGACGTGATGCTGGTCGACATCGAGATGCCGCGCATGGACGGCTTCGACCTCACGCGCGCGGTGCGCGGCGACCCGCGCCTGCGCCACATCCCGATCATCATGATCACCTCGCGCACCGCCGAGCGCCATCGCGCGTACGCCAAGGAGATCGGCGTCAACGTCTACCTGGGCAAGCCGTTCCAGGAAGAAGAGCTGCTCGGCCACATCACCGGGTTCGTCGGCACCGCTGCGCCGCGAGTCACCCCCGCGTAGACGCGGATCCAGCAAGCACTCCGTCAGCCTGCATTCCCGCGTTCGCGGGAAACGCGCCGCGCGCGCTCGTAGCGCTCGAGCGTGAGCTTCCTAGAAGCGGCGTGATCGACGATCGGCGGCGGGTAGTCACGGCCGATCACGCATCCGCACGCGGCCTGCTCGGCGCTCGACATGCGCCAGGGCGCGTGGATGAACTTCTTGGATACCTGGCCGAGCTCCGGCATGTAGTGACGGATGAAGCGTCCGCCCGGATCGAACTTCTCCGATTGCGTCACGGGATTGAAGATCCGGAAATAGGGTTGCGCGTCGCAGCCCGTCGACGCGGCCCATTGCCAGCCGCCGTTGTTGGCGGCGAGGTCGAAATCGTTGAGGTGGTCGGCGAAATACTTTTCGCCCCAGCGCCAGTCCACATGCAGGTCCTTCACCAGGAAGGACGCGACCACCATGCGCAGCCGGTTGTGCATGTAGCCGGTGCGGTTGATCTGCCGCATCGCGGCGTCCACCAGCGGGTAGCCGGTGCGCGCTTCGCACCATGCCGCGAACCGCTCCGGATGGTTGTCGAACGCGACTTCCTCGAGCTCGGGCTTGAACGCATGACCGACGACGTGCGGGTGGTGATGCAGGATCATGAAGTAGAAATCCCGCCAGACGAGCTCCGAGAGCCAGGTCTCGGCGCCGCGGCCGCCGATCGCGTGCGCGCGGCCGGCGAGCTCGCGAATCGAGATCGTGCCGAAGCGCAGATGCACCGAGAGATACGATGGACCGTGCAGCGCCGGATAGTCGCGGCGCGCCGCGTACTCTCCGATTCGCTCGACGAACGCGTCGAAGAGCCGGCGCGCGCCGGACATGCCGGTGGGAATCGGCAGCTCGGTGAGGTTCGTGCGCCGAAACCCGAGGTCGCCGAGGGTCGGCATCTTCCGCTCCGGGGGGCGGGCGAGGTGCCCGAGGCGCTCGGCGACGGGATGCGGGGCGAGATCGGAAGCGGAAAGCTCGCGCAGCCACGCATTCTTGTACGGCGTAAATACCGAGAACGGCTTGCGGGCCCCGGTCAGCAGCTCGCCGCGCTCGAAAACGACCTGGTCCTTGAATGTCGCGAAACCGATTCCGTGGCCTTCGAGCGTCTCGCGCACTGCCGCGTCCCGCTCACCGGCTGCCGGCTCGTAGTCACGGTTCGCAAACACCGTCGCGACGCCGAGCGCGGCGGCGAGTCGCGGCACTTCCTCGCGTGCCCGCCCATGCACCACGATGAGGCCTCCGCCCCGCTCGGCGAGCGCCTGGTCGAGCTCCTGAACCGAATGCCAGATGAATTCGACCCTTCGGTCCACGCGGGACGGCAGAGGGTCGAGGATCTCGGTGTCGAAGCAGAATGCGCAGTACACGGCGGTGCACGCGTCGAGCGCTTGCGACAGGGCGGCGTGATCGACGAGGCGCAGGTCGCGCCGGAACCATACCAGAGCAGACCCGCTCGATTTGGGGGACATGGATCGGTAAGAGAAGGAAACGTCGGAACCCGGATCTTGCAGGATTCCGAGCGGCATTGTCGGCCGCCGGCCGCCGGCGTTTGAAAGTAGAATAGCGCAGCGTGCGGGCCGTCAATCTCACCCACCACTTCCTGATCGCCATGCCGGCGATGGTGGATCCTTACTTTGCCCGCACCCTCACCTACGTGTGCGAGCACAACGATCAGGGCGCGCTCGGCGTCGTGATCAACCGTCCGATCGAGCTGACGCTCGCGGGTCTGTTCGAGCGGCTCGACCTCAAGCTCGAGGTGGCGGACTTGCGCGAGCTTCCCGTGTACTTCGGCGGCCCGGTCCAGACCGATCGGGGCTTCGTCCTGCACAACCCGGCCGGCGAATGGAGCTCGTCGCTGCCCGTGCGCGACGGGATCGCGCTCACCACTTCCCGCGACATCCTGGAGGCGGTCGGCAACGGAACCGGTCCGGGCAAGCTGATGATCACGCTCGGCTACGCCGGCTGGGCGGCGGGGCAGCTCGAGCACGAGATGCAGCAGAACGCCTGGCTCACGGTCGAGGCGCAGGAGCACATCATCTTCGACCTGCCTGCCGAGGAGCGGATGGCGGCCGCGATGGAGCTCATCGGCGTGTCGTACGCCAGCCTGTCGGACGAGGCAGGACATGCATGACGGCGGTGAGGAGTGAGACGTTGCTCGCGTTCGATTACGGCGAGCGGTACCTGGGCGTGGCGGTAGGCGATACGGAGGTGGGCATGGCGCATCCGCTTGCCACCATCGACGCCCGCGCGGCGGCCGAGCGGTTCAGGGCGGTCGCGGAAGTCATCGCAGAATGGAAGCCGACGCGGCTGGTCGTCGGACTCCCTCTGTCACTCGAAGGCGAGGCGCACGATCTGACGCGCAAGGCCGAGCGTTTCGCGCGCCAGCTCGCGGGGCGTTTCGGTTTGCCGGTGACGCTGCAGGACGAGCGGTACTCGTCGGCCGAAGCCGAGTCGCGGTTGCGTTCAATCGGGCGCGGGGGCCGGCGGCACAAGGACCTCACCCATCCGGTCGCGGCACAAGTCATCCTGCAGGCCTATCTCGACGAGGTCGCCCGATGAGCACCACGCTCCCCGACGCCGAGAAGGTGTACACGGACCTTCTCGGGCTCCTCAAGCCTGCAATGACCGACGAGACGGTCATGGTGGGCATCCAGACCGGCGGCGCGTGGGTCGCCGAGCGCCTGCATCGCGATCTCGGCATCGCGGCGCCGCTCGGCACGCTGAACATCTCCTTCTACCGCGACGATTATTCGAGCTCCGGCCTCCACTCGAACGTGCGGCCGAGCCAGATCCGGTTCGACGTCAGCGGTCGGCGCATCCTGCTGGTGGACGACGTGCTCTACACCGGGCGCACCGTGCGCGGCGCGATGAACGAGCTCTTCGATTACGGGCGGCCCGACACGATCGAGCTCGTGGTGCTGGTGGACCGCGGCGAGCGGCAGCTGCCGATCTGCGCGCAGTTCATCGGCGCCACTGTCTCGGTGCCGAAGGGCGCCAAGCTCGACCTGCGACGCGACGACGCGGGCCGCCTCTCGCTGCACCTGGAAGAAAAATAGCCGGATGCGCAACCCGCAGCTTAACGATAAGGGCGAGCTGCAGCACCTGCTCAACGTGGAGGGGCTGCCGCGCGAGCACCTGGTGCGCATTCTCGACACCGCCGCATCGTTCGTCGGCGTGACGGAGCGCGAGGTGAAGAAGGTGCCGCTCCTGCGCGGCAAGAGCGTGTTCAATCTCTTCTTCGAGGCTTCGACCCGTACGCGCACGACGTTCGAGATCGCGGCGAAGCGCCTTTCCGCAGACGTCATCAACCTTAACATCAGCACCTCGTCGCAATCCAAGGGCGAGACGCTGCTCGACACCATCGACAACCTGGCCGCGATGCACGCCGACATGTTCGTCGTGCGGCATGCGGCGAGCGGCGCGGCGCACCTCATCGCCCGGCACGTCGCGCCGCATCATCACGTGATCAACGCGGGCGACGGCCGCCACGCGCACCCGACGCAGGCGCTGCTGGACGCGTACACCATCCGCCACTACAAGCAGGACTTCACGCGGCTGTCGGTCGCGATCGTGGGCGACATCCTGCACTCGCGGGTGGCGCGCTCGCTGATCCATGCCTTGAACATCCTCGGCACGCCCGACGTACGGGCGATTGCGCCGCAGACCCTGCTGCCGACGGGCGTCGAGCAGCTCGGCGTGAAGGTGTTCCATGACATGAGCGCGGGGTTGCGCGACGTGGACGTGGTGGTGATGCTGCGCCTGCAGAACGAGCGCATGAAGGGCCCGTTGCTACCGTCGGCCCAGGAGTTCTTCAAGTGCTACGGGCTGACGGCCGACAAGCTCGCGCTCGCCAAGCCCGATGCGATCGTCATGCACCCGGGGCCGATGAATCGCGGCGTCGAGATCGACTCGTCGGTCGCCGACGGCGGCCAGGCCGTGATTCTGCCGCAAGTCACTTTCGGCATCGCGGTGCGCATGGCGGTGATGTCCATCCTGGGCGGTGGCAGCGGAGGCCGTGGCGAGGAATGAGTCGGGAATGAAGATTCACATCCGCAACGGCCGGCTGATCGACCCGAAACACGGGGTGGACGCCGCGCGCGACCTCTTCGTCGCCGACGGCCGCGTTGCGGGCGTCGGCACCGCACCGCGCGGGTTCAAGGCCGATCGCGAGATCGACGCGACCGGCCTCGCGGTCGTGCCGGGCCTGGTGGATCTCTCGGCGCGGCTGCGCGAGCCGGGCCTGGAGTACAAGGCGACGCTCGACTCGGAGCTCTACGCCGCCGTCGCCGGCGGCGTCACGACCCTCGCGTGCCCGCCGGACACCGATCCGCCGCTCGACGAGCCGGGGCTCGTGGAGATGCTCACGCGGCGCGCGTCGAGCCTGCATCTTGCGCGGGTCTACCCGGTCGGCGCCCTGACGGCCAATCTCGAAGGCGAGCGCCTTGCCGAGATGGCGATGCTGCGGCACGCCGGCTGCATTGCCTTTTCGCAGGCCGATGCGCCGATCAAGGATACCGTCGTCCTTTGGCGGGCCCTGCAGTACGCGGCGACCCTGGGATTCAGCGTCTGGCTGCGCGCGCAGGATCCTTTCATCTCGCACGAAGGCGTCGCTCACGACGGCGAGGTCGCGACGCGGCTCGGCCTGCCGGGCATTCCCGCGTTTGCCGAGACGATCGCCCTCGCGACGATCCTCGAGCTCGTGCGCGCGACCGGCACGACCGTGCACCTATGCCGGTTGTCGACCGCGACCGGTGTCGCCATGGTGCGGCAGGCGAAAGCCGAGGGCCTGCCGATCACGAGCGACGTCGGGGTGCATCACGTGCATCTTTCCGAGATGGACATCGGCTACTACGACGCGCACTGTCATCTCGTGCCGCCGCTGCGCAGCCTGCGCGACCGGGACGCGCTGCAGGCCGGCGTTGCCGACGGAACGATCGACGCGATCTGCTCTGATCACACCCCGGTGGACCTCGACGCGAAGCAGATGCCGTTCAGCGAGTCGGGGCCGGGCGCGACCGGGCTCGAGCTCCTCCTGCCGCTCACGCTGAAGTGGGCGCGCGAGAAGCAGGTCTCGATCGCCGACGCGCTTGCGCGCGTCACCAGCGAGCCGGCGCGCATTCTCAAGATCGACGCCGGGCACCTCGGCGTCGGCGCGCCCGCGGACATCTGCGTTTTCGATCCGGAGGCGTACGTGAAGGTGACGGCGGGCGGCCTGCGAAGCCAAGGGAAGAACACGCCCTTTCTCGGGTACGAACTCCCGGGCCAGGTGAGGTATACCCTCGTGGGTGGTGATGTCACGTATGAGGCGCGGGCGTAGGTAGTTCACGAACAGGGGGAAACCGCCTGGTTTCCCCCCGTTACCCCCCTTCCCGCAAACGCCTCGCCGGGTCGCAATCCAGCGCGGTGATCTCGATTGTCTTGTCGCGGGAGCGGTGGCCGCGGGCGATCGTTACTTGCGTGCGGGGAATGCCGAGTTGCTCCGCGATGAAGGCGACGACTGCTGCGTTGGCGCGGCCTTCGACCGGGGGCGCGGCGACCCTGATCTTGAGACGTTCACCATGCACGCCGGCGACCGCGGTGCGCTTTGCGCCCGGCTGCACGTGCACCGCGATCGTCCAGCCGGTCGGAGTGCGGGTCAGCCAGGACGCCGCCGCTCCGCTCACCGCATGCTCGTGAGCATCATGCGGGGCGCGCCCTCGAGCGCGATGAGCAGGATCTGGATCAGGATCAGCACGAAGAGCGGCGAGAGATCGATGCCGCCGATCGTGGGAATGAAGCGCCGGAAGATGGCGTAGAGCGGCCGGGTCAGCGCGTCGAACACCGGCGAGACCGGGGAGTAGGGACTCAGCCAGCTCGTGATGACGTGGACGATCACCACGAACATCGCGAGGTAGAGGCACGCGCGGAAGAGCTCGAGCACCGACCACAGGAAGAGGAGCGTGCCGGCCGTCGCCAGCCCGCCGCCCACGAGCGAGTAGAGCGCAAGCAGCTCGAGGAGTTTTGCGAGCCACGCCAGCACCAGGCTCGAGAGATCCAGCCCGCTCGCGGTGGGCACGACGCGCCGCAGCGGCAGCACCGCCCAGTCGGTCAGCGCGACCACGAACTGGCCGACGGGATTGCGGAACGGGGCGCGGAACGCCTGCATGAAGAACCGCGCCAGCGCGAGATAGGTGACCAGCCCGAACGCGGTCCTGATGAGGAGCTCGGCGATCTGTTCGATCATGCGTCCCTCCCGAGCTGGTCGCCCAGCTCGCGCGCGCGCCGGTTCGCGGCATGGATCGCGCGCACGATGGCGTCGCCGACGCCGTCCGCGTTCATCGATGCGAGCGCCTGTTCCGTCGTGCCGCCCTTGGACGTCACGCGCTCGCGCAGCACCGACGCCGGTTCGGCCGACCGCGCGGCAAGCTCGGCCGCGCCGCGCAGCGTCTCGACGGCGAGCGCCTTGCCGACATCATCCGGGAGACCCATCTCGGCCGCGGCCCGCTGCATCGCCTCGAGAAAGTAGAAGACGTACGCCGGACCGCTTCCGGAGAGCGCGGTCACCGGATCGAGCAGGCCTTCGTCGTCGACCCACACGATCTTGCCGGCTGCCGCGAGGATC
This sequence comes from Burkholderiales bacterium, assembly GCA_041617635.1. GTDB lineage: Bacteria > Pseudomonadota > Gammaproteobacteria > Burkholderiales > SG8-39 > JAABRB01. The sequence continues at coordinate 50,727 of JBFJOO010000013.1, read as the reverse complement.
GTGCGCACGACCTCGCGCTGCTCCGGGCCCACGGCGGGGCGGGCGTAAACTGCGCTGATCCCGGCACCGATAAGCGCGGGCGTGTTCGGCATGCAGCGCGCGAGACGCGTCTTGCCGCCCAGCCAGCGGCCGATGTCGTCCAGCCGGGTTCCCGCGGCGATGGAGAGCACGACCTCGTCCGCGAGGTGCGGCGCGAGCGCGGTGCAGGCATCACGCATGTGCTGGGGCTTGACCGCCAGCACGACCGCGTCGCCGTGCGGGACTGCCTCGGCCGGCGTTGCGACGCTCGTGATGCCGAACTGCTCCGCGTGGCGCGCGCGCGCCTCGTGCAGCACCTCGACGATCTTGATCCCGGATGCGGCGATACCGCGCGCCACCAAGCCGCCGATCAGCGCCGTCGCCATGTTGCCGCCGCCGATGAATGTGACGTTCAAGCTCCCTCCGCTAGCAGGCTGATGAAGAATGCCCGCCACGGCGACTTCGAGTGACGAGTGTGCAAGAAAAACCCCGGGCGTACGAACAAGGGGGGAAAGCCCCTTGTATATCCCCCAGAACGAACAAGGGGCAAGCCCCTAGTATATCCCCCTGCGCGCATACGCTGAGTTTCTTCGATCCGCTAGGCTCCCACGGGGCACCGGCAGCCCAGTTTAGCAGCCGCGACTGGTTCGGTTGTCCGCCTCACTTTTTCCGCGGGCCGAAGATCGCCGTCCCCACCCGCACGATGGTGCTGCCCGCCGCGATCGCCGCCTCGAAGTCGTCGGACATGCCCATCGACAGGGTGTCGAGCGCGTGGCCGTCCCGATTCAGCGCGTCGCGCAGGTCGCGCAGGGATTCGAAGCGCTTGCGCTGCAGCGCCGGATCCCCGGTCGGCGCGGGGATCGCCATCAGGCCGCGCAGCTTGAGGCGTGGCAGGCGGGCGACCGCCGTCGCGATCGCGCGGACCTCGTCCGGCGCGACGCCCGCTTTCGTCGCCTCCCCGCTCACGTTCACCTCGATGCACACCTGGAGCGGCGTCATCGTTGCGGGTCGCTGCGCCGCGAGCCGCTCCGCGATCTTCAGCCGGTCGACCGAGTGCACCCAGGCGAAGGACTCGGCGAGCGCTCGGGTCTTGTTGCTCTGGATCGGGCCGATGAAGTGCCAGACGAGATCCAGGTCGGCGAGCGCGGGCATCTTCTCGAGCGCCTCCTGCGCGTAGCTCTCGCCGAAGTCGCGTTGACCCGCCGCGTGGGCGGCGCGTATCGCGTCCGGCCCGAACGTCTTGGTCACCGCCACGAGAACTATGTCACGGGGGTCGCGACCCGCCCCCCGCGCACTCTGCACGATCCGGGAATTTACGCCTTGTAGGTTCGTAGCGATTGTGTTCATAATTCTCAGGTTCGCACGGGAACCGACTGAATTACAGGAAGATTTCGGCTCGATAACAACCCCGAACCCAGATCGGAATTCCGGCGCCACCCCGCCGCACAACCAGGGAAGAATTATATGGATATCACCGAGCTGCTCGCTTTCGTCGTCAAGAACAAAGCGTCCGACCTCCACCTCTCGTCCGGCCTGCCGCCGATGATCCGCGTGCACGGCGACGTGCGGCGCATCAACCTGCCGCCGATGGAGCACAAGGACGTGCACGCGATGGTGTACGACATCATGAACGACGCGCAGCGCAAGGCGTACGAAGAGAACCTGGAGTGCGACTTCTCGTTTGCGGTGCCGGGGCTCGCGCGCTTCCGCGTGAACGCCTTCAACCAGAACCGCGGCGCGGCCGCCGTGATGCGGACGATTCCCTCGAAAGTGCTCACGCTCGAGGAGCTCAATGCACCGAAGATCTTCGCCGAGATCGCGAAGCAGCCGCGCGGCATCGTGCTCGTGACCGGCCCGACCGGCTCCGGAAAGTCCACGACGCTTGCGGCGATGGTGAACGACATCAACGAGAACGAGCACGGCCACATCCTCACGATCGAGGACCCGATCGAGTTCGTGCACGAGAGCAAGAAGTGCCTGATCAACCAGCGCGAGGTCGGCCCGCACACGCTCTCGTTCTCCAACGCGCTGCGCAGCGCGCTGCGGGAAGACCCGGACGTCATCCTCGTCGGCGAGATGCGCGACCTCGAGACCATCCGCCTCGCGCTGACCGGCGCCGAGACCGGCCACCTGGTGTTCGGGACGCTGCACACGAGCTCGGCGGCCAAGACGATCGACCGGATCGTGGACGTGTTCCCCGCCGCCGAGAAAGAGATGGTGCGGGCCATGCTCTCGGAGTCCTTGCGCGCGGTGATCGCGCAGACTCTGATGAAGACGAAGGACGGCGAGGGCCGCGTGGCGGCGCACGAGATCATGGTCGGCACGCCGGCCATCCGCAACCTGATCCGAGAGAACAAGATCGCGCAGATGTACTCTGCGATCCAGACCGGCCAGCAGCTCGGCATGCAGACCCTCGACCAGAACCTGACCGAGCTCGTGAAGCGCGGCGTGGTGACCGTTGCGGAAGCCCGCGCGCGCGCGCAGAACAAGGACGCCTTCATCGGCTGAGCGGCAAGCCCCCGCCCACCCCACGGCGGGGATTCCAACCGACCGGACGAGGCGCATAATGGGCGCGTTGCGCGTCCCTGGAGCGAGGTAGACCATGGAACGAGACCAGGCATCGAAATTCATCAACGACCTTCTGCGGCTGATGGTCACCAAGAAGGCGTCGGACCTCTTCATCACGGTCGGCTTTCCGCCGGCCATCAAGGTCGACGGCAAGGTGACCCCGGTGTCGCAACAGCCGCTCACCGCTCAGCACACCCAGGACCTCGTGCGCTCGGTCATGAACGACCGGCAGGCCGCCGAGTTCGAATCGAGCAAGGAGTGCAACTTCGCGATCAGCCCGGCCGGCATCGGCCGCTTCCGGGTCAACGCGTTCGTGCAGATGGGCTCGATCGGCATGGTGCTGCGGACGATCAACGCCAAGATTCCGACCTTCGAGGAGCTCAACCTCCCGCCGGTGCTGAAGGAAGTCGCCCTCACCAAGCGCGGCCTGGTGATCATGGTCGGCGCGACCGGCTCGGGAAAGTCGACGTCGCTCGCCGCGATGGTGGGCTACCGTAACGCGAACTCCTACGGGCACATCATCACGATCGAGGACCCGGTCGAGTACGTGCACCCGCACCAGAACTGCATCATCACCCAGCGCGAGATCGGCGTCGACACCGAGGGCTGGGGCATCGCGCTGAAGAACACCCTGCGCCAGGCGCCGGACGTGATCCTGATGGGCGAGATCCGCGACCGCGAGACGATGGACTACGGCATCGCCTTCGCCGAGACCGGCCACCTTTGCATGGCGACGCTGCACGCGAACAGCGCGAACCAGGCGCTCGACCGGATCATCAACTTCTTCCCCGAGGAGCGGCGCCCGCAGCTCCTCATGGACCTCTCGCTGAACCTGCGCGGGATGGTCTCGCAGCGTCTCGTCCCGCGGAAGGAGGGCAAGGGCCGGATCGCGGTGGTGGAGGTCATGCTGAACTCGCCGCTCATCTCCGACCTGATCTTCAAGGGCGAGGTGCACGAGATCAAGGAGATCATGAAGCGCTCGCGCGAGCTCGGCATGCAGACCTTCGACCAGCACCTCTTCGACCTGTACGACACGGGCATCATCACCTACGAGGACGCCTTGCGTAACGCCGACAGCGTGAACGACCTGCGTCTCTCCATCAAGCTGCATTCCACCGAGGCGAAGAATCGCGACATCACGCAGGGGATCGATCACCTCTCGATCTCCTCCTGAGCGAGGCATGGGGCGCGGCGGCGCGCGGCCGCCGCGCCCCAGTCGTGTGGGGTGCTCGACGAGCCGCCCAAGGCGGCCGCGCAGCGTGAAGTGCTCGGGCTGCGACACCCTACGCGATCAGCGGGGACGCCCCTCCGACCACGCATTAATCGCGCCGCGCGCAGCCTCGTAGCCGCGCGCGACGATCTCGTCGATCCGCTCGAAGGCGAGCAGGCGCAAATCGGCCATGGGAATGCGCAGATAGAGGCTCGCCGCCTCGGCAGCGTGCCGCTCGCGGGACCAGTAGACGCTTGCGACCAGCGCGCTGCGCGTGAGCAGGCTCATGATCGAGGGCACCTCGGTGCGCGCCGCCCCGGGATGCATCCGGTCCCAGAGCATGCGCCACCCGGACGTCTCGAGCGCGCGGTCCGACGGCGCGCGCATCTCGACCTCGGCGCTCACGTCGACCGCGAGCACGGTGCCGATCTCCGGTTTCGCGGCCATCACGTCGATCGGCAGGTTGTTCAGCAGCCCGCCGTCGACGTGCAGGTCACCGCCCAGGCTCACCGGCGGCAGGATCCCCGGCAGCGCGATGCTTGCGCTGATCGCGCGCACCAGCGGACCGCGCTCGTGCACCGTCTGCGCGGCACGCGAGAGGTTGGTGGAAACGCACAGATACGGAAGCGGCAGATCCTCGATCGCCGCAGCGCCGAATACGCGCGCGAGCTTCGCGCGAATCCGCCGGCCGGCGAGCAACGCGACGACCGGGAAGGTCGGATCCTTCAGCGCGGAGAATTGCTCCTTGCACTGCGCGAGCGCCTCGCCGGACGATAGCCGTTGCGCGACGAGCGCGGCGATGATCGCGCCGAGGCTGGTCCCGCCCACCCAGTCGATCGGAATCTCCGCTTCGGCGAGCGCGCGCAGAACGCCGAGGTGCGCGAAGCCGCGCGCACCTCCGCCCCCGAGCACCAGCCCGACGCCCGCACCGGTGAGACAACGCGCGAGGCGCGCGAGATCCGCGGTCCGGCCCAGGTCGATGTGGTAGTGGCAGTCCACCTCCCGGGTCGCGAGGAAGGCGGCAGTGCCGCCAGGCGTGCCACCGTCGCGCAGGAGGACGAGGCTCCGGCGTGGGGCGCGCCCGGTGCGCCAGCGCGCGGCCAATGCCCGCTCGGCCTCGCCGGGCTCCGGCGGCGCCGCGGCGTCGGCGACGAACACGACATGATCGGCCTGGCGAACGGCCCGCTCGGTCCAGGTGGAGAGCAGCGGATCGGCCTCGAAGACCACGAAGCGATGCGCGAGCTCCTGCTCGTTCAGCCACTGCACGAGGCGGCGGCTCGCCGGGTCCTGCTCTGCGCAGCGCGCGATGCCGTCACGCCCGAGCGCGTGATCGACGCGCTTGGCGTCGAGGTGGAGAGTGCCGCCAAGCGGCCTGAGCGCTTCGGCCAGGCGATGCGCGAACGCCGCGGCGCCGGGACCCGCGCCGGCGGGCACGACGGCAAGCGTCTGAACCACCGATCTGCCACGCCGTTCTCCGGCGCTCCCTTTCCGCAGCCGTTCGCTCAGCATCGCGCTGATTCGCCGCAGCACGGCCGGCTCCCGTTCGATCAGGCGATGAAAGGCCGCCTCCGGAAGCCGTGCCAGCAGCGAGTCGCGCACGGCGAGCACCGTCGCCGAGCGCCGCTCCGCCGAGAGCAGCGCCATCTCGCCGAGCATCTCGCCGGCGCCGACCTCGTTCAGCGCCCGCTCGCCCGCGGTGTCGTCGACGACGCGCAGCCGCCCGGACAGCACGGTGTACGCGGCGTTCCCGGGATCGCCGCGGCGGAAGAGGACGTCGCCACCACGCAGCGAGACCCATTCCGCGTCCGCCTGCAGCTCGGCGAGCGCCGCGCGATCGGCGGACGCGAAGAATGCGGCGAGGTGCGAGGCGAGCTGCGCGTTCCAGAACTCGCTCCACGCGGACTCGGCGCCGCTTGCAGGCATGGACTCGATCTTCGACATAAGCGCTACTTGTAGCAGGTCAGCCGGCGCGGGAGACGATTCCCGGGATCATACGCCGGGGTGCGTCGCCCATCCCTCGCCTCCCAACGTGGCCCAATCCGGATGCCGAGTGTGCAGGGTTCACAAATCCGGACCGTCACCGGTCACTGATTTTCCCTGCGGGCGGCGCGAAGATACGCTCCATCAGCACTGCGCTACAAGGGTTTCGGAAACAGGCGCTGATACCTCAACCACTCTTACTCAAAGGAGCAGCAAAATGTCGAAACTTCATGGTCTGATCGCTGGTGTCGCGCTGGCCGCCGTTGCCCCGTTTGCCCTCGCCGATGCCGATCCGCTGTACCTCATGCCCGAAGTGGGCGGCGCCGAGATCACCTTCAACGTTCAGGCGGACCAGCGCCTGATCGGCAGCCCGAACGCGAACGACACGTTCTGGTACGCCGGAACCAGTGGCGTGGCGTCGAACTGAGCGCACGCCGCGGAAGACGAGCACGGCCCAGGAGGCAGTCCCAAAACTCTGGCCTTGCGCAGTCTGCACGACGCCCGCAGCGGCAACGCTGCGGGCGTTTTGCATTCTGGGTGCGGCGGCGCGAGCGCCTGCCGAGGGTGCACATTCCACATCCGTTCGGTGCGCTGGAACGCAGACCGCGCGGCGCCCAGCGAGTACGCTTGGCGTCATGCGTTGGCGCAACGACGCGCCGACGGACTCTGCGCTAAGGAGGACCGCGTGAGAATCGATGGGATCGCCGCAGGCCTTGCAGCGGCATTGCTCGCCACGTCGCCGGGAGTCAGCGGCAGCTGGGAGCGCACGCCACTGGCCGGGGCGCTCCATCACTCTTGCACGTCCGAGCTGCAGAGGTGCCGGGAGAAGCTCGCGCAGGGGATGGAGGCCCACGGCGGCGGCGTCCACGACTGGAGCCAGATCGAGAGTGCGCTGCTCAGGCTGCGCGAGACGGATCCGGAGTGCTCCCTGCTCCTGCAAGGCACGGGCTTGCAAGGTCTCTAACGCTGGTTCGCGCAGCGCGGTGCTAGAATGCCCGCGCGCTTCGCCACGCGTGCCACGGCGGGAATGGCGCGAGGAGGGACGCCATGGATATCAAGTCGCTGCACCACGTCGCCTACCGGTGCAAGGACGCGCGCGAAACCGCCGACTTCTACACCAAGATCCTCGGCCTCGAGTACGCCATGGCGGTTGCCGAGGACCGCGTGCCGAGCACCGGCGAAGTGTCGCCGTACATGCATGTCTTCTTCCGGATGGACGACGGCAGCTATGTCGCGTTCTTCGAGGTACCGGAGTCGCCGCCGATGGGTCGCGACGAGAACACTCCCGCATGGGTGCAGCATCTCGCGTTGCGCGTGTCCGACGAGGAGACGCTGCTCGTCTACAAGGCGAAGCTCAAGTCGCACGGCGTCGAGGTGATCGGGCCGACCGATCACGTCATCTGCAAGTCGATCTACTTCTTCGATCCGAACGGCCACCGGCTGGAGCTGACGGTCGACACGATGACACCGGAGCTGACCGAGCGGCTCGTGGGCGTGCGCGACGCGATGCTCCAGGAGTGGAGCCGCACGAAGCGCGCACCGCGTCAGGCCGCCTGGCTGCACGAGAAATCGCCACAGGACTAGCTCATCAACTTCGGGAGATCCCGGTCATGACTCTTAAACCCCCCTACCGCGCCGACCAGGTCGGCAGCCTGCTGCGTCCTCCCGAGTTGCAGGAGGCGCGCGCCAAGGCGAAGGCGGGCACGTTGCCGCCGGGCGAGCTGAAGGCCATCGAGGATCGCGCCATCCGCGCGGCGGTCGCGAAGCAGGAAGCCCTCGGCCTTCAGGGCATCACGGACGGGGAGTTTCGCCGCGACTTCTGGCATCTCGACTTCGTGAAGCAGCTCGAGGGTGTCACGCTGACCAAGGTGGAGGGCATGACCTTCCAGGCGGAGGATGTGCCGCCGATGGCGAGCGTGACCGGCAAGGTGCGCTGCACGCAGCCGATCATGACGGATCATTTCGAGTTCCTGAAGTCGGTCGTCAAGAAGACCCCCAAGCTCTGTATTCCGGCGCCGGCAACGCTGCACTTCCGCGGCGGGCGGAATGCCATCTCGCGGGAAGCCTATCCGGATCTCGCCGAGTTCTGGGTCGACGCGGCTTTGGCGTATCGCGAGGCGATTCGCCACATCGCCGCCGCGGGCTGCACCTATCTGCAGCTCGACGATGTGAGCTTCTCGTATCTCTGCGACGACAAGGTGCGCGAGAATTTCCGCAACCACGGCGACGATCCGGCGACGCTGCACCGCGCGTACGCCGATGCGATCAACGGGGCGCTCGCCAAGCGCCCGCCTGGGATGACGGTCACGATGCACACCTGCCGGGGCAATTTCCGCAGCACCTGGTTCGCGGCGGGCGGCTACCAGGACGAGGTCATCGAGGCGATGTTCTCCACGAACGTCGACGGCTACTTCATGGAGTACGACACCGAGCGCGCCGGAACTTTCGCGCCGCTCCGGCTGTTGCCGAAGGGCAAGAAGGTCGTGCTCGGGCTCGTCACCTCGAAATCGGGCACCCTGGAGAGCAAGGACGACCTCAAGCGGCGCATCGACGAGGCCGCGAAGTTCGTTCCGCTGGAGAACCTGTGCCTCTCGCCGCAGTGCGGCTTCGCGAGCACGCATCACGGCAACAAGCTGACGACGGACGAGCAGTGGCGCAAGCTCGAGCGCATCGTCGAGGTTGCGCGCGAGGTGTGGGGGAGCAACTAGGCGTCAGAGGAAATTGAGCGCCTTCGGCAGCCAGAGCGCGAGCGCTGGGAAGGCCAAGAGGAGGAACACCAGCGCCACGTCCGCGGCGAGGAACGGCCCGATCCCCCGGAACATCGTGCCGAGCGGTATGTCGGGCAGCTGCGCGCGCAAGACGAAGATGTTCAGCCCGACCGGAGGCGTGATGAGTCCCATCTCGACCACCACCACCACGAGCACCCCGAACCAGACCGGATCGTAGCCGAGCGCCTGCACGAGCGGCAGGAACACCGGGACGGTCACCACGATCATGCTGAGCGAGTCGAGGAAGCATCCCAGCACGACGTAGACGAACACCAGGATGAGGATGACCGTCCAGGGTGGCACGTCCAGGCCCTTCACCCAGGTCGCGACGGTCACCGGCAACTGGGTGAGCACCATGAAGTAGCCGAACAGGAACGCCGCGAGCGCGATGAAGAAGAGCGTGCCGGTCGTCCACACGGTCTCCATCAGCGCGGCGCCGAGCTCGCGCCGGCCGAAGTCGCACGTGACGAACGCGATGACGATCGCCGCGAAGGCGCTCACCGCCGCAGCCTCGGTCGGGCTCATGATCCCGGCGTAGATGCCGCCCACCGCGACCGCGAAAAGGAGCGCCATCTTCCAGAGCGATCCGGCCGCGCGCAGTCGTGCGGTGAACGGCACCCCGGGCTCCTTCGGCACGCGCCTGGGCTGCAGGCGCGCGATGAGCGCGATGGCGATGATATGCAGCGCCGTGAGCACGACACCCGGGAAGAGCGCCGCGGCGTACATCTCCGGCACGCTGCGCTCCGAGAAGAGCGCGTAGATGATCAGGATGATCGATGGCGGAATGAGGATGCCGAGCGTGCCGCCGGACGCGACCACGCCGGTGGCGAGGCGCAGGTCGTAGCCGTGGTTCCGCATCTCGGGCACCGCCACGCGCGCGAAGGTCGCGGTGGTCGCGAGCGAGGAGCCGCAGATCGCGCCGAAAGCCGCGCAACCGCCGATCGTTCCCATGGCAAGCGCGCCGCGCAGGCCGCTGAAGAGCGCGTTCGCGGCGCGGTAGAGCTCGCTCGACATGCCGGCGCGCGCGGCGACCGCGCCCATGAGGACGAAGAGCGGCACCACCGTGAGCGTGTACTTCTCCGCCATCTCGAAGGGGACGCTGCCGACCGCGATCAGCGCCCGTCGCCAGCCGTCCACCGCGGCGTAGCCGACGAAGCCGACCATCCCGAGCGCCACCGCGCACGGCACGCGCGCGAGGACGAGCACGATGAGCGCGGCCAAGCCGGCGAGGCCGATGAGCTCGCTCGACATCGAGGGTCAGTCTGCGTCCTGGGCGGGCAGCTCGAGCGCGCGCTTGGGTCCGCCGCGCACGAGCCGCCAGGCGACCGCGAGGACGGCGATCACCGAGCAGCCGAATCCGACGGCGATGGGCACCGCCTGCCACCAGCGCGGGAGCTGCAGCGTCATCGTGCCCTCGTTGTAGCGGTACTTGTCGAGCGCGGGCGGCACGATCTCGACGAGCGTCACCACGATGAACGCGAGGCTGAGCGCGAGCCCGGCGAGGCGCAGCGCGAACGTGAGCCGCACCGACCGGAGCGAGTCGACGAGAGCGACGGTGATGTGCTCGTCGCGCAGGAACACACCGGGCAGCGCGACGAAGATGCACACTGCGAGCGCCATCTCCATCATGTCCACGACGCCGAACACCTCGATCCCGAACAGGGCGCGCGCGAACACCGCGACCGTCGTCAGCAGCATCATGAAGAGGAGCGCGGCAACGGCCACCCAGCCGAACGGCCGGGCGGCCCACTCGAGGCGTGCGCGCAATCGATCCGGTCGATCGCCGGGCACGCGGCTACTTCCAGAAGGACTTGGACGTCTTCTCGGCCTTCGCGGCGTAATCCTGCATCAGCTTGTAGATCTTCCTGGCCGGCATTCCCTTGCTTTCGAGATCGGCGAGGACGCGCTCGGTGACCGCAGCCCCCGCCGCGCGGAATTTCGCATTCTCCTCCGGCGTCAGGGCAATGATCTGCGTGCCGGCCTTGATCATGGCGTTCTTGCCCGGCGTGTCGATGCTGTCGAAGCGCCGGCCGGCCTCCGCTCCGCCCCCCAGCTCTTCCATGGCGTCGGTCAGGATCTTCTGGCCCGCGGGACCCAGAGCATCCCACGTGCGCTGGTTGACGACCGTGCCGAAGCTGATCACATAGGCATACAGCTCGGTCGTGTACTTGGTCACCGGTCCCATCCGGAACGCGATGCCCGCGCCGCCGTAGTCGATGAAGGCGCCGTCGAGCGTGCCTTTCTGCATGTTCTCGACGATCTCGGGCGACGGCATTCCGACCGGCGTTCCGCCGAGCTGGGCGATGAACTCGCGCACGGCGGGCGAGGCGAAACGAATCCGCTGGCCTTTCAGATCCTCGACCGTGTGAATCGGCTTGGAGGCCGTGTTCACGTTGCCCGGCTGGTGCGTGTAGAGCTGCATCACGTGCACGCCCGGATGCTCCTTGTCGAGGATGGCCCGGATCTCGGGCTCGTTCAGCACCTTGGAGCCGATCTCCCCGCTGCCGAAGAGGTACGGCATGTTCGAGATGTCGGTGAGGGGAAACCGGCCCGGAGTGAATCCGTGAACGAACCAGGTGACGTCCGCCTGCCCGGTGCGGGCCATGTCGTACATCCGTGGGGCGGGGCCCAGCTGGCCGTTGGGGAAGATCGCGATCTTGATCTTGCCGTCCGACTTCTTCTCGATCAGGTCGACCCATTCCTGCAGGAACTTCGAGTACGGGTGCTGCGGGACGACGAAGTGGGCGAGCTTGAGCTCCTGCGTCTGGGCCTGGGCGACCGTGGGCGCGACGGCGCCCGCGAGCGCAGCGAGCACGACCGCTGCAAATGCAGCAGGTGCGCGCGGATTGCGGCGTTGCATCATGGTTTCTCCTCCTCAAGGAATCGCTGGTCTTTGCGCGAGTGATGGTACTGCCAATTGGGGGCAAGTCAAACCGCGCGCGCCGAACGTTCGCGAGTCAGCTTTCGCTGGCGGGTCGCCGCATCGATCCGGAGATGATCCGGTACTCGAAGAGCCGGCAATCGAGCGGCCCGTTGAAAAGCGGCGTGCGCTTCGAGGCCTTGAGCCCGATCAGCTTCGCGAGCCGCAGATCGGCGGTCAGAATGTAGCAACGCCAGCCGGCGAAGCGCGCCTTCAGCGCGTCGCCGAGCTTCGGGTAGAACGCCGCAAGCTCGGCGTCCTCCCCGACGCGCACGCCGTACGGCGGATTGGTGACCATCACGCCGCCCGGCGCGGGCGCACCGACTTCGAGCACGTCCGCGCGCTGGAGTGACACGGCTTCGGACAACCCGGTCTGCGCGAGCGCGGATCGCGCGCTCTCCAGAATGTGCTGATCGCGGTCCGCGCCAAAGATCGCGGGCTTCGGCGCATCGGTTGCGCGGTCGCTGGCCGCCTCGCGAAGCTCCCGCCAGAGCGCCGCATCGAAACCCCGCAGCCGCTCGAACGCGAAGGCGCGCCGGCTCCCGGGCGCGATGCCGAGCGCGATCTGCGCCGCTTCGGCGAGGATCGTCCCGCTGCCACACAGGGGGTCGAAGAACGGCTCGTCGGGGCGCCAACCGGAGAGCGCGATGATTCCGGCGGCAAGGTTCTCGCGCAATGGCGCCTCGCCGGTCGCGCCGCGCAGGCCGCGCTTCCAGAGCGGCTCGCCCGAGGTGTCGAGATACAGGGTGACGTTGCGCTCGTCCAGAAAGGCGTGGATGCGGACATCCGGCGCGCGCGTGTCCACGTTTGGGCGGCTGCCGGCGTCGAGGCGAAAGCGATCGCAGACCGCGTCCTTGACGCGCAACGTCACGAACTCGAGGCTCTTGAGCGGGCAGCGGATCGCGCTCACGTCCACGCGGATCGAGCAGCCGACGTCGAACCGGTCGGACCAGCGCACCGCATGCGCGGCCTCGTACACGTCCTGCTCGGTGCGGTACGGCGCCTGCGCCACGCGCAGCAGAATGCGCGAGGCGATGCGGCTCTCGAGGTTGGCGCGATAGCAGACCGCCTGATCGCCGGTGTAGTGAACGCCGCCGCCGACCGCGCGCGCGTCGCGCGCGCCGCAGGCTTCGAGCTCGCTCGCAAGAGCCGGCTCGAGCCCGCGCGGACAGGTGGCGAACATCGCCTGGCTCATGGGAATCGCCTGCGCGTGCGGCGCGCTCAGAGCGCTATCAGCGTGCCGCCGGCATTCGCAGAGCGTACGACCGCATCGAGCACGCGCACGTTGTCCAGCAACTGCTCGCGCGTGTATCGATACTTCGCTTTGCCGCCCACCGCCTTCGCCCACGATTCCAGGTTCGCGCGCACGGTCTTGGCCGCGGGAAAGGATTTCGCGGTGCGCTTGCCGGACGCATCGCTCACCACGAGCTCGCTCGGAAGCTCCTTGTCCACGTTCGCGCGCTCCTGCACCTCTGCCCAGCCCTGTCCGCCGAAGACCGTCAGCCGCCCGTAGAAAGGCGTCGCCGCAAGCGAGGTGATCGTGCCCGTTGTGCCCGACTCGAAGTCGAGCCAGATCGACAGGTGATCTTTTCCGGTCGCGTCCGGCAGGACGCGCGCAGTGCGCGCCCGCACCGACTTCGGGCGCCCGGCGTACGAAATGAAGAGATCCGTGAGATGCACTCCGAGCGCGGTCATGCCCGCGGCCGGCGCGTCCGCCTCCCCGACGCGCCAGTTGGTCGCGTCGACATGCGCGAAGAGATCATGGCTGACGTTGGCCTCCACGTGCAGGATCCGGCCGAGGCGCCCCGCGGTGATCATTCCGGCGATCTCCTCCATCGCCGGCTCGAAGCGTCGCTCGTGGCCGATGCCGAGCACGATGCCGGCTTGGTCGCACGCCGCGAGCATCCGCTCGGCGCTCGCGGCGGTCAGGGTGAGCGGCTTCTCGCAGAACACCTGCTTGCCCGCGCTTGCTGCGGCGATGACGAGCGACTCGTGGGTGCTGTGCGGCGTTGCCACGAGCACCGCGTCGACCGCTGAATCCTCCAGCACGGCGTCGATGGACTTGCGCAGAACCAGGCCGTGCTCGCGGGCAAACTCCGCCACGGCCGCCTCGTTCATGTCGACGGCATGGGTGATGCGTAGCTCGGCGCTGCCGGCGAGCCGCTCGACGATGTACTTGCCCCACCAGCCCAGCCCGATCACCGCCGCACGCAATCCGCTCATCTCGAGAGCCTCCGTTTGCGTGGCATCATACGTCACTCGCGCGGCTCGCCGAACCGCCAGAGCCGCGAATCTTCGGGGAGCAGCATGAGCAACCGCGCAGAGTCCATCGAAAGCTCCGGGTATCCGCTGGCCTTCCAGGTCGCCCGCGGCGCGCGCCCGAGCGCAGTCCTCACCGGCGGGGCCGGCGACGCCACCATTCGGGTGGAGGCGCGCTCGCTCGTCAGGCATCAGAAAGAGGCCCTGGTGACCGAGGGGGAGGGCGGCGACGCCTGGCGCCTCGTGTGCGACGAGGGTCCGAACCTGAAGGGCACCGATCTCGCGCCGTTTCCGCTCGCGTTCTTCAACGCCGCGCTGCATGCCGATCTTCTGCAACGGGCGCTCACGATCGGTCGCGCGCACGGCGTTGCCTTCGACAGCCTGTCCGCCGCGCTCGACAACCATTACACGTTCAGCGGGTCGTTCTTCAAGGGGACCGGCAAGGGGACGGCGGATCCGGTAACGGTCCGGGTTGCCGCGCGGTCATCCGCGGCGCGGGAGCAGGTGACGCGCGTGCTCGACGCGGCGCTGGCCGCCTCGCCCGTTCATGCGGCATTCGCCACGCCGCTCGTCAACGTCTTCGCCCTGTACGTGAACGGCCGGCGCTGTCCCGTCAAGCGCGTGGCGTCGGCCACCTCCCGCGATGCGGTCGATCCGTTTCTCGCGCACCGCAAGGCGCCGGCGCCCCTCGCAGGATCGGAGGGACCGGAGCCGATCATCACCCGGCTCGAACCGGACCCGAACGACCAGCGGCCGAAGCTCATCGCGCCGGAAGGGTTCGTGCCGATCATCGTTCGCGGCACGAGCGAGGTCGTGGATCCGGCGGGCACCGTCGCGGCGACCGTGCTGCCCGCCTCGCCCGGTGCCCGCTTCCGGCTGCTCGCCGACCCGCGCCCCGCGCCGCGGCGCGCGCCGACGCCGCTCGCGCTCGCCGCGGCCGGCGTGGCCTTCTGCTACATGACTCAGATGGGTCGCTACATCGAGCACCGCAAGCACAGGGTTCATGCCATGCGCGTCGTGCAGACGAACCGGTTCAGCGTGACGGGCCGCGCGGAGGATTTCTCGTCCCGCGCCGACGCGGCGCCGTTCGAGACGCATGTCTTCCTCAACGCCGACGAACCGGACGAGGTGATGCAGTCGCTGCTCGAGGTGGCCGAGAACACGTGCTACCTTCACGCGGCGCTGCGGAGCGCGCTGCCCGGTCGCGTCGAGGTCACGTTGAACGGCGCCGCGTTGACCGCCTGATCCTCACAGCGCGGCTTTGCCGGCGAGCACGCGCTCCAGGTCCTCCACTTCGTTCTTGAGCGTCGTGACGAGCTCCGCCTGACGCGCGGGCGTCATGCGGCTCTCGATCGCGCCGATGCTGATGGCGGCGAACGGGTCGCCGAAGCGCGTGCGGATCGGCAGCGCGAGCGAGAGGGCGCCGCGGGTGTGATGTACGTCGTTCAGCGCGTAGCCCATCGCCTGGGCGCGCTTCACCAGCGCGGCGAGGCGCGGCACGGTGAGCCCCGCGTAGGCGGCGAGGCGTGTCGCGTTCGCCTGCAGGATCTCGTCGATGGCATCGTCCGCGAGCGGCATGAGCAGCGCGAGCCCGCCGGCGCCCACGCCGAGCGGCCGGCGCGTGCCCACGTCGAGCAGCAGCGCCTTGATGGGAAACGAGCCTTCGCGCCGGTCGATGCACACCGTGTCGTAGCCGCTGCGCACCGTCAGGAACACCGTATCCCCCGATTGCTCGGCAAGCCGCGTCAACGGCCGGGCACAAAGCTCGCGCAGGCTGAACTGGGGCGCGGCGGCGAGACCCAGCTCGAACGCCAGGTGACCGAGGTGATAGCGGCGCGTCGCAGTGTCCTGTGCCGCCACCCCCTCTTCGCAAAGGCATTTCAGGATGCGATGCACCGTCGGTCGCTCGAGGCGCGTGTGGCGGGCGATCTCGGCGAGCCGCAGCCCGGCGTGGCCGCGCGAGGCGATCACGCGCAGCACTGCCACCGCGCGCTGGATGGTCTGGGTGCCCGAACCGCGCGCCGATGCGCCCGGCTCGCGTGCCGGGCGCGCGACTTGACGTCGGGGACGGACGGCTCGCTGTTCCATATCCTGGAATGGTTTTCGCCGCCGCGCGGTTGCCCCGGGGGCAAGGTTGCGGCTAAATCTGCTCGGAGCGGCGGCGGTTCCGGCAACCGCCCGGCCCGTTCCGGATAGCGGACACATGATACGCCCATGCAACGCCTGATCGTCGGCATCACCGGCGCGACCGGTGCCATCTTCGGCATCCGGCTGCTCGAAGCCCTGCGGGAAGCTTCGGTCGAGTCCCACCTGGTCATCAGCAAGTGGGGACTGCAGACGATCGAGCACGAGACGCCCTACACGCTGGCGCAGGTGCGCGACCTCGCCACGGTCTGTCACGAGCAGGGCAACATGGGGGCCGCGCTGTCGTCCGGCTCGTTCCTCACCGACGGGATGGTGATCGCGCCCTGCTCGGTGCGCACGCTCGCAGCTGTCGCGCATGGCACCGGGGATCATCTGGTCCACCGGGCCGCCGACGTGATCTTGAAGGAGCGCCGCAAGCTCGTGCTGCTCGTGCGCGAGACGCCGCTCTCGGAAGTGCATCTCGACAACATGCTGAAGCTCGCACGGATGGGCGTGACCATCATGCCGCCGATGCCAGCGTTCTACAACCAGCCGCAGACGCTCGACGACATGGTCGACCACATCGTCGCGCGGATGCTCGACCAGTTCGGCATCGCGGTCGATTTCGCCAAGCGCTGGAGCGGCGAGATGCGCCGCGAGTCGGGTGCTCGGCACAAGGCCAGTTCCGCCAAGACCGGCAGTCCCAGCAAATCCAAGAGTTCCAAGGAGGAAGCATCGTGAGCAGCGTCATGAAACCCGTCTCCACCGGGGCGACCCGGGACATCACCAGCTTGCGCGCCGTCATCGAATGGCTGCGCGCCGAGGGGCTTCTGATCGAGACCGACAAGGAAGTCGACCCCGACCTCGAGATCACCGGGCTGCAGAAGCACTTCGACGGCAGCCTGCCGATGCTCTTCAACAAGGTGAAGGGCAAGCCGCACGCGCGTGCGATCACCAATCTCTTCGCCGACATGCGGATCGTGGACCGCTATTTCGGCTGGGACGGCCCGACCGACCGCACGCGCAAGCTCGCGCGCGCGCTCACCCGCCCGCTCAAGCCGGTGGAGATCGCGCAGAAGGACGCGCCCTGCCAGGAGCACGTCATCACCGACGACCTCGACGTCAACAAGTGGATCACGGCGATCCGCCACACCGCGCTCGAGCCGGAGCTCACGGTCGGGTCGGCCATTCGCTGCGTCACCGGCGATTACTTCGACGGCGGCTCGGACCTCGGCTACAACCGCATGAACTTCCGCTGGGGCAACGTCGGGACGTTCCAGATCTCGCCCGGCTCGCACATGTGGCAGGTCATCACCAAGCATTACAAGGACGAGAAGCCGATCCCGATCACCATGTGCTTCGGCGTGCCGCCTGCCTGCACGCTCCTGGCGGGCGCCGGGTTCGACTACGTGATCCTGCCGAAGGGCTGCGACGAGATCGGCGTCGCCGGCGCGGTGCAGGGCGCGCCGATTCGCCTGGTGAAGGCACGCACAGTCGACGCCTATGCGCTCGCCGACTCGGAATACGTCCTCGAAGGCCACATCCACCCGCGCGACAAGCGCTACGAGACCGCCGAGTCCGAGAAGGCGGGCGTGCAGGGCAAGACCTTCTTCCACCCCGAGTGGGCCGGCTACATGGGCAAGGCCTACAAAGCCCCGACCTTCCACGTAAGCGCGATCACGATGCGCAAGCCCGAGTCGAGGCCCGTGATCTTTCCGCTCGGCGTGCACACCTTCGACGACAACAACATCGATACGACGGTGCGCGAGGCGGCGATCTTCGAGCTCTGCGAGCGCTTGCAGCCCGGCATCGTCCAGGACGTGCACATTCCCTACTGCATGACCGACTGGGGCGGCTGCATCATCCAGGTGAAGAAGCGCAACCAGATCGAGGAAGGCTGGCAGCGCAACTTCCTCTCCGCGATCCTCTCGTGCTCGCAGGGCATGCGCCTCGCCATCGCGGTGAGCCCGGACGTCGACATCTACTCGATGGACGACATCATGTGGTGCCTCACCACGCGCGTGAATCCGCGGACCGACATCCTCAACCCGATCCCGGGCGGGCGCGGCCAGACTTTCATGCCGGCCGAGCGCATGACGGCGGGCGACAAGGCCTGGACCGCCTCGAACACGGAGTTCGAGGGCGGGATGGGGATCGACGCGACGGTGCCGTTCGGCTACGAGCAGGATTTCCACCGCCCGGTCTATCCGGTCGACAAGGTGAAGCCGGAGGATTTCTTCTCGAAGGACGACGTCGCCAAGGCGCGTGCGCGCATGGAAGGCTGGGTGCTCTCGCTCGCGCAGACGGGGCGCTAGCAAGTTCGGCCGCAGGGGAATCGCGACATGCTGTCCGGTTGCCGCGTCCTCGATGCAACCGATCGGCTTGGCTGGCTCGCAGGTCGGTTGCTGGCGGATCTCGGCGCCGAGGTCACGAAGATCGAAGCACCGGGCGCGGACATTTCCGCCGCCGAGTGGCGCGCGCTGAATGTCAACAAGGCGCGCGCCGAGCTCGATCTCGAGCGCGCGGAGGACCGCGTCAAGTTCGATGCGCTCGCGGCGCGGAGCGACATCCTGCTTGCAACGCCGGTTCCCGGGACCGCCGCGGCACAGTGCCACGACCACGCCCGGCTGTCGGCGCTCAATTCGCGGCTGGTCGTCGTCGCGATCACCCCCTTCGGCCTCGCCGGTCCGAAAGCCGGCTGGCGCGCTAGCGACATCGAGCTCATGGCGGCGAGCGGCGCGATGTCGCTCGCCGGCGAACCCGACGCCACGCCGCTCCGCGTGAGCGCGCCGCAATCCTATGCGTGGACGGGTGCGCAGGCTGCGATCGGCGCGCTCGTAGCGCTGCACCACCGCGCGACCAGCGGTCGCGGGCAACTGGTCGACGTGTCGGCGCAAGCCGCGGTGATCACCGCGATCTCGCACGCGCCTGCGTTCGTCAGCATGCTGGGCCAGACCCCCACGCGCGCCGGGGCGTACATCACCGGGCGCTCGGTGACCGGCGCGCGGTTCCGTGTCTTCTGGCCGTGCCGTGACGGCTACATCAACTTCATTCTCTATGGCGGGGTCGCCGGCCGGCGCACGAACGAGCAACTCGTGGCGTGGATGCGTGGCCGCGGCGCGGAGCTCGGCGCGCTCGCCGCGATCGACTGGGGACGGTGGGACCCGACCGGGGTCACGCAAGAGGAGGTCGATGCGATCGAGGCGCCGATCGCCCGCTTCCTCTCGGGGGTGAGCAAGCGGGAGTTCCTCGAGGAAGGGCACCGGCGCGAGATGCTAGGCTACCCCGTGGCCAACGTCGCCGACACCGCGGCCGATCCGCAGCTCGCGGCGCGTGGTTTCTGGCAGGACGCTACCGGCCCCGATGGCCGCACCGAGCGCCACTGCGGAAGCTTCGCGATCGTGGACGGCGTGCGCGCCGCGCTCCGGCCGGGCAGCGTGGCTGCGGCGCCCGCGAAGCAGGCGAAGCGCGCATGAGCGCGCACGCGCTTGCGGACGTCAAGGTCGTCGAGTTCGGCAGCTACGCCGCTGGGCCGCACATCGGCAAGGTGCTCGCGAACTACGGCGCGACCGTCGTGCACGTGGAGTCCAAGGCACGCCCGGACGGCTTCCGGTTGCAATACCCGCCGTTCCAGGACGGGAGACCGGGGATCAACGCGAGCGGCTGCTTCGCCCACTTCAACGATTCCAAGCTGGGCGTCTCGGTGGACCTCAAGAACGAGCACGGTCTTGCAGCTGCGCGCCGGCTGGTCGAATGGGGCGATGTCGTGATCGAGAACATGCGCCCCGGCGTGATGGCGCGCGTCGGGTTGGGCTACGAGACGCTCGCGCAGGCGCGTCCCGGGCTCGTGATGCTTTCCACCTGCAACATGGGTCAGACCGGACCGCGCGCCGACACACCGGGGTTCGGCTCGCAGCTCACCGCGCTCGCCGGCATGTGCAACCTCACCGGGTTGCCCGACGGCCCGCCGATGCTGCTGTACGGGCCGTATATCGACTTCATCGCCTCGTCGCTGGGCGCGTCCGCCGTGCTCGCGGCGCTCGAGCGGCGGCGCGAGACCGGTCAGGGCGCCTACATCGACGTGTCGCAGTACGAGTGCGGGTTGATGTTTCTCGCCGGCCCGCTCCTCGAGTACCACCGCTCGGGCGCGATCGCCGAGCGTGCGGGCAATTCCGATCCCGATGCGGCACCGCACGGCGCATATCCGGCGCGCGACGGCGCATGGATCGCGCTCTCGTGCTGGTCGGATGCGGAGTTTGCGTCGCTGTGCCGAGTGATGGGCCGGGCCGAGCTCGCGGCCGAATCGCGCTACGCGACACTTGCGGCGCGCCAGGCCAGCGCGGCGGCGCTCCAAGCGGAGCTCGAAGCGTGGACCCGCGGGCAGGACGCGGCCGCCGCCGCGGAGCGGTTGCAGACCGCCGGCGTGCACGCGCACCAGGTCAGCAACGTCGCGGACCTCTTCGCCGATCCGCAGCTCGCCGTGCGCGCGCTGTGGCGCAACCGTCCGCACGCCGTGTTCGGCGAGCAGGCCTGCTGCTTTCCGGCGTTCGATCTTTCCGAGACGCCCGGCGAGATCACCCGCGCCGCGCCGCTCCTCGGCGAGCACACGGAGCAGGTGTTCCGTGAGCTCCTCGGCATGCGCGCGGACGAGTATGCCGCGCACGAATCCGCCGGCGCATTCAACTGATCCGGACGATGGCGGATGACACGCTCGCCGCGCGCATCGAGGCGTTTCTCGATGCGCATCACGTCATGACGATCGCCACCGGCGCCGACGGCACGCCGCATGCCGCTTCGCTCATGTACGCGCGAGAGGGCTTCACCCTGTACTGGACCTCGGACCCGGCGACGCGCCACTCCCGGGAGCTCGAGGCGGCAGGCGAGATTGCGGCGACCATCGCGCCCGACTACACCGACTTCCGCATGATCCGCGGGCTGCAGCTCGCAGGCCGAGCGGCACGCCTTTCCGCCACCTTGGACGTGGCCCGTGCCCGTTCGCTGATGGAAACGCGGTACGCTTTCCTGGCCGAGCTCGCACGCGGACCCGAAGCGCTGCGCGCAGCCTACGCCAAGGCGGGCTTCTATGCCCTTCGCGCGGAGCGGATCACTCTCATCGACAACACGCGCGGCTTCGGGAACAAGGAAACCCTGACGCTCGCGCCGTGAGGCGTGCGCCGCGCGGCAGACCCGGAGGGATCGTCATGACGAAAAGCGCACCGTATCGCGCCGATCACGTGGGGAGCCTGCTGCGGCCCGCGGAGCTTCACGCGGCCCGCGATGCGGCGCAAGCGGGGCGCATGAGCGCGCCCGAGCTGAAGATCGTGGAAGACCGGTGCATTCGGGATGTGGTGGCGTTGCAGGAGGAAGCTGGTCTCCCGGCCGTCACCGACGGGGAGTTCCGCCGCGCCTTCTGGCACGTCGATTTTCTCACCGGCCTCGAGGGCATCGTGGCCACCCAGTCGAACTACGCGATCCAGTTCAAGGGCGAGGATGGCAGCACGGCCGAGACGCGCTCGATGATGGTCGTGAAGAGCAAGGTGCGCCGGACGCGACCGGTAATGGTCGATCACTTCAACTATCTCAAATCCGTGGCCACGCGAACGGCCAAGCTCTGCATCCCGGCACCGACCTACCTCCACATGCGCGGCGGACGACGGGTGGTGAACCCGGACGCGTACGCGGACATGGACGAGTTCTGGGGCGACATCGCCCGCGCCTATCGCGCGGAGATCCGGGATCTCGTGGCAGCCGGGTGCACGTACCTGCAGATAGACGACGTGTCTTTCGCCTGCCTGTGCGACGAGTCGATCCGCGCGCAGGTGCGTCGCGACGGCGAGGATCCGGCGCGGCTGCCGTCGCAGTACGCGCGCGTCATCAACTCGCTCATCGCCGAGCGTCCGCCCTCGCTGGCGGTGACCATGCACACCTGCCGGGGCAATCACCAGAGCATGTGGATGGCCGCGGGCGGCTACGACGCCGTGGCCGAGGCGGTATTCAACGAGACTCAGGTGGACGGCTTCTTTCTCGAGTACGACACGGACCGCGCGGGTGATTTCGCGCCCTTGCGGTTCGTGCCCAAAGGCAAGAAAGTCGTGCTCGGACTGATCTCGACCAAGACGCCGCGGCTCGAATCGAAGGACGCGCTCAAGCGCCGCATCGAGGCGGCGGCGAAGTACGTCCCGCTCGAGGACCTGTGCCTCTCGCCGCAGTGCGGATTCGCGAGCACCGCGGCGGGCAACCGCCTCACCGAGGACGATCAGCGCCGCAAGCTCGCGCTCGTGGTCGAAGTGGCGTCGGAGGTCTGGGGCGCGGCGGCCTGATGCGCCGCGCCCGGTTCCGGGAAACCCGGAGCGGCCGGCCGCGGACCGGCCGGCCGCAACCGTGTTACTTCTTCTCCGGCGGTGGTGCCGGGAACGTTACGAACGGCGGCGCCGGCTCCTTGTCCGGCGGGAGGTAATCCGGGGCCGGCTTGCCGGCGGGACCCGCATACTTGAGGTAGTGGTAGATCGCGCGCACGTCCGCGTCCGACATGTCGCGCAGGTTGAACCACGGCATCGGCGGGCGCAGCGCGGAGCGCGCGCGCTTCATCCAGTCCGCTTCGCTCATCTTCTCCGCGCCAAGCCGCAGGTTCGCGGCGTAGGTCGTGCCCCAGGGGCCGCGCCAGCCCAGGATGTCGCCGGTGAGCCACAGCTTCTCGTCCACCTTGCCGGCGCTCTCCGCATACCCCGGCGTGTGACAGTCGTTGCAGCCGCCGATCTGCACGAGATACCTGCCGCGCTTCGCCTCCGCCGACATCTTCTTGGCGTTTTTCTGCTGCGCGTATGCGGCATCGGGCCCGCCGACCGTCAGCGCAGCCGCCAGCGCGAGGGCTGCTCCCATTACCATACGTGTCATCCCAGTCTCCTCATTGTTATCTAAGTTTGCTTCGGTGCTTTGCTTCGGCCTCCCGGCTTGGCGCGAGGAGGGTACGCTCACGAACCGACGCTGTCCACGCTGTCACCCTGCTGGCGCTCTGACAGCGCCGCGCCGCCCCAGCCGGCTCATCAGGCTGTTGGTGCCGACGGCCAGGATGAAGACGAGGAGCAGCACCGCGTAAAGCTCGGGAATCCGAAAGTTGCTGTAGTGCTCGTTCGCCAGAAAGCCGAGGCCGGCGTTGGCGAGCTTGATCTCGCCGAGCAGCGTGCCGACCACCGCCAGCCCGAACCCGAGCCGCATGCTCGTGACGATCGCGGGGCGCATGGCCGGAAGGTAGATCCGGGTCGCCATCTGCCAGCCGGTGAGGCGGAAGCTGCGCCCGACCCGGACCAGCACCGGATCGATCTGGCGCACGCCGGCGGCGGTGTTGATCGCGACCGGGAAAAACGCCGAGAGCGCGGCGAGCGCGATCTTCGACGCGATGCCGATCCCGAAGGCGAGCATCGCGATCGGCAGGAAGATGATCTTCGGCGCCGTCGCGAGCCCGTCCACGTACGGGCCGACGGCGTCGCCGAAGAGCCGCCGCGCGCCCATCGGCACGCCGAATGCGACGCCCGCCAGGAAGCCGAGCACGAAGCCCGTCAGGACCTCGAACGCGGTCACGCCGAGGTGGTGATAGGTCGCCGGCGTGGCGACCAGCGTCGCGAACGCCAGCGCCACTTTCGCGAGCGGCGGCACCACATCCTGGTACAGCCATCCGGAGCGCGCCACGATCTCCCAGGCGAGCGCGACGACTGCGACCGTTGCGACGCGCGTACGCAGAATGCGTGCACGGGCCGGTGCGCTCGGCGGTCCGGAACGCGTCAACGCGGTCTCAGCCATGTCTCGAGCCGCGCGAGTGCGGCGAGGAACATCCAGCTCACCGCGACGATCAAGAGGATCGCCGCGTACATGCCGGGAATCTCGTAGCGGAAATACATCTCGGACACGATCCGGCCAAGCCCGCCGAAATCGATCAGGAACTCCATGCCGATGATGTTGACCATTGCGTAGATGAGCGCGAGCCGCAATCCGGTGAAGATGCCCGGCACCGCCGCGGGAAACGCGATGCGCCGCAGGAGCGCGGTGTCCGAGAGGTGGAAGCTGCGCCCGACATCGATCAGCACCCGCGGGACGCCGATGAAGGCTTCGCGCGTCTTGAGGACGACCGGGATCACCGCCGCGAGAAATCCCACGAAGATCGTCGTGGCGTAGCCGCGCCCGAACAGCACCAGGAAGAGCGGAAAGAGCAGGATCGTCGGCGCAGCGAACGCCGCGCCGATCCACGGCTCGTAGGCGGCGCCGAGCAACGGGCGCCGCCACAACCAGTAGCCCCACGGGACTCCCACCAGCGCCGCCGCCGTGGTCGCGGCGAACGCCTGCCCGATCGTGAGCGCGAAAGGCCGCACGATGAAGCCTTCCTCCCAGAGCTTGCCGAACGCGGCCGGGAGGGCGGACGGCGGCGAGATGATCAGCGGCGAGATCCACCCCGCACGCACGACGAGCTCGAGCAGGGCCGCCGCGCCGGCGACCCCGCATAGCCCCGCGATCGCCGCACGCACGGACCCGCTCACCCGCGCGCCCGCCGTCAGGGCTGGAAGACGAAATCGAACAGCATCTTCTGCGCTTCGGCCTCGGAGACCGGCTTGGCGAGCTGCTTGTTGGCCACCGCGTCGTCGAGATTCTGCTTGAGCCCTTTCACCGGCCAAGGCGCGAGCGCCGCTTTCGGGAAGCTTTCGTAGGTCTGCTTCGCGATCGCGGGCGAGATCTTGTTGAACGCGGCGTAGAACTCGGTCGCCTTGTCCGGGTTCGCGTAGATCCACTCGAGGCTTTCGTGGTAGGCCTTCATGAACCGTCGCGCGACGTCACGCCGGTCGGTGAGGAACTTCACGCTCGCCACGTTGACGCGCACCGCCTGCTCGTTCAAGTCCGGCACGTCGGATCCGCGCGTGATGATGCGAATCTTCCCCTCGTTGACCAGGTCGAAGTTGAAGTGCGGCACGGCCCAGCCGGCGTCGATCTGGCCCGACATGACCTGGGTGCGCGTATCGGGAATGCCGCCGGTCGAAACGAGGTTCGGCTTGACCTTGAAATACTCGCCGAGCGCCAGCGCGACGAGATTGGTGGACGACCCGGGCCGCGAGTAGCCCATCGTTTTCCCGTCCATGTCCTTCATCGACTTGATCGGGCTGTCGGCTTTCACGTACCAGTAGATGTCCGGCGCGCCGGTCATCTCCGAGCTCACGATCCGCACGGGGGCGCCCTTGGATATCGCGCCGATCACCCCGAGTATCCCGTTCGCGATCGCCACATCCGCGCTGTCCGTGATCACCGCCTGCAGCGTCTCGGCGCCGCCCCGCGTCCAGGTGATCGCGACCTCGATGCCCTCGCGCTTGAAGATCCCGGCCTCGGTACCCTGGGAGATGATGAGCGTGTCCCAGTTGCCCCGCTGGCCGACTGCTGCGCGCACCTGGTCCTGCGCAGTCGCGTGACCGGTCAGCGCCGCGGCCGCGGCGCAAACCAGTATCTTGCCGAGCATTGTTCTCATGGCTTCCTCCTTTGGCGTTGCATGGATGCGCCGGGGGTCTCAGCGCCCCACGCGCGCGTGTGATTCGAAGTCCTTCATGCCGCGCGAGGCCTCCTCGCGCAGGTCGTTCCAGATCGTCGCGACGAGCCGGCCGAACTCGGGGCTGGAGACGATCTCCGAGGAGCGCGGGCGGGGCAGATCGATCTCGACGACGCGCTTGATGCGTCCCGGGCGGTACGTCATCACGAGCACTTGGTCGGCGAGCTGCACGGCCTCGGTGATGCTGTGCGTGATGAGGAGCGTCGTCTGCTCGAGCTCGCGGTGGATGCGCAGCACCTGGTCGCCGAGCAGGAGCCGGGTCTGCTCGTCGAGCGCGCCGAACGGCTCGTCCATGAGCAGAAGCTTGGGCTCGATCGCGAGCGTGCGCGCGATGGCGGTGCGCTGGCGCATCCCGCCCGAGAGCTCGGCGGGGAAGCGGTGCTCGAAACCCTCCAGGCCCACGAGGGCGAGCAGCTTCTGCGCCCGCTCGAGGCGCTCCGCCTTCGGCATCGCGGTCACGTCGAGCGGAAACGCGACGTTCTCGATCGTGGTGAGCCAGGGAAACGTCGACTCCTCCTGGAAGACCATGCCGACGTCGCGATGCGTGCCGTCGATGGCGTGACCGTCGATCAGCACGCGGCCCTCGTAGCCGTCGACGAGCCCGCCGATGATGCCGAAGAGCGTCGACTTGCCGCAGCCGCTCGGCCCGATGAGCGCGACGAAGCGCCCCTTCGGCACGTCGAGCCCCACGCCTTCGAGCGCGGACAGGGTGCCCTCCGGCGTGGTGAAGCGCTTCGTGACGCTCTCGACCGCAAGCATGATTCGCCGGCCCGCCGCGTTGTGCTAACGCTTGTGGGCGCTTTGGGAGCCGCTGAGGTTGGTGTCGTACCCGGGCAGCACCCGCACGTCGACGACGCACACCGCGCCGCCCTGCGCGAGGCGCACGCCGCGCGCGATCGCCGGCGCAAGCTCCTCGATGCGCGCGACCGGGCCGATCCCTTCGGCGCCCTGCGCGCGTGCCAGCATCGCGATATCGATGTCCGGCTCGTCGATGCGCTGGCCGATCCACCGGTTCTCGACTGGGCGTCCGCGCGCTCTTGCCACCCGCTCCTGGTGCAGCTCGTCATTGAAGAAGGATCGGTTGTTCGCGACCAGGATCAGGCAGGGCAACTGGTAGTGCGTCGCCGTCCAGAGGGCGGTGCATCCCATGAGAAAGTCGCCGTCGCCCATGATCGCGACGGGCAGGCGGCCGGTGCCCTTGAGCGCGAGCGCCGCGCCGACGGTGATGCCCGGCCCGGCGCCCACGCCGCCGCCGCCTTCCAGACCGATGTAGTCGAGCGGATGCCGGAAATGCGCGTACTCGCCGTTCCACCCGAGCGGTAGGCGGGTGAGGCAGACTTCGACATCCCGGGTGGCGACGTCGAGCGCCTGCGCGAGCCCCCGGATCGAGACGACATCGGACGCGACAGCTGGGCTTGCGCTCGGCGCGCGCGCACGCGCGGGCTTGCGCGGTCTTACCGCCGCGAGCAGCGCGGGCACCGCGGCATCCGCTTCGCACATGAGGTAGATGTCCGCGGGCGGCAACCCGTGGTAATCCATGCTCCAGCCGCGATGAACGTGGGCGTCGGGCGACACGCGGATGATCCTCGCTTCGACCGGCGCCTCGCCCAATGCCTGCTTGAGCGTACCGGCGAGATCCGTCCAGTCGAGCGCGAGCACCACGTCCGCGCCGCGCAGCACCTCCGCCGCCGCCGGATCGAGAAAGACTCCGGGCGGCGCGGCGTGCAACGCATGATCGGTTGGAAACGCCGCTGCCATCTTGAGATCCGTGAGCACCTGAGCCTGGAGCTTCTCGGCGAGCGACACGCGCTCCCGCCAGCCGCGCTCGCCACGCGATGCGCGGCCCGCGAGAATGACCGGATTTTTCGCCTTCGAGAGCAGCTGCCCGGCGGCCTCAACGAGGTGCGGCGCCGGCATCACCGGATCGGGCGCGCGATACCGCGTGATTTCCGGAAGTGGCGGAAGCGCATCGAGCTTCGTCTCCTGCAGCGCGGCGTCGAGATTCACGTAGGTCGGCCCGCGCGGCGCGGTATCCGCGATCTGCACGGCGCGCAGCAGCGCTTCGTAGGCGGCGGGCACCGACGCGGGCTGGTTGTCCCACTTCGTGTAGTCGCGGACGAGCGCGCCCTGGTCGGAAACGGTATGGATCCAGTCGATCCATGGGCGGCGCCGGGCGGCGTCCCATGGCCCGGTTGCGCCCAGGACGAGCACGGGAACGCGATCGCACCACGCATTGAAGATCGACATGGTGGCATGCATCAATCCGACGTTCGAATGCAGCACCACGCCCATCATGCGATCGCTGACCTTCGCATATCCCTGCGCAATCGAGACGGCGCTCTCCTCGTGGAGACAGAGCAGCATCTGCGGCTGCGTGTTGCCGAGATGGTTGACGATGCTGTCGTGCAGGCCGCGATAGCTCGCGCCGGGATTTAGCGCGAGATAGGGGATCTCCAGCGCGCGAAGCGCCGCCGCGATTGCGTCGCTGCCCCACACGCCGCCACCGGCCGGCGTGGGCGCGGGCTGGTCATGGCGTGGTCGGTTGGCGGCTTTCTCTCGTTTCATGATTGGGCGCTCGACCGGCGAATCTACGCTGGTCACAGGGAATGGGCAATGCTGCGTAAGGTGCGTGGCCGAAGCCCCTGCTTGGCGGCGTCGGCGCGGGGCGGTAAAGTCGAGCACGTCCCGCCCGCCGGCGCGCCGGCACGCAACCCGTGAGCAGATGACTCCGTCACGCCTTGAAGTAGTCGTCGATTTCGCCGACTGCGATCCCGCGCGCATCGTCTTTTACCCGCGCTACTTCGACTGGTTCGATCGGTCCACCGAGCGCATGTTTCGCGAGCGCGGGCTGCCGTGGCCGGAGATGTATCCGAAATACCGGATGGCGGGCGTGCCGCTGGTCGATGCGTCGGCGAAATTCATGGGTCCTGCGCGATTCGGCGACACGATAGTCTTCGAGACATGGGTCGGCGAGTGGCGCAGCAAGGTGTTCATCGTCGAGCATCGGGTGCACAACAACGGACGGATCATCGTCGAGGGGCAGGAAGTGCGGGTGTGGGGGCTGCGTGATCCGCACGATCCAGAAGGGTTGCGGGCGGGCATCATCCCGCCGGAGATCATTGCCCGGTTCAAGGACTGAATCGATCGAGGGAGCGCGTAATGGAGAATGTCTGGAAAACGAGACTGCCGCGCATCGGCGAGCTGGCGCCCGACTTCACGGCGAAGACGACGCATGGTCCGCGGTCGCTGGAGGACTACCGGGGCAAGTGGCTGGTGCTCTTTTCGCATCCCGCGGATTTCACGCCGGTCTGCACGACCGAGTTCATCGCCTTTGCGCGCAATCACGCACGGTTCCGTGCGCTCAACTGCGAGCTGCTCGGACTGTCGATCGACAGCAACTATGCGCACATCGCGTGGGTCCGGAACATCAAGGAAAAGTTCGGCGTCGACGTTCCGTTCCCGATCATCGAGGACCTCTCGATGCAGGTGGCGCACGATTACGGAATGATCCAGCCCGGAGTGAGCGACACCTCGACCGTGCGCGCGACTTTCTTCATCGACCCCGGGAGCAAGATCCGCGCGCTCGTCTACTATCCCATGACGAACGGCCGCTCCGTCGAGGAGTTTTTGCGGCTGCTCGAGGCGCTGCAAACGAGCGACGCGCATGCGGTCGCCACGCCGGAAGGCTGGAAACCGGGCGAGAAAGTCATCGTGCCGGCGCCCGCGACGACGACCGACGCCGACACGCGTGTCAAGGCCGGCTACGAGACGGCCGACTGGTACTTCTCCAAGACCGAGCTCAAGAACGCGCCGAAGAAGAAGGCCGCCCGCAAACGCGCAAAGCGGTAGGCGGGCGGTAGACCCGCGTCACTTGAGCGCGTCGGCAGTCCAGCCGATCAGCCGGTCGATCGCGGCATCGACGGCCAGGGTGAGCGCGCGAGCGCCACCCGCGGCGTCGGCGCTCGCGGCCGGCTGGTCGGCGCTCAAGCTCGTCTGTGCAACCAGGCGTCCGTCAGCGACGAGCGCCGCGCGCACACGGACGAGCGCATGGCTGCGATCGGGCGCATCGAACACCTGGCTGAACTCCAGCAGCTCGACGCGCAGGGTCACCGCGGTGCGCACCCCGTCGGCTGGCGCGAGCACGCCGCTGCGGGTCGTGGCGGCGAGCCGCTGACGGAGCTCCGCGGTGAAGAGCTCCGCGGGTGGCGCGACCCAGCGGCTCTCGGCGTACGCCTGGGGTTGCGACGCATTGCGATATGCGAGGCGGTAGATGAGCGCGGGCGAGTCGAGCCATGCGGGCGCAGTCACGCCCGCGACCATGATCTCGCGTCGCAGGCGCGGCGAGTCCTCCCGCGTCGCCGCGCCGGGGCCGAAGTCGTACTCGATCGGCCGCGGCGGCGGACCGTTGACGCACGCGGCGAGCGCGAGCGCGACGCCGATAAGCGCGAGCCTGCGCATGGTCAGCGCCCGGCCTCGAAGCCGGCCTCGCCAGGACCCGGGCGCGGCGGCGGCGGACCGAACACGAGGCTATGGGGCTGATCGGCCAACCCGGTCAGCACCCGGTCCAGCACGCGCGCCTCGCGTCGCAGCTCGTCGGCAAGCGCGTTCAGTCGCGGCAGGGTCTCGTTGTTGATCGCGCGTGCCGCCGCGCCGACATCGGCGGCGTTGTCGCCGACCTGGCCGAGCGCCGGCGCGCGCTCCTCGAGCTGCGCGGCGAGCCTGGACATCGACTCGACCATGTCCTCGGCGCGTTTCACCGCACTTCGCGCGTCCTTCACCGCGGCGCGCGCATCGGCGAGCAGCGGTGCGAGCGACGCCGCGGCCGGCTCCAGGCTCGCCGCGAGCTGCGTCGCCTGCGCGGCGGCGGCGTCGAACCGGGCAAGTGTGCCGATGAGCACCTTCTGGTTGTCGTCGTCGAGCAGCTTCTTCATGCTGTCGACCACCTCGCCGAACGCTGCGACCAGTCCTTCGCCCGTGTCGAACAACGACGGTCGCATCGGGATGCGTGCCGGCAGATCGGCCGAGGTCGCAAGCGGCACGCGCGCGGCGCCGGCGTCGTCGAGCTGCACGAACGACAGCCCGGTGACGCCCTGGAAACCGAGCTGCGCGTAGGTGCTGCGCGTGATTGGCGCGTCCGGATCGACCGTGATGCCGATCACGACCTGGCCGGGCTCGCCCGGGTCGAACCGGATGGTCTCGACCTTGCCGACGTCCACGCCGCGATAGCGTACCGGCGCCTCGACCTTGAGCCCGGAGACGGCGCGGGTCGTCGTGACCACGTAGGGCACTCCGCCCACGCGTTCGTCGCGGTTGAGCCAGAGCACGCTCGCGACGAGCGCGACGCAGAGGAGCAGCACGAAGAATCCCGCGGCCAGCGCATAGGGTCTGTTTTCCATCTTGTTCTCCCGGTTTCCCCTAGCGGGCAAGCGGCTGCAGCACGCTCAATGCGCGCTGGCCCCGATCGCCGCCGAAGAAATTGTGAATGAAGGGATGATCGACACGCACCACTTCCGACACGGTGCCGAGCGTGATCAGCTCGCCCGCGAATAGCACTGCGACACGGTCGGCGAGCGAGACCAGCGTGTCGAGATCGTGTGTCACCATGACGACGGTGAGCCCCAGCCGCTCGCGAAGGGACGCGAGCAGCGTGACGAAGCTTTCGCTGCGGTCCGGGTCGAGTCCTGCAGTTGGCTCGTCCAGGAACAGCAGCTCCGGCTCGAGCACGAGCGCGCGCGCGAGGGCGACGCGCTTCACCATCCCGCCGGAGAGCTCGGACGGCATCCGGTGGGCGTGGCGCCGCTCGATGTCCACCATGTCGAGCTTGAGCAGCACCATGTCGCGGATGAAGTCCTCGTCGAACGTGCGCAGCTCGCGCAGAGGAAGCGCGAGATTGTCGTAGACCGGCAGCGCGCTGTAGAGCGCGCCCTCCTGGAACAGCACGCCCCAGCGCTTGCGGATCTTCGCGCGGATCGCCGTCGGAGCCTGCCGCAGGTTGAAGCCGAAAACCTCCACGCTGCCGCGGCTCGGACGCTCGAGCCCGATCATCTGCCGGAGGAGTGTCGTCTTGCCGCTACCCGACCCGCCGACGAGCGCGAGGATCTCGCCGGCATCGACTTCGAGATCGATGCCGCGATGGACGACGTGGGTGTCGAACTCGGTCCAGAGGCCCTTGACGGCGATGACGGGTCGTTCCGGAGTCCGCGCGCGCGCGGTCAATCTTCCCGGGGACTCCGCGCCGGGCCCGGGCCGAGGAATCTCCGCCGACTTGTCGATCCTGCGCTCAGCCACGGAGCTCGAGTCCGATGTGGGAGAACGCGACCGCGAACAGCGAGTCGACGATGAGCACGATCGTGATCGCGGTCACCACCGATTGCGTGGTGCCGGCGCCGAGGCTCTCGGTGTTCGGCCGGATCCGCAGGCCATAGTGGCAAGCGGTCAGCGCGATCAGCGCGCCGAACACGGCGCCCTTCACCAGCCCGAGCCAGAGGTTCGCGGTCGGCACCGCGACCGGCAGCGTCTGCATGAACAGGGTGAAGCTGATGTCCAGCTCGAGGCGCGCCGCGAGCATCGCACCGATCAACGCGACCGCGCTGGTCCACACCACCAGGAGCGGCACCGCGATCGCGAGCCCGA
Source organism: Burkholderiales bacterium (assembly GCA_041617635.1). Classification (GTDB taxonomy): domain Bacteria; phylum Pseudomonadota; class Gammaproteobacteria; order Burkholderiales; family SG8-39; genus JAABRB01. The sequence continues at coordinate 18,667 of JBFJOO010000013.1, read as the reverse complement.
CGACCTTCGGCAGGATGAGCCGGACGCCAGCAGGAATCCCCATCACCCTGAGCGCGTCGAGCTCCTCGGTCACCCGCATCACGCCGAGCTGCGCCGTGATGGCCGAGCCGGAGCGACCGGCCACGAGGATCGCCGCGAGCACCGGTCCGAGCTCGCGGATGATCCCGATGCCGACGATGTTGATGACGTAGATGCCGGCGCCGAACGTGCGCAGCTGCTCCGAGGAAAGATAGCTCAACACGATCCCGATGAGAAAGCCGACGAGCGCGGTGATGGGGAGCGCCTGCGCGCCCGCCCGGTGGATCGTCGCCGACAGCTCGCGCCAGGGCCCGCGCGAGGGGTTGGCGATCACCCACGCACCGTCGAGGATGACCTGCCCGGCGAGGCGAACGATGCGGACGAGGTGGCCCCAGACGCCGAGCGCGCGGCGCCCGAGGGCCGCGAGCGGGTCGAGCAGCGACCGGCGACGCGCGGTGGCCTCCCCTTCGTCGGCATGGGCGAGGTTCTCGAAGAAGAGCTCCTGCGCGGGTGCGAGCCGCAGCCGCTCGGGACGCTGCCTTGCCCACGCGCGCCAGAGGAGCAGCGCGCCAACGTGATCGAGGCGCTCGATGCCGGTCAGGTCCCAGGCGTCACGCGCGGCAAACGCCGCGAGCTCACCGCCCAGCGCGCGCGTTCGGGTCTCGAGCGCGCGGATGTCCCATGCTCCGCCGAGCCGTATGGTGCGCGTGCCGTCCGCGCCCGTCTCGGCGTCGATCTCGGGGTCGCGGATCCGCGTCGGCGCGGAGTCGGCCATCGATTGTCCCCCGGCGCACGTTGCCGCCGCGCGGGTCTCCTCCCTTTGCTGTCCGGAGCGAGGCTAGCAAATTAATCCACCTTCAGCCATCGGGAAATACCCGTCGGGCGTCGCGCGGTCGGCGATCCGGCAGAGAACCGGCATCACCACAGCGGTGCGCTCAAGCCCTCGGCAAAGTCCGCGAACATCAGGTTGAAGCTGATGCTCGTTCGCTCGTCGCTGCTGCGGTTGGCATCGACCGAATGGCATAGCCAAGCAGGGAAAAGCAGCATTGCGCCGTTCGTCACGCGCACCACGACCTGGTCGGTGTTCTCGGCGCTGAGCGCCGTCACCGGCGGCCGCAGCACGGTGGTCTGGGCCCGCGGATCGTGGAAGTTGATCGTGTCCGCGCCGGTTTGCGTGGCGAGATAGTAGGCCCCGCTCAGGAAGTTGTTCGGATGGCTATGCGCGCGATGCGCTGCGCCGGCTGCGAGCACGTTCGCCCAGCAACCGGTGATCTTCAGCGTGCCGGACTCGATGCGCAGGAACCGGAGCACGCTCGCGGCCGCGTCGCGTACACAGATCGTGAGCGCCTCGAACGCCGCAAGCTCGTGCAGGCGCTGTTCCGACTGCCAACCCTCACCCGGCGCGAGCAGCGGGAGTTTCCCCCGGATCGCAGCCAGCGCGTTCAGGATGTCGGCATCCATCGCCTGGCGAAAGTCGCGCTTGATCTGGAACTTCCAGACCAGGGTCGGGAACATCGGTACGACATCCGATGTCTCGAGCCAGCGCTCCGCTCTGCCCGGCATGACGTGTCCTGACCGTTGGGCCCGTGGGCAGAGTGTGCGCTGGGCACTCACGATGTTCAAGCGAGGGCCGGCGTGTCGCGCCTTTCCCCTGCTTGCAGGAAGGGTGATCGCGCCCTAGCTGCTAGGTGGTTCAGGAAGCGCGTTGCTATACTGGGTAGACGAGATGTCGTAACCGCAACGACTGCGGAATGCGGCGATTGAGGTCGTGGGATCTTGTGGAGTCCAAACATGGCGCGCATGGTCAAGTGCATCAAGCTCGGGCGCGAGGCCGAAGCGCTCGACTTTCCGCCGCTGCCCGGCGAGCTCGGCAAGCGGCTCTACGAGAACGTGTCGAAGGAGTCCTGGAAGCAGTGGCTCGAGCACCAGAAGATGCTGGTGAACGAGAACCAGCTCAACCTCGCCGACAAGAAGGCGCGCGACTACCTCATGCAGCAGACGGAGAAGTATTTCTTCGGCGGGGGCGCCGACGTTGCCTCGGGCTATGTCCCGCCCACCCAGAAAAAGTAGTCGCGCGCGGTCGTGAAGCGCGTATAGCGGCGAGCGACCCACCCGCGCGCCGCGCGAGCACCGTTGGACGGAAGCATGGATACCGAAACGCCCCAACCTACCGACATCAAGCTGCACCAGAAGTCGCGGGTGCTGGAGATCTCGTTCGCGGACGGCAAGACCTTCACGCTGCCGTGCGAGTTCTTGCGGGTCTATTCGCCGTCTGCCGAAGTGCGTGGCCATGGGCCGGGGCAGGAGGTCTTGCAGGCCGGGAAGCGAAGCGTCGAGATCACCCAGATCGAGCCGGTCGGGAGCTATGCGATCCAGCTCACCTTCTCGGACGGCCACGACACCGGCATCTACTCCTGGGATTTGCTGTACGAATACGGCCTGCACCAGGAGGAGATGTGGCGCACCTATCTCAAGCGCCTGGCGGAGGCCAAGGCGAGTCGCGAGCCGGGCCCCGCGCCGTACGCGCAGCGCCCGAAATCGAAGTAGCCGGAGCGCCGCGCGCCACTTTTCATAGCGCCAGCCGTCACGCGGGCGCTGCGCACGACCGGGTATGAACAAGCCGCTTTCCCCAGCAACGTTGTCCCGCGTCGGTCCGCGCCCGGCCACGGCGAACGATTCGTTCCGGGTCGTTCTCATCAATCCGTACGAGCTGGGACGGCAGCCGTTCGCATTGGCGGAACCTGCTGCGTGGCTGAAGCGCGCGGAGTTCGCGGTGACTTGTCTCGATCTCTCACTGCAGAAGCTCGATCCCGAAACCCTGCGTGGCGCGCGCCTGGTGGCGATCTATGTCGGGATGCACACGGCCACGCGCATTGCGATCGAGGCGTTGCCGCGCATCCGGCGGCTCGCGCCGGGCGCGCACATCTGCGTCTACGGGCTCTATGCGCCCATGAACGAGGCACGGCTGCGGGCGCTGGGCGTGAGCACGGTGCTCGGCGGCGAACTGGAGCCGGCGCTGCTTTCCCTGTGCGAGCGACTCCGCGCCGGCGAAGCGGCAACGACCCAGAGCGAGCCGGTCATCAGTCTGGGGAAGGTTCACTTCGCGGTGCCGGACCGCAGCGTCCTGCCAAAGCTCTCGCGCTATGCCCATCTCGTGCTGCCGGGCGGATCGACGCGCATGGTCGGATTCGCCGAGGGCAGCCGCGGCTGCAAGCACTTGTGCCGCCATTGCCCGGTGGTTCCCGTGTACCAGGGGAAGTTCCGGATCGTCCCGGCGGACGTCGTGATGCAGGACATCGCGCAGCAGGTGAGCGAAGGGGCCACCCATATTTCCTTCGGCGACCCGGATTTCTTCAACGGTCCCACCCATGCGCTCAAGCTGGTTCGCGCTTTGAACGATGCGTTTCCCGAGGTCACGTTCGACGCGACCATCAAGGTCCAGCACCTCATCGATCACGCCGATCTCCTGCCCGAATTGCGACGCTGCGGGTGCCTGTTCATCACCACTGCGGTGGAGGCGGTGGACGACGACGTCCTGCGCCTCCTCGCGAAGAACCACACCAGTCGCGACTTCGACCGGGCGGTGGCGCTCGCCCGCGCAGCCGGCATCGCGCTTGCCCCGACCTTCGTCGCGTTCACGCCGTGGACGACGCTGGAGGGCTACATCGCCTTGCTGGAGCGGCTCGTCATGCTCGAGCTCGTGGAAAGCGTTCCTCCGGTGCAGCTCACCATCCGGCTGCTCGTGCCGGAGGGTTCCTACCTCCTGCAGCTGCCCGGCTTCGGGGAGAAGCTGGTGGCTTTCGATCCCGAGCTTCTCGGCTATCGGTGGCGCCATTCCGATCCGCGGGTGGACCGTCTGCAGCAGGCATTGCAGGAAAGCGTGGCGCGCAGCGAACAAGAGGGGCTCGCGCGCCGCGATGCTTTCGCAGCCATCTGGCGCGCGGCGCACGCGGTGGCCGGGCGCGAGGCGCCGGAGCTCGCCGCGGATCTTGGGTCGCCGATCCCGAGATTGTCGGAGCCGTGGTACTGCTGCGCGGAGCCCACCCAATCGCAGCTGCAATCTTTCTGAGTCGAAACCGTGAAGCGCGTCTTGTTGCTGCTGCCGACGTCGAGCTACCGCAACGACGATTTTCTCGCCGCCGCGCGGAAGCTGGGCGTGGCGATCGTGGCTGCGGCCGACTACTGTCACCAGCTCGCCCCCTCCTGGGGCCTGCCGCCTATCATGGCGCTCCACTTCGACCGGCCCGAGCAGGCGGCAGACACCGTGCTGCGGGAGATCGACGGCCGCGCCGATGCCGTGCTCGCGGTCGATGATTCGGGTGTGGAGCTCGCGGCGCTGCTGACGGAGCGTCTCGGCCTGCCGGGAAACGCCGTCCACGCAGTGCGGCAGGTGCGCGACAAGCTCGCGTTCCGACAACTGCTGCGAAAGCACGATTTGCCGTGCCCCGGATTCCGGCATCTGCCGACCGGAGCGGATCCACGCACACCATTGGATGGATTGCAGTTTCCCGTGGTGGTGAAGGCGCGCCGATTGTCGGCCAGCCGCGGCGTGATCCGCGCCGATGATTCGGACGCGCTCGTGCGGGCCGTGAACTGGGTGCGTGCGATCCAGTCGCGGGCCGACCGCGACGCCCGGGAACTGGGCCTCGTCATCGAGGAGTTCGTTCCGGGTCGCGAGTACGCGCTGGAGGGCACACTGGAGCGCGGGCGCCTGAACGTCCTCGCCCTGTTCGACAAACCCGATCCCCTCGACGGGCCCTATTTCGAGGAGACCATCTACGTCACGCCGTCCCGCTTGCCGCACGAGAGTCAGCACCGCATCCATCGGGAAGTGGCGCGGGCGTGCGGCGCCGCCGGGTTGGTGACCGGGTCGATCCACGCCGAAATGCGCATCAACGACCGGGGGATCTGGATGCTGGAAGTCGCGCCGCGCTCGATTGGCGGGCTGTGCGGGCGGATGCTCACGCACACCCTGGGCATGACGCTGGAGGAGCTGATCCTGCGCCAGGCGATTGGCGAGGCGCGCCCCGTGCAAGGCGCGGATGGGGCGAACGATGCGACGGGGGTGATGATGATCCCCGTTCCACGACGCGGCATCTATCTCGGGATCGAGGGCCTTACTGCGGCGCAGTCGGTGCCGGGCGTCACGGGCGTGACCATCGCGGCCCACGTCGGCCAGATCGTCGCGCCACCGCCCGACGGGGCAAGCTATCTCGGATTCATTTTCGCGCGCGCGAACCGCCCCGAGGATGCGGAAAGCGCGTTGCGCACCGCCCAACGCCTGCTGCGATTCGACATCCGTCCCGAGTATCCGGCGACCGCGGTGCATGCCGATCAGACGCCGTGATGCCGCGCGCGAGGAATGCTCCGTGAGAAAGGCTTCACGATAACGTCGCGAGGCTACCGGCGGTCCCGATGAGCGACATCTTCGTCAGCTACTCGAGCAAGGACCGGCGCTGGGTCGAGCGGCTCGTCGCAACGCTCGAGAAGCACCAGCCGGGCTGGTCAATATGGTGGGATCGGGAGATCGGGCCGGGGCGGCGAATCGATGCCGAGATTCGCAGGGAGCTCGGCACGGCCCGCTGCGTCGTCGTCGTCTGGTCGCGAGCGGCGCTCGAGAGCGACTGGGTCCTCTCGGAGGCGGAGCAGGGACGCATGCGCAGCGTCCTGATTCCGGTGAAGATCGACGCCGTCGATCCGCCGATGCCGTTCGAGCGCATCAAGTCCGCCTCGCTCGTGAACTGGTCCGGGGAACTGAGCCATCCCGGCTTTCAGGAGCTCCTCGAGTCGATCGCGGTGCGGCTCGAGCAGCCGCCCCCGGAACCCGTCGTCGAGCGCGGATGGTGGGCGCGGTTCCGGCGTCTGCGCCTGGCGACGCGCTATGCGATCGCGGCGGTGCTCGGGCTGGTGCTGGTGGCGGGTGGAATCTCTGCGTACCGGATCCTCCACGATGCCGCGCCGACCGGCATGGTGCTGATCCCGGGCGGCAAGTTCACGATGGGGAGCACTGCGGAGGAAGTCAGGGACGCGTACGCGAGCGCGTTAAAGGCCCATCCCACGCTGTCTCCGACCTGGATGGAGCCGATGCGTCCCGACCACGAGGTGGCGCTGGATGCGTTCTACATCGACCGGCACGAAGTGACGGAAGCCGATTTCCACCGGTTCGCGAAAGCGGCAACCCCCGGCACTCCGCAGTCGGCGCCGGCCAAGAATCCGGACTACCCGGTCATCGGAGTCACGTGGCAGGAGGCGGACGCGTACTGCCGGCATCATGGGAAGGTCCTGCCCAGCGAGGCACAGTGGGAAATGGCCGCCCGCGGCGGAGGCAAGCGCCGTTACCCGTGGGGCGACGACCCGCCCGGCGGCACGCGCGCCAATTTCTGCGACCAGAACTGCGCAAAAGAATGGCGCGACAAGTCGCAGGACGACCGGCATTCCGAGCGCGCGCCGGTCGGCGCCTACGCGGCGGGCCGCAGCGCCCACGGCGTGTACGATCTCGCGGGGAACGTCGCGGAGTGGGTACGGGACTGGTACGACCGCGATTTCTACACGCGTCCCGCGGGCGCGAATCCCTTCAACGGATCGGCGGCGGGTTCGCCCGCGATGCGCGCCGTCCGCGGCGGCGACTGGAGCTCCGACGCTTCCGAGCTGAGGGCCGCCTACCGGTACGCAGCCACCCCCGAGACCAGGAGAGATACCATCGGCTTTCGCTGCGCGAAAGAGATCCGCGACTGAGTAGTTGGGCTAGTGTCGACGCGAAGCGCGCCGCCCATTGGCCCGCATGATCCGCGCGTCGTGCCGCTTCGCGGACTGCAATCTGCAGAAAAGGAGGTCGCCTCATGACCACCAGGATTCCAGTCGCAGTACCGCTGCTCCTGCTTTCCCTGCTTCTCGCGCCGCCGACCTGGGGCGCGAAGAACGTCGTGTTCGTGATCGACGCTTCCGCGTCGATGCGCACGGCTCTTGAAGGCCAGACCCGCTTCGACGCGGTGCGCGACGCGCTGCAAGACCTGATCAAGACCCTGCCGGCGACCGGCATCAACGCGGGCCTGTACGTGTACGGAGGCCGTCGCGAGCGCGACTGCAAGGATATCGAGCGCGTGGTCGCCTTGGCGCCACTGGACCGCGCCGCGCTGCTCGCCGGGATCAGCGCCATCCGCACCCGCGGGGCTACGCCGATCGCGACGGCGCTCGAGGCCGCGGCCGACGAGCTCTCCGCCGCGGCCGGGGAGAAGGCGATCATTCTGCTGACCGACGGCAAGGAGACCTGCAATCGAGATCCGGCCGAGGTCGCGCAACGACTCCACGCGCAGCGGGGCATCGCGGTGCACGTGGTCGGCTTCGACATCCTGAAGCCGGAGGAGGCGATGGTGCTGCGACGTATCGCGGATCTTGCCGGCGGAGGCTACTACACCGCGTCCACGGCGGAGGGACTCCGCGAGGCGATCGGCAGGGCGGCGAAGAGCGTCGAGACCGGCAGCGTCGTCGCCGACGGCAAGGTGCAGGAGAACACCCAGATCATCCTCGACCGGTCGTCGGACATGGAGAGCCCGTTCACCGACACCACCCGGCTGGACGTCGCCAGGCGGGCGCTCACGAGCGTGCTCGGGCGCCAGCACGCCGATCGCGACAACCTGGCGTACCGGCACTTCGGCGGCGCATGCGATGGAACGGCTTCCGAGCTCGTCGTCGGGTTCAGCCTGAACAATGGTCCGATCATCCGCGAGAGCGTGAAACAGGTGAAGACACGCGGCCAGCGAACGCTCGTCGATGCCGTCATCAATGCGGCCTACGATTTCGACGATCCCGCCCGATTCGAAGGCGTCAACAAGAGCGTGCTCATCATCACCGGCGGCACCGACGAGTGTTTCAGGCGCCAGGGCGCGGAGATCGTGCGGGAGCGACTGGCGAACCGCAAGATCAAGCCCGAATACGAGATCGTCGGGGTGGGCATCACGGCGCGGGACCTGGCGGAGCTCCAGAGCCTCGCGGAGGCCCTGGGCGGGCGCGCCTATGCGGTAGTGAACGAGCAGCAGCTCGAGCAGCTCCTCGAGCGCATGCTCGAGCTGAACCCGGTCATTCGCAATCTCGAGTCCATCGTCCAGACCGTCAACGAAAGCATCGCGTACCTGGACCGGTCGGGGCAGGGCATCCAAGCCCGGAATCTCGCCGTCGCGCGCGAGAACGCTGCGAAGGCGCGCAGCCTCGTTGCGGACACCACGATTCCGTACCGGGATCTCGCGCGACGCCGGGCGAGCGAGACGCTTGCGCAGATCTTCGCGGTCTCGAAGGATCTGCGTGAACTACAGGTCCAGATGGTGAACACGCGGGTGCATCAGATCGGGGAGCTGGAAAGCGGCGACGTGCGCGGTCTGGATCGCGCCGTCGCGGCGTACGAAGCGCTGACCCGCGACTACAACCGCCTGGCCGTGAAAGGCAACGCGCTCCTCAAGCAGGTCAAGCAGCGCTGAGGGTCACGAACGGATCAAAACGGTTTCACGACGACGAGGATCACCGCGGCGAAGAGGAAGAGCACCGGCACCTCGTGGGGGTAGACGATCATCGCCGCCACCACCGCGCGCTTCGCCCAGAGCCAACCGCCCGCGCAGCCGTAGCCGAGCCAGAGCCAGGTCGCAGCCCGAGCGCCGCGGCGAAGTCGGATAGCCAGCGGCCTCGCGCGGATGTTGCGCTCACGGAGGACTGCCGAGCTGATCCGGCGCGCGCAGTCGATAGCCGACGCCGAGCTCCGTCAGGAGATATTGCGGCCGCGCCGGATCGGCCTCGATGCGGCGGCGCAGCTTCCGGATGAATACGCGCAGATACTGGACGTCGTCATGATGCACCGCGCCCCAGACTTCGTGCAGCAGCTGGTGATGGGTGACGACCTTGCCCGCATTCGACACCAGGATCTGGAGCAGGCGGTACTGCATGCGCGAGAGCCGGACGTCCGCATTGTTCACGCGCACCAGGCGGCGGACCAGATCGACTTCGAGCTCGCCGACGCGGAAGATCGGCTTCGGCGCCTCGCGCTCGACCCGGCGGCGCAGCGCGGCCTTGATGCGCGCGAGCAGCTCTGCCATGCCAAACGGCTTGACCACATAGTCGTCGGCACCGAGGTCGAACGCGCGAACCTTCTCGTCCTCCCGGCTCCGCACAGACAGCACGAGCACCGGTACGCGTGACCACTCGCGCAGGGCACCCAGCACATCGAATCCCTCGCGATCCGGCAGGCCGAGGTCGAGGACGATCAGCTCCGGCTGCGCCGCGACCGCGGTGCGCAGGGCGTTGTCGGCGTTCGCGGCCTCGAGGACGGCGTAACCGTGACTCTCGAGGCCCAAGCGCAGGAACCGGCGGATCTGCGGTTCGTCGTCCACGACCAGGATTCTCGGCCGCGCATCATTCATCGGTCGTCGGATCCACCGTCGCGTCAGCACCCGCCGGGACCGGAATGCGCAGGCGCACCGTTGCGCCTCGCCCACTCCCGGCGCTGATCATCGTCGCGGAGCCTCCATTCGCCGTCACGAATGCACGGCAGATTGCGAGGCCGAGGCCACTGCCGGCCGCCGCGCCGGCGTGCGCATTACCACGGTAGAAGGCGTCGAAGACCCGCTCGAGGTCCTCCGCGGGTACGCCGCTGCCGCAGTCGGCGATGTCCAGCACGACCTCGCCTTCCTGCTCCGACGCGACGATGCTGACCCGCGAGCCTCCCGGCGAGTACTTCGCCGCATTATCAAGCACGTTCATGACCGCATGCTCCATCAGGAACAGGTCGAGCTGCAGCATCGGGAGATCGGGCGGCAGTTCCACGTGCAGCAAGTGGCCAGCGAGCACCTTCTCTCTGCGACGCAATGCGCCGTTTATGATATCCGACAACTCGACCAGCTCCAGGCGAGGCGCGATCTGGCCAGAGCGAATGCGCGTCAGATCGAGAACGTTGCCGATATAGCTTCCGAGCCGCTCGGCCTCTTCACGGATCGTCGTCACCAACTCGCGCTGTGCGCCCGGGTCACCCGCATCACCGAGGGACTCGAGCACCGTGGCAGAACCGAGGATTGCCGCGAGTGGCGTCTGCAGGTCGTGCGACACGGAATTGATCAACGCTTCGCGCAACGCCTCGCCCTGCGCCTTGACGCGAGCATCGGCGATCTCCCGGCTCAGGCGCGCCCGCTCGATCGCCTGCGCCGCCTGCGCGAGGAGCGCCTTGGCATAGTCCGCGTCGAACGGCGAAACGGGCCCCGTTTGCGGCTGTCGGGCCACGACCACACCCACCACGCCTTGCGCGGTCGGCAGTGGCGCGATGCGCCAGCCCGGGAGCGCCGCCGCCTCACGTCCGGTCATCACGCGATCGGCCGCGGCGAGAACCTCCGCGGGTGGCGGGTTCGCGCTGCTGTCCGACGCCGCGACGGCGAGACCCGCGGTGTCGGGCAGCAGGAGATGAATCGGCCGGCCGATCACGGGTGCGAGATGCTCCAGGATCGACGCGCTGAGATCAGCAGGGGCGGCGCTTGCCGCCAGGCGCTCGCTGAAGGCATGCAACCCGCCGATCACGGCCTGACCGCGCTTCGCCTCGAGGGCCTGGGCGCGCACCCCTGCGGCAAGACGGCTCGTCAGCGCCGCCACGATAATGAACATCGCAAGGTCAACGAGATCCTGCGGGTTGGCGACGTGGAAGCTGTAGATCGGTGAGTAGAAGAAGTAGCTGCCGGCGACGACGCTCAGAAAGGCGGCGAGCAGCGACGGCCCGAGCCCCCAGCGGGCGGCACTGATGACCACTGCGGCAAGGAACAGCACCGGCACGTGCGGCAGCGGCACGAAGAGCGTCAGCACGTGTGCGGCCACGCCGACCACCGCGACGGTCAAAGTGCTCTTCAGGTAGGGGGCAAGGCGCAAGGAACCACCATCGGTGACGCCCGGAGCGAGAGCCGCCGATGACGAGGATTCTCCCACGATCGCCGCGGCCCGGAACTTGCGCATCGGACGAGTCCGGCGCGCAACGGATCGTGCCCGCGCAGGATGTGGCGGGTCAAGCGCCCGGTCGCGGCCGAGCGGAAAAAGGAATGCGGTCCTAAGCGGCCCGGCCCCGAGGCTCGAACCGTCCTGGCGGTTGCGGGCCCCCGAGAGCCCGCGCAGCCGGCCTGCGCCTCTGCCCGGGCGGTGCGCCGTCTGCGCTCCGGATCCTCAGTCGAGGATGCCCTTCAGAATCAAACCGACGCCGGCGATGAACAGAGTCATCAGAACCAGGATGACAGTGGTGCTGAGCGCGTCCGAGGCCGTCCATGCCGCTTCGGGTTCTCCTGCGCGCGGCCTTATCTGGCGAATTGCATAGAAGGTTAGCAAAATGCAGACGATTCCGGAAACGATGAGCATCAAGCTCGTGGGGACCATGGGCCGCACCTCCTGGTGCCATTCTCCGCCGCGATGGCATTGCCGATCCATGCGCAATGGTCACCTCCTGCATAACCGGCGCATATTCACCCGAGCTGATCCTGGCCCGCCCTACCCGCCGTCTCCCCAATGACCTGAAGTCCCGCGTTGCACCGCTCGCCAAGGGCAAGACACTGCCCGCGTGGATGGTCGACGCCCGCGGGCTAGAATGGTTTCACGACGACGAGGATCACCGCGACGAAGAGGAAGAGCACCGGCACCTCGTTGAACCAGCGGAACCACACGTGCGACCGGGTGTTCCGATCCGCCTTGAAGTCCTGCACCAGCTTGCCGCACCACAGGTGGTAGACGATCATCGCCGCCACCACCGCGAGCTTCGCCCAGAGCCAACCGCCCTCGAAGCCGTAGCCGAGCCAGAGCCAGGTCCCGAACGCGATCGTCAGGACCGCGCCCGGCGTCATGATGCCGAAGTAGAGCTTGCGCTCCATCACCTTGAAGCGCGCGATGCTCGTGCCGTCCGCCGGGTCGGCGAGCGCGTGGTACACGAAGAGGCGCGGGAGATAGAAGAGGCCGGCGAACCAAGTGACCATGAAGATGATGTGCAGGGCCTTGATCCAGAGCATGGCTAGTGTCGCCTTCCGGAGGTAGCTCGAGGGCCACGGGCTCTGTTGTCGGCGCTCGAAGGTGCGTACGCGTGCGGCAACTGAAGTGCCTCGAGAAAAATCGACCTGGCGCTTGCGGCGCGGTTTTTCGACAAGATACCTCCGCAACGCGACACTAGGAGAGCAACCGGCGGCGGAACAGGACGAGCGCAACGTAGAAGGCTACTGCGCCATAGGCGATCAGCACCGCCAGGTGCAGCGCGATGTCCGGAGGAATCTCGCCGAGCAAGAGCGGCCGCACGAGCGAGGTGGCGTGGGTGAGCGGCAGAACGTGGGAAACGATCTGGATCCCTGCGGGCAGCTGGTCGACCGGGAAAAAGACCCCGGAGAGCATCGCCATCGGCGTGATGAACAGCGTGAAGTAGTACATGAAGAAATCGTACGACGGCGAGACTGCCGTCACGACGAGCCCGAGCGCACTGAACGCGAATCCGATCAGCGGAATGAGCGGCAGGACCCAGAGCGCGAGCCAGCTCTCGAGCAGCCCGAGCGCCGCGGCGACCAGCAGGATCGCGATCCCGGAGAGGAACGACTTGCTCGCCGCCCACGTGCATTCGCCGAGCACGACGTCTTCCAGCGCGAGCGGCGCGTTCAGCATCGCGTCCCAGCTGCGCTGCACCTGCATGCGCGAAAAGGAGGAGTAGAGAGTCTCGAAGGTCGCGCTGTTCATGGTCGAGAAGCACACCGTCCCGGCTGCGAGGAACACGATGTAAGGCACGCCCGCCACTTCGGGGAGCAGCTTGCCGAGGCCGTAGCCGAAGCCGAGCATGTAGATCATCGGATCGGCCAGGTTGCCGAGCATCGAGGGCACCGCGAGCTTCTGCCAGACGAGGAACATGCGGCGCCAGACGGCCGTGAAGCGCCACGAGAGGCGCGGCGGCGAGAGCGTCAGGGCGGTCGAGATCATCGCATCGGATCCTAGTCCCGCAGTTCTCGTCCCGTCAGCTTGAGAAACACGTCCTCGAGGTTCGCGGGTCGGTGCAGGTAGCGCAGCTCCGGCTCGCGCTCCAGGCTCGCGAGCAGCGCCGCGTCTTCGGTCGCGTAGCAGAAGACGGTGTCGCCGGCCCGCTCGATGCGGCTCGCGAGCGCGCGGCCCGTGCGCTCCGTCCAGGTGTCCGTGCCGTCGCCGTGCACCTCGATCACGTGGCGCTCGATGTGCCGGCGCACGAGCTCGCGCGGCGCGCCCTCGGCGATGATCCGGCCGCGATCCATGATCACCAGCCGGTTGCAGAGCCGCTCGGCCTCCTCCATGAAGTGCGTAGTGAGCAAGATCGTTTTGCCCTGCGCGGTGAGGCGGCGCAACCGCTCCCAGATCAGGTGGCGCGCCTGCGGATCGAGCCCGGTCGTCGGCTCGTCCATGAACACCACGTCCGGGTCGTTGATCAGCGCGCGCGCCAGCGTGAGCCGGCGCTTCATCCCCCCCGAGAGCGTGGCGATCGGCGAGTCGGCGCGGCCGGCAAGCCCGGCAAAGTCCACGAGGCCCGGAATGCGAACGCGCAGCACGTCGTCGCGGATGCCGAAGTAGCGACCGTATACCTGCAGGTTTTCGACCACCGTGAAATCGGGATCGAGGTTGTCCATCTGCGGGACGACGCCGATCCGCATGCGCGCCTCGCGCCCGCGCGCCGGGACAGGCTCGCCCAGCACCTCGATCGCGCCGGCGTCCGGGGAGATGAGGCCGAGCGCGAGGCGCAGCGTGGTCGTCTTGCCCGCGCCGTTTGGCCCGAGCAGGCCGAAGCACTCGCCGCGCCGGAGGGCGAAATCGACGCCCGCGAGCACCTCCTGCGCGCCGTACGACTTGCGCAGGCCGCGCACGTCGAGCACCGTGCCGTCGGCGCGTGCACCGGCTGCGGTATCGCGCGCGATCACCGGGCGCGGATCGTTCAGTGCCAGCTCCCCTTCACGATGTTGCGCAGGATGTGCAACCGCCGATGGAAGAAATGGTCGGCGCCGGGAATCACGATCACCGGCAGCTCCTGCGGGCGCGCCCAGTCGAGCACGCGCGCGAGCGGCACGGTATCGTCGACCTCGCCGTGGATGACGATCGTTTCGCCCGGCACGCTCGGGGTGGTGTACTTCCGCTCGCCGAGGTCCCCTGTGGCCGTGCCCACCAGCACCATCCGCTCCGGAGGCACGCGCTGCGCGACACGCGACTGCACGTAGCTGCCGAAGGAGAAGCCCGCGAGCGCGAGCGGCACCTCGCCAAAGCGGTCCTTGGCGTAGGCGACGACCGCGAGCATGTCCTCGGTCTCGCCCTCGCCGTGGTCGTGCGTTCCCTCCGACTTGCCGACGCCGCGAAAATTGGGCCGGATCGCGACGTAGCCGAGCTCGACGAACGCGCGCGCGAGCGTGGCGACGACCTTGTTGGTGAGCGTTCCCCCGAACAGCGGATGCGGGTGACAGACCAGCGCGATGCCGCGTATGCCTTCCGATACGCCGTCCGCAGGGAACACCGCCGGATGCTCGACGACTGCTTCGATCTTTCCGGCGGGCCCCGCTATGAGGACGTGCTCCTGCGGGGTTCGCGTCATATGCGCAGGCGCTCGACGATGCGCCCGTGCACCAAGTGCTCCTCGATGATCTCGTCGATGTCGGACTTGTCGACGTAGGTGTACCAGATCTCCTCGGGATACACGACGACGACGGGCCCTTCCTCGCAGCGGTCGAGGCAGCCGGCGGTGTTGATGCGCACCTTGCCCTGGCCGTTCAGCTTGAGGGACTTGACGCGATCCTTGGCGTAGGCGCGCATGTCCTTCGCGCCGCGATCATTGCAGCAGGTCTCGCCCGCTTCGCGCTGGTTGCAGCAGAAGAAGACGTGATGCTGATAGTAGCTCATGTTGAGGTCATCGCCGGCGGGACACGCGGCACAAGGCGCGAACCTGCAATTATAGCCAGCGTGATACCGGGGCGTGCGCGATTCCGCGGTCGCTCGCCGGGCTTCCCGCGCGCGATTGGTGATAGCCTACGCCGCCGGGCACGCAGCCCTGCGGCCTCCCAAGGCGATCCGTTATGAAGATCTCGAGTCTCGAAGTCCACATCCTGCGCGCGCCGGACGAGGGCCGGCCGCACTGGGTCAGCCATTTCAAGGTGCCGAAGGCCAACGAGATTCTCGTGCGGCTGAGAACCGACGCAGGCGTCGAGGGCATTGGGCTCGCCACGAGCTACACGCCGATCGAGGCGGCCATCCACGCGTTCCGCACGGGTATCGGCGAGCTCGTCGTCGGTGCCGATCCGCTCGCGCCGGAGCGGCTCTACGAGCGGCTTTTCGCGCTCACCTCCCAGCGTGTCGCGCACGAGAAAGGCTGGTCGCGCGAGGCGATCGTGCGCATCTCCGCCGCGGTGGACATCGCGGTGTGGGACATCATCGGGAAGGTCGCGGGTCTGCCGCTCTACCGGCTTTTCGGCGGCTACCGGAGCGAGGTGCCGTGCTATGTCACGTGCGCCTATTACCGCGACGGCAAGGACATGGCCGAGCTGCGCGACGAGATGCAGATGCTGAAGGAGCAGGGCCACCAGGGCTTCAAGGGCAAGGTCGGCGGCGCGCCGCTCGCGGAGGACATCGCGCGCATGGCGGTGGTCCGCGAGGTGATCGGCCCGGACAAGGACCTGATGATCGACGTCAACCGCGCCTGGGACCTCGCTACCGCGATCGAGGGCGCGCGCCTGCTCGCGCCGCTGCGGCCCCGCTGGCTCGAGGAGCCGGTGCGCTGGGCCGACGACCGCCGCGAGCTGAAGCTGCTCGCGCAGCGGACCGACATTCCGCTTTCGGCGGGCGAGAGCGAGCTCACGAGCTACGGCTGCCGCGCGCTCATCGACGAGCAGGCCATCCAGATCCTGCAGTTCGACTGCACGATGATGGGCGGCTTCACCGAGGGCCGCAAGCTCGCGGCGCTCTGCGAGCTCAACCACGTGCAGGTCGCGCCGCACCACGACTGCTTCATCCACGCGCACATCGTCGCGGCGAGCCCGGCGGGATGCATCGTCGAGTCCTTCACCGACCCGGAGCGCGACCCCCTGCAGGCCGAGCTCTTCGAGGATCCGCCGAAGATCGCGAACGGCATCCTCAAGCTGAAGGAACAGCCCGGGCTGGGGCTGACGATCGCCGCTCCGGCGCTCAAGAAATTCGGCGAGCGGATCATCTAGTCCGGCGCGCGCTGCGCCGCCCTACAGGGAATCCAGGTTCGCGAGCAACGTGCGCGCGTGCCGTCGAATCGCCGCGCGTTCGGTTTCGGAGAGCCGCGCAAGATTGCGCACCATCAGTGCCGTTCGGGGCTGCGCGGCGAGCTCGGCCCGGTTGCGTTCCAGAAAGTTCCAGTACAGGACGGTCATCGGACAGGCGCTCGCACCGGTGCGCTGCTTCGGATCGTAGCGGCAACCCGCGCAGTAGTTGCTCATTCGGTTGACGTAGGCGCCGCTTGCGGCGTAGGGCTTCGTCGTGAAGCGGCCGCCATCGGCGTAGAGCGCCATCCCGGCCACGTTGGGCAGCTCGACCCATTCGACCGCGTCGACGTAGACCGCGAGATACCAGTCCGCGACCTGCTTCGGATCGAGCTCGGCGATGAGCCCGAACATTCCGGTGATCATCAGACGCTGGATGTGATGAGCGTAGCCGTGGTCGAGAGTCTGACCGATCGTCTCGCGCATGCAGTGCATTGCGGTCGCGCCGGTCCAGTACCACTTCGGCAGGGCGCGCCGGTGGCGAAAGTGGTTCGCCTCTCGCATGGCCGGCATGTTCCGCCAGTACACGCCGCGGACGAACTCGCGCCAGCCGAGGATCTGGCGCACGAAGCCCTCCACGGCCGCAAGCGGCGCTCGCTTCGCGCGAAGGGCCGCGATGGCTGCCTCGATCACCTCGCGCGGGCTGAGCAGCTTCAGGTTGAGCGCGGCGGAGAGGAGCGAGTGGTAGAGAAACGGCTCGCCGCGCCACATCGCATCCTGGTACCGTCCGAACGACGGCAGCCGATCCTTGACGAACGCGCCGAGCGCCTCGAGCGCTTGCGTGCGCGTCACCGGCCAGCCGAAGTGCTCGAGCGAGCCCGGATGATCGGGGAAACGGCGTGCGACCTCGTCGAGCGCATCGCGCGTGATCTTGTCGGGCTTGAATCGCGGCGGCGGGGGTACGCGGCCCGGACCGGACTTGCCGAAGGCGCCGCGGTTCTCGCGGTCGTAGTTCCACGCGCCGCCCGCCGGTTTTCCGGCCTCCATCAGGTGGCCGGTGCGCTGGCGAGCGAAGCGATAGAACGTCTCGAGGAGAAGTACCTTGCGACCTTTCGTCCACTCCGCGAACTCGTGGCGCGAAACGAGGAAGTGCAGGTCGTCGCGAATCGCGAGCGGCACGTCGCGGCGTGCGGCAACCGCCTCGATCCCTCGCTCGAGCCGCCATTCGCCCGGCTCCACCAGCACGAGCTTCTGCGGCGCAAGCGCGACGATCTTCGCGTCCAGGGAGTCGAGCAGGGAAGCATGCGGGTTCCCGGCAAGCGGCACGTAGTCCACGTGAAGCCCGTGGGCACGCAATTCGGCCGCGAAATGACGCATTGCGGAGAGGAAGAGAGCGATGCGCGCCTTGTGGCTCCAGACGTGCTGCGCTTCGCCGCTCGCCTCGATCATGAGCACGCGATCCTGCTGCGGGTCGAAGTCCTCGAACGCAGTGCTCGCGGCGTCGAGTTGATCGCCTAGAACGAGCACCAGATTCCGGACTTTGCCGCGTCCGCTGCCGCGACTAGATGCCATGGCCGCGCGCTCTCCGGCGACACGCTGCCGGGCAGTACTCCACCTTCATCCGGCACGCGGCTCGGCTACCAGGGAATTGGTTCGCCATTTTGATCAAAGAACCCCCCCGATTGCTCGGGGCGAAGTGACTCGGTGACGCCGAGGAGTCGCGCCGCCGCCTCGGCGGGGGGCTGCACCGCGAGCCCCTCCTTCGCGAAGGGCGCGGAGAGCGGCGTGTCCACCGTTCCGGGATGGAGTGCCACGCACACCGCATGCGGGCGCTTGCGGGCCAGCTCGATCGATGCGGTGCGCACGATCTGGTTGAGCGCGGCCTTGGAGGCACGATATCCGTACCAACCTCCCAGCCGGTTGTCGCCGATGCTCCCGACGCGCGCCGACAGGGTCGCGAAGACGCTCCTCCCGGAGCGCGGCAGGAGCGGAAGGATGTGCTTCATGACGAGCGCGGGGCCGATCGCGTTGACCGCGAAGGAGCGCGCCAGCGAATGGGGGTCGATCTGGTGCCAGGTTTTCTCCGCGACGCAGCCTTCACCGTGCAGAGCACCGGTCGCGTCGATTGCGAGCCTCAGCTCGACGCCGAGCCGGGCGATCTCGCCCGCCGCGGCCGCCATGCTCGATTCGTCGGAGAGATCGAAGGCGCGGTCGCCCGATCGTGAATACCCGAGCACGCGTGCGAAACGGGAGTCGGAGTCGAGCTGGGTGACGAGTGCGCGGCCGATCGCACCGGTCGCGCCGAAAATCACCGCTGCGCTCCCTGACTCGGAGGAGGTGGACGCCTCGACTGCGCTCATGACCTGAAGTGAAACGGAGGGGAATGCCGGGTGGTGCCGGAAGGGAAAAGGCGTGGTCCGGCAAATCGCCGGACCACGCCAGGC